>NZ_JBBPXM010000010.1:0-130258 GCF_050446505.1 Providencia sp. SP181
CACTGGGAATGGCGTTTTGCCTCAATAACATCCGGCAACTGATTTAATTTTGCTAACACCCGACTCAGCACCTCAATATTATACAGCTCAATTGTCATATCTATCGTTGCTAATTGCTGCTTCACATCGCTGCGGCTACTGACGCCAAGCACATTAACCTTCTCATTAGCTAATATTGTCGTGATATCACGTAGTAGACCACTACGGTCATTGGCGATAACTCTAACCACGAGAGAATAACCACTGGAATAGTTTTCTCCCCAAACTGCATCTATCACGCGTTCTGGTGCGTGACTTTGCAGCTCAGCTAATTGTTCGCAATCCGCACTGTGAATAGAAATACCTCGTCCTTTCGTGATAAAACCGACAATTTCATCCCCTGGAATTGGCTGGCAGCAACGTGCAATATGGTGCATTAGGTTACCAACCCCTTCAACCACCACTCGACCACTACCATGGGATGGTGCTCTTGGGAGTGAAGACTTACTTTCTAATGTCTTCATTGCCGCGCGGTCTTCTTCTTCCGCCGTTGCTTTATTGAATTTGCTTTGTAAGAAATTCACCAACTGGTTAATTCGAATATCACCGCCACCAATACCTGCTAATACTTCGTCCAGAGAATGAACGTTATAGCGGGCAATAAGCAGTTTTTCCGCTTCACGCAGGCTAATATCAAGCTGAGATAGTTCACTATCTAAAATCTGGCGTCCAGCAAGAATGTTTTTATCTCTGTCTTGTTTACGGAACCAGTTTTGAATTTTGGCACGCCCACGGCTGGTTGTGACATAGCCTAAGTTTGGATTTAACCAATCACGGCTTGGGTTCGGATGTTTTTGGGTGATGATTTCAATTTGATCCCCCATTTGCAGTTGATAACTAAATGGCACGATCCGACCACCAATTTTCGCACCGATACAACGATGCCCTACATCACTGTGAATATGGTAGGCAAAATCAAGTGGAGTTGACCCTGTCGGTAAATCGACAACATCCCCTTTCGGTGTAAAGACATAAACGCGATCATCAAATACCTGGCTACGAACTTCATCAAGCATTTCACCTGAGTCTGCCATTTCTTCCTGCCATGCAATTAATTTACGCAGCCATGCAATACGATTTTCGTAGCTGCTTCCCTTGCCAATTCCTGTTGCGCCTTCTTTATATTTCCAGTGTGCAGCGACCCCTAACTCTGCATCTTCATGCATTTGGCGGGTACGAATTTGAATTTCAAGGGTTTTACCGTTGGGGCCCAACACAACTGTATGAATTGATTGATAGCCATTTGGCTTGGGGTTTGCTACATAGTCATCAAACTCATCAGGAAGATGGCGAAAATGGGTATGCACAATTCCCAGTGCCGCGTAGCAATCTTGCAAACGTTCAACCACGATACGTACAGCCCGCACATCGAACAGCTCATCAAACGCCAATGATTTCTTCTTCATTTTGCGCCAAATACTGTAGATATGCTTGGGACGACCGTAAATATCAGCCTGAATGTTTTCTTTTAGCATATATTTACGCAACGTACCGACAAAATTATCAATATAATCTTCACGGTCAATACGGCGTTCATGGAGTAACTTAGCGATTTTTTTGTATTCATCAGGGTGCAAATAACGGAAGCAGAAGTCCTCTAACTCCCATTTTAATTGCCCTATCCCTAAGCGATTCGCTAATGGCGCATAAATATTGGAGCATTCTTTTGCGGCTAATACGCGTTCATCTTCTGTGGCGTCTTTGACTTCACGCAAATGCGCGATACGCTCTGCTAGCTTGATGACAACACAACGAAAATCTTCCACCATCGACAATAACATACGACGGATATTATCGACTTGGACTGAGCTTGTTTCACTGGATTGTGTCGCTTTTAATTGACGAATAGCATCCATCTCAAGCACGCCTTTAACAAGTTCGTGTATCGAATTTCCGAACTGTTCAATGACTTCGTGCTCTTCCAGCTTGCCTTCTTCTACTAATGGAAATAATAATGCGGCTTGTAAGCTGCCAATGTCCATGCTGAGCGTAGATAAGATTTCTGTCATCTCGATGCCACGCCACAGCAATAAAGGCCCAATTTCTTGGCCTGCTAATTTATCGTGACAAAACTGCCAGGTATGGATGAGCTTTTCTTCTGATTGTTTATTGCTCAAACCCAGACCGCCTACCCATTTTTCTGGGGCAAACTCACCTGCTGGGGTAAGATGTGCGCTTCTTACTGCAACCATATATTCTCCCTACCTGTTAATGCTCTGGCCGACGGATAAATAGTGCCATTGATTCTAAATGGCTAGTGTGCGGAAACATGTCTAACATCCGCAAATGTAACAATTGATACCCCTCATCAAGCAAAACTTTACTGTCCCTTGCTAATGTCGTTGGGTTACAAGAAACATAGACAATTTTTTCAGGCATCAGTTTAATTAAATGTTCCATCACGCCCGCCGCCCCTGCTCGTGCAGGGTCTAATAATACTTTATTGAACCCTTGAGCTGCCCACGGTTGTGTATGAATTTCGGCTTCTAGGTTCTCATTATAGAAGGTCGCGTTGGAAATAGTATTGAGCTGAGCGTTGTTTCGCGCCTGTTCGACTAAATTTTCGACACCTTCAACCCCAACAACTGATTGCGCTAATCGTGCTATTGGTAACGTAAAATTACCCATTCCGCAAAAAAGGTCTAATACCCTATCTTCACGCGTTAGATCTAACCATGCTAACGCTTGTGCCACCATCAATTGATTTACTTGCCCATTCACTTGAATAAAATTCAATGGGTTAAATTTAAGCACTTCACCTACCACTTGATATTCTGGCATTGGTGAGCTCGACGTCAGTGCTTCTAATGCATTGTCATTTCCTGCCAACCAGATAGACACGTCATATTGCCTTTCAAAATCGTTAAGTTTCTGTTTATCTGCATGTGAAAAAGGCACTAAATGACGGATCATGATGATATTGCTGTTATCCGCATGGATAAGCTCAACATGGCCTAATTTCGGCTTAATGCTAAGTTGGTTAAGACACTCAGAAAGGGGGGTAAGTAACATATCCAGTTCAGGCACTAACACTGGACAGTTTTTAATATCAACCAGCGTATTGGACTGTACTTGACGAAACCCCATCACCAACCGTTGATGTTTAGGTTGATATTGCAAGCCTAAGCGAGCACGGCGGCGATAGCCATAAGGTTCACCACTCATTACGGGAGCTGCACTTTTATCAACTCCCGTTTCTCGCATCATTAAATATTGTAAAGCCTCGGCCTTACTTGCTCTTTGTAATTCAATATCAATATGTTGCTGTTGGCAGCCACCACACTGATTAAAATAACGGCATTGTGGCTTCACTCTCTGTGGACTTGTTGATAAGCGCTTAACCACTTTCGCTTTCGCAAAACTACGCTTATCTTCCGTTAACTCAATCTGAGCTTCCTCCCCTGGTAATAAATCCGCAACAAAAATTGTTTTCCCGTCAAGACGTGCTATACCTTGCCCTGCTGCATCTAAGCTATCAGCAATGACCGTAAGTTGACGGCGTGGAGTGGTGCGGCGGTTCGGAGAGTAAAATTGAGCCATAAGTAGTCACAACGAAGTATTAGTTACAAAAAAGGGTCCTTGTTTGTTTCCATTTCAGGCATTTTTTATTTCTGAAAAAAGAAAAACAGACACGCCTAGTATACCTGTTTTTCCTTTTATTTTATTGCCTACTTTTCGATTTTATTACTTAGCGAATTAATATTATTAATTACTCACCATAAATTTTCTATATTCTTCATAAGCATAGTGATCTGTCATACCGCTGATGTAGTCTTGAATCAAGCGGGCTCGATAGTAAAACTCAAGAATAGATTTATCCGCTTCATTCGTTGCAGAGACTTTCTCAAGCGCCTCGTTATAGGATAAACGGTGCTTATTGGATAACTTATGGAATAACCGCGTTTCAATAAAAAAGTGTTTGTGGTAATTTTTTTCCACTAAATCTGCAAAGTCAGTTCGGTTCATCATTAGCAACGGACTATAAAAATCGAGTAATCCACTGATAATTTTATAACCTTGTAACTCTAGCTGCTCGACTTCGTGATGGTTAAATACATGTTTAAATGCAACGGTTTTCAACACTTTCAGCAAACGATGCTCAGGGCTTTTGTCTTCCAATAATGCGCTATTAAAACAACCATGATAAATTTCAGGTAGGTTTTTAATAAAGCGCTGGGCACTATAGTGCGCTAACTTACCTGTAATATTAACGCGTAAGTACATAAAAAACTGGTCTTGCTGAATCCGCCTTGTGTGGTTATCACTAATATTGTTATAAGCACGCATAATGGTTTGATCGAATAAATCATTCTGCTCAACTTTCCCCCACTCTGCGCGCAAATAATCAATTAATTGCTCAACGGTAAAGATCCCTTTTTCTGCAGCGTCATCCAAATCAGCAATACAATAAGAGATATCATCTGCCGCCTCCATAATGTATGAAAGTGGGAAACGGCAATATTTCTCCATATCGAGTTTCTTGGTAAGTTCACTGACAAAATCCGCTTCAGACCAGTAATACCCTGGTTTTTTCATCAAATAATCAAATTCTGCTGGGATTGGTTCTAAATCATAAGCTCCTCGCGTATATTTCAAGATAGAACCAATTTGTGCGTAGGTTAGGTTAAGTTTCAACAAGCGGTGAGCCATTCGTAAACCTTGTGCATTCCCCTCAAATGAACATAAATCTCGCTTCAATTGGCGACGAAAAAGGTCTTGCTTTTCATTGCCTGTTAATTGCAATGCTTCAATTTGACAAGGGTCGGGTAGGTCAGATGAAAATAGATACTCAGGGGCGAGTAGTTTGCTAAACCAGCGCTGAATAGCAGCCTCACCAAAATGTCCGAAAGGTGGGTTACCAATGTCATGCATCAGGCAGGACATCTCCACTAAGCTTTCAAAAGCATCACAACGCTCATCTAACCCATAGGTTTCTAACAATTTTTTCTTTTTCAGCTCACCAAGCACAGTTTTACTGATATAGCGCCCCACTTGCTGAACTTCAAGTGAATGAGTTAATCGGCTGCGCACCGCCGCATTTTGTTCTAATGGGAAAACTTGTGTTTTTTGCTGTAAACGACGAATAGCAGCGGAATTAATAATACGCCCACGGTCACTTTCAAATAAGCGGTTTACGGCGTCTTCATCCTGCGGTGAGACTTTCTGGTTTTTAGCACTGCTCATATAGTTACGCTGAAAGCTCAGTTTCTTTAGAAAATTAATTTCACCCACGCTGCCACCTTCCCTATCTCAATTGATGCTTCATTATATAGCCTAAACACAGGAAAAATACTTCACGACTCACCTTTCAATGTTACACTTCGTGCATCTTTGTAATTTCGTTGTCGAAATTCGAGTTGTTGCAATAAAATTTGCGAACCCGCTCGAAGAACACAGCACTAACACAATAAAACATTATCTTCCCTAGTCTAAATATTGACACTAATCGTACAAATTGAGCAGGGAAAAGGAGACAAAATGAAAGTTGGGATCATTGGAGCGATGGAGCAAGAAGTTGCTATTCTTCGCTCACAAATTGAAGGCTGCCAAACCATTAGTCGTGCAGGTTGTGAAATTTACACTGGGAAAATTAACGGTGTTGATATTGCCCTATTAAAATCAGGTATTGGTAAAGTTGCTGCTGCTATTGGTACGACTTTGTTGTTAGAACATTGTCAGCCTGATGTTGTGATTAATACAGGTTCCGCTGGCGGGTTAGACCCTCGCTTAAATGTGGGTGATATCGTTGTTTCGACCGAAGTACGCTATCACGATGCTGATGTTACGGCATTTGGCTACGAGCCCGGCCAGATGGCACAATGCCCACCTGCTTTTGTCGCTGATAACAAACTCATTGATGTTGCTGAGCAATGCATTAAGTTGCTCGATATGAATGCAGTTCGTGGCTTAGTGTGTAGCGGTGATGCCTTCATTAATGGTGCAGAACCTTTAGCACGCATTAAAGCGACCTTCCCACAAGTTGCTGCTGTTGAAATGGAAGCGACGGCGATTGGCCAAGTCTGCCATCAATTCGGCGTACCATTTGTTGTGGTTCGCGCGATTTCAGATGTTGCAGATAAAGAATCGCATACCAGCTTTGATGAATTTCTTCCCGTTGCAGCTCGCCAGTCTTCACTGATGATCAATGCAATTTTAGCTAAGCTGGCTTAAATTCAACAAAAAAGGCATAACTAATTGTCAGGTATGCCTTTTATCGCCACATGATGATGCGCCATGAAAAAATTAACTGCCTATTCATCCCACGTTATTACTTTATTATTGGCTTGTTTTATCTCCTTTTCTGCTCTGTCTGAGCCAAAACAGCGCGTGGTTAGTTTATCCCCCGCAAATACAGAGCTCGCCTATGCTGCTGGGTTAGGTGATAACTTGATTGCAGTTAGTGCTTACTCCGATTACCCCGAACAAGCAAAGAAGCTGGAGCAAGTTTCTGATTGGCAAGGGGTTAATGTCGAACGTATTATCACGCTTAAACCTGATTTAATTTTGGCATGGCGAGGGGGAAACCCGCAACGGCCGCTTGATCAGTTGGCATCCTTTGGCATTCCCATTATCTATTTTGACCCACAAACCATTGATGGAGTCATCGACGCTGTCAATGAGTTATCCCAATACAGTCCTAGACCTGAGCTGGCTCAGCAAAATATTAGCGCTATGCGAGCTAAGTTGACTCCTTATCGAAATCAAAAAAAGTCAGATCTCAAAACCAAAAAAATCTTTATCCAACTGGGGACTCAGCCTTTATTTAGTACGGGTAAACATACATTGCAAAATGATGTCGTGACATTTTGTGGAGGGGAAAATATTTTTGCTAACAGCGCCGTGCAATGGCCGCAAATTAGCCGTGAGCAAGTGCTCACTCGTAATCCTGATGTGATTGTAATGACTGGCTCAATTGAACAGGAAAAAGTTGTAAGAAATTTTTGGCAATCACAACTGGATGTCCCAATCATTCGTCTAAATGAAGATTGGTTCCATCGTGCAGGCCCACGAATCATCGACGCCACCGAACAACTTTGTGAGCAGTTAAACGCTTTATCCGATTGATAAAGAAGAATTACGAATTACGAATTACGAATTACGAATTACGAATTACGAATTACGAATTACGAATTACGAATTACGAATTACGGAAATTTTCTAAATAGTTCGCGTTGTGGCAAGGCGGCAAATGAAGATATCTCGGGGAGCATACACAAGTATGTGATCCGAGTAGCTGAATGAAGCCAACACCGCCACGTAGCAACTCTGCAAACAATAAATGTCTTATCCAATTAAGAATTAAGAATTAAGAATTAAGAATTAAGAATTAAGAATTAAGAATTAAGAATTAAGAATTAAGAATTAAGAATTACAGAAATTTTCTAAATAGTTCGCGGTGTGGCAAGGCGGCAAATGAAGATATCTCGGGGAGCATACACAAGTATGTGACCCGAGTAGCTGAATGAAGCCAACACCGCCACAGCACGAAATATGACGAAAATTAGACGCTAAAGGATGAACCACATCCACACGTAGACTTAGCATTTGGATTTGTTACGATAAAACGAGAACCCTCTAAGCCCTCTGTATAGTCGACACTTCCACCCACCAAATATTGCAGACTCATTGGGTCGACGACCAGCGCAACACCTTGTTTCTCAATGGTCATATCACCATCGTTGATTTGATCATCAAAGGTGAAACCGTACTGGAAGCCGCTACATCCGCCACCAGTGATATAAACACGCAGACGCAGATTTGGGTTGTCCTCATCAGAGACTAAATCTTTAACTTTAATTGCTGCCGCATCAGTAAATTGCAATGGCAGAGCTGCATCATCACTCATTTTTCACTCCAAACCGGTGACCGGTAAATTCATGTGTGGGCTAAAAACCACTCAGATCAATTAACCCAATTATCCGCCACTTGACTAAATCGTTCAAGTGTTGTTACGCAATTAGACACATTGTGCATATCTTGCTAGCAACATTTGGTTTAATTGATGCAGTGCTTTAGAATGGTGGCAAATTTTTATTTCGCCCTTTTCTGGAGCCCTGCCATGTCGCAATCTGAAATTCTGTATGAGCAAGCAAAACAACAAATTCCTGGCGGTGTGAATTCGCCAGTTCGCGCCTTTAATGGTGTCGGTGGTACGCCTTTATTTATCGAAAAAGCGGATGGTGCTTATATTTATGATGTTGATGGTAAAGCGTATGTCGATTACGTTGGCTCATGGGGACCAATGGTCTTAGGTCATAACCATCCAGAAATTCGCGATGCGGTGATTAAAGCCGTCCATAAAGGTTTGAGTTTCGGCGCACCAACTGCCGCCGAAGTTGAAATGGCCGAATTAGTATGCGAACTTGTTCCTTCTATGGATTTAGTTCGCATGGTGAACTCTGGTACTGAAGCTACCATGAGTGCTATTCGCCTAGCTCGTGGCTATACAGGCCGCGATAAAATTATCAAATTCGAAGGTTGCTACCATGGCCACGCAGATTGCTTATTAGTGAAAGCAGGTTCTGGTGCGCTGACCATGGGCGAACCAAACTCGCCAGGTGTTCCTGAAGATTTCGTCAAACATACGCTCACTTGCACTTACAATGATCTTGCATCTGTGCGCCAAGCGTTTGAAAATTATCCTGAAGATATCGCTTGTGTCATCGTGGAGCCTGTTGCTGGGAACATGAACTGCGTGCCACCCACTGCAGAATTCCTACCTGGTCTACGTGCGTTATGTGATGAATTTAATGCCGTACTGATCATTGATGAAGTAATGACAGGCTTTCGTGTTGCATTAGGTGGCGCACAAGATTACTACGGTGTTGAGCCAGACTTAACCTGCTTAGGCAAGATTATTGGCGGTGGTATGCCTGTGGGTGCATTTGGTGGTCGTCTTGAAATCATGGAAAAATTAGCGCCTATAGGCCCTGTTTACCAAGCTGGTACTTTATCGGGTAACCCTGTTGCAATGGCAGCGGGCCTTGCTTGCTTAAAAGAAGTGTCCCAACCAGGCGTTCATTCACGTTTAAATGAGCTAACAGAAAAATTAGCCCGTGGGTTAAAACGTGTTTCCCAAGAACAAGGCATTCCAATGGTCATCAACCATGTCGGGGGGATGTTTGGTATTTTCTTCACGGATGCAGCAACAGTGACTTGCTACCAAGACGTGATGAAATGCGATGTGGAGCGCTTCAAAAAATTCTTCCATTACATGTTAGAACAAGGCATTTACCTCGCACCATCCGCTTTTGAAGCTGGGTTTATGTCTATCGCACACAGCGATGAAGATATTGAAAAAACCATCAAAGCTGCTGAAACAGCGCTGGCGAAAATCAAAGCGAATTAATTTGCATTAAAACCAAAGAGGTGAAGCACTCTAGTTTCACCTCTACCTTTCTAAGGTTAACTTTTATAGTTATACATCTTACACAATAATTCCTTATATAGTTCGCCTTGTGATAGGTTTCGGGAAAATTATTTTCTAGGCATTGAAGTGGTCAATTAAAAGAATTAGATAGCAGAAAGTTAGAAAACTGAATATATCGTTAATTTTCTAAATAGTTCGAGTTGTGGCAAGGCGGCAAGTGAAGCTATCTCGGGGAGCATACACTAGTATGTAACCCGAGTAGCTGAATGTAGCCAACACCGCCACGGCTCGAAATATGACGAAAATTTAGGGATTATCGCCAAACATATCCTTCACCCAATCTGGCGCATCACTTTTTTGCTCATCATTATTGCCATTTAAATTCCACGTTGGTGCTTGGTCTTCTGAGGCTTGGCATAGACTGTCTGGGTTATCAGTCCAAATCGGCAACATTCTACCACCACCAAAGTTTGAGCAGCTTAACTGACCATCAGCCGTGACTTGCATATCGACAATGCCCTCTGGTGCACGATTAATCAGAGCTAATGGCGCTTGGTTATCAAGGTAGCGTTGGTAGACTTTTAAAGCCCCTGTTGCCCCTGTTAACTGTGTCGGACCATTGTTATCACGCCCTACCCAGACGATTGCCACCTCTTTGCCATCAATACCCGCATACCAGCTATCACGCAAATCATTGGTTGTCCCTGTTTTACCAGCCAAATTGTACTTACCGTATTTGGATAATAAAACGCGACCTGTTCCTTGATTCACCACTTGCTGCATACCATAAAGTGTTAAATAAGCAGCTTGTGAAGGTACAGCACGCTCTGCGGATGGGTAACTTTGATAAATTTCGTTACCATCACCGTCGATGACGGAACGCAGAGAGGACAATTTCGCCCGATTGCCTTCACCACCAATGGTTTGATAAACCTGAGCCACTTCCGCTGGCGTTAAGTTAACAGCACCTAAGAACATTGCTGGCACTTTTTCCATCGCTGCGGCTGGTGCCCCTAGACGAACAAACGTATTAAACACTTGGTCGAGGCCAATATCTAACCCTAAGTTTACGGTTGGGATATTCTGTGATTTTGCAAGCGCATCAACTAGCATCATACGGCCATTGAAATTACGGCTGTAGTTTCTTGGGCTCCAATTTTGGTTGCCGACTTTAACCGTCAGCGGTTCATCTTTTAACCATGTGTTCAAACGGTAACGATCAGGCTCACTTAGTGCGGCGAGGTACACAGGCGGTTTTGCTAATGAACCAATACTACGACGTGCGTTCAAGGCACGGTTAAACCCTGAGAATTGTGGCTGAGAACCACCCACCATGGCACGCACTTCACCGTTAATACGGTCAACCACCACCATTGCACCTTCAATATCGTCTAATTTACGGGTTTTGCGTAAATCTGCGACACCATTTTCTACGGCATTTTCCGCTGCAGTTTGCGCGACAGGGTCTAAGGTTGTGAAAATTTTCGCACCTGATAATTCTTTGACTTTATCGCCCAATTTTTCATTGAGTTCTAAGCGAACCATTTGCATAAAGGCAGGTTGGGATGCCACCAGCCCTTCTTTATTTTTCACGCCAAGTGGCCTTGCACTAAGGACTTGGTACATTTCTTGGTCAATCACACCGCGCGTTTCAAGAATTTTCAACACAATATTACGGCGTTTGATGGCATTTTGTGGTTTTGTCCAAGGGTTATAGGTTGATGCCCCTTGTACCATTCCCACCAACAAGGCTTGCTGATCGAAGCTTAATTCATTAATTGGACGACCAAAATAGTACAAGCTCGCTAATGGGAAACCACGAATTTCATCATTACCATTTTGACCTAAGAAAACTTCGTTTAAATACAGTTCTAAAATACGTTCTTTGCTGTAATTATAGTCCAACAGGAGAGCCATATAGGCTTCGTTAGCTTTACGCTTTAAGGTTCGCTCATTAGTCAAAAACAGGTTTTTAACTAATTGCTGTGTCAGGGTACTTCCCCCTTGTACTGAGCGCCCAGCAGTTAAGTTAGCAACAACAGCACGGCCGATAGAGTACAAACTGACACCATCGTGCTCGTAAAAGTTTCTATCTTCGGTTTCAAGTAAGATTTTCACCAGAGATTCAGGAAAATCCGCTAATGGCAGCACCAAACGCTGCTCATTATTTGCAGATTGCATCATGGTGATAAGTTTTGGATCTAAACGGAAAAAACCAAATGAGCGGCCATTCTCCATATTTTCAATCTTACTTAAGGCATTATTTTCAAACACCATACGAGCCAGAATCTGCCCTTCTTTTTGATCAGGGAAGTTAAATGGACGGCGTAAAATTTCAATGGTATTGCCACGCACCACAAACTCACCCGATGTGGTGATTTTACTGACTTTTCGATATTGCATACCTTCGAGCAAGCGTGTCATTTCCGCTTGGCTATAATCCATCCCTGGCTCCAGGTTGACCATGCGACCGTAAACCGCAGCGGGTAGATCCCAAACTTTGCCATCGAGACGCTCTTTAATTTGTTGATTTAAATAAAAACCATACGCCGCTAATAGCACCGCAAACACGATCATCAACTTGACGAGTAGCCAAAACCAACGCCATTTGCTTTTTACTTTGCGCTGTTTTTTATTTTTTGAGCCTTTTTTAGCCATGTGCTCTTCTTCATCTTCATCATCGAGATATTGTTCTTCAATATCATCATCTTGGTATAAATCTTCATCATCATAATCATCGCGATCTCTACGGCGGCGTGATGAGGATTGTTTTTTATCAGCCGTTTTTTTATTACGTCGGCCAATTGGTTCAAAATCTTTACCGGACATGGTCGCTCCATATCACCTTACAAAATTACTTAACAACTTAATTATTCACTAATTGCTTAACGCCTAGTGGTTAATTTTGGCCCATAACCCTTGAGATTTCACCAAAGAAAGCTCTTAATTACATTTCCTTACTCTGCTTTGCCCATTCAAGCCCGTTTTGGAAACCCGCTATTAGAGCACAAAAATCGGTTATTTCGTACTCATCATCGCTTTTTTTGTTTGCCTTGTGGGTGCCGTATTCGCGGGGTCATCTGGCCACAAATGCTTTGGATAGCGTCCTTTCATCTCTTTTTGAATCTCTTTGTAGCTACCTTGCCAAAACGCACCGAGGTCTTGAGTAATTTGCAGTGGTCGCATGGCAGGCGATAATAAAGACAGCGTTAAGGTAAGTTTTCCCTGAGCAACAGTTGGGTTTGTTTTTTCACCGTACATTTCTTGCATGCGAATTTCGATAAATGGCGGTTTATCTAAGGCATAGTGAATACTCACATCGTGTAAGGATGGCGCGTGGTAAGTGTCTGGAAACTGACTCTGCAACCACTGCTGTTGCTGCCAATCCAAACGGTTGATTAATAATTTAGCTAAATTAATTTGCTGCAATTTTTGCTTGTTCGTCACGCCATCCAAATAGGGCTCTAACCATTCACCCAAAGAATCCAATAGTGCATTTTCATCAAAATCAGGGAAGTTAACTTCAGGAAACAACTGTTTCGCTAATGTGCAACGAATACACAATTGAAGTGCATCTTCCTGCCAATTCAGTTGTTGTAAGCCATTTTGCTTTAGCCAGTAAACCAATGCTTGGCGAATTTCCGTTTTATCTGGGTTAGTAAGCCGCTCTGATTTCACCACCAGTTGCCCACATTGCAAGCGTTTCCACGCTAATAAAGTGCCCTTTTGCTCATCCCATTCCACGGTTTCTTGCGACCTAAATAAAGTAGGGTTATCAACTTGCAACTGTTCAATTTCAATCGGATAAGCTAATGAAATTCGTGCATCTGCCGAATTTTCAGGCTGCCAAACCGAGACGACCATTAACCAAGGCGAGCCAATAAGCGAATCCGATTCATTCAGGGATGCACCTAAGCCGCTAGCGAGTTGATAACGCAATTGGTTATCACGAGATTTGGCGATACGATCTGGGAAAGCCGCAGCTAACAATGTTGGTAACCACTCACTTATCAGCACACCTTGTTGACTAATTTTATTCGATACTTTTTGTTCACTCAGCATTGATGCACGTTTACACCAATTGTCTGTCGGCCTTTCTATAAAACTACGTAAGTCGCATCCCCCATTACGTGGAGGTTCTTCAATGATTGCCGTTAACAATGCGGCGAGCTGCATCACATTTTTATTTTGACTTTCTTGCGCTTTACAGAGCATCGCAGCAGTTCGCACCTCGCAAGCGAAAGCCGCCATCTTTTGCCCCAATACCGTTAACTTGCCTTGGCTATCTACAGCTCCTAATTTTGTTAATAACCCCTTCGCAGCGGCAATCGCAGGTTGCGGTGGTGGCGATAACCAATTTAGTTGCGCCGTATCATGACATCCCCATTGTAATAAAGAGAGCCATAACCCACTGAGATCGCTTTGGTTAATTTCAGCCTCGCTAAACTGGGCAGCACGTTCGGCTTGCTCCTCACTGAATAAGTGCCAACACATACCCGCTTCTAAACGTCCTGCTCGCCCAGCTCTTTGAGCCATTGACGCTTGGCTTATTCGCTGTTTTACCAATTTTGTTAACCCTGTACGTGGGTTAAACTGCCCAACACGTTCAAAACCGCTATCTACCACTAAACGAATACCCTCTATGGTTAAACTGGTTTCTGCGATATTGGTTGCCAACACCACTTTGCGTTTTCCTTTGGGAGCAACTTGGATGGCTTGTTGTTGAGCTTGCAGTGAAAGTGCACCATATAACGGACACAAAAGTATGTCCTCACTTACCATAGAGGAGAGTTCTGCTCTCACTTTCTCTATTTCCCCAACGCCTGGGAGGAACAAAAGTAGTGAGCCTGGTTCTTGTTGCAATAATTGCCACACCACTGATGCCACTTCTTTATGGAATAACTTGTTAGAGTTAATTGGATGGTATTCACGCACAACAGGGAAAGTACGACCTTGAGATGTAATGACTGGCGCTTCAGGAAATAACTGTGTCAGGCCTTGGTTATCCAATGTTGCTGACATTAATAAGATACGCAAATCATCTCGCAGTGCTTGCTGAGTATCTAATAACAGGGCAAGGCCGAGGTCTGCCTGTAAATTTCGCTCGTGAAACTCATCTAAAATCACCAACCCAATACCTTCAAGCATCGGGTCACTTTGTAACTGCCGTGCAAGTACGCCTTCCGTTACCACCTCTAGACACGTATGGCGGCTCACTTTCGTTTCCGAACGCATACGTAACCCTATCGTGTTACCTACCTCTTCGCCAAGCTGCTGTGCTAAACGCGTTGCGACTGAACGCGCAGCAAGACGACGCGGTTCTAACATAATAATTCGCCCATCAATGACGCCACTTTTGAGTATTTCATGGGGTAATACCGTTGATTTACCCGCGCCTGTTGGGGCGTGTAATAAAACTTGTGGAGAAGATTTTAAGGCTGCCAGTAACGATTCACTGACTTCTAATATAGGTAACACGAAAGTAACTACTCCCTGCATTTAACTTTTGCTATCAGACATTGTAGCATTAGCCTCTTTCATCAGTCAGCTTATCACTGGTTAGCACCGCGGAGACCTTATGGAATTTCATCCCCCTTTACAACCTGCCACTTTAATTAAGCGTTATAAACGGTTTCTAGCGGATGTCACCTTACCTAATGGCGAAGAGATAACAATTCACTGTGCCAATACAGGTGCGATGACTGGATGTGCAACTCCTGGAGATACCGTCTGGTATTCCACCTCTGACAATGCAAAACGCAAATATCCCCACAGTTGGGAGTTAACTCAAACAACACAAGGACACTTTATTTGTATCAACACCCTTCGTGCAAACCAACTTGTCGCTGAAGCCTTAACCGGAAAGTGCATTCCAGAATTATCTGACTACAGCAAGATAAAACCTGAAGTGAAATATGGAACAGAAAATAGTCGCATTGATTTTCTTCTCTCACACGATGGGTTACCTGACTGTTTTATTGAAGTTAAATCAGTCACTTTACTGGAAAATGAACACGGTTTTTTCCCTGATGCGGTGACGCTTAGAGGACAAAAACACTTAAGAGAACTCATGCATATTGCGAAAGAAGGAAAAAGAGCCATACTATTGTTTGTTGCGTTACATACAGGTATTCACGTAGCATCAGCAGCGGCGCATATTGATAAGAAATATGCGCAATTATTAGAGGAAGCAAGGCAAGGCGGTGTTGAAGTACTTTGTTATCAGGCAGATATAACTGCTCAACAAATGTCGTTAAGTAAACAGATTAGTTTTACATCTATTAAATAATATTTTTTAATAGATTTTTATACGGGGCCGCTGAGTTCTGGGGCGCTAAAAGGGAATAAACACGCTCGCCCTCACAGCATTACAAAACTCATTGCATGAACGATTGCCAAGAGAGCTCTCTTCTGCTATTTATAGCGACCTTAAATTTTCCCCCTTGGGGTTTTTGTAAAATTTGCGTGTGTAGGAGAAGCATTATGCAAGAAGGGCAAAAACGTAAGACATCGTCCTTAAGCATTCTCGCCATTGCTGGGGTTGAGCCCTATCATGAAAAAGCTGGCGAAGAGTACATGAACGAAGCCCAATTGGCGCATTTTAAGCTCATTCTCGAAGCATGGCGCAATCAACTCAGAGATGAAGTGGACCGGACTGTTACTCATATGCAAGATGAGGCAGCTAACTTTCCAGACCCCGTTGATAGAGCCGCTCAGGAAGAAGAATTCAGCCTTGAATTACGTAACCGGGATCGTGAACGTAAATTGATTAAGAAAATCGAGAAAACGCTGAAAAAAGTTGAAGATGACGACTTTGGCTACTGTGAATCATGTGGTGTAGAAATTGGCATCCGTCGTTTGGAAGCCCGTCCTACCGCTGATTTATGTATCGACTGTAAAACATTAGCTGAAATTCGCGAAAAGCAAATGGCAGGCTAATTGCTCAAATGGAGTCCTGAACGGCGCATATTGCGTGCGCCGTTGTAAGGGTTTCGCCCCTTTAAAATCCCCTCTTTTTCACACAATCTAATACGCGCCTTTATTCATTCCTTATTTTTGCTATCATTTTTGATAAAATTCATGGCTAGCAAACGAATACGTTAATCGGGTCTTAATAAAAATGCGATTTTTCAGTAAATTTTTTATTGAATTTTACAGTGTATTTTTCAGATTATGGTTTAAATAGCGCTTAATGTCTTTGTGGTAAAAACCCACTAAAATAAGGTATTCTGCGCCATAAGTGATGAAACCAAGAAAAATGTCGCTTGTTTTTTAATCTATTTTTATTGATAAAAAAAATGATTAGACGTGACTTTTATTCGTTTAACCATTCTCAAAGAAACTTCTGTGAGCTATGATTAGCCGCTTATTTTGTTTATTGAACATTGGTAATCACATCGAGGTGTACTATTTTTAACCGAGTAGCAAATTTCTGCCGTCACATTTTATCTCGTAATACCACTGCATCGAATAGTGAAGATTCCTTGCAGCACACGCATACTCAGCGAGATACCTCGGCAGCCGGTAAAAGGCCAGTCACTCATTCCGATAAGGAGCAGACATCTCCTCGTACTCGGAACGCTAAACAAACGCCAAAAACAGCGTCTATTAAAAAAACGGTTCGTCAATCTCAACGTGCCGATTCTTCGTCTGAGAAACACCCTACAATGACAACCGAAAATAACGAAAACATTACTGTTATTCCGCGTTCTGAACACTCTATTTCCCGCAGTGACATCAGCGATAATGCGCTGAAAGTCCTCTATCGTTTAAATAAAAGTGGCTATGAAGCCTACTTAGTGGGTGGTGGTGTTCGTGATTTATTATTAGGCCAAAAGCCAAAAGACTTTGATATCACAACAAATGCAACGCCAGAGCAAATCCGTAAGCTATTTCGCAATTGCCGCCTTGTTGGCCGCCGATTCCGCTTAGCGCATATTATGTTTGGCCCTGAGATTATTGAAGTTGCAACTTTCCGCGGACATCATGACCAGAATGCCTCAGATGATAAGAACTTGTCATCACAGGCACAAAATGGCATGTTGCTGCGCGATAACATTTTTGGTTCTATCGAAGAAGACGCTATTCGTCGCGATTTCACCGTTAATAGTCTGTATTACAACATTGATGATTTCACTTTACGTGACTACGTCAATGGATTGGCTGATCTTAAAGCGGGTGTTATTCGTCTTATTGGTGACCCTGAAACTCGTTACCGCGAAGACCCTGTTAGAATGCTCAGGGCAGTACGCTTTGCGTGTAAGTTGGATATGACTATTGAGCCAAAAACCGCAGACCCAATTTATCATCTTGCTCCATTATTAAGGGAAATTCCTTCTGCAAGATTATTTGAAGAGTCCTTAAAATTACTTCAAGCAGGTCAAGGTTATTCAACGTACAAGATGCTCAAGAAATTTGGTTTATTTGAGCAACTATTCCCTGTTATTTCGAGCCGTTTTAGTGAAACTGATGACTCGCCAATGGAAAAAATCATTGAGCAAGTCTTGAAAAACACAGACTTCAGGCTTAAAAACGATAAGCGTGTCAACCCTGCATTTTTATTTGCGGCCATGTTATGGTATCCCGTTACTGAACATGCAGAGAAGCTGTCCCAAGAAGGTGGCCTCGCTTATTATGATGCCTTTGCCCTTGCGATGAATGATATTTTAGATGAGCAATGTCGTTCAATTGCCATCCCTAAACGTATCACGACAACAATGCGTGATATCTGGTTACTGCAATTACGCTTACCACGCCGCCAAGGGCGACGCGCCAATAAATTAATGGAGCACCCAAAGTTCCGTGCCGCCTTTGATTTATTAGAGCTTAGAGCCAATGTAGAACATCGTAATGAGCTACAAGAACTGGCACTATGGTGGGCAGATTTTCAGCAAGCTAACAACAGTAAGCAGCGTGAGATGATTTCAGAATTAGGCAATGCCCCAACTCGCCGCCGTCATCGCCCGCAACGCTCCTCTCATGCAGGGGCACGCAAACCCAATAAATCGTCATAAATAGAGAGCCCGTTATGGAACAAGTCTATATTGCTGTAGGAAGTAACCTTGGTGAGCCTCTTAAACAGGCACAACAAGCTATTGCAGCATTAGACGCTATTCCTAATAGCCATGTTACTGCAACATCATCTATTTACCGCACGAAGCCGTTAGGCCCGCAAAATCAGCCAGATTTTTTAAATCTGGCTGTATGCCTTGAAACAACACTTGAGCCAGAAGCACTACTCAACTATACCCAACAAATCGAGCTTGACCTTGGTCGTGTGCGCAAAGACGAGCGCTGGGGGCCGAGAACCCTCGATCTCGATATCATGCTTTTTGGTAACCGTGTTATTAATACACCACGATTAACGGTTCCACACTATGGGCTGAAGGAGCGAGAATTTATGTTGTATCCACTCAGCGAACTTGCCCCTACTCTTGTTTTTCCAGATGGTGAATTGCTGTCTGAAAGACTCACACACGTCCCGCGTAACGGCCTAACATTTTGGGATATTAACGCCTAAAATAATCAACCTCTTCTGAGGTGTGGTCGTTGGGAGATCATTTCCGGAGGTTATTATAATGAAACCAATTTCTCTGGCTGATTTATGTCAGTTTAAAAAAGACAAACGCAAATTTGCTACCATGACCGCCTACGATGCAAGCTTTGCTCAATTATTTTATGAGCAAGGGATCCAAGTGATGCTGGTTGGTGACTCGTTAGGTATGACTATTCAAGGTGAAACCAGCACATTACCCGTTACTGTCGAACAAATTGCCTACCATACCCGCTGCGTCCGCAAAGGTGCACCAGACGCCTTTATCATCGCAGACATGCCATTTATGAGCTACGCTACCCCAGAGCAAGCCTGTGCTAATGCCGCTATTCTTATGCAGGCGGGAGCAAACATGGTTAAAATCGAAGGTGGTAGCTGGTTATGTGATACGGTCAAAATGCTAACTGAACGTTCTGTGCCTGTTTGTGGCCATTTAGGGTTAACACCACAAGCGGTGAATGTACTGGGTGGGTACAAAGTACAAGGTCGTGACGAAGTAACAGCTAATCAGCTAGTAAAAGATGCAATTGCCCTCGAAAATGCAGGGATACAGCTGTTAGTGCTTGAATGTGTGCCAACGTCATTAGCTAACCACGTCACAGAAGAATTGTTATTACCCGTTATTGGTATTGGCGCAGGAAATGGAGCGGATGGGCAAATTTTGGTGATGCATGATGCGTTAGGGATTACCGCTCGCCCACCGAAATTTGCGAAAAACTTCCTTGCGCAGGCAGGCAACATGCATGATGCCATCCGCTTGTATATTCAAGAAGTGGAAGCAGGCATTTACCCAGCTGAAGCACATTCATTTTCTTAATTGACTCATATATAAGGACGACTTGTATGCTTATCGTTGAAACGGCACTGATACTTCGCCGCGAAATTCGCCGTTGGAAACAAGAAGGCAAACGCATCGCACTTGTCCCAACGATGGGAAATTTGCATGATGGTCACTTAACGCTGATTGACCAAGCCAAACAGCAAGCTGATATTGTTATTGCGAGTATTTTTGTTAACCCAATGCAATTTGATAGACAATCAGACCTCGCAAATTACCCTCGCACACTGCAAGAAGACTGTGAAAAACTCAAACGTAAGGGCGTAAATTTAATTTTTGCACCCTCTTCGCAAGAATTCTACCCTGACGGTATGGAAAAACAGACTTTTGTTGAAGTGCCTGAGTTATCAACGATGTTAGAAGGTGCAAGCCGCCCTGGGCATTTTAAGGGCGTAGCTACAGTTATCACAAAGCTGTTTAACCTCGTTCAGCCTGAAATTGCCTTATTTGGTGAAAAAGACTATCAACAACTGCAATTAATTCGTAAATTAGTTAATGACTTATCTTTTGATACCCAAATTATCAGTGTCCCAACAGTGAGAGCCAAAAATGGTCTAGCACTGAGCTCTCGTAATAACAATTTATCTGCCGATGAGCTAAAAACCGCACCTATGCTGTATCAAATTATGCAACAAGCGGGAGAAAAATTAGTAATTGAGCCAAGTTCATCTGACGATATTATTGCCGACATGAATAACAGCTTACGTGAAGCAGGTTTTACCCCTGACGAGCTGTTTATTCGTGACGCAGAAACATTATTGCCACTTAGTGATGCAAGCAAACGTGCTGTAATTTTAATGGCTGCATGGTTAGGTCAAACCCGTTTAATTGACAATTTACAAGTTGACCTGAAACGCGATATTAAATAAAACAATAAGACTTATAATACTTTCACAGCAACCATCTTGCTGCGTTGATAATCCAGTTACGACTTACATTGCACGTAGCCAACAACGCTGCAGTTTGAAGGCATGATGATTTCTTCAAAGTCATTCAGATTGCAGCTAGGCGGCAAGTAAGTGAGTTCCTGGGAACATACATAAGTATGTGACTAGGGCGAATGCACGTAGCCAACAACGCTGCAGTTTGAAGGCACAATGAATTTCTTCAAAGTCATTCAGATTGCAGCTAGGCGGCAAGTAAGTGAGTTCCTGGGAACATACATAAGTATGTGACTAGGGCGAATGCACGTAGCCAACAACGCTGCAGTTTGAAGGACGAAGAAGAAAAAAATGTTAAGAAAAATGTTACAAGGCAAACTCCACCGAGTCACTGTCACTCAGGCTGACCTCCACTACGAGGGTTCTTGTGCTATCGACCAAGACTTTATGGACGCTGCGGGTATCCTTGAATACGAAGCCATTGATATTTATAACGTTGATAATGGTGAACGCTTTTCAACTTATGCTATTTCGGGGGAAAGAGGCTCGCGTATCATTTCCGTTAATGGCGCTGCTGCTCGTCGTGCTGCGGTGGGTGATAAGCTGATCATCTGTTCATATGTGAATATGAGTGATGAAGATGCTCGCACTCACAAGCCAAACGTCGCTTACTTTGATGAAAATAATGTGATGAGCCGAATTGCAAAAGCAGTCCCTGTACAAGTGGCTTAGCCCGTAACTTACATATTTAACTAACTGATAATTATGTTATTTAAATATAAAAAGCTGCTTTTGCTATATTGCATAGCAAAAGCAGCTTTTTCATACAGAATTCAATCGTCCATTCTTAGCTTCTAAGCCCTCTACCCTGCTCAATTAAATACCAGGTCAGTAAATAGAAAACGACTAAGAAAATCATTAGTACTCCAAGTGTAATTGCAATTGACACATCTGCAATACCAAGAAAACCATACCTAAACCCGCTAATCATATAAACGATGGGGTTTAACTTTGACACGGCTTGCCAGAATGGAGGCAATAACGATAAGGAATAAAATACCCCACCCAAGTAAGTTAAGGGTGTTAGTACAAACGTTGGTACAATACTAATATCATCAAATGTTTTTGCAAAAATCGCATTTAATAGCCCAGCAAGTGAAAACACAATCGCTGTGAGCAATAGTGTCACCACGACCATAATCCATGAATGCACTTGTAGTGGAATAAAAAACAAAGAAACCAATGTGACGAGGAAACCAACTAAAATTCCTCTCGCAACACCACCACCAACAAAACCAGCGATAATAATATGCGTTGGAACAGGCGCAACAAGTAATTCTTCAATATTTTTTTGGAATTTTGAACCAAAAAATGATGAACAAACATTCGAATATGAATTGGTAATAACAGCCATCATAATCAGACCAGGAACGATAAATTGCATATAATCTACCCCTCCCATATCACCAATTCGTGAACCAATTAAATTACCAAAAATCACAAAATACAGCGACATGGTGATCACGGGTGGTAATAATGTTTGTATCCAAATACGGCCAAACCGAGTGACTTCTTTTATCCAAATAGTTTTTAATGCAACCCAGTATAATGAGATCATCTTGTTATCTCCTTTTCGGTCGCATTACTTTCTTTTTTGACTAAACTAACAAATAATTCTTCCAAACGATTTGCCTTATTACGCATACTTAAAATTTGGATACCTTGTTCGCTAAATTGACTAAAGACACTATTTAGCCCCTGCTCTCTCTTTACATCCACTTCAATCGTTGATGTGTCTACCAAACGAGATTCATACCCTAATAATTGTGGTATAGGACTTTTTGGCATTAAATCAAAAATAAAGGTCTCTGACTCTAATTTGCTCAACAACTGTTTCATACTGGTATTTTCAACAAGTTCACCGTGTTGAATGATACCAATATTACGACACAGCATTTCTGCTTCTTCTAAATAGTGCGTTGTTAAAATAATTGTTGTGCCTTGTGCATTCAAATTCTTTAAAAAAGACCACATAGAACGGCGTAATTCAATATCAACACCCGCAGTAGGTTCGTCCAAAATTAATAACTTTGGTTGATGCATTAACGCTCGAGCGATCATTAATCGGCGTTTCATCCCGCCTGATAAATTACGAGCGCGTTCATCACGTTTCTCCCACAAATCCAGTTGCGTCAAATATTGTTCAGCACGTTGGATGGCAACAGAACGCGGGACACCATAATAACCCGCTTGGTTTAGGACAATCTGCAAAACGGTCTCAAATGGGTTGAAGTTAAATTCTTGAGGGACCAACCCGAGTTGCTGCTTCGCAAGTACAACTTGTTTTTCTAAGTCATAGCCAAATACTTTAACTGAGCCGCTAGTTTTATTTACTAATGAGCTGATAATACCGATAGTTGTTGATTTGCCTGCGCCATTAGGCCCAAGCAAAGCATAAAAGTCACCATCTTCAACATATAAGTCGATTCCTCGCAGAGCCTTAACGCCACCTGAATAGGTTTTTGTTAACTGCGATAACTCAAGTGCATACGTCATATATAAAAAAACCCTTTATTCTTAGGACGGTTTGGAGGCAATATACTCTTATGATGCCACTTTTTTCTGCTCTATGTTATGCAGAAAAGAGATAATAGATTTATATAAGATAATTCAATATGTTACTAATTGAGGGTTGTCTTGTCTAAATGAGTGGTTCATTATACCAATGTTGTAATTAGTATAACTAATTATTAATTAATCAATAAATGTTGTATAAGATTTTATCGCACAGTAACACAACTAGGCTATAAGTCATGATGAGAAAAATCGAAGAGCTGTTTGCTAATAATGAAGCATGGTCAGCCTCTGTAAAAGAACAAGATCCTGAATTCTTTAAAGAATTATCAAAAGCACAAAAGCCAAGATTCCTATGGATTGGCTGTTCAGACAGTCGAGTTCCTGCTGAAAAATTGATCAATGCAGCGCCTGGTGATCTATTCGTTCACCGTAATGTTGCAAACTTAGTTATCCATACCGACCTTAACTGCTTATCCGTCATTCAATATGCTGTCGATGTTCTGCAAGTTGAACATATCATCATTTGTGGCCATTACGGCTGTGGTGGTATTGAAGCGGCTGTTGATAATACCGAACTTGGTTTAATTAATAACTGGTTACTTCACATACGTGACATATGGTATAGGCATAGCTCAATGTTAGGCGAACTCAAACCTTGTGAACGCTTAGACCGTTTATGTGAATTAAATGTTGTTGAACAAGTTTATAACTTAGGACATTCTACAATTATGCAATCAGCGTGGAAGCGTGGCCAAAAAGTGATGATCCACGGTTGGGTCTACGGTATTAATAATGGCCGTTTACAAGATTTGCATATTACTGCAGATAGCAGAGAAAAACTCGAACTTTGTTATAGGGAATCTATTGCAACATTAACACAAAAAAATAAATAAAGTTACAAATTGAAAGCTCTCTTATGAGGGCTTTTAATTACAAACATCCTAATTCAGAGTAATAAAAAATAAATAAAAATATAAATAAAAGAAACAAATAAAAATATAAAACAAAATTTAACATTAACAATAATTAAGAGTAAATAAGTAAGTATACAAGCATAAGTAATAACACATACTCACCCCGCCGCAGAGTAAACATTATCAATTGATAATAAAAGAATTAATCATTAAATATACACTTTAACCTGCTTTTATTAAATCCCCAACATTTTGTTTCATAAAAAAACCACAATCTCAATTAAGTATTTTTAAATATACTTATTTTTATTTTCACTCATAATTTATTGGTCATAATAAAATATCATTATTTTACAAATATTAATCTCAAATCATATTTAGGGATATTTCTATGAGTCAGCCTATTCAAATTGGGTCCTATACACCCACGTTAAAGCTAAAACCGATTGTTTTATGTGTTTCCGCCATTTTAGGTATTACTTCTGTCGCTCAAGCAGAAATAATTAATACCAATGGTGCCGGCGTCATGAATAACAGTAATGGTCCAACGATCGTCCATATTAATAAAGCCAGCGATAAAGGTGTTTCTCACAATATATACAGTAAGTTTGATGTTGATAATAAAGGGGTTATTCTAAATAATAGCAAGGATAATGTTAATACCCAATTGGGTGGAATGATTAACGGCAACCTTAATTTATCAGGTGGTGAAGCCTCCGTTATTATTAACGAAGTCAACTCCAATAATGCAACAAACTTAAACGGTATGGTTGAAGTTGCAGGTAAAAAAGCACAAGTGATTGTTGCTAACGCATCTGGAATTACTTGTAATAGTTGTGGATTTATTAATACCGAAAGTACCACACTCACAACGGGTAAACCTATTGTGACTAACGGAGAATTGCTTGGCTATAACGTAGCCAAAGGGCAAATTATCGTTAATAAAGGTTTAACTTCTGATTCCCCTACTGAAATTATCGCGCGTTCAGCGGTGATTAACGGCCAACTAAAAGCAAAAGAGCTCAAAGTCGTCACTGGACATAACTTTGTCGATACTAACGGTGATGTTGTCTCTACTGTTGCAGCTACAGGTAGTAGACCTTCTGTGGGTATTGATGTTTCTGCGTTAGGTGGTATGTACGCTGATAAAATCACCTTAATCTCTACTGAAAATGGAGTCGGTGTAAAAAATAAGGGGATTATATCAGCGGGTGATAAAGGCTTATCGGCTAAATCTGCATGGGTTTTCTCTAATGAGAGTAACAAAATAGAGTCTTCTGGTGATATTAACTTAAACGTAAACACTTTTCATAACAAAGGGTTAGTCAGTGCTAAAAATGATCTTAATATTCTGACGAATGAAACTAATTCTGGATATGTAACCTTTGATAACGATAAAGGCAAACTTATTTCAACCTCAGGTGATATTAATTTACGCACCAATAATACTGTTTTAAACCGTAACGGTGGGAGCATCCAAGCTAAAAATAATATTAATATTAAAACCAATGAGATTCAAAATGGTGGCGGTTTAATCAAAGCCGAGACAGGTGATGTCAATATTGACGCTAGAGGTACAATTTATCAGTGGCGTGAATATTCAAGTGTCAGACCTGAAGATAGAATTATTGCTGGTAGAGATATTAATATTACCGCAGATAGAATTATTAGTGAAAATGCTAAAATTGATGCAGGCAGAGATGTCATTTTAAACACTGTATCCTCTATAGAAAATACTAACTCTGTTATCACGGCTAAACGTAGAATGAGCATTGATGCGAATAGTCTAACAAATAAATCATCATCGATTACTGCCACTAATGCTAAATCTGATTTAAATGTCACTAATTATATTACTAATGACGCAAACTCAGTCATCAGTAGTGGTCGTGGATTAAATATTACATCTGCAAGGCTCACTAATGCAGGTAAAATCATTTCCCCAACTAATGTACCAAATACGGTTCCAACGCCAACCTACGAGTCCAACATTAATGTTAAAGATATTGATAATAAAGGCGGTTTCATTGCTGGCGATAAACTGAGCATTACGTCTGATTTTATCTATAATGACCAAGGTTTTATTGATGCAAAAACACTTGATATCAATGCTAACTATTTAAACAATAACGGTGGATATATTCGTTCATATAACAATATGGCGTTAAATACTCATCAACTAAATAATTATAATTCAAGTAATTTTAGCCGAGTTTCCAGTAAATTTGGGTTAATCAATAAAGTGGGTGGTATTGAAACCTTAAATGGTGGCATTACCGTTACAGGTCATTACCTATATAATAATTACGGGTTATTCAAAAGCGCAGCCCAAGATAGAGCTGTACCTTTGGGTGGTATGGAGTTTAATTTAACGGGTGATTTTAATAATACTTATGGTGAACTAACCAGCGATAATAATATTGCTATCAACACTAAATCACTCAATAATTACTGGGGTAAAATTAACTCTGGCAATAAATTAATCATTAAATCGACAGGTTCCATTAATAATTACTATGGAAAACTATCGTCACTAGGTGTTACTGAACTTTATACCCCTTCAGTTTTAACCTATGATTCAAACGAAACCTATAGTGTTGATGGTACTGGTATCATTTATAGACCTGATGGTCTAAATATTATTCACATCAAAAAGCCTACTGATAAAGGTATTTCACATAATACTTATCAAAGCTTCAATGTGAAAGATAAAGGAGTCATCTTTAATAATAGTAGTTCATTAACCACAACTCAGTTAGCTGGCAATATTAATGGTAATGACAATATAACAGCAGGAAAAGAAGCTCAAATTATTCTTAATGAAGTTGTCGGTAATAGCATCAGTACCATTAATGGTATGATGGAAGTTGCAGGTAATGCGGCTCAAGTCATTGTGGCTAATGCATCAGGTATTACCTGTAATAGTTGTGGCTTTATTAACGCAGAACGTGGGGCATTTGTCACCGGTACACCATTAGTCGTTGCTGGTAATTTAATTGGCTATAATGTTACTAAAGGACAAGTCACTATAAATAAAGCAATATCCTCAGCTGATGCAATTGATTTTATTGCTCGCTCAGTACTTATTAATGGTGATGTTAATGCAAAAGAGTTAAATATCGCTACAGGTAATAACTTATTTGATGCAAATGGTAATGAGTTATCTACACTGACTAATACCAATATCTCTAGTAAAGGGGTGACCATTGGAGCTAATGGGAAATTAAATGCTGATAAAATCAATATTAATTCAGTCGGTTCAGGTTATTTACTTAATAACAATGGTTTAATTAATGCAGGAAGTACGGGATTAACCGTTAATTCGGATTCTATTTACAATACCGCAGTGATCCAATCTGTCGGTGACATTAATATAACATCGACTAGCAACATTGTATTTAATAATAAAAATTCCATTACATCTAGTGCCGGCAATGTTGATATAACATCTAATGGCCAAATGGTAAATCATCCTAGTGCATTAATTAGCGCTTACAAAAATGTCAGTATTAATTCCCTTGATAGCTTTTACGGTAGTGGAAGCTTAGTTAAATCAATCACTGGTAATATTGATTTTAATTTAGCAAAAAGTTTCATTCATTGGAGTGGATATTACAGTAAATGGGGTGCAGATACAGTTATTGCTGCAGGCGATATTAATATAAATGCTGCATCAGCGACTATTGAAAAAGCAAATGTTAGCGCAGGCAGAGACTTTACCTACACGGGTTCTAATTTAAGCATTGGTAAGTCTAGTACTGTGAGTGCTAATCGTCGAGTTATCATTGATACTGACAATTTAAATAATAGTGCTTCCGTTCTTAAGGCTGAAACTGGTCGTATGGATATTACCGCACGAAATGCAATACAAAATGACAGTACCTCAGTAATTAGTAGCGATAAACTGTTAAATATTACAACGCCTAAATTAACTAACACAGGTGTTATCGCCTCAGGAAATGGTAAATCAACATTCCGTGTCGATAATTTGGTTAATACTGCAGGTTATATTAAAGGTTTTAATCTTAACTTTATCTCTGAGTATCTAAACAATACAAACGGGTTGATTAAAGCTGATAATAATATTGTGATGGATACAACGTATGTCTCTAATACTAATTCCTCTAACTTTAGCAGATATGCGACCTACCTTGGCTTAGTACAACAAAATGGTGGAATTATCGCTGAAAATGGCAGTATCAAAATGCAAGGTACCCAATTGAATAATACTTCTGGCATTATTCAAACCAATGCTGTCTTCCCTGCTTCTGGCGAAGCCGATATTAATATTACAATGGGTAATGAAATCATTAACAACTATGCTCAAATAAAAAGCGCAGGAAATCTGAAAGCAACTGCAAATACAATTTCCAACTATAGTGGTTTAATGAATGCAGACCTTGGCTTAACCGCTAAAGCTACGCATTCTATTAATAACTATAATGGAAAAATTAACTCAAGAAATGTCACTACAGTGACAACACCTAGCCTATCAAACACTAACGGGCAAATCTTGGGCAGCAATGTCATCATTAATACCCCCTAAAATATGACTGGTATGCCATAAAACAAAAAGGACAGCTAAGCTGTCCTTTTTTATGGGATTGCCCAGAATATTAATCTTCGAGTAACGTTACATGGCCAATATAAGGCAAATGACGGTACTGTTGTGCGTAGTCGATACCATAACCAACAACGAATTTATCTTCGATTGAGTAACCAATCCATTCAACTGGAACATCCACTTCACGGCGTGATGGTTTATCCAACAATGTGCAAATAGCGACAGATTTAGGGCCGCGTAATTCGAAAATCTCACGAACTTTATTTAAGGTATTACCAGAGTCGATAATATCTTCAACAATTAAAACGTGCTTATCACGAATATCTTCGTCCAAGTCTTTGACAATTTTAACATCACGGCTCGATGTCATCGCATTGCCGTAACTTGAAACAGTCATAAAATCAACTTCATGGGGAACATTAATTTTACGGCATAAATCTGCCATAAAAATGAATGACCCTTTTAATAAACCAACAAGGACTAAATCGCCTTCAAGTGGTTGATAATGAGCACTGATTTTTTCAGCTAATTCGCTGATTCGTTGAGCAATCTCTTCTTCAGAGATCATGACTTCAAGGGTATGTTTCATCTTCAATTACGCATCTATGGGAATGGAAAGCGCGTAATTTTACCATAGGCGAAGCGTAGATACTAATAAAGGAAAATGCAGCAATAACATTTAATGCTGCATTTCGTCCTAAAACTAAAGTATTTGGTTAACTCACTGTAAAACCAAGCATCATTCCTGTGTCTTCATGTTCTAATAAATGGCAATGTGCCATATACGGATGCTCTTTCGTCGCAGGGTGTTTAAATTCCACTAAAATTTCGCTCACCTGCCCTTCAACTTTAACAATATCTTTCCAGCCTTGGCGATGCGGCTCAACAGCCTGGCCATTTTCTTTCAGGATACGGAATCGAGTTCCGTGTACATGGAATGGATGCAACATCATGTCACCACGCCCTGAAACGACCCATATTTCTTGGCGGTTCATTGGCGCATCAAATGCTGGGTGTGTCATTGAGAACACTTGCCCGTTAATAGTATTCGCGTTATGGATATCTAAATCACCAGTCCCTGTGCCGCAATGCCCGCCATTCCCCATGCCACCTCGCATATTTCCACTACCCATATTACCTTGACTCATATTACCATGGTTCATGGTGCCATTGTTCATCATCGCGCCATGATCCATATTGCTCATCATCGCACCATGACCGCCCATGTCCCCCATCGCTTGAGCACCATACTTTTCGCGCAGCATCATCATACCTTGCATGTCTAAACGCATATCCATCATAAGGTGGAAACGGCGGCGATTTAATCCTGCTAAAGAAGGGATTGCAGAAATTGCAGCAAGAGTTGAAGGTAATTTACCTTCACCATTTGTTAATGTAGTTTCGATACGTAAAACAGGTAGAGGTTGGTCAAATGGTGCAATAGTCATCCCCATTTGCCCTACGGGTAATGTCACTAAATCAAATGCACGACCATCTGAAGCATCAATTAGCACCTCAAAACGCTCTCCCATTAAAATCGGTAATTCCGTCAATCCAACTGGCTCAGCGAGTAAACCGCCATCACTGGCAATAACATACATTTTACGACCATCACTCGTTGAAATGTTTAGGCTACGGGCATTACAGCCATTGAGTAATCGTAGGCGGATCCAACCTTTTGGTGCTACGTGTTTCGGGTAAACTGTCCCGTTCGTAAGCATTAAGTCACCAAACCAACCTACCGCAGTGCTCATCACATCTAGTTGGTAATCGATTTGCCCATCATCTTTTAAGCGTTTATCCTGTAAAATAACGGGAATATCATCAACTCCCCAAGCGTTCGGCAAACCATGTTTTGCCGTGTCATCATCTTGAATTAGCACAAGGCCTGCCAGCCCCATCGCCACTTGGTATCCGGTTTTTCCATGAGTGTGAGGATGGAACCAACAAGTCGCTTCGCTTTGATTTACCGTAAAATTTACGTTACGACTGGCACCAGGTTGGATTATCGCTTGAGGGCCGCCATCTTGTTCACCTGAAATTTCTAAGCCGTGCCAGTGAACAGTGGTATCTTCAGGGAGCTGATTCACAATATTAATATTAACACTTTGGCCATTTTTTAAGCTGATTGCTGGGCCGAGCAAATCACCGTTATACCCCCATGTAGTCGTTTTCTTACCAGGGACAAATTGGGATGTTCCTTGCTTGATCGCCAATTGAATATTCCCTTGAGCATCAGGCTCTAGTAACGGGGGAATTGCCAATGTGGGATAGTTTTCAGCCGCTACTGCGATGCGGCTCCAAATAGGCAGCGCACTTGCAGCATATGTGATAGCACTTAATTTTAAAAAATCGCGACGTAACATTGATAACCTTCCTTTTATTATCAAATCAATAATCACTGGCAGAGTATGTTGAGGGAAATTACCCTTTCTCTGCAAAACATGGTTTAATAAAACAAATGATAAAGCCTCCCCTTACAGGAAGGTCAATAAACCCACTCAATAATTATGGGTTTATTACATTCATTTAAGAAAAATATAGTTGACTAACAATTCTATTCTTATGCTAACGTTACTTGACATAGAAACCCGATAGAATAAAGAATGCGCAAATTTATATTAATGATGTCATGCATAATGACTCTGTTAGGGATAACCAATTCTGCCAGAGCTCTTGCCCCTAACGAAGCTGAAGATCTGGCTGATCTGACGGCTGTTTTTATTTACCTAAAATATGACTGTGGGTACTCACAAATTCCCGATAGAGAAATTGAACGCGCTATCGTGTACTTTGCGAAAAGCAATAAATGGGATTTGAGCAACTACAACTCTGAAAAAATGACTCAGCTAAATAAAGAAAGTTATAACGACTTGAAGGGAATACCACTCACACAAGAGTTTAAATGCCAGTCACTCGCACGGGATTCACTTGGCCTTTTCGCCTACGTAAAATAACCCCATGCTCTAAGTCGAGAAAACATGCAAGGATTTAAGTGCATGTTTTCTTCTCCTACTAAGCACATTTATTGCATTTTTTTAGCCCTACGTTCTTGCCAAAATAAAACAACAGATGGAATGCTTTGAATAATCACCATGCGGATAATATGATTCGACATGACAAATCCTGCATCCAAATTCATTGTAATTGCAGCAAAAGTCATCGCTTCCATACTACCTGGCGCCCAAGCAAGTAATAATACCGAAATATCATACCCCGTTAACCATGCTGCAAATACCGTAATCAAGAATGTCAAAATAATATTGATGACGACAACTTGCGCAGAGGAGTAAATATTTTTAATTAATGATGAAAGCGGAAAAACCACAAAGTGATTACCGATATTCATCCCAATTAATACCATACTCAGTTCAGTCAGCATTAATGGGAAGTTTAATGGAATATCAACCCAACTTTGTATTAATGTTGCTGCGGCTAATGATGTGAGCATATAAGGTGCAGGAACTCTAAAACGCTGCAATATCAAGCCTGTAATCACCCCAACAACAACAATGAGCAATAACCACATTGTTGCAGCCAGCGTTAATGAAGGAAACTCGATAATCGGTTGCGGATCGCCATCGCTCCCAACCACAATCCCAGCTAATAAAATTAATATAATAAGGCGAATAGTATGGGAAATAACAATCTTCTGTGGTGGTGTGTGAGTATGGTCAGTTAAGGCCAAAATGGCAGCCATTGCCCCTGGTACAGACCCCAACATAGCTTCTTGTTTTGTCCAGCCAACCTTGCGGTAAAACCAAAAAAAACTAAAGGAAAATTGCACAGCTAGGCACACAACTAACATCAATAACAGCAAGAATAAATTATCAGCCTCATTGAGCGAAACCTGGTTAAACATCAAACCAACCGAGGTACCTAATGTCACTTGAACAAAAGAAATTGTGTGTTTTGGTATAGCAAAAGAAATGCCAAAGCGATGAAAAATGATAACAGCGATAATTGGGCCAAACATCAGTGCAAGTGGGACACCAAGGTAAGTTAGTCCCCCTCCAATCACTGCGCAAACAACGATCCCAATTATCATATTAAATAATTTCATCATACAACATTAACCGTTAAGATTATTTATAGTCTTAATTTATATCATATTATTAATGCCTGATGACCTTAGTTTTCATTTATTTATTATGATAGTGATCATTCACTGCGGTTTTACCATTATTAGTTTTTGATTTCCTTATTTTTACTGCCTCCCAATCTGTCTTTAAAGAGCCTTATTTTGACATTTAGCATTATCGGTTATGGCTTGGTTAATTATCGCTTTTGCCATCCATTGTGCTAATTCAATGACCTGCTCATTATCCATCTTCCAAATATCCTTTAGCACTAAGAAAATCTCCGAGCCATAAATAACGGAAAATGCTTTGATTACCTTATCAACAATTTCTTGCGGATATTCCGATTTCATCGGTGCTGTGACCATTGTTAAAATATCTTTGCGGTTTCCCCGTTCGAATTGCTTATTTTTTACCTCTTGCGGAGCAGAACGCCCTTGTGCCCATTGCTGCAATGAGGCTTGTAATGCAGCTCTTAAAGCGCCTTCATGCTCAAACATTCTTGGAAAAGCGAAGGTCAGCAGTTCATCAATACGCTCTTCCGTTTTTTCACTCTGAGGCCGCCATGTTAAAATGGGCCCTAAGCTTTCATTAACAGTTGCCGTGATTAAATCACTTTGAGTGGGAAAATACCGATAAGCGGTTGCACGGGAAACCCCCGCTTCAAGTGCTAGCTCAGAAACGGAAGGCATTGCCCCTTTTTCAAATAAATCTAAAGCCGTTGTTACCAATAATAGATAAGTCCGTTTTCGCGTTCCCTTATATCCCTGAGCCGAATTAGTTTTAGGCATTTTATTTATCCTTAAAATACTGTCTCTTACATCAAGTCTAGTCAATAATACTGAGAAAACACAAGCAAAAATAAGTTATCCTTCTCAGTGACATACCGTTAAATGTTTAATCTCCCAAACTATCCTGTATATACAATTAAATATTGTATCCCTATCACAAATTTAGCAACCCTATGATACAAAGCACTAATAATATTTCTGATGTTTTATCAATATGATATGCATAATATCAACTAATTGTTTCTTCAATAAACCCAAAATGAGACTGCAATCTCATTTTACAAACGCAAAAAATGATACTATAGTCTCATTACGGTGAAAAATTCAACGCGAACTCTAATCTGAAAGGATTTTTATATGAAAAAACACCCTGGTTTTATCTATATTGCCACAACGCTGGATACCAAAAGTGCTGAAATATTTTATGTCAGTGAATTAATTAAAAGCGCTGGGTTAGCTGTTCGCACCGTTGATTTAACCACTCAACCAACGCAATTAGAAAAAGAGGCAGATGTCAGCGCACACACCATCGCAAGCTTTCACCCTCTTGGTGTGGATGCGGTTTTTTGTGGTGACCGTGGCAAAGCGATTGAGGCGATGGCTCACGCTTTTAGCCTTTACCTTGCTGCACAAACTGATGTCGCGGCAATCCTTGGTTTAGGGGGCTCGGGCGGAACCGCATTAATCACCCCTGCAATGCAAGTGCTCCCTGTTGGTATTCCTAAGTTAATGGTCTCCACTATGGCGTCTGGGGATATCTCAGGTTATATCGGTGCAAGTGACATCTCGATGATGTACTCAGTCACCGATGTTTCAGGATTAAATATTATTTCTCGTAAAGTGTTAAAAAACGCAGCAAATCAAATAGCAGGTGCCGTCTGGTTTAACCAAGAAGAAGAAGAAAATATTGATATCAAACCTGCCATCGCCCTAACTATGTTTGGCGTAACGACACCTTGCGTTCAACAACTTACCGCACAATTAGAAGAGCAATACGACTGCCTCGTGTTTCATGCCACGGGGAGTGGTGGTAAAGCGATGGAAAAACTGATTGATAGTCAATTACTGCATTCTGTGCTGGATATGACGACAACAGAAGTGTGTGACTATTTATTTGGTGGCGTTTTAGCCTGTGATGAAGACCGTTTTGGTGCCATTCAACGTACACAAATACCTTGCGTCATGTCTTGTGGTGCGTTGGATATGGTGAATTTTGGTCGCCCCGCCACAGTACCTGAAAAATACCAAGAGCGCTTATTTTACCATCACAATGCGCAAGTCACATTGATGAGAACAACCAAAGAAGAAAACCAACAAATGGGTCGTTGGATTGCTGAGAGATTAAATCGCTGTGATGGCGAAATCCGTTTTATTGTTCCAACATCAGGGTTTTCCGCATTAGATACCGAAGGTGCACCGTTCTGGGATCCTATTGCGGACCAAGCGTTTATCGATGCACTGACAGAAAATTTGATAATAACAGAAAAAAGACAGCTTATTTTGAGTCCTCACCACATAAATTCCCAAGATTTTTGTGAACAGGTTATTCAGCTACACCAGGAAATTTTGAACAAATAATAGAGGTTAATATGAAACATAACCGCGCAGAGTTATTGAAAAAATTCAGAGAAATGATTGCTCGTGGAGAACCAATTATCGGCGGTGGTGCTGGTACAGGTTTATCCGCAAAATGTGAAGAAGCTGGTGGCATTGACTTAATCGTTATCTACAACTCAGGCCGTTACCGCATGGCGGGTCGTGGTTCACTTGCAGGCTTGCTCGCTTATGGCAATGCCAATGAAATCGTTATGGACATGGCAAAAGAAGTCTTGCCTGTTGTTAAGCACACTCCTGTTCTTGCAGGTGTTAACGGTACTGACCCATTTTGCCAGTTTGATAAATTTTTAGATGACATCAAAGCGACAGGCTTTGCGGGCGTGCAAAACTTCCCGACCGTTGGCCTGATTGATGGTAATTTCCGCGCTAATTTGGAAGAGACGGGAATGGGCTATGGCCTAGAAGTAGATATGATCCGCATGGCACACGAAAAAGATTTATTGACCACTCCGTATGTTTTTAGTGCTGATGATGCTGTTGAAATGACCAAAGCAGGTGCGGATATCATTGTGCCACATATGGGTTTAACAACAGGTGGGAATATTGGTGCCGAAACAGCACTAACGCTCAAAGACTGTGTACCTCTTATCAATGAATGGGCAAAAGCAGCTAAAGCGGTGCGTGATGATGTCATTGTCCTTTGCCACGGCGGCCCTATCGCAACACCTGAAGATGCCGAGTATATTTTAGCAAACTGCCCTGACTGCCATGGTTTTTATGGTGCAAGTTCAATGGAGCGTTTACCTACCGAAGTCGCACTAACAAAGACTACACAGCAATTTAAATCAATAACACGTTAATTTTTTTATTTTTTGCCAACACCAGGCGCCTATTTCGATAGGCGCTTTTTTTATCTCTTTTTTGGGTTTAAAAAACGCCACAAAACCCAAAGTAGCGATGTTGAATAATACAAAACACCGAATTGAATAATCATAAGCGGTTTTTCCGTCATCCCTGTCATTTTTAACATGCCATAATAGTTATTATCTTCAAGGTATTGATCCGTAAGCCCCCCTTCAGGCAAATAATGCGTTAAAAATACAGCAATAATAAAACACGCAACATAATGACGTAATTTAGCAATCCCTTCATCGAAGGCATTAAAATTATCAAACCCATTCCCTTGCTGACGCCCAATAATAATTCGGTTTATTAACGTAGCCGCGTAAATATAAAGAATGGCGGAAGAATTAATTTGCGTAGTATGAAAAATATAAGCCACGCCACCTAAAATAGCGGCCACAAAAATAAAGAAAAAACCACGCTGAAGTACTGCCATCATTGTGCCCATATGCACTAGAATAAACTCAAACAACAGTATCAATACCATATTGTAAACCACTTCAACACCTGACCAATCAGGGGAAAACCACAAAGACAATAAAAAACCGATATAAAAAATAGTTAAGCCGTGATCCACCAGCGAAGGTAGAAAGTGCATAACACCTTGAGGTTTACCTGATGCAATAAAATGGCGTTTCCCTTTTACTGAGAATGATGATGAATGCTTATTGGTATTTTTTTTGTTTCTTATCTTCCTTGCCACGAACTTATTTTCCTTTTTCTCGGTAAATAGAGTGACCTTTACACAAGAAATTCATTAAGCAAGCCATAAAAATGGGTAACCCAAAATAGAGCACTCCAAACGCAAAAGCGACATGAGGCTTGTCAGGAAACTCTCCCCCCGTGGAAATACTGGCGTAATAACCAATAGACCGCAAATACTCAGGTGTTAATCCACCATAAGGCACAAGGAAAGATAAAATTAATACGAGAAAAATACAAAACATAAAATTGAGCGCCATTAGTGCTGAATAGCCCATATTTTCATTGCGTTCTTGTTCGCTGCGGCTGGTTAAACCAAATAGCATCCGGTTCGCGACTGTCGCACTATATAAATAAAGTATCAAGGGTGAATCCCCTAATACTGACATATTAATTACCAATGCAAATAAGCCATAGAAAAGCGCAAATAAGGTTAATATTCGCCAATCACGAAATACCGCCATAAAGACGCCAGAGTGAATCAAAATAAATTCAAAAATTAGAATAATGGTCAGGTTATAAATAATTTCCACAGTGTAGTACTCAGGAAAGAACCAAACGGATAAAATAAACCCAACATAGAAAAGGGAAAAACCGTAATTAATTATTTTAGAAAAAGCACGAATAAGGCTAAAAGAGTGCGAGCTTTCTTTCACACTTTTCACTGAGGGTTGTTTTGGGAAGAAACCTTGATTTTTATTTTCTCCTGTTTTTAATTGCTCATTCCCTGACGGCTTAACCATGATCTCACTCCAGATTATCAATTTTACTTTCTGAATAAGCTACTTGATAACGCAAAAAATAAATAGTGGCCAAAATCCGAATGACAAAGTACAACCAAGATAAAGTGTAAAAAACATCAGCAAGATGGCATGAACTTAACGTTTCATGCCACAAATAGAAGCGTAATTAGACGAGTTTGGCAATCAATGTGTCTAAATCACCTTGCAGGAAATTCACCGGTGGGATTTCAATTACAGTATAAGCACCCGCCGCCTGCTTCATTGAAGCGCGCGCAGCTGAAACCATAAATTGTGATGTTAATGCAGGGTTATTGATACGCATTGAATATTCGAACAATTGGTTGTGTGTAGCACCCGAAACGCCTTTGTGCGTCATGTGTACACCGTGCCCAACGTCTTTTAATGCGTCAATGCTATCGACCTGGCGAATATGGGTTTCATCAGAAGCAAAATAGCTATCCGCTTTAATCGCTTGAGCAACATCATCAAATTTTGCGCCTGCGTCTAATTCAATGTACACCATACGGCGATGTACCCCAGTTCCTAATGGAATCGTTACCGATAACGCATCTTTCACGCCATCAATCGCTTTTGCCGCAACACTGTGCCCCATGCTCATACCTGGTCCAAAATTGGTGTAAGTCACCCCTTTTGGCGCCATGGCTAACATTAAAGTACGCATGATAGAGTCAGAACCTGGATCCCAGCCAGCTGAGACAACGGCGACGCTATTATGCTGCTTGGCAACATCATCGAGGCTTCTTTTCAGCGCCACAATGTCTGAATGCACATCAAAGCTATCAACAGTATTGATGCCTAATGCTAAAATTTTTGCCGCAAGTGGCCCGATTGCACGGGTTGGTGAGCACAGGAGCGCAACATCCACTTTCCCTAGTTTTTCAATATCATCGACGACTTTATACGAAGCAAGTTCAGCAGGGATATCTTGTGTATTGCGACGAACGATACCAACAAGCTCAAAATCATCAGCGGCCAGAACAGCTTCTAGCGCATAATGGCCAATATTGCCATATCCCACTATTGCTGCTTTAATTTTTGTCATTTTTACTCCTATACAGTTCTGATGTTGCTTATTAATTAATTTATAGCGAAATTAAATCTAACAGATTAATTAAAAGTAAACAAAACATTCACTTTACGAAATTGGGGGCATTTTAACCCTATTTTCATTAATGAATTCCATGTAGAATTCCCAGTTCAAACGACTATTCTTAATTCTCATAAATATATAAAGGTTCTCAATGCATCAGTCTGATGTGACTGAGCGGTCACTCTTTTCGCTCAGCTGGCCAATTTTTATCGATATTTTTCTGCATTTGGCCACATTATTAATTAATACTTACATGGTTAGCCATGTATCGACGGCTTACCTTGCTGCAATGGGAGTAGGTAACCAAGTCTTTGATCTTTTTATCACTATTTTTAACTTTATTAGTGTGGGATGCAGTGTGGTTATCGCACAATATTTAGGGGCAGGCCGCCGTGAAAAAGCCAGCCAAGCGATTCACATCTCCATCGCCTTTAACTTTATTCTGGGTTTTTCCAGTGCATTAGTCGCGGTATTCTTTGGCTATACCATCCTAAAAATCATGAATATGCCATCCCATTTAATGGCGGATGGTTATACTTATTTACGTATTTTAGGGATTTGTTTAATTCCTGAAGCAATTTCCATTATTTTAGCGGCATGTTTACGGGTTTATGGCAAAGCACAGCCTGCCATGTGGGTAACATTGATTGCCAACCTGATTACTGTTGTTGGTAATATCATTGTGCTTTATGGTTTCTTTGGCTTGCCACAATATGGTTTAGAAGGTGTGGCATGGTCAACCGTAGTCGGACGTATTGTTGCTGTCATCTTACTTTTCTGCTTATTATTCTATGGGTTACGAATAAAGTTTGTCCCAATGATGCTCATTCATTGGTCACGTAAGATGCTCGGTAAAATTTTGCATATCGGTTTACCTTCAGCGGGGGAAAACCTTGTGTGGATTTTACATTTTATGACAGCATCTGCCTTTATTGGGTTAATGGGAGAAACTTCCCTCGCTGCGCAAACGCTTTATTTCCAATTATCTTTATTTATCATGCTGTTTGGTATTTCTGTCAGTATAGGTAATGAGATCATGGTGGGTCATCTGGTTGGCGCAAAACGCTTCCAAGATGCCTATATTCGCGGTATCAAGAGTCTAAAAATGGGCTTTTATGTCACTATCGGTGTTGTTATTGCTTTCTGGTTACTTCGCGATCCTATTCTAAACAACATTACCGATGACCAAGGTATTATCGATCTCTTATTACCCTTATTTTTACTCTCAGTATTTTTAGAGCCAGGGCGCACCATTAATATTGTCATGGTGAATGCGTTACGTGCCTCTGGGGATGCGCGCTTCCCATTATGTACTGCCATTATCTTTATGTGGGGAGTGGCGATTCCACTCGGCTATTTTTTAGGGATAAAAATGGAAATGGGCTTGCTGGGAATTTGGCTCGGCTTCTTTGCCGATGAATGGCTGCGTGGCTTAACTAATGCATGGCGCTGGCGCTCACGGAAATGGCAAAGTAAACGCCTTGATGTAGAGAGTTAATCGGTAAAACAATCACAATGTCCTGCCCTGTTTTATAGGCAGGATTTTTGTGACAAAGCTCAAATTTAAAAATATTTTATTTTTATCTCAACATTTGGAGATTTTTTTTCTCCCTCTCCCCAATATATCCCCAAACATAGTGAAGTTTTTCTCCAACAGGTTGTTTAAAATAATAAAATCAAAGAAGATTTCATTAAGGGAAGCTGCCATGCATGCGCAATCACAACCATTACTTTGGCAATATTTTATCAATGCGGTAAAACAAGAAGTTAAGCCAGCTTTAGGTTGTACCGAGCCAATTTCACTGGCTTACGCTGCAGCAAAAGCAGCGTCCTTCCTTGACGGTGACATCACTCGCGTTTGTGCCTTTGTCTCCCCCAACCTGATGAAAAATGGTATGGGTGTCACGGTGCCAGGTACAGGCATGGTAGGGTTACCTATCGCTGCCGCTTTAGGTGCGGTTGGCGGCGATGCGGATGCGGGTTTAGAGGTTCTAAAATCCGCTTCGGCCGATGCCATTGCATTGAGTAAAACTATGTTAGCACAAGGACTAGTGACTGTTGATATCAAACACCCTTGCGAAGACGTTATCTATTCCGAAGCGACGGTACATACCCAAACAGGCTCAGCGACTGTGATTATCACGGGTTCACATACCAACATTGTGAAGATAACCCATAATAATGAAACTGTGTTTGATACCTTATCAAGAAAACCCCTAGAGGATCTTCCTGTTGATTGTGCAGCAGATATCCCTTTACCGCCCGTTACCGCAAAGTCCGTCTACCAATTTGCAACTGAAGCCCCATTAGACGATATCCGTTTTATTTTAGAAGCCGCCCAGCTAAATGAAGCCCTTTCCCAAGAAGGTCTGCGTAATGTCTATGGCCTACATATTGGGAAAACGTTGCAAACTCAGCGTGATCGTGGTTTGTTATCGAAAGACTTAATGTCCGAAATTATGATCCGCACCTCTGCCGCATCCGATGCCCGTATGGGCGGCGCGGTTTTACCTGCAATGAGCAACTCTGGCTCAGGTAACCAAGGTATTGCCGCAACCATGCCTGTTGTGGTAACTGCAGACTATTTACAATCCTCTGAAGAACAGTTGGCTCGTGCGTTGATGTTATCCCACCTAATGGCTATTTATATTCATAATCAGTTACCTGCGTTATCTGCACTGTGTGCGGCAACAACCGCTGCTATGGGTGCAGCGGCTGGGATTGCATGGCTATTGGAATCACGCTATGAAGTCGTCGCAATGGCGATTTCCAGCATGATTGGTGATGTCAGCGGGATGATTTGTGATGGTGCATCAAACAGTTGTGCAATGAAAGTCTCCACCAGCGCCAGTGCAGCCTATAAAGCTGTCCTCATGGCCTTAGATAATAGCTGTGTGAGAGGATCTGACGGTATTGTGTCGGATGATGTTGACCAGTCGATTGCTAATTTGTGTGCATTAGCAGCAGGGTCAATGAGGCATACTGATGTGCAGATTATTGAGATTATGGCGTCAAAAGCTCGTCCGTAGCGTTGTTGGCTGCATTCACCAACCCTAGTCACATACTTGTGTATGCTCCTAGGGATTGGCTCTTTTGCCGCCTTGCTACGCCGCTAATGACTTTGAATTTTTTTTTGAATTTCTTTTTTTGAATTTCTTTTTTTAATTGTTCTATTTTGAATTAACTTCTAGGGCGGCGAATTTTTCACGGATCATATCTTCGGGTAGGTCAATACCAATAAATACCAATACACTGCGGCGTTGTTCATCAACTTCCCAGTCTCTATCCCAGTCTGCACTATAGAGGCGCTGAACCCCTTGGAATAACAGACGTTTTGGTTCGCCTTTGATGGATAAAATACCTTTGTAACGCAATAAATTATCCGCAAAGCCGAGCAGTAAATCTTCCATTACCTGTGAAACTTCCATTAATTCAACAGGGTAATCGAATTCCACGACAATAGATTCCACTTCATTTTGCTGTTTTGGTGCAAAACGGAAAGTCGGTTTATTCACCTTCAGTTGCGAGTCTAATAAAAAACCTTCAATATCTAATAAAAGCTGTAAGTTAATGTCGCCATGAATAACTGGGTAAATTGGCGCTCTGGCATTAATACGTTGCAATCGCTCTAACAGGGCATCAGTATCTGGATTGATATCGGTTTTGGTTAATAAAATTCGGTCTGCATAGCCAATTTGGGCTTGAGCAATCGCAAAATCATTCAGTTGTTTCTCTGCATGAACTGCATCCACCAACGTAATAATGCCATCTAATAAAAATCGTTCGCATAACACGTCATGGGAAAAAAAAGTCTGCGTAATAGGGCCAGGATCTGCCATTCCTGTACATTCAATGACTAGGCGGTCAAAATCCAATTTGCCACTGTCGAGGCCATCTAATAAATCCAATAATGCATTTTCTAATTCGCTTGAACGGGAACAACAAATACAACCGTTACTCAAGGTAGTGATTTGTGTGGCTCTGTCACCAATAATGGCATTATCAATGGGGACTTCACCAAATTCATTTTCAATGACTGCAATTTTATGCCCATGTTCTGCATGAAGAATATGGCTAAGGAGCGTGGTTTTACCCGCACCGAGAAAACCGGTTAGGATTGTGACATTAATTGGTTTCATTATTATCCTCTTTGCATCATTGTTTCACTGTGAGCATCAACAGCAGCGGAATCCGCCTTTACCACTTCCACCATACCGCGCATCTTGTCTTTCACGAAAAAATTCTTTGTAAGTCATGACAGGCTTATCAGGGTGATTGTCACTCATATGTTGAACATAAGTATCATAATCAGGAATACCAATCAGCATACGAGCTGCCTGCCCTAAATATTTGCCTGTTTTACCAAGGTTTCCAAACATCAGCCTCTCCAAATACAAATGCCCTACATCATGAACACACAATGTAGGGCTACCGTTCAGTTATCGAGCCACATTAGCCGCTCGATGGTGTCGAATGGTCACTAGTGTGTAGATGAAACTTTCACGCCCTCTTTCGGTACAGGGACATATGGTGTTTCTTTGTCTGTACGCTCTGGGTTTTTGTGTGCTTTCATTCCCACGCGGATACCATAGAAAATGATACCGTAAACAACCACTAAGAATAGGATACTCAGGCCAGCATTGGTGTAGTTATTAATAATAATGTGATTCATATTAGTAATTTCTTGTGCTGTCAGCTCTGCACCACCTGCGGCAATCTTATCTTTATAAGATTTCGCTAAGTACAGGAAGCCTTCAAGCTGCGGGTTATCACTGAATAATTTCAGTCCTAACGCCCAAGTGGTACAAATCAATAACCATACCGCAGGTAATACTGTCACCATGATGTATTTACTGCGTTTCATCTTAATCAGGACAACCGTACTTAAGACTAACGCAACTGCGGCTAACATTTGGTTCGAGATACCGAACAGTGGCCACAGGCTCTTAACGCCGCCCAGTGGGTCAACAACGCCTTGATACAGTAAGTAACCCCATAAGCCAACACAACCTGCCGTACCAATGATACCTGCAACCAGTGAGTCAGTTTTCTTCAAGAATGGAACGAAGTTACCCAATAAGTCTTGCAGCATAAAGCGGCCAGAACGGGTTCCTGCATCCAATGCAGTTAAGATAAACAGCGCTTCAAACAGAATACCAAAGTGATACCAGAAGCCCATATTTGCCGCAGGCATGATTTCGTGGAATACGAATGCAATACCAACAGCTAATGTTGGGGCACCACCTGCACGGTTCAGAACAGACGGTTCACCGATATCTTTCGCCGTTTGCATGATTTGCTCAGGTGAAATCACAAAGCCCCATGAACTGACCGTTGCCGCTGCGTGAACAGAAACATCTTTCAGTTGAGCCATAATAGCCGCACCATCTGGGCCACCCAATTCATGCAGGTTAGGCATTGTAATGCCTAATGCTGCTGGTGGGGTGTTCATCGCAAAGTATAAACCTGGTTCGATAATCGATGCAGCAACCAATGCCATAATCGCAACGAAAGATTCCATTAACATTGCACCGTAACCGATGTAACGTGCATCTTTTTCGTTTGCTAACAGTTTCGGTGTTGTACCGGAAGAAATTAAGGCGTGGAAACCAGATACCGCACCACAGGCAATGGTAATGAACAGGAATGGGAACAGCGTACCTTTCCAAACTGGACCTGAACCATCAACAAATTGCGTCACAGCTGGCATTTTTAACTCAGGGTTTAGAATAACGATACCAATCGCTAATCCAACAATAACCCCTATTTTCAAGAAAGTCGCCAGATAGTCACGAGGTGCTAAAATTAGCCATACAGGTAATAGTGCAGAAACAAATGCATAACCAACCAGCGCATAAGTGATCGTAGTGTCTTTAAATGTCAGTGCAGGACCCCAGTATGGGTCGTGAGCAATAACGCCACCGAACCAAATGGATGCCACCAGCAACACGATACCGATGACGGAAACCTCACCAACACGCCCTGGTCGGAGATATCGCATGTATATCCCCATAAACAAAGCAATTGGTACCGTCGACACCACGGTGAATACACCCCATGGACTTTCTGCCAAGGCTTTTACGACGATCAACGCCAATACGGCAAGGATAATGATCATAATGAGGAAACAGCCAAAGAGTGCTAGCGTTCCTGGAATTGGACCTAACTCTTCTTTAACGATTTCCCCGAGTGAAGCACCATTACGGCGAGACGAAATAAACAACACCATAAAGTCTTGTACCGCACCCGCTAATACAACCCCTGCCAGTAACCATAGCGTACCTGGTAAATACCCTACTTGCGCTGCCAGTACAGGCCCAACTAATGGCCCTGCCCCTGCGATTGCCGCAAAGTGGTGACCGAATAGGACATTTTTATTAGTTGGAACATAGTTTAAACCGTCATTATTAATGACCGCTGGAGTCGCACGGGTTTCATCCAGCTTCATCACTTTTTTCGCGATATACAAGCTGTAATAGCGATAAGCAATAAGGTAAACCGCCACCGATGCGACGACTATCCATAGCGCACTAATGTGCTCGCCGCGCCTTAGCGCAACAACCCCTAAACAAATTGCACCGATGATCCCAAGGATCATCCACGGAACGTGCTTTAAAATACCATTTTTGTTCATAGAACACCCTTCTGAGGTAAAACGAACATGCCTTTGATTTTGTATTTACCATCACGCTAACAACATCATAGTGCTGCTTGTCATTGATGGTTTTTTAATTGGCAGTGGTTGAACTGTATTAAATCGAAAATTTTGAGCTCTGCCATGGTGTCTATGGTAAGAAATTACACTCTGCAAATGACTAAAGTTACACTAAGCGGTGCCATACAGAATTAAGCGGTTTGAATTTTGCCGTGAATGGTTTTAAGGAAGGTTTAACAGGATGAAAACTGTGATCTACATAACAATAACAACTGTTTTTCAATAAGTTAAGTAATATAAATAATATGGTTAAAATCGAATTAATTGTAAATAAATATCATGAAAATCGTAAAAAACGTCTTAGATACCCAGAAAAAGCGTATCTAAGTACTTAGTCCCCTTAGGGTAGTGTGATTGTTGTCCAATCCCCGCCAACCCACCAGCTGTGTTCACCATCTGTTTGCGTTTTACACCCTACCCCAACTTTAGCTTTGCCGTCTTCAAAGGGATAGGCGCAATCATATGTTGCCTCAATAACCACCTTCCCTGTTACAGCATCTGCAAAACCAATTTTATTTCCCTTTCGAATACGATAAACCCCCTCTTGGGCTTCGTCAGGCCAATTATCAAAATAGTAAATTTGATAAACTTCTTGATTATGTTTATCCGCAACAATTAACTTGCCATCTTCTGATTGTTGTAAACAATATTGAAAAGGCGATTTGGCTTCAAAGCAATGAATTTGGCTTTTTTGGTCATCCACCCATAGGCTGTACTGTTGATCCAGATTTTGTGCAAACAAAGGTGCAGAGCCAAATAAGGCAAGTAACACAGCAATTTTAGATCGGTTCATCCTATTCCTTATTCCTTTATGGCTTATAATTTAGCGAAGCATCGCTGGATTGGTTAAAAGTCACTGGAATTAATAACACTTTATTTTGAGACGCTGAATTAAACCGCCACTGATAGGCAACTGAAATTAAGTCATCATCAAAATAATCCACACCACTACTCTGCTGTAACATGATAGAGCTTGGCACGCCCCCTTTTGGTACATCAATTTTCAAAATTGCTTCACCTTGCTTATTCCCCACAAATTCGGTTGAGATAATAGGAAGTTTCAATGTTTTTTCTTGAATACCAAAAGCCGAAGCATCTACATTTACTATCACTCTGTCAGTCAGGTTTTCATTTCTCGTAGGCGAAATGCGGGGGGATGAAACAAAAGGTACTGCCGCAGGCATCACTTGTTGAGCCAACGCCTTTTGTTCTTCAAGCTCTTGACGTTCCTGCTCTGTAGCTGATGCAGGCAATTCACTTTTACTATACAGCAGTGCCATACGCGCATTAATAATATTCACCCGCGCTTTGGTTTCATCAGGCAAACCAAATAAAAAGAAACGAGATTGCGCCACCATCAAACGCTGATCTAGGCTATTACCCGCATTATAATGCATTAATGCAAATGCACCTGCCGCCAACTCAGGGTCTTCATCTATCATCGTCACCCCCCAAGCAAACCAGGCGTCAATGCGGTTTGGGTTAATGGTGATAATTTGTAGGTAGTGTGCCCGTGCACTCAACAGTAAATTACGCCAATGTTGCTCATCATCAACAAAGCCATCTTTTATGGCAGATGCTTTATTTTCGGTTAATAACGTGCGCGCCGCATTGAAATGCATTAATTCCATTCTTGCCGTTGTACTCAGCACTTCAATGTTATTTGGGTACTTTAGTAATAATGAACGAACTCTTTGCGTGTTACTTTCCCACGCTTCACCGTTGGATTTAGAACGGCTATCCGCTTGTCGCAATGTTGCGCGTATCTCTTTTGAGATCTCCTGCTGCTGCTGGTAATATTCATAAGATGAACCAGCGCTGCGTGTATATTTAGCGGGGACTGTATTATTCACATAACTCACGAGTCTTTTGATCACATATCCGAACGATTTTTCATTATGCCTTGCTAAAGCCTTACTGGCGCTCTCCACTAAAAGCCCAACTTCTTGCGCATAATCATCCAGGCTTTTCACCGTACTTTTAAAGCTAACAGTGACTAGGTGGCGAGCTGGCTGCTTTGTCGGCTCAAATCGTAATTGACTCACTGCATATTCTGCTGCGATATCATAATTTTTTACACCACTGGTGGTATCGATTAACGTGAATGCAGGAACACCTTCTTCATTCACATCTACCGCAACAGTTGCGGTAACATTATCGATGTCATATTTAATCGAAAGGTAACGAACGTCATTAATAGAGCTAGGCACAATCGCAGTTCCCTCTGTATTAATCGTCATTTTCCCAGGGTAACGAGGGTCACTTCGATCATAGTACGTCGCAAGCTCTACAACCCCATATATTCCTTTAATTGATAATGGTTGTTTTGCCAATACTTGTGTTTGTTCATCCACGGTTTCTCTGAACCAATCTAATACCTGTATATTGCTCCTTGCCTGCAAGATAAAAAAGTTTTGGCGTTCCACTGTAGAAAGATGTTGAATTTCTTTTACAAATATTGCGGCGCTTTGCGTATCAAATAATTCAGAGGGGGATTCTGACCATTTATCACTGAGACTCAGATATTGTGCAAAAATAAGTGCAGCATACGCATTCTTTAAATTCGCATCGCTATTATCGACTTGGCTTTTTATCAAGCTATATGCAAGCCCCAAACCTTTCCAATAAGTGGCGTTATTCGGCTGCGCAGCAATAGCACGAATAAAGAAAATAAGGCTATCTTCTGCGGTCTCAGTTTTGCGTAATGTAAGCAAACCAACGGCGAAAGCAAGCGCCCCATCTTGCGGCAAATATTGGCTCGCATTTTGTAATTGAAAAATTTCGTCGTTTGAAACTGGCGCATTTGTTTGCAATAAGGGTTGCCATATTGCACGCATTGCTGCGCTTTGTGGCTCTAATTCTGCAAGCTTATCCATCTTATCAATACGCGCTTGCAATTCATGGTATCGCGCTTCAACTTCAGTGTTAGCTTCATGGTTATAAATAATTCCTGATAACACACCACTCACAGCCGTGTTTTGTTCATTCTGGAATAATTGCCAATCACGCTGTTCAATGAGTGTTTGTGCCCGCCAACGTTGGTTTGATTCCGAACTTAACGGAATATTTAAAAGTGTAATGACGCTAAATACTGCCAATGTAATAATAGCTGCCCGCCAATATTGCCTCGCTTGAAAGCGAACAGCACCTATCGACAATGCAATAATAAACGTCAATCCAAATAACCACATCACTGTCAGGAATAAGTTATCACTGACATTCAAAGCACTCGGCCAAATTAATTCACCGAGTTCAAATAACGCAATAAACACACCATAGCTAAAGAAAAAAGGCAATGCAGGCACAGCAAACAACAAGACCAAAGGTAATAAAAGAAGTGGGCTCAGTTTTATTTTCAACGTCATCCTTCCTTATGGCTTTTTGGTCAAAATCGATTTGATGGGTAAAAAGAGCCCCAACCAGAAAAATAAGCCCAGTCCCAATATGCTGACTAAAGTAATAAGACTCAGAGCCATATCAGCCCCTAAATTTTCCTGCGCCCAATGTTGATAAAAAGTCGCAGGTGATAATGTTTCGGGTTTCATGTTTTGAGTAATGCGACTAATAATAAACGCCATCAATAAGGGAACAGCGATAGCAAAAAATGTGTAAATATGTACCTTTTTAATCGCCGTAAACCACGCTGGTGGTGTAAAGGTAATTGGCGGTGCAGGTTGAGGACGAACAACTCGACGAGTTTGCGTTTGCCCCCTAACTTGTGTTTTATACACATTTTTTTGCTGCCGTGTTTTTTGTAATGCTTCACTGGCAACTTTTAATTGCTTAACCCGTTCACAGGCAGCACATTTCAATCCAACAAAATATTGATGTTCTTTATTTTTGCTACATACCACCATCTTTTTCTGGCTACGCAGTGCATAAGTGCGTAAACACTGTACCCACTCGGCTGCACTTGGCCTTTGCGCTGGAGAGCCACTAAACGCTTTATCAAATAATTGGCGAATATCATTAGGTAAGAAAGTATGTCCACTGGTTGGCACAGGGCTTATCCCTTGATGCGCCTTTACCCCATAGGCATAATATTTTCCTGCAATTCGGCTGGGTAAATCATTTGGCACTTGATTATGCAAAGGTCGACCAGAAAATGGATGAATGCCAAAATTCAATAATTGAAATAAAATCACGGCCAATGAAAATCGGTCTTGCTGGGATTCTTGAGATTGAGGAACACTTTTGGCGTGTTGAAATTCAGGGGCAAGGTAATCGACCGTAAATTGACCTGCGGCAAAACGTTCTTTTTCCCCTTGAATACTAAAGCCATCACAATCTAACATTGATACATATAAGCTTTCCCGATAAAAACGCAAATTCACGGGTTTCATGTCAATGATAAAGTGGTTTTGTTGATGAATCGCCTCAACCAATATTGCCAAATTGGTTGCGAGTTGAATTTTAGCCCCCAATCCAACGGGTAAATTATTTTCCCTCGCCTGCCTTTCTTGCAAAATATATTCAAGCTCAATGGATGCTCTCACATCCAGCTCAGGCATAACGAAACCAACAAACTGTTTTTTCTGGTTAAATAACTGGCTGATTGGCCATGCCAACTGAACGACGGGAATTGCAGTATCAGTAATCGGCGGTAAACTCGGCTTTAATGCTAACATTGCTGATGTCTTTCGACGATATAACGCTTTATCAATTTTATCGTGGTAAAGCTTAGCGACTTGCCCCTTCGCTGATGCAATATGATAAACACTGCCCGCCCCACCGCTTTTAATTAATTTACCCAGCTGGATAACTTGCCCTTGCCCATCGACAAGTTTTATCTTATTAACCACCGCCATTACATTTCCCTAAATGCTACAAATAAGGTTTTATCATCCCCAGTGATTGAATAAGTGCGAGGGTCATCAAGCGTCCCTTTTAGTGCTTCACTTCCCGTTTGCTCATCATTTTGCTGTAAAAAACGAGTGACAGGCTCAATAAAAGGGAGATAAAGCGCGTCACATTGTTTATTCATAGCAAAGGGTTGTACGCCATCAGACATTAAAATGATCCGCTCTATTTTTGTAACGATAGGCGTAATACGTAAGTGTTCCTGCCAATCACTTGAGGTTAAAAACCACGTTTGATTGGCATACTCCCCATTTTCTGGCACGGAAACCTTATCAATAAGACGCCCATTTTGTTGGTAAGAAGCGATGGCTACCCCATCGCCTAAATGAAAAAGAAAGCCTTGGCGTTTGCCAACCCATGCAGCGACAAGTGTGCAAGCAAAATCCTTTAACTCACCCTGCTTATCATTTGCAAGGGAAACCAATTGTTCACGAATAGCACTCAGTGTACGAAGAATAACAGGTTGTATTTCTTCAACACTTAAATAGTCAACATGACCAAATTCAGAAATTCGCTGAACAAATAACCTTGAAACATAACGTGAACCAATCTCACTATAACGAGCAGACCCTGCACCATCACATACACAAGCCGCTAAGCCATTTGTGGTATGTTCCACAGACCATGCATCTTGACAAGGCTGGTTATTTTCCCGATGAGAGTGCCCTTGAACTGATGCGCAATAAATTGACCAACTCATACGTTATACCGACACTGTAGACCAGCTATCCGTTGAAGGGAGTTGAGCTTGCCCACCTGGTGTCGATTGGGAAACCACCTGCATACTCGCACTCAACCACAAAAAGAGTTCTTTAAATTGCAATCCTTTTAGCTTTTTCACGCCATTCAAGCCTGCAATACTGAACTCCCCCATAACTTGCGCACTTGCCCCATCAACCATAATAGGGAACATCGCCACTTTTTGATCTTTTTGCGCTTGGCGACAAACTTGTGCCGATTCTTCCCATAAATCTGTAGGAGCACCATCTGACATTAAAAATAACCAAGGACGGGTATAAGCGACGCCCGCTTGGCGAAAACGTTGTTTTTCAGCTTCTATTTCATCTAACGCCACCATAACAGCTTGCCCTGTTGGTGTTGTCCCATTCGCTTCTAATATAGGTGCAGTAAAATCCATGGCATCACACCAATCACCAATAATCGAACATTGGTCGTTTCCACCATATTGAATAACAAGGATCCTAACCCGCTTTGCCGCAATAACATCATCCTTCAATTCTTTTTCGAGTATCTGTAAACCTGCATTTAATTCATTTATCGGCTCGCCGTACATACTGCCAGAACAATCTAATACTAAAACCAATGGTGTTCGTTGCTCACTGTTATCAACTAGAGCAACATCAGGAATGATAAGTTGACTCATGCACTTTCCTTATTTTATTGGGACGAAAATACCAATATACAGAATCACACCACGAATGAAACTAAGAAAAAAAGAGGAATAGATAAATATAATAAGAATAATCTCAAGAATATGATAACTTTTATCTCTTATATATTTTATCTTAAATGAGAATCCTCCTAAGTATTTAAACCTAAAAAATTAACCAATATAATTAAAAAAAAGAAAAACAATGAATATTTATAAAAATACCAGCTTAAAACTAAATGTTTCTAACATCCATTATTCATTAGTAATATCCCTTACTTATACGCACGATAAGCGTAAAAAAGAGAGACAAATTATGAATAATTGTTAATATAAGATTTATAGTCTTTATTTACAACCAAAATGGACAGTTTTCAGAATAAAAACCCGATAAAGACAATGAAATTTAACTTAAGAAAATGAATAAAATTACAATACATTGAAATAAAACAAAAATAACATTTAGAAAACTATTAAAAAGCACTATAAAATTATTTTCACCTAGTTTGACAACAATAATGAGTACAACTAATATTAACCCCGTAGTCAGCGAGCAAGAGTTCGCAAATACTCAGAAAAAAACAAACTTTAAATTAAGCCGAAATAAATACTGTCTATTTAAATGAGATGGAAAATAAATTTAAATATTTATAATTTTCAAATCAAAAAAAATAGCAAGATTTAATGCTATTAAAGCAAATAAAAGCTTAATTGATATCTCTAAAAATTAGATACAAGAAACTTTAAATTTTTAAATTATCTATCTCACATACTTAGGAATGATTATTATGAAATTAAATAAACTTGCTTTCATCGGTGCTTTAACCGTTGCAACTCTTTCTTCACAAGCTTTTGCTGCACAAGATGCAACAGTAAACTTCAATGCTCGTTTAGTTGCTGCAACATGTGATATCAGCGCATCTAAATCTTTAGTTAATTTAGGTACGCACTCAATTGAAAAAATTACTGATATCAACAAAGCATTAGCAGAATCAAACTTCAACTTAGTATTAAACAAATGTACTAAAACTTATTCTGATGACACTACTGCAACAGAAGTTTCAATTCTAGCAACAGGTGAAGCTTTAACAGGTCACTCTGATATGTTTGCAGATGCTCAAGCATCACAAGTTGGTGTTAAATTAAAAGCAGGTACAACTGAGTTAACACCTAATGCAGAAACTACTATCAATAACCTGAAAATTTTAGGTGAGAACGACTATATCGTTGAAGTAACTGCTGGTTTATATGCAACAACTAAAGATGCAGTCGCTCAAACGTTAAATGTTCCAGTAACTTTCAGCGTTGCATACGACTAATAACTACTTTTGTTAATTAGCTAGTTGAGCAGGCAGTATTTATTTACTGCCTGCAATAAAGGAAATAAAAATGACAAAATTAAAATCCTTATTTTTTATCTTATTAACTTTTTCATTTGCAACCCAAGCGGGTGTTGGCTTAAGCCAAACACGTATCGTTATTGAGGAAGCAACGAATTCAGCCTCTATTTCAGCACGAAATGAAGATGACAAGTCTTATTTAGTCGCTAATTTTATTACACAACAATTAGATAGCAAAACAGCTACTGAAGGTTTATTTGTTATTACGCCTTCAATTTTCAAATTAACGCCGAAACAACGCAATATCATTAAAATTAAGGCTATTACAAGTAAGTTTCCAAAAGATAGAGAGTCAATGTACTACTTTCACTCTCGTAATGTACCCGAATTAAACGAAAATGATGGTGTGAAAGTCGGCTTAGAAAATGTCATTAAGGTTTTCTATCGCCCAACAAATTTATCGATGCCACAAGAAACAGCTTTTAAAAATATAAAAACAAAAAGTACTGCAAACGGTATTAAGTTAATTAATGATTCACCTTACTACGTCAATTTAGCTGGATTATTTGTTAACAATAAAAGCATCAAACTCAATAAACAAAATAATGTGTTGGCCCCATTCTCTGAAATAAGCTATCCAAGCCAAATAAAGAATGGAGCAGTGAAATGGGCTGTTATCAATGATCTTGGAGGATATAATGAATACCATGGGACGGTTCAGTAAAATAGTACTCGCTCTATGTGTTATCCTATTTTCAAGTCAACTTGTTGCCCAAAACGGACAAATACAGTTCAAAACCCGGATTACAAAAGGAACTTGCGAATTCGACGATAACAGTGATTTAAATAAAACTATCGACTTTAATAAAATTGGAGTCCTTATTGCATCAGAGGTTGATGGGCAACCAATTAAAAAACCGATTTTAACTGAAAATTTCTCTTACACCATTATTTGTAAAAACTTCCCTGCTAATACTGAGAAGAATATAAAAGTAAAATCAAAATCAGCTGCTTCAACACTATTTAGCAATGGAATGTTTTACGGATCAAATGATACAACTAAAACGGGTTTTTTACTTGAATCATGTAACAAAAGCAACCAAACTTGTAAGGAAGTGAATGAAGAAGGTGTTGCTACTTTTCCATCCACAACCAGTGACTCAGTTGAAGTTAATTACCGAGTAAGTCTAGTAAAACGCGAAAATGGTGTAAAACCAGGTGATTCTAACGCTGCCGTGATTTTTGAATTTTATCAGGATTAGGTGTCATGAAAAAAATAGAACAAGTATTAATCACTTTTTTAATGTTTTTCATGTATTTCCCTGCAATAGCGGCTGATGATTACATGGTTAGATATGAATTCTCTGTTTTATTTTTAGCTAAAACTTGTGATATTGATGTTCCTTCTGAAATATTACTGGGTAATCAAGCAGGTATCACCACCGTAACAGAAATTAAAAATGATAGCGTAACCAAAAGCTTTACCATTGGTTTGAAAAACTGTAACAACCAATCGCAAAGTACGGCACTGGTTTATCTGTCATCAGGTAATACATTGAACGGAAGTAATAATTTTTTCAATGATGATCCAAACGGTGTTATTGGGGTTCAATTATTAGATGGAAATCGTGTTATCAATATTAACGGAAACCCTTTGGGTAAACCCAGTCCAGCATCAGTTATCTGGGAGAATATTGAAAGCACCAGCGCAACGAAAAACATCAATGCTAAGTTACGTTGTGTAGTAGATAATTGTGAACCTAATGAAGGTGATTTCTCTGCAACATTAACTATTGGTTATTACGCCGATTAATAATAAAGCGGAAATTTACATGAAGAAGATGGTAAAAGCTTTTCTGGGAATTTTTTTTATTACCCAAAGTTCTGTTGCTGCTGTTTCACTAGATCACTCAAGAGTTATATTTACTCAAGGTGATAAAAGTCAAAGTGTAAGCGCTTATAACACAGCAAATAAAAAATACCTGATTCAAAGCTTAGTTTTTTCTGACTTAAGTTCAGAAAACGAACCAAGCCATAATTTCACGGTAATACCACCAATCGTAACATTAAATGAAAACTCTAATAATGCATTAAAAATCCTGCCAAAGGGATTGAATGAACTACCACAAGATAGAGAGTCGTTATTTTATTTGATGGTTAATTTTATACCTGAGACAACAAAAAAAAATAATGATCAAAATAATCAAATAAATACAAAATTTAATTTATCTACAAAGATAGTCATAAAAATGTTTTACCGTCCAACTGGCATTAAAGGTAATGTAAAAAACTATATTAATGAACTAACAGCTAAGCAGTCTGGGAATAAAATTATTATCAACAACCCATCTCCTTATCATTTTACGTTAGTTAATATCAAAATGGACAATGAGTCATATAACAGTGATAGAGCACCTATGGTCGCCCCTTTTTCTACAATTGAGATACCAGCAAATAAAAAAGTATCGAAATTAGAATGGGACATGATTAATGACTACGGAGGGGAAACCCCACTACAGCCAGTAATATTAGGTGGAACTAAATAATGATAAAAAATAAATTACTAATATTTTTTCTTTTGTCTGTTTGCTTGCCAGTAGCCGTATTAGCAAAATCGCCTACAGGCTTTGATTTTCTGCTTAAAAGATACGTCTATAACGAAAGTAATAAAAGTGGTATCAGTATCGAGATACTGAATGGAAACGACAAAAGTTATTTAATGGAAGCCTGGATAGCAAACGTTGATAAAGAAACGTTACTACCAAAAGAAAAAAAAGAGACTGAAATAGTTCCTTTTATTATCTTACCACCATTAAAAAATATGGGACCAGGATCCCAAACCTCATGGAATATAAGGCGTACAGGTATTGATATTAATGGCGTTAATATGCCAAAAGATAGAGAAAGTCTCTTTTGGATTGGAATCAGGGGCATTCCTAGTGAAGAAAAATCAAAAGAAGAAAATAGTATTCAGTTAAATGTTATCCCTAATTTCTACTTTAAACTACTGTACCGTCCAAAAGAAATTCAAAATTTAAAAACGAGTGACTTAGCTAAAAAAGTTAAACTAAATCAAAATAGCAGTGTATTAACAATAGAAAACCCAACACCTTTTTATTTAACATTTGATTATTTAAAAGTTGCAGGGCATGAAATTAAAAATGGCGAAAGAGAAATAACATTGACACCTTTTTCAACAAAGGAAGTCACGCTACCAAACAATAAAGTTGGAAAGATCGAGTGGCGATTCACGGATGAATATTTGATGGAATTAGATAAAGAGTCCTTAAATTAAATTTCAGTTGAAATATTATTAACTATAACGATTGACGATGAATGGTGATGCTGTGAAAGGGATGAAATTTAAAATAATAGCATTAGAAGTTTTTGCATGTTGTTATGCAATGACTCCTGCTTTTGCACACGCCGAATCTTATTTCGATCCCGGCCTGTTAATGCATGGTAGTGGTATTGATATCAATCAAATCAATTTAAACGATTTCGTACAAAACAACACCCTAACACCTGGTACTTATGACGTCACCATCAACGTTAATATGATCCCTTCAGGGGAGTTGAGTATCCCATTTACTAAAGCTGATGGTGATAAAGTTTCTCCCGTTTTTACTATTGAGCAATTGCAAAAACTCGGTATTAATACCTCTGCAGTGCCAAGTTTAAGGGGCTTAGCTGAAACCACCGAGATTGCTAACTTATCTGACTATATTACTGATGCTTCGGTCACTTTTGATGTGCAAACCTTGACTGTCAATTTGTCTATCCCACAAATTGCGATGGTACCTAATTTTACAGGTTATGTTCCGCCAGATGCTCGCGATGATGGTGTAACAGCGTTAATTATGAATTATGTACTTAACTACAGTAATAACCGTCAGCTTTCCAAATACCACCAAAAAGCAAGCACCTCAGATTCAATATTTACGAATATTAACGTGGGGATTAACTTTGGTGCATGGCGCTTAAGAACGAGTTATTTGTACAACTACAGTAAAAATAGCGGAGCCTCAAGTTACAGTGATTCTGATTTCTCAAATACTTATGTATACAGAACCATTAATGCGATTAAATCAACCTTAAGAGCCGGTGAAATTTCATCTGGTGGTACAATTTTTGATTCAATCCCAATGAAAGGGGCGAGTTTAAAGTCAAACCCAAACCTTAATCCGAATAGCATGCAAGGGTATGCCCCTGTTGTTGAGGGTTTTGCCAACTCAAATGCGACAGTGACTGTACGTCAAAATGGTAGTGTTGTTTACCAAACGTTCGTTGCACCAGGTAGATTTGTGATCCGAGATATTCCTGCCAGTGGTTTAGCTGGGGATATGGAGGTCACCATTGAAGAAGAAAATGGTAAGCAAACGGTTTATACACAAGCTTATTCATCATTACCAATGATGGAAAGACAGGGTATGTACAACTATGAAATTGTTGCAGGCCGCTATAACGGAGGTATCGCTACGGACTCCAAAAGAAAAACATTTACCTTAGGTACGTTCAGTGTTGGTTTACCATACAACATAACGAGTTACGGTGGTTTATTGGTCTCCAATGGTTATAACTCTATCGTGGGGGGGCTTGGCTTTTCTTTAGGTGTACTCGGCGCTTTATCTACGGACGTGACTCATTCTGATGCGAAATTTTCTAATCAGCGCTTAAAAGGGCAATCTTACCGTATTCGTTATTCGAAAAGTTTACTCTCAACAGGAACATCGTTTGACTTAACAGCATTACGTTATACCACAGAAAATTTTTATTCATTCTCTGACTATAACAATACGGGTTACGATATTAAAGAGGGGTTAGCGCCGTGGACAGGCTCAAGGCAGCGTTATAGTTTCCAAACATCAATTAGCCAGTCTTTTGATTCTTATGGTTCTTTATCATTAAGAGCAGCGAAAAATACCTATTGGGGTGGGCAAAGCTCAAACACCTCTGTTGGTATGTCATACAATAATAACTACAAGGGTGTATCTTACAGCTTAAGTTATATGGTTGACCGCGTGAAAAGCTACAATAACTCATGGCCAGAAAACCGTGTTGTTTCTTTAGATATTTCAGTACCTTTAAGCTTACTGACGAATAGCGAGATGGCTCAAACCATGAGTGCTCGCTATGGTATCAGCGTTGATAACCATGGTGAAACACGAAACCAAGCAGGTTTGACGGGAAGTGCGCTGGAAAATAAATTCAGCTACGGTTTATACCAAAACTATAACAGCCAAGGTAGTAACTACGGCGGTAGCGTAAATGGCACATACTCAGCAGATAACTCCACATTATCAGCAGGTTATAGTTATTCTGACTCGAACCGTACAATGAATGCAAGTATGAGCGGCGGAATGATCGCCCATTCAGATGGTATCTCACTATCCCCAAGTGTGGGTGATACTCTCGCTATCATCACTGCGGATGGTGCTAGAGGTGCAGAACTCACCATGGGTGCCAAGTTTGACCGTTTTGGGAACGCGATTATTCCACAGTTAGCAAGCAACGCGGCGAACCAGATTTCAGTCAACGTTAATACGTTGCCAGATGATACTACCTTTAAAGATACCTCAATGATGGTGTACCCAACGGAAGGGGCAATCATCAAACGTAACTTTAAAACGAAAATTGGTTACCAAGCCATGATTAATATTAACACAACGGGAAAAATGCCACCATTTGGGGCGATTGCAACACTCGTCTCTACTGATAAAAATAATGATATTAATACAGGTATTGTTGGCTCTAATCATCAGCTGTACATGAGTGGTTTACCTGATTCAGGAAAACTGAATATCAAGTGGGGTAATCAAGGTGATCAATGTTCAATCAGCTATGCTTCATTGGAAAGTATTGCTGTCACCGCTGACTCACCAGTTAGAACAATAACAGCTGAGTGTAAATAATAAATATTCACTGTCAAATTGACGAGCAAAAGAATAGCTATGAAAAAAATGACATCCTATTTCTCATTTTCACACAAAGTGGCATCCGGCTTTCTACTAGCGCTTTTATTTGGAGCACGCACTTCTGGTATTCGCAGCAGATAAGCTAACCGTTCGTGCGGGGCAGATAGGTTATTTAGTACCCAATTGGCGGGTAATAGAACCAACCAGTTGCTAGAAACGCGTCCTGCGTCAATGTCAATAGACTGTGTTACCACGGGTAAATTGCTGATGGTGTTATCCGCTAACCAACAACTGCATGGACAAAGCAATGCAGTAACTGGATCAAGTACTAACCTTGCAGGTATGGCATTAGACTCGGTGACAGGTAACTCATCTAACTCGACTGAACGCCCTTATATCGTGACGTCGAAAGTTCCACCGTCTTCAGATATCTGTAGAAGAGGAAACTCAGATGCTTTAGTGTATTATGACCGTATAAAGCTAGGGGATATTGCCACCACCAATTTACGCCAAAACCTATACTTTAACCTTTGCCAAAATGGGAACGTACAAGCGGGTGGCTATAGAGGTAGCATCGACGTCTCTTTCTACCTTGAATAATCGCTTGTTATTATTTTCATTTTTTGGCCCATTAATTTTTATATTAAAGGGCCATTTTTCATATCATATCTAACCTGACACATTTACTGCACTTGCCGCTTTTTTTGCCCTTTCGAGTGCTTTTTCGATTGAATCTGCAATGGCTAACGCAACACCCAACCTGCGAGTTCCTGCAATTTCAGGCTTACCAAACAAACGCAGTTGGATATCAGAATCGAATGCATTCTTAATATTAGAGAACACCACATTTTGGCTATGAAGTTCAGGTAAAATAACCGCAGAAGCACTTGGGCCATATTGGCGAACGTTACCAATAGGGAAACCTAGAAATGCACGTACATGTAAGGCAAATTCAGAAAGATTTTGCGAAATCAGCGTCACCATTCCAGTATCATGAGGGCGTGGGGATACTTCATTAAAAATGATGTCATCACCACACACAAATAACTCAACGCCAAACAAGCCGTAACCACCTAACGCAGAAACGATTTTTGCAGCAACATCTTGAGCCTTTTTCAGCGCTTTCTCGCTCATCACTTGCGGCTGCCAAGATTCGCGATAGTCACCTTTTTCTTGACGATGTCCTACAGGAGCACAAAAATGGATCCCATCTACAGCGCTAACCGTTAACAGGGTAATTTCAAAATCAAAATTGACCATTTTCTCAACAATGACTCGACCTTGCCCTGCGCGCCCCCCCTCTTGAGAATAATGCCACGCCTTTTCTAAGTCCACATTTGAACGAATGACACTTTGCCCTTTTCCTGATGAACTCATGACGGGCTTTACAATACATGGAAAACCCATTTTTTCAGCGGCTTCAATAAAATCTGATTTATTTTCTACGAAATAATATTCCGATGTAGGTAAACCTAATGTTTCAGCAGCAAGACGACGGATACCTTCTCTATCCATTGTTAAAAAAACGGCTTTTGCAGAAGGGACGATTTTTTGCCCTTGCTCTTCGAGTTCAACTAACGTTTGGGTCGCAATTGCTTCAATTTCAGGCACAATAAAATCAGGCTTTTCTGCGATCACTAACTGTTTTAGTGCCTCACCATCCAGCATATTGATGACGTGGCTACGGTGAGCAATGTGCATAGCGGGTGCATTTTTATAGCGGTCTACTGCAATCACTTCGATACCTAAGCGTTGGCATTCAATGGCAACTTCCTTACCTAACTCCCCTGCGCCCAGTAACATAACTTTTGTTGCAGATGCACAAAGTGCCGTACCTAACTGTTCCATGATTGATGACCTTATATGCGAAAATAATACCGATGATTATATACGCAAACGTTTGCTTTTGCTATCCACGTAATAAAAAGGCCATGATAAAACATATTCGTGTCTTGAAATTAAATGAAATATTGTCTAATTCTGCGGGGTTTCATCTCGCCCGGTAATAAAAGGTTCTTTTTGGGAAAATTTGGCATATTGCTTATGCAATAAAGCCAAAATACAAAATAGTAAACCAATCCAGATTAATGCAAAGCTAATCCCTTTAACCCAATCAAACAGTTCATTAAACAAGAACACAGCGAGTAAAAATTGGATAGTTGGCTCTATATATTGGGCCAAACCAATAACAGTGAGTGATGTGCGTTTGATAGCCGCAGTAAAAAACAGCAAGGGAATAATCGTCACAGGTGCCGCTAACATATACAAAATACGAAGCTGCCAATCTCCCGCCTCCACTGCACTTAACCCTTTTGACGATAACCACCAAGTAATACCCATTGCAATAGGCAACAACCATAATGCTTCTAAAAACAATGAAGTAATAACATCAAACCGAATAAATTTACGGATCAATCCATATACCGCAAACGCACTCCCCATCACGAGTGCTAAAATAGGCAATTCACCATATTGCCAGATTTGATAACCAACCCCAGACAAAATAAACGTAACGGCCATTTTTTCCGCAAAAACTAACCTTTCACGTAAAAAAACAACACCGAGCAAAATAGAGAATAATGGATTGATAAAATAGCCCAAACTTGCGGCTAACACTTGCCCATGAGTGAGTGCATAAGTGAATGTGGTCCAAGAGATAGCCATAATGGACGAACTAAAAAGGCAAAGGATAATGGACTTTTTATCAACCCATACTTGTTTCCATATTGTTTTATTTTTAATGACTAAACGGATTAAAAATAGCAATGGAATTGACCAAATAAGACGTTGGGCAAGGAGTTCTAGCGGTTCAGCTTCAGGAAGCAGCCGATAAAATAAGGGCGTTATTCCCCATAAAATATAGGAAAAAATAGCTAGAGCCACACCTGAACGCAGCAACATAATATAGCCTACAATAAAGTCAAATAAGGTAAAATTTGCTCCACATCATACGCCAATATAAAGAAAATAAAATGTTACTAACGCTCATTCTAAAGCTATCTATTTAAGATTATATGCAAATAAAAAATAGCATATAAAGCCAAATTTTATTTGCACGTTAACTCTTCACATTAAAAAATCTGTTTTTGGTGCAATGGCGGCTGCTGCTGCATAAATTCAACAAGCTCTTGAGACGTTGGCGCTGCGGAAATTGCCCCTTTTTTAGTTGTGGCTAAAGCCCCACAAGCTGTTGCCTGAGAAATAATCTTCATCAAATTATCTTTTGTATTAGCCATGCCATATTGATTAATTGCCGCTAACAATCCAGCCATAAAAGCATCTCCAGCGCCCGTGGTATCAATACTATCGACTAAATAAGCACTTACTGAAAAATGATACTCTGTCGTAAATACCCTGCACCCTTGCGAACCTTGCGTCACGACCTTAAGCTCCGCAGGATAATCACGCAATTTTTCAACCGCCTTATCAAATAGGCTCTCACCCGTTAACCAAAGTAATTCATCATCAGAAAGCTTTAAAATGTCCGCCTGTTTTGCAAAGGTGTCCACAACTTGATGCATTTCTTCGTGATCTTCCCACATTTGTGGACGAATATTTACATCAAAACTTAATCGGCCCCCAGCTTGCTTAATTTGAATTAACCCTTCCGTTAATGATGTACGGCATATTGGGTGAACAAGCGCGAGTGAGCAAAAATGCAATATATCCTGACCAAACTGAGGTAAGTTTTTTGAACTTAAAAATTGATCTGCTGAAGGCGAAACTAAAAAAGTAAACTCACGTTCGCCATTTTCATGTAATGAAACTAATACTGTACTTGTTCGATATTCTTCATCAAATTCCATGGCCTGTGTATCAACACCTAGGTCAAATAAGGTTTTTTGCATAAAATGACCAAATGTATCTTCTCCGACTCTACCAATAAATCCGCTTGGATGGCCAAGCTTAGCAACGCCAGCCGCAACATTGACAGGGGCCCCCCCTGCACAAGCTTGATACCGCATATTTTCTAATGGAATTAAATCAATAACAGCATCGCCCAATGACCATATTTTCATATTTTCACCTTTTTAGTTTCCGACCAGGAAAATTTAAGCTAGTAAATCTAAGTTGTTAACGTTAACATAAAGTATAAAGTGATCGATTAGAAAACACACGTATTATCTCACCCCATTTTATCCATTTCAGATTTGTTATAGCAAAAAGGTTAGGGATCCATTATGGAAAAACAGATTGAACGAGCAAATCAAGCCATTAAAAAAAATGCAAAACAGCTAAATACCCTGTTTTATCCGCACTATCATTTAGCACCACAATCAGGTTGGATGAATGACCCTAATGGATTAATTTATCATCAAAACCTATACCATGCTTTTTACCAACATCATCCCTACAGTTCCGTGTGGGGGCCAATGCACTGGGGTCATGCAACAAGCACTGATATGGTACATTGGCAACACCAACCGATAGCGCTTGCTCCGAGTGAGGACTATGACCGTGATGGCTGTTTTTCTGGCTCAGCCGTCAGTCACGAAGGTAAACTGTATTTATTTTACACGGGCCATATTTGGCTAGCCGAAGAAGGCGATGACAGCCAAATTCAGCAATCTCAATGCTTAGCAGTAAGTAATGATGGCATTCATTTTGTGAAAAAAGGTATTGTTCTTCCCGCCCCTGAGGGATACATGCACTTTCGCGATCCAAAAGTGTGGCAACAAGAGGGCAAATGGTGGATGGTTGTTGGTGCAAGGGATACATTTGACCAAGGGAAAATTCTGTTATTTAGCTCAATGGATTTACTTCACTGGGATCCTAATTTTCAGATACTCGCTAAAACAGATGACAAAAATGTCTACATGTGGGAATGCCCTGACTTCTTTCCACTCGATGACCAATTTATTGCTTTATTTTCTCCTCAAGGAAAAAAAGCAATAAATTTCCAATACAGAAACCTCTATCAAAATGGTTACCTTATTGGGCGTTGGTCTCCCAATTCACCTTATAAGATTACCCAACCCTTTACTGAATTAGATTTTGGACAAGATTTTTATGCACCTCAAACTTTTTTAGCAAAAGATGGGCGCCGTATTGCGATAGCATGGATGGATATGTGGGAAAGTCATATGCCTTCAAATAAACATGGATGGTCAGGTTGTTTCACATTACCAAGGGAGCTTACCTTATCAAAACAAGGTAAAATTATCGCAAAGCCCATTCGTGAATTAAAAAAATTGCGGCGGTCAGCGGTCCATTTTCCAGAAATGTGCTTGCAAAAAAACACCACACTTTTGCTAAGTGAAGATGCGAGTAGCTGTGAAATTGAATTAATTTGGGACTTAACACAAAGTGCTTCAGCAGAAAAATTTGGTTTCTGGATTGGAAATGGGCTGCAATTTTATGTTGATAACCAAAGCCAGCAGTTAACATTAATGCGACACTATCCTGAATATATTATCAGTGATAGTCGTTGCGCACCTTTACCACAAGTCAAACAACTCAAAATTCATGCCTTCGTTGACCAATCTTGCCTCGAGATTTTCATCAATGAGGGTGCAATAAATTTTAGTTGCCGCATCTATCCAGAGCTACAGCAGAGAAAACTACAACTATTTACGATAAACCAGTCAGCGCACTTGAAAGAAGCTACTTATTGGCCGATAAACAACGCGATTGAATAAGTCGTTATGTTCGTTGGAATAGTTTGAATGCCGTTAAAATGAGCTGCGCTCAAGAAGGTCACATGCCACATATTGAATATCTTGTTGCTGACGCCCTTCTATTATGTGAAGCGCAGCTTGTTGCCCCAACTGATAGTGCGGCAATACAACTGTGCTCAATGGGGGATAAAATAAATGCCCCACCCCAATCATGTTATCGTAACCAAGAATGGCAATATCATTTGGGATATGTAAACCCCGACTTAATAAAATTTGATATGCTAAAAAAGCAACACGGTCATTTCCACAAATAATAACATCAAAATCAGGCTTATTATTTTGAAAATGAGAATCAATTAGAGAAATAATATCAATATAATGCTCATCGCCAAGCTCAAGATGATATTGCATCAAGTCTTCGTGCGGTAAATTAGCATTTCGCCATGCTGTTTCCACTGCTTCACGGCGTATTTTCCCTGCTAACGTCTCATATGGAATATATAAACATAATGGCTTTCGGTAACCTTTCTCTATTAATCGCTCCACCGCTCTGTATTGACCATTAAAGTCATCAGGAATATAAGCAGGGAACAATTTATTTTTATCAACGCAGTTCGCTAAAACCAACGGGCTTTGATGCAAAGCTTCAGGAATTGTGACTTCCCTTAATCCCATTGTCGTAAAAATAATACCATCAGGACGTTGAGACAATAGCTGTCGAACCGCCCTGTCGTTATCTTCCTTTGATGTAATATTCACAACAAAACTGTTCCAACCATATTGCCTAGCTGTTTGCTCTATTGACAAAATAATTTCAACAGAAAAAGGCGTCGTTGCTGTATCTAAAGCTAGTACCCCTACCGTTGAAACCTTAGAACTTTTTCCTCTAATTTTTCGCGCTGAAAAATCAGGAATGTAGTTGAGTGCATTAATTGCTAGCTGAACTTGTTTTAATGTATCTGGTTTTAACAATTCAGGGCTATTAATTGCCCTAGAAACTGTCATTAAAGATACATTTGCAAGTCGAGCAACATCTTTTAAAGAAGCCATTAAGTATATTCACTCAGTTAAAAAGGTTTGTAATAAATTCTACCATGTCAGAAGCAAAAAGCACCTTAACTTCCAAAACTACATATCGCCCCCCTTACTTAATAAAATCGCATAAAATATACTCCTTAGGCTTTTTATGACTTACTATTTAAGATATTATTGAGCCAGTCATAAAAATTTCAATCTGATTTTTGAGCCTAAAAAACTCGCCAAACAAGTAAAAGCACCTAAAATGTTACATAAGATTAATCGATTCTTACGCATTGACACAAAATTTAACCATTGTTTCTATTTTATATTAAATTTAACTAGATGATAATTTTAATATAAATTAAGGTCAGTAATACATTAATAAAAAAAACAACGTTCTGTAGAAAACATTATCGCTAAATTTATTTTTAACGATATTTATCTACTTATTTTATCAAATTAATATGAATATCAAATCAGTTCAACAGGAGTATGGTGATGAATAACACCATTCACGTAATCATAGATAGTGATAATGTCTTTAAGAATAAACTGAAATTAATGATGGAATCATTTGGTTTTGTCTTTAATTTTTATAATAACGAAGACACATTTATTAGTAATTATACTTACCCTTTAGAAAGCAATGTAAAGGAATGTATTTTGTTATTTTTAAAAAATAACGAAAATCGTATTAGCCGATTAACCAATATAAATAACTCTTTTGGTATTGTTCCTTTTATTGTCCTTGCTGAAGAACCTTCGGTTAGCCTCTGTAAAGAAAGCTTTAAGTCTGGCGCTTATGACTTCTTCCCTTTTCCATTCAAAGACATTGAGATTCTCAATGCAATCAATAGTGCCACAGAGCAATTTTTAAGTTCATATGAAAAGCACAAGAAATATACCTATCTATCTGACAAATTTGAGCGTTTATCCGTCAGGGAAAGAGAAATAATGGATATGATCTTAGAAGGTAATACCAGTAAAGAAACTGCTGAAAAACTTTCATTATCTCCGAGAACTGTTGAAGTACATCGTTCGAACATCTATACAAAATTAGGTATAAAATCACTCCCTCAACTTATTCAAGAATACGAATATATTAATACCTATTCAAAATATAGGTAATATATACTATATGCTTTTACAATCTAGTAGTCATTATATCTGATGGTTTTATTTCAAGCCGTCAGATATTATTTCTCACAAAATATTAACACATAAGAATTTTGATAAACATAGATTAATATGCTATTAATTTCACAAATTACCCTTACTCTCATGAATAAGGGCAATTTGATTACACGACTATTACACAAAATGCACTTAAGTTAATTAATGATTACAGATGTAATAATTACATAGATTATTTACTATTTTAGATGGAGTAATATTGTTTATATTGCACATTTCCATTAAGCCCTCATTGATAAAAATCTAAATTACACCTCTCATGCATTATTTTGACATCTATTTTCTTAAACTAAAAAAATAAGGCTGCTATTAACATACTGACAAGTAATATTGAAAGATAATGCAGTCTCTTTTTCATTGCTCTTTATCTCAATACAGCCAACTTCAGAGGCTATTTGCAGTAAGTGTTGGTCAGCCTTTTACGCTTCAGCTATTTTAGATGATACATCTCCATCCAAAATACGCCGAAGCATTTTTTTTACATAACCACATGAAAAAACACCGAGCGTGACTACTTATATTCTTTAATATTAATGTCATATTGCTTCAGTTTTCGCCACAGCGTCGTTCTTCCCATGTTCAAAATCTGATGCATTTGCTGAACTTTACCTCGACAGTTTTTTGCCACTTCAATAATGAGAGCTTTTTCAACCGACTGAATATTCAAATCCGCAATGCGTGGAGCCTGAAATGGTTTCGTTGAGGATGGTTGTATATAAGATTGGCATTTCAGCTTTGCAGTAGATTCTCTTGCCAATGATTGCAAAAGAGCAAGAAGAATATTGCTATTCATTTGAGCTGTTGATAAAGCCACAATCAACCACAACTCGCCAAATTGCGAATATATCGGCGCTAAATAATAAAATTTCCCATGTAATTCAATAGGATTAGCAAAAAGACGCTCCTGAGCGTTCTTGCTCATTTCACCTGATAGTAAATCAGCTATTGCAAAATAGTCTTGTGACTTTTGGCTTAACCACAATGTTTCACCTTGAATATTCAGCAAAGAAACATCGGCGTTAAGTTCATGAAGTGAAGACAACCCTGATAAAACAGTATCTCGTATTAACGAGATTAGAAGCTCATTATCATCTAAATAAGCTGTATTTTCTTCTATTGGTGTATTTGTAAATAATGAATGAGCCGACATAGTTATCCTTATTCTTCGATAAGAGTTATTTGATTATGTCAACTTGCCATTTAATTTTTATATTCTAGATCAAGTTATTCTTTAATAGATTTTCGGCGCTTGATCTACGTCAATTTTGAACAAAAGATAAGGAATGATTTCAAAATGAAACCAAAAAAGCCTACTTATTAAACAATAAGTAGGCTCGAAAAGATACAAACAATCTTTGTCTATTATTTAGTAACGATTGCGCCCCATAGGTCATACTCATCAGCGTGCTCAACAAGCACTTTAACGATATCCCCGACTTTTACATCAAACTCACCGTTTAAATACACCATCCCATCAATTTCAGGTGCATCTGCCATGCTACGGCCAACAGCCCCCTCATTATCAACCTCATCAATAATCACCCAAATTTCACGACCAATTTTATCTTGCAGCCTCTGCGTTGAAATTTGTTGCTGTAATTGCATAAAGCGATGATAACGTTCTTCTTTGACGTCTTCAGGAACTTGATCGGCAAGTTCGTTAGCTTTCGCGCCCTCCACTGGGCTATATTTAAAGCAACCAACGCGGTCTAATTTAGCTTCAGTTAAGAAATCCAACAACATTTGGAAGTCTTCTTCTGTTTCGCCTGGAAAGCCCACAATAAAGGTTGAACGTAATGTTAATTCAGGGCAAATTTCACGCCAGCGCTTAATACGCTCTAACGTCCTTTCCACCGCACCTGGGCGTTTCATTAATTTTAATATTTTAGGGCTTGCATGCTGCAAAGGAATATCCAAATAAGGTAAAACCTTACCTTCTGCCATAAGTGGAATAACGTCATCCACATGCGGATAAGGGTAAACATAATGTAGACGAACCCAAACCCCCATAGAAGCGAGTTGTTCACATAATCCAATCATGCTTGTTTTAACTGGCTGACCATCCCAAAAACCTGTGCGATGCTTAACATCCACACCATAGGCAGAGGTATCTTGTGAAATAACCAAGAGTTCCCTCACACCAGAAGCGACTAAACGTTTTGCTTCATTTAATACATCACCAATTGGGCGGCTATCTAAATCACCACGCATCGAAGGAATAATACAGAAGGTGCAACGGTGATTACAACCCTCTGATATTTTTAAATAAGCATAATGCTTTGGCGTTAACTTAACGCCTTGTTCAGGCACTAAACTCAAGAAAGGATCATGTTCTGGTTTCGGGACATAATGATGAACATGGTTTAATACTTGCTCATAACTATGCGGCCCCGTTATCTCCAAAACTTTTGGATGGACTTCACGAATTTGGTTTTCTTTTGCACCAAGGCATCCTGTCACAATGACTTTACCGTTTTCATTTAACGCTTCGCCAATCGCTTCTAACGATTCTTGTACCGCGCTATCGATAAAACCACAGGTGTTTACAATGACCAAATCAGCATCATCATAGCTTGGGACAACTTGATAACCATCAGTACGCAATTCAGTTAAAATACGTTCTGAGTCCACCAAGTTTTTTGGGCAGCCGAGTGAAACGAAGCCAATTTTTGGCACCGGATTAGTATTTTGCGACATAACTCACTTCTTTTATTGTTTTAAAAAATGGGCGAAATTTTACCTGAAGAATAGTGTAAATTGTATAATTTTCTGCCAAAAAAATGATTTTCCGAACGAAAAATAGATTGTCATTCGCTCGGAAATAAAAGAGATTTAGCGGTTAATTGACCGCGCAATTCGAGCGTAAGTATGGCGAACACCACGGATAACAATGCCATAATTCAAAATATTTTCAGGTAAGGCAATTCCGTTGTACCCTGAGTCGCCAATGTGGTGCAAATCAGTCCCTGCCATTTTGCACATTAGGGCAATTTGACGGATCGTCTGTATATCCGCACCTTCCTGTGAGGTGCCAATTGCCGTCATTGTCATCACACCTTGGGAATGGCAGTAACTCACCATTTTTTGCACAAATTCTAATGAAATACCTGGAACCGTTCCTGGCGCTGGCAATAAAATAATATCTGCGCCACTGGCAATAAATGCCCGAATATCATCCTCAGTGATAAGTTGCTCTGCCGATGCATTTAACACACCTGCGGCATGCATTTTTCCTGTAATCAAAATGACATCATTGCCAACAACCGCCTTCAATTCTTTCAAGCTTTGATTAATTTCTTGGTTGGTGACACCATTGCCAGGATTCCCCGTCAGAACAATAATATCGACCCCCATTTCTTTTAATTTCATCGCATTTTTAACGGTTGCTAAACGCCCTTCAGACATTTTCCACTGAGCATCTTGAGTTGGGTTATTAAACCCAGCAGGGACTGGCTCTAAATTAACACCTATCGCACGCCCTGTTAAATGTTTCAATGTGCGGATAATTTCCTCTGGTGCAATACCTTGGGGTAAACCTTGCATAATAGGTTGATTAACATCGAAAACGTTTAACAACAAAATATCAGCGCCTTGGCTTGCTGCAAGTTCTGCATTCGTTACCGTCATTAAAACAGGCTGAATCGTCCCGATAGTTTCAGAGACGAGTAACCGCCCTTCACTGGCTTTTATTGCTTCTAACAGACTCTTTTTACTTAAATTTGCAATCTCTGAAGCTGAACAATCAAGATAACGTTTTTGCATTTGCAACACCTTTATTTATCAACAGATTTCTCAGTAAAATAATTTCCTTTAATGGAATATATCATGTAATAAATAATAAACCGTTTTACAGTGCACATTCTGTATAAAGTTATTTTTCAAAGAATAATAACTTTATCTAACACCTAGATTTTTATCAAAAAACAACCATTTCGTGCTTTTAAATGGCCACTGATCGAAAATACTCACTTGTAATCTTACAATAGTAATGATTATCATTACGACTCTAACTTAAATAATGGTAAGGACGTAATAATGAAACTCGCCTACAAAGCTGCTGTTTCGGGTCTCGCGTTGTTTTCAATTTCTGCATTTGCTCAAGAGTATCCGCTTGGCCACCCAGTGATTAAAAACGGAATGGAAATTCAAGGTGTCTATTTACAACCCATTACAATGGATACTGAAGAAGGGCATCATAAAATGGCCCACTTAGCGGCAGATAAAGCCGATATCCACTTAGAAGCTGACATCCATGCAGTAGAAGATAATCCGAATGGCTTCGCAGAAGGCGATTGGATCCCTTACCTAACTATCGAATACTCCGTGACGAAACTGGGTGATAAACCGCAAACTCAAACAGGCACTTTTATGCCTATGGTTGCCAGTGATGGCCCTCACTATGGGGAAAACATCAAGTTAGATGGCAATGGGAAATATCGTGTGACCTATAAAATTTACCCACCTTCACATAATAAAGATGTTGCCTTTGGTCGCCACATTGATAAAGAAACGGGTGTTGCTCCTTGGTTCCAACCCTTTGAAGTCTCTTGGGACTTTGACTACGCAGGTGTAGGCCGTAAAGGAAGCTACTAGTTTTATCTAAAGTGAGCAAAGGGTCTTGTAGGAACTCTCATTGTCTGCAAGCCCTTTTTCTGTTTGCGCTAATAAATGGACTCCCTAAGCCAAAATGAAAATATTACTGAGCTTTTTACTGGTTATTGCCTGCTCTTTTTTGCCTCAATCTGTTTTTGCGGCAGAAAAATACACCGTGGAATTAGAAATGAAAAATGGCGATTTAATTCCACGCGTACTGGAAGTTCCTGCAAAAACAATCATCCGTATTAAAATAACCAACACAGGAACTGAACCCGCTGAATTTGAAAGCATTCAACTACGTAAAGAAAAAGTGTTAGCGCCAGGAGCCAGCTCCGTCGTTGTTATTGCGCCTCTCAAACCAGGTACATATACCTTCTTTGATGATTTCCATCTTTCTAGCCCTAAAGGCGAAATTGTAGCTAAATAGAGGGGTTAAATATGGGACAAGTTCTGTTTGTTGTTTGGCGAGAAAGCTTTGAAGCCCTACTCGTTATTGGCATTATCTATGCGTGGATAAAACGCCACCCAGATGCCCGTAATGGTATGAAATTCCTGTGGGGTGGTGTCGCTCTTGGTGTCATCATCTCAGTCTTGCTCGCCTTGCTTATTTATGGCGTGTTTAATGTTCTTGATGATACTGGCCAATCCTTATTCATGATCTTCATGGAATTACTTGCCTGTATATTAATCGTCCAAATGGTGTACTGGATGAATAAACACGGCAGCTCGATGAAATCAGAAATAGAATCGGGTATTAACCGTAATGCTGCACACCATAATTGGTGGGGAGCCGCATTGATTATTGCCATTGCTATCGCACGTGAAGGCAGCGAAATTGTGGTGTTTCTCTCCAGCTTTATCATGTCGCTTACATCAGCAAATGCATCTGCATTTTTTGCCGAAGTGGGAGGAGGAATTGCCATTGCAGGCTTAACGTTATATCTATTCCTTCTCACTAACCGCCTTATTTCATGGGCAATTTTCTTCCGAGTAACTGGCGTTATCCTGTTATTTTTAGCCCTATCCTTGCTACTTAAAGGTGTCGAAGAAAGCGCGAATTTATTCATTGAATATGATTATTCAATCCCTGAGTTTTTAATCTATCCTGCATGGGATACCACTGGATTACTCGATGATTCAGGCATTGCAGGGAACTTTATTTCATCTTTCTTCGCATATCGTTCTCAGCCTATTTGGTTAAGCGTAATCACTTTTGTCCTTTATTGGCTCATTGTTATTCCATTATTTGCACGGAGCAAAAAACATGTACAGCTCGCTAAGGCATAAGACGAGATGGATTTTTTTTAGTTTAATACTCACCATAACCATTTCAACAACGGTTCAAGGTAAGGCGCTACGCTCCCCTGTGCAAACAGGGGATGAGATTATTGTTGCCAAAGGGGATATCCCAACCCCCGAAAAATACCAAACGAGTATCCAAACTTATCTTAATTTTGCCAACGCTGAGTTGGCAGAAATGGTTGAAGAATTAAACCTACTACAACAGTCGCTAAAAAAAGGGGATTTAGCCAAAGCCCAATCCGCCTATATTGCGGCCCACCAGCATTATGAAACAGTGCGTCCAATCATTGTGCTATTTGGTAATACAGATAGAACCATTAACCCTCGTGCTGATTATTTTCTCGATAAAGAAAAAGATTATCGCTTCACTGGTTTTCATCTCGTTGAATACCAATTATTTGACCAAAAATCTGCCCAACAAGCGCTTGCTCCTGCCGAAGAACTATTATTAAAAGGGCATGACTTACAAAAGCGAGTCATGACAGAAACGATTGAAATTCCTAAGCTAGTTCAGGCCTCTGCTGACTTTATGGAAATGATTATTGAAACAAAGTTAGACGGTAAAGAAAATATCTACAGTTTGTCAGATTTAACCGATATTGCAGCAAACCTCAAAGGTTCTCAAGAAATCATTGAAATTCTTAGCCCTTTTATTGAGCCTAAAACCTTAGATCAAATAAAAGAAAATGATCAAAAAATGAATAAGATTGTGCAGGCCTATCAAGTTTCAAATGGTCTGTATCAACCTCACAGCCAATTACAACAAAAAGACAAAATGGCACTCTACTCCTTATTAACTCAACAAGCTGAAATCTTAGCGACATTAAGAGCGCAGCTCGATGTTGATGTTTACTATAAATATTAAGGCATAAATTTATGCAAGCTAAACTTAGAAGCCAACCCCCTGCCAATGGGCTATCTCGCCGTTCTGCATTAAAAGCCCTCGCGATTGGTAGTGCCATTTTTGCAGCCCCTGCGTTAAAAGCGAAAGAGCAAATCGCTAACTGCCAGTTAAATTACGATAAAACAATAAATTATCTCGGTCAGCACCAAGCTGGGGTATTAACACCCGAGCAAAAAAATGCCTCTTTTATTGCTTTCAATATCACCACGACCAAGTTTGATGAACTACAAACTGTTTTTTCGCTTTTATCGCAGAGGATAGCCTACCTAACACAACCTCAGCAGGCACCATCAACCACAAATGATAAAATGCCACCTGCTGAATCAGGTATTCTTGGTACCCACCTACAACCTGATTCGCTCACCGTCACCGTAGCACTTGGAAATAGCCTGTTTGATTCACGCTTTGGATTAGACAAAATAAAACCAAAACAGCTCGTGGAAATGGCCAGCTTCCCAAATGATCGGTTAGAAGCAAAATGGTGCGGTGGTGATATCATGCTGCAAATTTGTGCGAACAGCCAAGAAAGCGTCATCTATGCCTTAAGAGACATCTTGCGTCATATTTCACCTTACAGTTTTCCACTGTGGAAAATTGATGGTTTCTTGCCTTCCCGTGACATCGATAACCACAGTACACCTATTAACCTATTTGGTTTCAAAGATGGTACAGGAAATGCTTCAGCCGATGATGCCGCGCTGATGAATGAATTAATTTGGATCTCTGGCGGTAAAGAGCCCGCATGGTGTGATGGTGGGACTTATCAGGCTGTGCGCTTGATACGTTTTAACCTTGAATTTTGGGATAGAACGCCTTTAGAAGACCAAGAAAATGACTTTGGTCGCCATAAAGCTACTGGGGCACCAATGGGCATGAAGCAGGAACATGACGATCCTGCTTTTGATAAAGACCCTCATGGCGATCGTGTGTTATTTGATTCCCACATGCGTCGTGCTGAGCCGCGTAATCCTGAACGCCATACCGCCAAGTTAAGACGCCGAAGTTACAGTTATTCATTAGGATTAACAGACGCTGGCGCTCTGGATATGGGGTTAATTTTTATTTCTTACCAAAGCAATTTAAAAGCAGGCTTTATTGATACTCAAAAACGGTTAAATGGTGAACCGCTTGAGCGCTATATTAAACCATTTGGCGGGGGATATTATTTTGTTTTACCAGGCATGCAATCACCACAAGATAGCCTTGCAAAAACAATGTTTGACGCACTAAAACAAGTAAACTAATTGATAAATGCCCTTAGGATATAAACTATTCTTAAGGGCATTTTAGTCTACAACTTCACATTCATTTATGGATCCAATCTTATGTTAGCCTATCTCCTGCGGCTACTCATCCCTGATTCCCCATCCTTGATAAACTCCCTCTAGGCTTGGTTACCTTATTATTTTTTGCGTTCCTTCACATCAGCTTCAACTTCCTGTTTCCAATCCTCTGATATTGGTGCAGCTTGTTGCTTCGCTTCGACGGCTTTATTTACAGCGCGATACGCTTTATCGTACCCTTCACCGTCTTGTACATATCCCGTTGCATTCGAACTTTTAATACCAATATTTTCAGCTTCCGAAATCGCATCAATATTGGCACCTAAGAAAATAAAGTCCCATTTATCTTCTGTTTCTGCCGACTTAATCATGGCTTTAATTTTAGAAGATGAATATTTGCGGCTACTATTCTCTTGTCCGTCTGTAATAATGACAAAAAGAACATTATTGTTTTTGGTGATTTTTCTATTTTCACGCATTTTTTCGATGCCCTCACCAATAGCATCAAGTAATGCGGTATATCCACCAACAGGATAATCATTCAGCGTTAAGTTAGCCACTTTGCCAATTGGTTCACGATTATGCAATAAACTTGTTTTGTCATTAAATAAAATAGTCGTGATATAAGTTTTTGATTTTTTATCTTTGTTTTCAGCAAGTACACTATTGTACCCACCAATAGTGTCCGACTCGAAACCAGACATCGAACCGCTTTTATCGAGAATAAAAACTAAATCTAATACTTCAGGATCTTGTTTCGTCTCAATCACAGTTTTACTGCTTGAAACCGAAGAAAACAGCAATAAAAATGCTGTTGATATGACGGTGAAAATTGATTGTTTAGATAGGTTCATCGCCGAGTTCCTTGGTGAGATTAATATGAGTATTGCCACACCAATGTCTCGTTTTATGACATTATTTCACATAAGATTACTCTGCTTGCTGAATAAGCATATTCTGAATTAAAAACAAACAAAATAGATTACCTTAAACAAGCAAAATTAAGGTAATCAACGAGAAATATCTATAATAAACTTAATTATTGGATTTTACCCATATACCATTTCCTCTAAGCATATTAACTTCTTGAATAAAATCGTTATATTTTATATTTTCCTCAACTGTATTATTGGTGGCACTCACAGCATGCTTATCGACTAACTCAATCGTTGCCTGATGAAATTCTTTATTTAATTTTTTATGAATATCAACATCATCTGTATTTTTCAACTGTTCAGTAAGCGCAACAAGTTGCTGCGCTTTTAATTGTACATTTTTATCATTAAATATAACTTTCGGTATGTCATAATTAAAAACCATATTAATAGAATTAATACCTTCGTCACCGAGCGTAGCTGGCATTAAATTTTGGTCATATTCATTAGCCATATACTTAACCAATTCAAGTTGGTCAAAACATTTAGATTTAATATTACCATCTGAGTTATCATCATAAAGTGTAATTGAATCAGGAAAAGCTTCTCCTATTGGGTAACTACATCTAAATAAATTAGTATCAATGATTACTGCATTAGCACTGCGGATCGGTAAATCTAACTTATGACCATTAATAGTAATAGGGTAGCTTACAGGTTTAAAGCGGTCTGACTTTCCATCTACGGCATAAACCTCAGATAAGGTATAATAGATAAAATGATTTGGGTTAAGGATACCCCCAGAGTTATTTTCAAAAATCATAAACTCGGTCATTTCGCCTTTATCATTTTCTAAATGATGGACACCACTGGAGAGCATAATAACGCCACTTCCATTAGGTAAAATTTCATAGCGTTTCCCATCAACTTTAAACCAAATATTACTGGTACTTGGGTTGCTATAATAAAACTTACCTTTACTTCCAATGGCATCAAAATCGTCACAAGCTGAAAGTAGTAGCAACGAAACCGTTAAGCAGCTGAATCTCAGGAGTGTTTTCATTAAATATTCTCAATAGACTGAGCATTATAGTAATATATTTAAAATCAATTGGTTATATTTTATAATATTAAATATCTACTAAAATGCATTTTTATTCATCTATACGATTTAAATATAAATAGACAAAAATAACTTTACGTTAAATGCTTTAATCTTGAGTGTGTACTGAGTTATGTTTTTATAATAATAAATAGCGTTACACTCAATAAGAAAAAAGTGTAATAATTTCGTTACCCTCTCTTATCCTTTAATGCATTTAAAAGCACCTGAAAAATAGACTCTATCATTGGTGTCTCCGCTGCATTATTGCGAATTAACGCTACAGTTCGAGCAAGTTCAGGTTGTTGTAGTTGCAGTACTTTTAGTTCAGGGTCACGTAAATTGACAGTATACAGTTGAGGCAAAATCGCAATGGCTAATTTTGATCGTACCAAACCATACAGCGTTTCAATATAATCCACTTGATAGCGTGGATTTAGTTTCAATCGATGACTTTCAATTGTTGCAGTCACCAACCGCTGGATATTTCCTTTTGAAAAAACAGCGATATCACGACCATTAAGTAATTTCCAAGGTAAATGAAATTCATTACTAGCCAATACATCATCGGAATGAATTACCGCTACAAATGGGTCATCTTGTAGAGGGAAAATACGTAAGTCTTGTGGAACAAAGCTATCAATGACCCCTATCCCAAAATCTATTTCATGATTAACCAATTGGTTTACCAGCGAATCATTGGTTTGGTCATAAAATTCAATTTTTAACCTCGGAAAATGTTGGCTTAATAATTCAGGCACCGCAGGAAACAATAATGAACTCACTGAAGGAACAAGGCCAATCCGTAGTGTGCCATCGCCCCCCTCTTCGATAATTTTTTGAATTTCACTAAATGCGCGATGGGAAACACTCAATATCTGTTGAGCATGAGGCAAAATAGCAATCCCTAATTCTGTTAAAGAGACGGATGAAGCCGTTCGGTTGATCAATTTCCCGCCTAAAACAGACTCGATTTGCCGTATCGCGCTACTCAACGCAGGCTGACTGACAGATAAGCGGCTTGCCGTTTCTGTGAAATGACGTAACTTTGCCAACGTGACAAAATACTGAAGTTGCTTAAGCGTGAGCGCGGGCAAGCGTTGCCAAGGTTCAGTCATAGCGGCCTATTATTAAATTGATTAAATATTCCTGAAGTATTCATCGCATTATAACCTTTTCTTATGAACTGATAAATTTTATCATCTTGGCAAACGTTTGCGTTGCTCATAAAGTAACTGTCATAAATTATAGGGATGGTGTCTTATGTGCAAAAAAGAGCAAAGTCGACGTCACGTCGTTCAGTCTGCAAAAGGGGATATTCCTTTTGACCTTTTACTGACCAATGCCAATATCATTGATATGGTCACGGGGGAAATTCGCCCCGCGGATATCGGGATCACGGGTAATCTTATCGCTAGCGTTCATCCAACAGGTACACGTACAGATGCAAAAGAGACTCATAATTTATCTGGCTATTTTATCTCTCCAGGGTTGATTGACACACACGTGCATTTAGAAAGTTCCCATTTGCCTCCTGTACGCTACGCAGAAATTGTCTTAACACAAGGCACGACAACCGTCTTTTGGGATCCCCATGAGCTTGCTAATGTATTAGGCCTTGACGGTGTACGTTATGCCATTGATGCTAGTCGAAATTTACCACTGGATGTCATGGTCGCCGCACCGTCTTCAGTGCCTTCCACTCCTGGATTAGAAATGTCAGGTGCCGATTTCGAAGGCGAAGAGATGTCGACTATGCTGAGCTGGCCAGAAGTCCACGGCGTCGCTGAAGTCATGGACATGTTTGGTGTGCTTCATGGCAGTGAACGCATGGAAGAAATCTTAGAAGCGGGATTACGCTCAGGGAAATTGATTGAAGGGCATGCCCGCGGGCTAAAAGGGGCGGATTTACAAGCCTATCTTGCAGCAGGTGTCACATCTGATCATGAGCTGACGTCAGCGGAAGATGCCCTCGAAAAATTACGCGCAGGGCTCACTCTCGAAATTCGCGGTTCACACCCTTACCTGTTACCCGACATTGTCACCACGTTGAAATCACTGCCCCATTTATCTTCACAAATTACCGTGTGCACGGATGATGTACCACCCGATATGTTATTGGAAAAAGGCGGTATCATTGCGCTACTTAACTTATTAATTGAACACGGAATGCCCGTGACTGATGCACTACGCTTTGCGACACTGAATGGCGCAATCCGTTTACAACGTAATGACTTAGGTTTAATTGCTGCAGGTCGAAAAGCCAACTTGGTGACTTTTGATTCACTACAAACATTAAAAGCCCATTCAGTGTATGTTGCAGGCCAAAAAATTGCCGAAAAGGGTAAGCTACTCACCACTATCCATTCACCAAGTGATGTTTTACCTCCTCGTGAAACGATGCGACTTTCCCCGATTACTGCCGATGATTGCCAACTTAGAATTGATGGAGTCAATAACGGTACGGCGCGTTTACGCCATATTCAAGGCGCCCGTTTTACCCAATGGGGGGAAGTTGATGTAGAAATTAATGAGGGTGTTGTCCAACTTCCTGATAATTTTAGCCTTATTAGAGTTCAACACCGCCATGCACGCCATGAATCAAAGCCCCAAATCGCGCTACTAGCAGGTTGGGGAGAGCTCCGCGGAGCCATAGCAACAAGTTACTCCCATGATTCCCATAACCTTGTTGCATTAGGCCGTGATCCACAAGATATGGCCATTGCATGTAACTTACTAATTGAAAGCGGCGGTGGTATGGCATTAGTGCAAAATGGCAAAGTCTTAGCCCATGTTGCGATGCCAATTGCGGGAATGTTATCAGACCTCCCAGCTCCTGAGCTTGCAGCACAATTTCGACAACTCCGTGATTTAAGCAGTGAAATTGCGGATTGGGAGCCACCTTACCGTGTATTTAAAGCGATTGAAGGCACTTGTCTTGCGTGTAATGCAGGGCCGCACTTAACCGATTTAGGGCTCACCGATGGCACAACGCGCCAAATTGTTGATGCAATTATCCACCGTAATGAACATGCATAACGTAATTAAAATAATAAAAGGAGAGCCAACTCATGGCTGACAATTCAATTAATAAGCCAGTATCAGGGAATTGGCTTGAAAAATGCTTTGCCTTGCGTGAACGCGGCAGTTCAGTCAAAACGGAATGTTTAGCGGGGATCACAGGTTTTTTGGCTGCGGCTTACCTTCTTGTGGTGATCCCTGGGTTACTGGCTGCGGGCGGGATGGATAAAGGCGCTGCAACCACTGGCACTATTATTGTGTTCGTACTCGCGAGCTTATTAATGGCTTTTTATGCGAATTTACCTTTTATTGTCGGCCCTGGAATTGGCGGTTCAGTCTTAGTCGGGATCACCCTTGCTGGCAGTGAAGGCATTGATTGGCAAATCGGTTTAGGTATCGCTTGTTGGTCGGGTATTTTATTTTTCCTGCTCACTAAATTTGGCTTGCGTGAGGTCGTGACGCGCTCTGTACCGCAATCCATAAAGCTTGGGCTTACCGCATCAATAGGCTTGTTTGTCGCGATATTAGGCTTTCGTAATGCAGGGTTAGTCCTTGCTAACCCAAAAACAAATGCACTGATGTTAGGGGATTTTTTGTCGCCTGGAGCCCTGGTTGCACTTGCAGGATTTTTTGTCGCCATAGCCTTGCAAGCTCGTAAAATTCCAGGCGGTATTTTGTGGGCCATCTTATTTGCCACCCTTTTAGGTATCCCTTTTGGTGTGACAAAACTACCTGAAAGCTTTATTGGCGTGCCACATTCTGTTGCCCCAGTATTAGGCCAAGTGGACTTAATTGGCGCCTTGAATATTGCCTTTTTACCGTTCTTATTTGTCTTTTTTGCCGCCGAATTCTTTTCCACAATGGGCACCACCTTAGCCGTCGGCGGGGAAGCGGGTTTATTAGATAAAGAAGGCAATATGCCTAATATTAACCGCCCGTTTATTGTGGACTCCATTGCGGCAGCATTAGGGCCATGGGTAGGAATTCCTGCAGCAACAGCATTAATTGAATCATCCGCTGCCGCAGAAGCGGGTGGCAAAACAGGGATGACTGCGCTGGCCGCTGCAATTATGTTTTTATTGATGCTACTATTTACCCCAATCGCATTAATGATCCCTGCGCAAGCCACTGCACCAGCCCTGATTTTAATCGGCTTAAATATGTTCAGCGGATTACGGAAAGTCGATTTAGCTAACTTTACCGACGGATTGCCTGTATTAATGATGGTAATGATTACGTTAATCGCCAATAGTTTCGGGACAGGCATTGCTGGTGGGCTGCTATTTTACATTTTAATTAAAGCCGTTGCAGGGCAATGGCGAGAAATTCCAATTAGTTTGTGGATACTTGCAGTTCCGTTAGTTTACTACTTCTCAACGCTCGTTAAACACTAATAAGCTGTGATATGAAAAAGCTGATTTGATTATCGGCTTTTTCAATTTTTTCGGGTTAATTTAAGACCGCATGGGCTTCAATTTCAATTAGCCACTCAGGTAATGAAAGTCCTGTAACAATAATCCAAGAAGAAGCGGGTGGTGCATCACCAAACTTTTCTTTTAATGCCTTAGCGATGTCTAATTGTTCTTCGTGGCTATTCGCCCCATCTTTAATGTAAATACGCAAAACAGTCACATTCGATAAGTTTCCCCCCACCTCACGCAGCACATGTTCGATATTTACCAGTGACTGAACAGTTTGTTCATAAATTCCCCCCGCCACTGTTTCTTGATTAGCGTTTACGCCCACTTGGCCTGATAAAAATAATTGGCGAGTTCCCGTTGTTTCTATTGCTTGGCTAAAGCCATACTGCAAAGAATTAAAGACAGTTGTAGGGTTAATTGATTTTTTTTCCACGTTTTTGTTCCCTCGTTAATCAAACAGCAAAGCAGTATAAATCATGTATTTTTTAGATTCTTTAAACATCCAACAAACAGGGTTTTAATCGCACTTAAAGAGCACCAAAACACACATCGATTGAGCTCATCTAAGAACAAGTACGAATACATTCAGCTAAATAATCAACACACGGCTTAATGCCCTCTGTTTGGTCTGCCCAGTCAGTAGAAGCCCCCGTTAAATAGTCATTTTTGGCCATTATAATTATTGAGGATAACGCCGTAGGCATTAAATCTATTGCCCAATTGGCTGCCCCATCCTTTGAAATAAATAACCCTGTCTTCATGGTGTACCACATTCGCACAAGGGTGAGTAACACATTGCGTTCATCCCCCTTTAAAGATAACAGTAAGTTAGGAAGAGCATCTAATATCGCTTTTCGTATATCAGGCTGGCCTATCATGGGTAAACTGTGCATTTCCTTATGCCATAAAGCGACCGCATCTTGTGCAGCTTGCGCTAACATCAATGTAAATTCAGGGTCTTGGGTTTGCCCTTCAAATACCCCTTGTTCATACTCTGTGCGTAACCACTCCCCGTACATTAATTCACATTTTGCTGGGGAAGAAAGCATGTTTAATTCACTTGATAAAAACACGGCAACCTCAAGTGGTCGGCGCCCTTCTGGATCAATCGGGTATAAGCCAGAAATCGCCATTAGCCCTCGCACAAGCTGTTCACGGCATATCTCTGTCAGCGGCTTGTCAACCACAACAAGTAAATCAATATCACTCGTTGGTCTTAGGCCACCCGAAACAGCCGATCCATGCAGATAAACTGCAATTAATGAATCAGATAAATATTTTTGCAAAATAGCTAAAGCGAGCTTTGCTTGAGGATGGGGCGTCATAAATATCGAGTCCTGTCTAACTTTATTAAATAAACATCATAATTTATCGACTCTATCTATTCCTTGAATAAAACATAGATAAAAAAATAGCCCCTAACGAGGAGCTATCCAATAAAGTCACTAACATTAAATGAGTGGTGGAATTGAAGGCAAAATAGGGACTTCAATTACCGTCGGCCCATTACGCTTAAACGCCTCTTCACACGTTTTTTTCACATCCTCCACCGTTTCAGCTCTCACCGCAGTGCAACCATACCCCTTACCTAAAGCCACAATATCTAAGTTTGGAATATCAAGCCCTGGCACGCCTGGGGTCTCTTCCAATACCGCAAATGATTTTAAAATTGCATATTCATTGTTTTTCACAATGATAAACACAATTGGTAAATTCTGCTGCGCTGCACTCCATAAACCTTGAATAGAGTACTGCATGGAGCCATCTCCAATAATGGCCATCACTGGGCGATGACGCCCACTATCCCTTTCTGCTAATGCAATCCCCACACTTGCAGGTAAATTCCAACCTAATGAACCACTTGCAAATGTATAAAATGAATCAGGGGATTCAATTGGCCATTCACGATGAAGCTCACCTAGGTTTGAAGGTGATTCTTCTACTAAGACAGTCTCTTTCGGTGAAACTTCCCTTAACGTGCGAAATAACTCTGTTGCACTCAATATTGAGCTCTGGCTCGTTTGTTCAGGTGCTGCTGGGTGCGGCGCCAAACCATGGGGATGTTTCACCACACTGTTTGATGCAGCACGCGGTGCAACTAAGTTGATTAACCCTTCTAGAGCAAGCACCGCATCACTTAATAAGCTATCGCCAACAGGGGCTCTCCCAGCTTCTATGGGGTCATCCGTGATATGCAATAATCGCAACTTTTCAGGAATATAACTCCCTGCAACATAAGGGTAATATCTAAATACTGGCGCACCAATAACAATGGCTAAGTCATGTCCTTCCAGTTTTTCAGATAATGGTTTAGTCGCAAAAGGTAACCCGCCTGCATATAACGGGTGCGTCTCAGGGAATGGCGGGCGTTCAGAAGCAGGCGCCGCCCACACGGGGACATTTAATTTCTCTGCAAGCTTAATGCCGATATCCCACCCTTGCCCTCGAGCAATGGCGGAACCATAAATTAGCACGGGATTCTTTGCATTAGATAACGCAGTGGCAAACTCTTGTAATCGAACAGGATCATAACCAATACGCTGTGGCACTGAACGAACGACTGCCTCTTGTGCTAATGCAGGTTTGTCCCAATCATCCAGCGGGATTGACAAAAATACGGGCCCTGCAGGCGGTTGCAGCGCCATCGCATAAGCACGCATAAAAGCCGCGGGGACATCTTCTGCACGTACTGGCTGATAGCTCCATTTTACCCACGGTTTCGGTAAGGTTTCTGGCTCAATATTGGTAAGCCAAGGTTCCATTAATAACATTTCTCGCGTTTGGTTCCCCGCTGTAATGATTAATGGCGTGCGGTTCATATATGCCGTCAAAATATTACTCATGGCGTTGCTTAAACCTGCAGAAGTATGTACGTTGACCATTGCAACCTTACGCATTCCTTGTGCATAACCATCAGCGGCAGCGACAGCGGAGGCTTCTTGCAAGGTTTGGATATAACGAAAATCACTTGGGAAATCTTTCAAGAATGTTTCTTCTGTTGAACCTGGGTTCCCAAAAACGGTTGTAATATCCAACTTACGTAATAAATCAAAGGTGACTTGGCGGATCGTTTTTTGCATTTAAAACACTCCATAAAACAATATTAAAAACACCTAATAAAAAAGAAATTTTGAATTAAAGATATGCTTTTAGATTTGCACACCACTGCATGATTAAACAACCTAAATATAACCTAACCTATTGTAATTAGGCCATCATAGCAAACAATTGACTGACGAGATATCCGAGTAAATTTGACTTTTATATGGGTTTAAAACAATTTAAATAATAATAATCTTATAAAAACAATCTATTAATAAACAAGCCAAATTCGATGGCCTTAATAAGATGGTAAAATAAACCAAATATAAGCCTGAAACAAAATTATCAAATAACGTTTGTTTATTATATTTGTACTTATTCCATTTAAAAGTAACCATCCACAATTTATCATCGATAAAAGATTGATGTGTATTACTTAAAATCAAGAGGTTAATAAAATACCTGACACTTAATTGTCGATGGTTTTTTAGACGACGCTTTCGACAAAATTTGCACAATGCATCAAAAATAGATTATGTGCCCCATATTCCACTCCTACCTGTCTATTTTCTTTTATGTTGTACATCACATTTCTTATAATTACTTATGCTGCATGGCGTTCAGGTACATCCGTTTAAATTTCATTGTTATATCGCCACCTTCAAATAAATAAGTTCTTTGGAAACCTGCTATTCACGCTACTTCTCGCGATTTTCGCTTAATAAATACCATATTTTCATCCTGCCTAATACACAGCCTAGAGTTAACTAAAGGTTATAGATACCCAAACAAAACTCATTGTTAAACAAAGGTTGCGCAAAGTAGCTTAATTTATCATTAATGTTAAATAACGATAAAAGAAGCTCTGGTAAGCTTATTTGAGGTAAAATAATGATTTTAGATGCCAGCTACACATTATTAGTCGCTTGTTTAGCGCTATTGATTGGGATGTTTGTTGTTAAATACACGCCCTTTTTACAGAAAAACCATATTCCTGAAGCCGTTGTTGGCGGTTTTATTGTGGCCATTATTTTATTGATTATCGATAAAACTGCAGGGTATTCTTTTACTTTCGATGCATCCTTACAAAGTATTCTGATGATCACCTTCTTCTCATCCATTGGGCTAAGTTCGGATTTTTCACGATTAATAAAAGGCGGCAAGCCACTGGTATTATTAACTATCGCCGTCACCATTTTAATTGCAATTCAAAATACTGTGGGTATGGGCATGGCAGTCATGCTAAATGAGAGCCCATTTATTGGCTTAATAGCGGGTTCAATCACCTTAACGGGTGGCCACGGAAACGCGGGGGCTTGGGGGCCAGTATTAGCCGATAAATATGGTGTTACAGGTGCCGTTGAATTAGCGATGGCATGTGCTACTTTAGGTTTAGTATTGGGTGGTTTAATTGGTGGTCCAGTAGCTCGCCATTTATTGAAAAAAGTGACAATCCCAAAAGCCACTGAATTAGAAAAAGAAACGATTGTTGAAGCATTTGAACAACCTAGCGTTAAACGTAAAATCAATGCCAACAATGTCATTGAAACTATCTCAATGCTGATTATCTGTATTGTTGTTGGTGGGTATATTAGTGCCTTATTCAAAGATACAGTTCTGCAATTACCGACCTTCGTTTGGTGTTTATTTGTCGGTATTATCATCCGAAATGTATTAACGCATGTATTTAAACATGAAGTGTTTGAGCCTACCGTTGATGTTCTTGGTAGCGTTGCCTTGTCATTATTCTTAGCGATGGCATTGATGTCTTTAAAATTCGGTCAATTAGCCAGCATGGCAGGCCCTGTTTTATTAATTATTGCTGTGCAAACTGTAGTTATGGTGCTGTTCGCCTGCTTTGTGACCTTTAAGATGATGGGCAAAGACTATGATGCGGTAGTGATTAGCGCGGGACATTGTGGATTCGGTATGGGGGCAACGCCTACTGCTATTGCAAATATGCAAACCGTCACAAAAGCATTTAGCCCGTCCCATAAAGCTTTCTTAGTCGTGCCAATGGTGGGGGCATTTATCGTGGATATTTCAAACAGTATCTTAATTAAAATATTCATCGAAATAGGTACCTATTTCGCCTAACCTACTTTATAAAGTGCCAGTTTATAACCAAAAGATATAGACTGGCATTTTCCTTTCTCGTTAAAGTATCTCCTTATGCAAAAAATTCTTTTCTCGTATCCCATCACAAAATGACGACCGCATCGGATTAAATAGGATTAATTCGGTAAAATACCTTGATAAACAAAAATGGTAGGTTTCATAGCATGAAATTACGGCATCTTGATATATTTTACGCAGTCATGACTTGTGGTTCTTTAACACGAGCGGCAGAAGTCCTTCATATTTCTCAACCCGCGGCGAGTAAAGCGTTAAAACATGCAGAGCAGCAGCTTGGATTGGTTTTATTTCAACGAATTAGAGGAAAACTAATCCCTACAGATGAAGCGAATTTATTGTTTGAAGAGGCAAAAGAAGTTTATCAAAATTTAGATAAGCTCAGAATTTTAGCACAAAATTTATCCCGTAATCCGCAAGGTAAATTAGCTATCGGCTGTTTGCCAAGCCTAGGGTTAAACCTAGTACCCGAAGTCACCGCCCTGTTTATTAAAAAACACCCCAATATAAAACTCACGATTGGAACCCACCACACAACAGATATTCTGCAATTATTAACACAGCAAGATTTGGACATTGGTATTGGCTTTAATCTTGAAATCGAAGGGGGGATTACTGTGCTGCCAATTGCTGATATTCCCTTAGTCTATGTTGACAGTCAGCCACCATTACACACCCCCGTTTCCTTAGTTGATATTGACCAAGAACGTTGGATCCATCCTGGCTCTGATTCATTGTCTCAGCTTTTACAAAAGCGTCATCAATTCGCTGAATCAAATATCAGCGTACACACTTACCATATGGCTGCCGAGTTTGTTCAAGCAGGGTTAGGTTGCAGCATTACGGATATTTTCTCAGCAGAACACACACTACCAGAATCGATGATCTATCCGTTAAAAGAAGGACTGCGATTAGCGGTTTCTGTTTTCCACCGTGCAGATAAACCATTAACCAAAGCCGCACAAAATTACGTCAATACATTAGCGTTAACTCTCGAAAAAAGGAATAAAGTCGTTAACCAAAAGTTATACTCTGGTAATGAAAACTCAATTGTTTAGTTAGCCTATTCGCCGTTAAATATTCATTCCTACATTATTATAGGTTGTGGAATATTATGGCTAAACATGTGGTGATTATTGGAGCGGGTGTGATTGGGTTAAGCACCGCATACGCGTTAATTAAAGCGGGTCAAACCGTCACCTTGCTTGAATCTGACTCAGATGTCGGAATGCAAACCAGCTTTGCTAACGGTGGGCAGCTGAGTTACCGCTATGTTTCGCCACTTGCCGATTCTGGCGTTCCCTTACAAGGGCTGCGCTGGATGGGGAAAAACGACTCCCCGTTGAATCTGAAAATAACCCCATCAATTCAGCAATGGTCATGGTTAGCGCAATTTACCCTAGCGTGTAACCGTAAAACCAATAAAATCAATGGTGCACATATTCTGCGCTTATCACTATTAAGCCAAAACATAATGAATATGTGGCGGAAAAATGGTGATATCGCTGACTTTGCTTGGGAAAAATCAGGGAAATTAATTATTCATCGCGATAAAAAAAGCTTTCAAAAAGCGTGTGAAACGGCTGATAGTCAATTTCAAAAAATCTTAACGCCCGCTGAAATTACTGAGTTAGAACCCTCTCTAAAACATATCCAATCACAGCTCGTTGGCGCAATTTATGCCCCTGATGATGAAAGTGCCGATTGTTATTTATTTTGCAAAAACGTGCTGCAATATTTAAACACGCAGCCACAGTTTACTCTCTGCTTGCAACGTAGTGTCAAATCCTTTACCCAACACAATAATTGCATTACTGGAATAGTCACTCACCAGGGAAATATTCAGGCTGATGAGGTTATTGTTTGTGCTGGCAACGGCAGCCGAGAATTACTTAAACCGCTGGGAATTGATGTCCCTATGTTAGGCTTAAAAGGTTATAGTCTTAGCGTTGAATACCCACAAGCTGAGCATTGTGTCCCTAAGATGAATGTGACTGATTATGGTAATAAAATTGTTTATGCCAAATTGAATGACCAACTGCGCATCGCTGCCATGGTCGATATTGGTTATGATGATTCAGGGCTGCGCGATAACCGCGTGAATGCCTTAAAGGACATTGTGAAAAAAACGTTTCCACATTTACCTAAAGTGGATGATGCCCCTGCATGGTATGGGTTACGGCCATCAACACCAAAGGGCCCACCACTATTAGGAAAAACTACCTATAAAAACCTTTGGTTAAATATTGGCCATGGTAGTTTAGGGTTTACTCTAGCTGCGGGCAGTGCAGAAATATTAAGTCAATTGATTACGACAAAAACATCCCCCATTTCTCTTGCAGGATTAACGAGGTAAATATGAGTATTAAACGAAATAATCCAAAGCCACGCCTAGCAGACAGTGTTGAGTTTGGTGGCCTTGTGTACTTATCTGGCCAAGTTCCTAGCGATTTAACGGGTGACATTACACAACAGACTCAAGACGTTCTTGATAAAATTGATGCATTATTAGCAGCAAGTCAAAGCGATAAAACGTGCATTTTATCCGCTCAAGTTTGGATTAAAAATATGCATCGGGACTTTGCTGCATTTAATGCGGTTTGGGAAAGCTGGATGCCTGTTGAGCACAGCCCAGCACGTGCAGCTGTTGAAGCGAATATGGCGCGGGAACAAGTACTTGTAGAAATCATGGTGACTGCTGTACAACGATAACATCAGATATCATTAAAGACAGGGCGATAAACTGGCCGCCCTATCTTAAACTTTAACTTATTGATTTACCGCCGATAAATGATTTTTTATTTGTTTATCGTTCTGGCCTTTCACACCATTTTTGTATGCGACAATGTCTGCCATTATCGCTAACGCAATTTCAGGCGGCGTTTTGCTACCAATTGGAATACCAATAGGCGCGTGAATACGGTCGATTTCCGCCAATGACATTCCGCCAGCGCCCAATAACCGTTCACGTCGACGTGCACTTGTGCGGCTTGACCCCATTGCACCAATATAAAACGCAGGGGTATTCACAGCCTCCATCAATGTTAGGTCATCAATACGAGGATCATGTGTTAAAGAAACAATGGCCGTATTTGGCGTACAACTTTGGGACTCTAAATAACGGGCAGGAAATAATTTAATCACCTCAAACTGGCTAGAAAGCTGCCCAGAAAAACGCCCTAATTCATCCTCACGGTGCTCGCAAATGATCACTTCGAACCCCAATGTTGCCGCAAAACTTGCACAATAAATCCCAACATTCGAGATCCCTGCAATAATTAACCGTGGTGGTGCGGCAATATAAAATTGAATGTCATCACCAACACGCTCTATTTGGGTTGGAATCTGTTGATTATTGGCTGTACTAATTTCACCGCGTTGGGGCAAGATGATTTTTTTATTAATTGCGGTATATCCTAATAGTGCTTGATGTATTTCAGTGAGATAACTAACACTTTCGTCACTCTTAGGTAAATATTCAATTAAAACATCTAAACTACCATCACAAGGCAAATTCACTTTCGCCTCTAATCCACCGCGACCATAGCGAACAATTTGACTACCATTTAGGTATTTCGCATCTTGAATACGCTGAATAAAATCTTCCTCAATACAACCACCTGACAAAGAACCAACATACTGGCCATCCGCTTTTGCGACAAGGAGCGACCCTGGGCTGCGAGGAGAAGAACCATACGTACTCAGCACAGTACACAACCAAATGGGCTCTTCTTTTATCCAAGAAAGGGCTTGAGAAATAACAAAAACATCTTCACGCAGCATACTTGCTCCTATTCATTATCAACTATTGGATAATCAATATCTTTAATAACACTTTCATCATTTATCTCTAATTCATAAACAAAATTGTGACGTAATATTGATTTTGCCCCATCATCCCCTGCTAATTTAATTAATTCTGAATAATACTTTGCAGATATTCCCACTGGATGACCAGGCAATCCACCATATACAGGTCTAACGAGCGAATGGTGATTGAGGTTATTGGCAACACAGAGGAGTAGACTGCTACTTATATAAGGCATATCCGCTAATTGAATTAACCAACCATCTAAATAAGATGTATTTTTAATGCCCAACGCTATAGATTCGCCTAATCCATCACTATCCAACAATGAGAATGGAATATTATATTGTAAGCAACTGTGAATAACCCCCTCATTATCAGGCCTGGTTACAACATGAACAGCAAGCTTGCTATCCATTGAATTTAAAAGTGTTTTTTCAAAAACAGTTTGTTCACCTAATAGAAGATTCAATTTACTGCCTTTTCCACCTGCATTTTTAAAACGCTGGCTGCGACCAGCTGCTAATATTAATATGCCAATATTCATAATTGTAATTATTCAGACGTATATTTATTTATGCTCTAATAAATAAGGGATATTCAATAAGATAACAAGTTATTGTTAATAGTAGCTTGCCAACCATTCACAATTAGACAATATTTGAATCAGTATGTAATAATTTTCAGAGTAATGATAAATAAAACAATATAGATGTAATATAATAAGTGTAAGGGTTTATTATGAGCAAAAGCAATGTCGAACTCTCCCGCAGACACTTTCTAAAATGTGCCGTTGTTGCTGGAATTTCAGTGTATCTCGCCCCTTTATATAGCCGCGCTTTTGATGTGCTATTTGAGGAAAAAATTCTTCAGTCCCCAGACTGGAACCCCGTTGATAAGCGAATAAAATTTCGTATTGATGCCTTTTCTAAAGTGCAAGGTGAAAAAGTTTTCGCCAGAGACATCCGAGCACGGGATATTCCCCACTGGCCAAAACAACAAGGCCACGCATTTTTACTCAGAGTGACCCAAGCGGACAAAATTTACCAAGGTTTTAACCTCGATAGGCTCAGCGATGGCTTGATGCCAGACCGCATTGTGACGGCAAGTGACTTAGAAAAAGACGGTGTTGCTTTCCCTGAGTTTTACGGAGAAGACTTGCTTCTTCCCGAAGGGAAAACCCCTGCCTATTTAGGCCAAGCTGTGGCACTGCTCATTTACCATGACTTTGCAAAATTCCGCTTTGCCAAAGAAACGCTTAAATTCCACGATGATATTATTCAATATGGTGCATTTACAGGGCCATTAGAACGTGACCCTTGGGGCACCTATCGTGGAGTACGTATTGGAAGTGAAAACCCTTACGACCCAGATATTTATTCCAGTATGAAAGACATGCCGATATCACCCATTGGGATGAAAAAACATCTTCCCGTATGGCCTGAAGGCCGTGAAGGTGGAAAACTGGATGAAGAAGGTATGTTTTTTGCCGATGCGCTAGCCAAACAATTGGAAAATCCCCCTGAAGACTGGTTAGTCATTAAACGCAAATATTCAACTCAATCCATTGATACCGCTGCATTAGAGCCTGATAATGCCAATGGTTGGTATGATGCAAAAACGCAATCATTCCACCTTGTGATCCCAACTCAGTCACCACAAGAAGTGGCGGCATCGTTGCCTGAAATGCTGGCTAAATCAACGTTCCCAATTAAGCAAATATTCCTACATCCTTGTTTTACAGTGGGTTATGGTTCAAAAGACCACGCCCCATTCCCTTATTATGGCGCCATGGCAACACTATATGGCGATGGCGTACCTATTCGTCTAGCTAATGACCGCTATGAGCAATTCCAATCCAGTATCAAGCGCCACGCTTTCGACATGGATTACACATTAGCCGTCAACAAGAAAACACATAAAATTGAAGCTCTCAGCGCCTCATTTATTGGTGATGGCGGTGGACGCTGTAACTTTACACCATCCGTTGTGATGGTTGGTGCCACGGGAGCACAGGCAATTTATTATATTCCTCGTAGTGACCTTTCTGCAGTTGGCATTGCATCACGAGCGGTCGATGCTGGCTCTGCTCGAGGTTACGGCACACTGCAAGCCATGGCTGCTACCGATATGTTAATGGAGGAAGCTGCGAAGCTGCTCAAGGCTGACCCCATTGAATTTCGCCTAAACAATCTAATCAAATCAGGGATGAAAAATACCCAAGGGGCAATCCCAGGCGGCGCGATCCGTGCCGATGAAGTATTAACGCGCTGCGCAGCTCACCCGATGTGGACCGAAAGGGCCAAACGCAAAGCCGATTACGAAGCCAAAAATAGTGGGAAATTTTTTGGTACAGGGATTTCCTGTGTGCAAAAAGACTTTGGGACAGGCGCGGAATCGTCATTTGCTCGTGTAGAGCTAACGCGAGAAGGCAAAATTGCCATCTACCATAGTGGGGCTGAAATGGGAACGGGCATGTCTACCTCTCAAGCCGTTGTATGCGCAAAATGGCTTGGAAAACCCGCTGAACTTGCTCACTTTTCTGTAGCTGACTGGTCGATTTTGCCTATGATATCAACGGGTAACCCGTTTGCCATGGCACAGGAAGAACAAGACCGCTTAGCGCAAAACCCACTCTGGACGCCAAATTATTGCTCACCGTCAAGTGCCAGTAATTCCGCATACTACTTTACCCACAGTACAGAAGAAGCGGCTCGACTCGTGTTCGAACATGGACTGTGGCCAGCTGCAATGTCAATTTGGCAAGAGGGCATTGGCGGAGGGCAAGCCGCACCATTAGTTGTACGCCGCGAAGATGCACGCTGGGTTGCTGAAGGGCTAACTGCCGATGGATTAGAGGTGTTAAGTTTACAGCGATTAATCGATCGCACCTTTGAAATGGGGGGTGTGACAGGTGCAGTTAGCCACGTATTTAACCGCTGGCAATGGGCTGAAGCCGATTTTAGCATTCAAGGCGAAATGCGCCGCTTACCCGTCGATGGGCTCGCGTTGCGTTTTGCTGAAAAGGATTACCAAGTCTGTCATCGTGAAAAAGCCTATTACCCTGATACGCAAAGAAATAATGCAGGTGTAACCTACTACAGTGCAGTAGCGACTGTCACAGAATTGTCCATTGATAAAGCCACGGGGCAAGTTGAATTACTTGACCATCACACCGTTGTGGAATGCGGTAATTTAATCGTTCCACAACTGGTTTCAGGGCAAATCCAAGGTGGTCTCGCAATGGGTATCGGTCATGCCCTCCATGAATATTTACCTCTGTATGAAGACGGCCCTGGTAATGGAACATGGAACTTCAACCGTTACCATCTTCCACTCGCCAGTGACGTTGCAGTTTGGCAGCAGACCAGTGAAATCCTACCTGGACTCTCAGAAACCGATCCCCCAAAAGGGGTTGCTGAGGTAGTGATGATCCCTGTGGTTTCATCTATCGTCAATGCTATCGCCGATGCAACTGGCCACCATTTCTTGCACCTCCCTGTGCGAGCTAAAGACATTCAAGAGGTATTATCATGAGCTTAAATTTCCTTCCGCTGACATTAACCATTAATGGTCAATCTTATGGGCCAATGGATGTACCTGAAGGCCTCATGATGATTGATTTCCTTCATGAATATGTTGATTTAACGGGTTCACGTCTAGGTTGTGGTCAAGGTATTTGCCACGCCTGCGTGGTGATCTTAGACCACCCTTCAGGTACCAGTGAAGAGATCCGCACCTGCATCACAGGCGCTCACTTTTTTAACAACAAAAGCATTCGTACCATTGAGGGGGCTGCAACTAAAGCGGAAAATGGGGATGTGAAATTATCCCCTGTGCAACAAGCTTTTATTGAGCATTTTAGCTTCCAGTGTGGCTATTGCACTCCTGGTTTTGTCAATGCAGCAACCGTTTTTATTGAGGAACTTCAACGTAACCCAATTAAAGAGGAAGAATTAGAGGAAGCCATTAAGCAGGCTCTGAACAACCATATTTGCCGTTGTACAGGCTACGTTCGTTATTATGATGCGGTGCGAGAAGTTGTTCTTGCTACTCCTGGGCTTATCAAGGAGGCAATCAAATGATCAAAAAAATCATTTTATGGCTGATTGCGATAATTATCGTCGTTTGGGCTGTACTTTACTGGTATGAAAGCCGTACATTGGATGGCCCCGCTCAAAAAGTGACCTCAACTCCCCAAGAAATTGAACGAGGTCGCTACCTGACTCTCGCTAGCGACTGCGCAGCTTGCCATACCAGCACTAACGGCGCACCACTTGCGGGCGGATTTCCCCTTGATACGCCTTTTGGTACCATCTATAGCAGTAACTTGACCCCTTCTGCAGATTTTGGGATTGGCCGCTGGACAAAAGATCAGTTTTATAAGGCGCTTACTCAAGGGATCTCACCGCCGAGTAAACACCTTTACCCTGCGATGCCATATACCTCCTACAAAGGTATAACCCGAGAAGACTCCGATGCAATTTACAGCTACTTGATGAGCCGCCCAGCGGTGGATGTTGCACCACCCGAAAACTCATTGCCTTTCCCGCTAAATCAGCGCATGGCAATGATTGGTTGGAACCTGCTATTTTTTAACGATAAACCGCTTCCAGACAGCTCTCAAGGCAGCTCTCCTGAATGGCAACGTGGAAAATATTTAGTTAACGTATTGGAACATTGCTCTGAATGCCACACGCCAAGGGGAGCTTTAGGTGAAATGGATTTGGACAACTATATGAAAGGTGGTGCATTAGGGCGCTTTATCGCACCTGACATTACGCCAGAGGCGCTCGCTGCACGTGGCTGGACAAAACAGGATTTACAGCAATTTTTCATGACGGGTATCGCCCCACAAGGTTCAGCCTATAGTGATATGCACCCTGTGATTTACCTGAGTTCACAGCATTTAACTCCTGAAGATAATAGCGCAATCGCCACTTATCTGATGGGCGACAACCCACCTACCACATTGCCACTAAAAATGGGCGAAGGTAACCCACAAGGCCGACAAGTGTATTTAGAAACTTGTTCTGGCTGCCACGCTTACGATGGTGGCGGTAAACCGAATGTGGCCGTTGCGATGAAAGGCAATTCAACATTACGTGATGTAGACAGTACCAATCTGATTAATGCTATTTTGGATGGTTTACCAGAACAACAATTTCCAAATAACCAAAGCCTACAAAGCATGCCAGGTTTTGCGAATAAGCTGAGCGACCAACAAATCAGCGAATTAGTCAATTTTCTACGTGTTGAATGGGGTGGTCAACCTGCTGATGTAACGCCAGAACACGTTAAAGCCTTACGTCAATAACCTAAAAAAGCCAGACTAACAAAATGAACCGGTCAGTCTGGCTTCTCATTAAAATTAATAACAATCAAAAAATAGAATCGTTATATATTTAATTATATATTGAATTTATTTAAAAATAATCAAAATGATTTTACCCCATTAACTCAACATGAATTTTAGGCAGTGATTTTTGTTAAAATTGTCCAATTAAGATTACTCCACCAAGATTATTCACTTTCTTGTATAAAACCCTTTACTCATTTCCCATAACCCTTTATAGATACCCATACTATTTATGTAACTTATTGAGTAATCACATATTAACCATCTAAATGTGATTTGATTTATTTGTCATAAAATAATCTTATATTTAATTATACAAACACATTATTTATTACTACCTCTAATGCAAATCCCCCTAATAATAAAATTTGGGAGTACATAATGACGGGACATATTTCTAGGCGTAATTTTATTAAATTAGGTACCATCGCAGGGATTACCGTCATGGTAGGTAAACTCCCTTTTGCCCTTGCGGTTGAATTGGATTCAGATTCACCGAAAACCGACTGGATTGGGCAAAATGGTAAAGCGCGTTTTCGTTGGGATGGCGTTGAAAAAGTCACGGGGAGAAAAAACTTCGCCCGTGATTACCGCGCCAAAGATATTCCAGGCTGGCCAAAAAAACAAAGTTATGCCTTTATGTTAAAAGCCACCAATGCGGATAAAATATTTGAAGGTATTGATATTTCAATGCTAGGGCCAAACTTACAACCTGATAAAGTCATCTTACAAGAAGACCTCATCCGTGATGGCCTGAATATCCCCCAAGATACAGGGATGGGCAAAGGTTTTTACGGTACCAATGTGCTAGTTCCGTTAGGGGAAACAGCACCAATTATTGGCCACCCAGTTGCCATTTTGATTTACCAAGACTTTGATAAATACAGTGCAGCGCAGCGTATGTTGCGCTTTGCAACGAATACAGTGAAATATGGCGCCGTTACAGGCCCTAAACCACCTGCAAATTATGGGGCGGCCCGCTATGTACGAATTGGTGGGGAAACGCCGCTTTCCCCATCAATTTTCTCCCCTTACCAGGATTCTGGGATTAAAGGCGGTTTTGATGGCAATACACCTGTTTGGCCTCCTTATGACCCTAAACATGCCATCACCGTTCCCCCTGTTATTCGCAAAGATCGTGGTGGAGGCTTTATTCAAGCCCTTCATCAAGCAGAACAACGGCCTGATAAGCAAGAAAGAGCCATGGATTACGCACGGGAAATTGAGCAAGAAATTGCCGCAGCACGCCAAAACCCAGACAAATTTGTGCTTGAACGCCACGGTTTTTCGCAATCCATCGACCCTTGCGCCATGGAGCCTGATAATTGCAACACATGGTATGATGCCAAAACCAAAACTCTGCATATTTTGACGGCGACACAATCTCCCGCAGGTGTCGTCAATGCAGCGGCAGAATTATCGAAAAATAACAAACACTTTCCTGTTGAAAACATTGTTTTATTAACAGGCTCAACGGTGGGCTATGGTTCGAAAGATTATTCGGTTTTTCCATTCTATGCCTTAGTTGCCAGTTTTTACGCAGATGGCCTGCCTGTGCGCATGGCTAATGACCGTTATGAACAGTTCCAAATGGGGATGAAGCGCCATTCGATTGAAATGGACGTGACCATTATCGGCGATAAAAAAACGGGGAAATTTGATGTTTTAAAAGGCACATATAACTGCAATGGCGGAGGGCGTGAAAACTTATCCGTTGCGGTTTCTCATGTTGCGGTACGGGGTGCACAATCTATTTATTATTTCCCAAAATCTGATTTAACCGCGCTCGCCATGGCAACGCCTGCGGTTGAAGCTGGTTCAATGCGAGGTTTTGGGTCGCTGCAATCCATGGCAGTAACTGAATTGATGGTAGATGAAATAGCGCATAACCTGAATATCGACCCAATAGAGTTACGCCGTCGTAACGCCATTTTAGAAGGTTATCCGAATACCCAAGGTGGCGTAATCGCAGGAGACCCACGCAATGTGGAAATGCTGAACTTGGCAGAAAAGCATCCGATTTGGCAAGATCGTGAGAAAAACAAAACCGAATATGATGCCAAAAACCCTGGCAAGCTGTACGGTGTTGGCTTTGCTCAAGTTCAACAAGTGTATGGTTCTAGCGGCGTACCTACCATCCTTTCCCTTGAATTTGATGCCGACGGTAAACTGACCATGCGCCACTGCATGCAAGAAATCGGCACAGGGGGAACGACTGCTCAACAAGTGATGGTATGGCAAGCTCTCAGTAAAGCTCCTGATGTAGTGGAGTTTGGCGTCACCGAATTTGCTGAATTACCGTTAAAAACCAGCTGGGCAGATCAGAAAAAACAAGACGAACTTGCCAAAAGCGATCCGTATTGGACACCTGCGTTAATCCCTGATATGAGCTCATCCAGTGGAGTCTACTATATCGGTTTTGGCACACGCCAAGCGGGTCACTTCTTACTGGAAAATACCTTATGGCCTGCGGCAAAAAGCATTTGGAGCGAAGGCCCTGGAGGCGGTGCATTTAACGGTCTAAATGTTGAGTTTTCAGATATTCGAGTGGGGCCCGATGGCATTGGAGGTGGTGGTATGAAGCCCATCCCTTTCAATATTTTAGCCAAGCGTGCCCATGAGATGGGACTAATCACGGGGATTGCAGTACATGGTTATTCCAGCTGGCAATGGGCTCGCTCTGATTTTGATATTCCAACCGTGGGGCTAAAAAACCTGCCTCTTGATGCCATATCCATTCGTTATGGTGATGGTGCGCCAAATGAATTGAAAAAACAAATGACAACAGGCGGTTACCACTTTATCAAACGTAAAATGGCGTACTACCCACCGACTCAACGTGCGAAAGCAGACCCAACAACGGTCACTCCCGCGTGTTGCTTAGTCGAGCTCAACGTCAACACTATGACAGGAGAAGTGGATGTAATGCGCCATCATATGATTATGGACCCCGGTACCATGATAGTCCCTGAGCTGGTTTCTGGGCAAATTCAAGGTGGTACGGCAATGGGCATCGGGCATGCATTGATGGAAGAACTGCCACTGTATGAAGATGGCCCGGGTAACGGTACGTGGAACTTTAACCGCTATGTTTTACCCCGTGCAAAAGACGTGGCCGTTTGGCAGCAAACCATCGATTATTTGCCTCCGTTGTCTGAAACCTCTCCGCCGAAAGGTATGGCAGAACTAGGGATGATCCCTATCCTTCCCGCCACTAGCAACGCACTCACCCACGCGACAGGGAAACGTTTTTATGAATTTCCTATTACGGTAGATAAAATTAAAAAGGCCCTCTCATGAATATCAAAAATGCCGTTCCGATTATTGAGCGCAAGCCATTAACCTTAACCATCAATGGTCAAAAAATTGGCCCTATTGACGTCCCTGTTGGGATGCCAATGATTGAGTTCCTTCATGAATATCTAGACCTAACAGGAACTCACTTTGGTTGCGGACAGGGGATTTGCCACGCCTGCACCATCATGGAAATTCAACCTGATGGCACTACTGTTGAAAGCCGTACCTGTATTTTTGGCGCACACTACTTTAATAACAAAAACATTGTCACTATCGAAGGGCAAGCAAAACTGGATGAACAAGGAAACGTTGTCGAATTGACCTCGATCCAACAAGCGTTTATCGAAAACTTCTCTTTTCAATGTGGCTATTGCGCACCAGGTTTTGTCACAGGAGCCACAGTGTTCCTCGATAAACTCAAAAAGAATCCAGTCAAACGGGTTGACCTTGAACAAGCCATTGAAGAGGCGCTAAATGAGCATATTTGCCGCTGCACTGGGTATGTGCGTTACTACGAAGCTGTGAGGAAAGTCGCCCTCGACACTCCTGGCTGCGTAATTGATTAGGGAGAACGACGATGACTAACTCTCGTTCCATACGTAAAACGCTCTATATCATCATTGTACTATTTGCTGCACTGATGCTTTCAATCCTGTTTGGTGCATTTCGTACCTCCAGCATTGGCCCTGACTTAGACAAACCACTCACCTCGGAAGAAGTCGCAAGGTTAATACCTCGCGGGCAAGAACTGGCTATTGCAGGGGATTGTTTTGGTTGCCACTCTTTACCTGAGGGGCCTCTAGCCGCTGGTGGACGGGCTATCGGAACACCGTTTGGTACCATTTATTCCACTAATATCACCCCTGATAAACAATTCGGTATCGGTAACTATACGCGTGCCGATTTCCATCGCGCGCTTAAAGATGGCATTGGCAAAGAAAGGGGCAACCTCTACCCTGCAATGCCGTTTGTTTTCACACATATGACAACCTCAGAAGATATTGATGCACTGTATGCGTATGTGATGACCTTGCCGCCAATGGCCGTGGCCAACAAAGAGAATACAGGCGTATTTGTTTTACCTGTTCGCCCGTTTATGAACTTTTGGACGCTACTTAATTTTCCGAAACAAAATGCCCCACACGATCCACAACGCTCTGAGCAATGGAACCGAGGTGCATATATTGTGGAAGGTCTCGCCCACTGCGGAGCCTGCCACTCACCACGTAACCTGATGATGGGCGTAGAATTTTCTCGCTCATTACAAGGGGGGGAAGAAGCGGGTCTTGCAATTCCAGATATCACCGCACAAGCGTTATCTAAACATGGCTATGACACTGCGTCTTTGAGCCAGTTTTTACTGACAGGTAATGCCCCTCAAGGCTCAGCCTTTGCCGATATGAGTACCGTGACGCATTTTTCCACCAGCCAAATGAAGAAAAGCGATGTGGATGACATGGCGATTTACTTAATGACGGACAAGCAAGGAAAGGTGTTAGGCGCTAAAGCACCACCTGCTCCATTACCAGAAGCCAGTCCCCAACCTACCGCGGATATTGGCGCAACAATGGAAACGGGTCGCTTGATGTATATGTCCACTTGTGCGGGTTGCCACGGCATTACAGGTGAAGGCGTACCGAATGGTATTCCCGCCCTCAAAGGCAATGCCATTTTAGCGATGGACAGCCCTGAAACTTTTATTAGCGTAGTATTAACGGGTATTCCTACCACCACATTCCCTAATGGGCAACGCATGTACGCCATGCCAAGCTTTGCCGATGATTTAGACCCAAAAGAAATCGCCGATTTGCTTTCATGGGCACGTGCTGAATGGGGTGGTCAAGGCAAGCCCGTTACCGCCGAACAAGTTGAAAAACTGAAAAAATCGATGCAATAACAAAAAACGCCTCTTAAATTAAGGGGCGTTTTTTCACCTGCTCAACGTCGTTAAACTTATTTTCGCACACAAACAAGTAATGCCCACACATTTCAGACACTTTATCACCAAACTCAAGTTGCCCTCTATCACCTTGGCGTAATACCATAGATAAATCCATGCGTAGCACGCCAATCAAAGCTAATCATTTGCTTTATAATTAATTCTAGTTCCATTTAACCTAACAATCTGAAGAATGGAAAATATAAGATGAACAAATACGAGGTATCTAATAATGAAGGGAAATTTACCATAGATTCTGATTATGAGGTATTGGCGAATAAGCTAAGACTTTCAAGCATTGATGATATCAATGATGCAGAGATAGTCCTGTTAGAAAAACTGTATCAAGTCATTTTCGAAGAACAATTTCCAACAGAACAAATCACCGTATCACTTATCCAGCGCTGGCACCACCAATGGCTAGGGAATGTTTACGAGTGGGCAGGTCAGTTACGCACGGTGAATATTAGCAAGAGTGGCTTTATGTTTGCCCCTGCGGGTCGTGTTGCAAAGTTACTCGAACAATTCGAGAAAGAGTACCTAAAGAAATATACGCCATGTACAAATATGAGCCGTGAGCAAACCATAGAAGCTATTGCAACAGTGCATGTGGAATTGATTCTGATTCATCCGTTTAGGGAAGGAAATGGGCGCTTATCGCGCTTACTCGCTGATGTGATGGCCGTACAAAATGGCTTACAAACACTAAATTATGAAAGTTGGTTCTGTCATCCTGAGCAATATATTGCTGCAATCCATGCAGGGATAAACCTTAATTATGAACCAATGAAATATTGGATTAACGAAGCCTTAAAAACAAATTAAATTGCTAATTTCAAATGTCCAAACTTTTCACGTTTCGTTTTCAATTCTTCCTCAAGACGACGAGGCTCCTGCCCTATTTCAATCGCTGTAGACGTTGTCACTGCACGAATAATTTGAATACGTGTCGGTTTTGTTGCTTGAATTAATTCATTCTTTTTCATTGTAGCCTCACTTCAAACGGGCAATAGTGCATTTTATCATCGTGGTTTAATATTAATGACGCTAATTTGATCAGTATGTAAATTTAGAACAGTAAACTCTAGCAAGAATAGCACGCGAGTCATAAATGTCTAAATAGACAACGACACATTTCAGACTCTTTATCACCAAACTCAAGTTGCCCTCTATCACTTTGGCGTAATACCATAGATAAATCCATGCGTAACACGTTTGCCTACTCTCATTTGATGGGATCTGTGGTATTTTATACCCTTTAGTGAACGTTAAACTCGCTCACAGAACTTCGTTAACTCAATACGCTAGAACAGACAACACTATGACTGATAAGCAAAGCTTCGAATCCCACACACCAATGATGCAGCAGTATTTAAAACTAAAAGCACAACATTCAGACATACTGCTGTTTTATCGTATGGGGGACTTTTACGAACTGTTCTTTGATGATGCTAAAAAAGCCTCACAATTACTGGATATCTCCCTAACAAAACGCGGGCAATCTGCGGGTCAACCCATTCCGATGGCGGGTGTACCACACCATGCTGCCGAAGGTTACCTCGCCAAACTGGTGCAAATGGGCGAATCTGTCGCGATTTGCGAACAAATTGGCGACCCAGCAACCAGTAAAGGCCCCGTTGAGCGCCAAGTGGTACGCATTGTCACACCAGGCACCATCACCGATGAAGCATTATTAAATGAACGCCAAGACAATCTACTCGCCGCAGTATGGCAAGATGCTCAAGGCTACGGCTTTGCCACACTAGACATCACGTCAGGCCGCTTTATTATCAGCGAAATTTCTGATGAAGAAACCCTGCAAGCCGAGTTACAGCGTACGCGCCCTGCAGAGCTTTTGTACCCAGAAGATTTCGCCAGTATGTCCTTGATTGAACATAATAAAGGCTTACGTCGCCGTCCATTATGGGAATATGAACTGGATACGGCAAAACAACAGCTTGGATTGCAATTTGGCACCAAAGATTTAATCGGTTTTGGCGTAGAGAATGCCCATAAAGCCCTACGTGCTGCAGGTTGTTTGCTGCAGTATGTCAAAGATACCCAACGCACTTCGCTACCACATATTCGCAGTATTGTGATGGAAAAACAAAATGATAATGTCATTTTGGATGCGGCAACACGCCGTAATCTAGAAATCACCCAAAACCTTGCGGGTGGCACTGAAAATACACTCGCCTCTATTTTAGACATGTGCGTAACACCAATGGGTAGCCGCATGCTAAAACGCTGGTTACATACCCCACTGCGTAATATCCAAGTATTGAATAACCGCCAGCAAGCAATTAGCGCTTTGCAGGAACACGGTTTTGAATTACAACCGTTTTTACGCCAAATTGGTGACTTAGAACGCGTTCTTGCTCGCCTTGCACTGCGTTCTGCGCGACCACGTGATTTAACTCGTATGCGTTATGCATTCCAGCAATATAGCGATATACATCAAATTCTTAGCCAATCCAGTAGCCCGTATTTAAAAGAACTACAAAGCCGAATTGGGCAATTTGATGAACTGCAAAGTTTATTGGAAACCGCAATTATCGATGCTCCCCCTGTATTAGTACGTGACGGTGGTGTGATTGCCCCTGGTTACAATAGCGAACTCGATGAATGGCGTGCTTTGGCCGATGGCGCGACAGATTACCTCGACCGATTAGAAATTCGCGAGCGCGAAAAATTAGGTATCGACACATTAAAAGTTGGTTATAACGCGGTTCATGGTTATTATATCCAAGTCAGCCGCGGCCAAAGTCATCTCACGCCAATTCACTATGTACGTCGCCAAACCTTAAAAAATGCTGAACGCTACATTATTCCTGAGCTCAAAGAGTATGAAGATAAGGTTCTAACCTCTAAAGGGAAAGCATTAGCCATCGAAAAAGCGCTATATGACGAACTGTTTGATATGCTACTTCCACACCTTGCTGCGTTACAAACCAGTGCAGAGGCATTATCAGAACTCGATGTCTTAGCCAACCTTGCTGAACGCGCAGAAACATTAGGTTATGCCTGCCCACAACTCACTGAAAAAGCAGGTATTCAGATTACAGAAGGCCGCCATCCAGTCGTTGAACAAGTATTAAGTGAGCCGTTTATTTCCAACCCGCTTTCATTATCTCCACAGCGCCGTTTGTTGATCATTACAGGGCCAAACATGGGCGGTAAAAGTACCTATATGCGTCAAACTGCGCTGATTACCTTGCTTGCCTATATCGGTAGCTTTGTGCCCGCTAGCAAAGCGGTTATTGGCCCAATTGATCGTATTTTTACTCGTGTAGGTGCCTCGGATGATCTTGCTTCTGGTCGTTCAACATTCATGGTGGAAATGACTGAAACAGCCAATATTTTGCATAATGCAACCGAACACAGCTTGGTCTTGATGGATGAGATCGGTCGTGGTACCTCAACGTATGACGGGCTTTCTCTTGCATGGGCTTGTGCTGAAAACTTAGTCAATAAAATCAAAGCAATGACATTGTTCGCAACCCATTATTTTGAACTGACAACCTTACCTGAAAAACTGGAAGGCGCCGTAAATATCCATCTTGATGCCATTGAGCACGGTGATACCATCGCCTTTATGCACAATGTTCAAGAAGGTGCAGCCAGTAAAAGCTATGGCCTTGCCGTTGCGTCGTTAGCAGGTGTGCCTAAAGAGGTGATTAAACGCGCCAAGCAAAAACTAAAAGAGCTAGAGATTATCTCGAATAATGCCAATGCGAGTCATGTCGATAGCGCACAACTGAGTTTCTTAACAACGGAAGAGGCGGAACCCTCTCCAGTGTTAACCACACTGGATGGCATTGACCCAGATAAGCTGACACCTCGCCAAGCCCTTGATTGGATTTATCGTTTAAAGGATATGAATAACTAACATGGATGAGTATGCGGTGTTACTCGCACCAATTCGGCAATTTTTACAGTGTGAAACCCCAGATGAATGGGTGCAAAAAGCGAGTCAGCCTGAAAACTTACCGATTATCCTTAAAGACCACTTATTGTGTGAGTTAAAAGCCGCGCAAAGTGCTCTATTTTTAATCCGTAAATATGCCGTGGATAAAGACAGTGCGGCTACGTTACTCGAATGGTTTAAACCCTATGAGGCTTTTGCTTACGATAGAATTGGTGATGTTCACACTTTAAGAAATAAAAACCAGATTTCCAAACAGATACTGGCGCGTAAACAATCACCTTATAGCCAAAATTTAATCGATAAAATGGTGCTGCTCATCAAGGAAGAGTTACATCATTTTTACCAAGTGTTGGAAATCATGCACGAGCGTAATATTCCTTATGATGGCATCACTGCAGGCCGTTATGCCAAAGGATTATTTAGCCATATCGATCCGCACGATCCAAAAACCTTAGTCGATAAGCTGATTATTGGTGCTTATATTGAAGCACGTTCTTGTGAACGGTTTGCAAAATTAGCGCCTTATTTAGATGAACAACTGGCTAATTTTTATATTTCATTATTACGCTCAGAAGCTCGACATTACCAAGACTATTTGCAGTTAGCTCAGTTAATTAGTAAACAAGATATTACTGAGCGTGTTAATTATTTTGGAATCATTGAAGCTGAATTAATTTCAACGCCTGATAATGATTTTAAATTTCATAGCGGTGTTCCCATTAATTAACGCTATGTCTAGTCATAAAAAAATCCCTATAAACTTTCACTTATAGGGATTCTTATTTATCTTTTATCTCATTAACACTCTACATATTGAATAGCGACTCTAATGTCAGTTCTTCGCCATGTAAAATATCTTTTAACCGTCTTAAACCTTCCACCTGAATCTGACGAACTCGTTCACGAGTGAGCCCAATTTCGCGCCCAACCTCTTCAAGAGTTTCTGCTTCATAACCTAAAAGCCCAAAACGACGTGCTAAAACCTCCCTTTGTTTTGGGTTCAATTCATATAACCACTTAACAATATTATCTTTTAAGTCGTTGTCTTGAATTGTATTTTCTGGGCCTGAATCATTATCATCAGACAATACCTCAAGCAAAGATTTCTCTGAGTCCCCTGCAATTGGAGTGTCAACAGATGTAATTCGTTCATTTAAACGCAACATACGGCTGACGTCTTCAACAGGTTTATCTAGCTGTTCAGCGATCTCTTCAGGGCTTGGCTCATGGTCCAATTTTTGGGCTAATTCACGTGCAGTACGAAGATAGATATTGAGTTCTTTTACGATATGAATAGGAAGGCGAATGGTGCGAGTTTGATTCATAATGGCGCGTTCAATCGTTTGACGGATCCACCACGTCGCATACGTCGAAAAACGGAATCCTTTTTCTGGATCAAATTTTTCAACAGCACGAATCAACCCAAGGTTACCCTCTTCAATCAGATCGAGTAAAGCAAGGCCTCGGTTATTATAACGGCGAGATATTTTCACAACTAAGCGAAGGTTACTTTCTATCATGCGCTGGCGTGAAGCTACATCGCCACGCAGTGCACGTCTAGCATAGAAAACTTCTTCTTCTGCTGTGAGGAGTGGTGAAAATCCAATTTCACTTAGATAGATTTGGGTAGCATCCAGAACACGTTGACTCGTGTTCTGGAGTAAATCCATTTCTTCATCCTGTTCAGAAACCAGATCTTCTTCTTTAAACTGACTCTCATCAAAAGCGTCGTCTAAATTGCTTTCGTCAAGGTCATTATATAACTCGTTAACTTTCAGCGAACTTTGGCTCATCAGTGACTCCTACCCTAGATAATGCGGACAGAATGTCAAAGCATTCTGCCCAGTTTATCGTTGCGGTAAATAACGCAACGGGTTTACTGATTTTCCCTTGTAACGAATTTCAAAGTGTAGTCTAACTGAACTTGTACCAGTACTACCCATAGTAGCTATTTTCTGACCTTCAGTTACATCCTGTTGATCGCGCACAAGCAACGTATCGTTGTGTGCGTAAGCACTCAAGTAGTCATCGTTATGTTTTATAATTATTAGATTTCCATATCCACGCAAAGCATTACCTGCGTAAACGACTTTTCCTGGCGCAGAAGCGAGCACAGATTGACCTCGGGAACCGGCAATATCCACCCCTTTGTTCCCGCCTTGGGCATCAGAGAAACCTTCAATCATTTTCCCTTCTGCTGGCCAACGCCATTTTATTGACGAATTATTTGTGCCACTTGCTGCTGTAGAAGCAGTTGATGCAGTAGTCGTATTCGTTGTTGTAGAAACTTGCGTTGCAGGTTTTCTATTATTCGGCAACATCTTACCCGAAGTTTGACCACCACTGTTTGCAGGATACTCATTAGTTGTTCGGAGATCAACTGGTTGCTGATGACTATTTGATGAATTTGACGCCAATTGCGTGCTCGAGTTCACATTTGTATTACCAATATTAATTACCTGACCGACATTTAAGCTGTATGGTTCAGGTATATTGTTTTTCGATGCTAACTCGCGGAAATCATTACCCGTTATATACGCGATATAAAATAACGTATCGCCACGCTGAACAGTATAACTATTCCCACTATAACTGCCTTTTGGAATACTGCCATAATCACGGTTATAAACAATACGACCATCGCTGCTTGTATTTACAGGCGTCGACGTACGGTTTATCGGCTGATTATTCGTATTACTCGATAAGTTTGGACGTGATGATGGCATTGCCGTACTCATCCCTGTGCTGTTTGACGCAGTAGATGTTGTCCTTTGAGCCACTGGCTGACGCGATTGGCTATCATTCACACTCGAAATAGGTGCTGCTGGATGATATGGCGTAGAACACCCTGCCAATAGCGCTCCGCTAAATGAAAAGATGACTGCCCATCGAATTCTGCTTATAGGGCTAACAATTTTCATGCTTCTTCTCCCGTGAAGAAAAATCTGACGCGACAATTCAGTTTTATGTCAGTAATAGAGTTACCATAAAATATTTCACTTATTAAAGCAGAAATACAAAATAGTGAACAAGTTAAATATATCAAAAAGATAACAATTTGAGATTATGACTTAATAGTTTAAGCCACTGATTCAATTTTAGATGGGTAAAATATCATATTTGGAATGGTTTTACTTCTATTTGAGTTAGTAAAACTTTTGCAATGGCATTTTATTTAACATCATTATAAAAAATCAATCCGTTTTATAATGCAGAAATACCATTGCAAATAAATTAAAGCAGTTCACCCGCAATAAGAGGCACAAAACGTACTTTTTCAATGACGTTTGCATGATAATCATTTCCCCGTCGAGTAATTAACTTCAGGGATTGCTCTTTATCCCCAACAGGTAATACCATTCGACCACCATCTTTTAATTGTCCTAACAACAGAGTCGGAATTTCTGTTGGTGCTGCTGTAACAATAATGGCATCAAATGGGCCTTTGGATTGCCACCCTTCCCAGCCGTCACCATGGCGAGTAGACACATTATGCAGATCCAGCTGTTTAAGCCGACGTTTAGCTGTCCATTGCAGACTTTTAACACGCTCAACCGAGAACACATGGTGTGCAAGATGCGCCAATACCGCAGTTTGGTACCCCGAACCTGTACCGATTTCCAGCACATTATCATTCGGTGCTAACGACAATAACGCCGTCATTTTTGCCACAATATACGGCTGTGAAATAGTTTGCCCATGACCAATTGGTAACGGGATATTATCGTAGGCTTTATGTGAGAGCGCTTCGTCCACAAACCGTTCACGAGGAACCTGTGAAATAGCATCCAATAGGCGCTCATCGTGAATTCCCTGTTGGCGTAACTGTGCCAAAAGTTCTTTCATGAGCCCTGTTTTCATTTTACTGTCACTCCTGATTTTTCCAACCACTCTTCGACCAATGTGTGCGCTTTATACGCCGTTAAGTCGACCTGTAATGGCGTAATGGAAACATAACCATTTTGAACGGCTTCAAAGTCTGTCCCTGGCCCTGCATCGCGAATTTCCCCGACAGGCCCTAACCAGTACAGCATATTTCCTTTAGGGTCTTCAAGATTATACACTTCCGATGCCGCGTGGCGGCTACCACAACGCGTGACTTTGATACCCTTAATTTTTTCATAAGGGATATCAGGTACATTGATATTCAAGATATTTCCTGCTCGTAATGGGTTCTTTTGTAACATCGAGAGAATATCACAAGTCACTTTTGCCGCCGTTTCATAATGAATTTCACCATCTAGCGAAACGGCAATCGACGGCAACCCTAAATGACGGCCTTCCGTTGCTGCTGCCACCGTACCTGAATAAATCACGTCATCACCCAAATTAGGGCCACAGTTAATCCCCGATACCACAATATCAGGGCGCGGACGAACGACTTTATTCACGCCAATATAGACACAGTCAGTCGGCGTTCCTTCTTGGACAGAAAGATCGCCGTTACTTAACGTTTGAATTTTTAGCGGTCTATCTAATGTAAGTGCATTAGACGCACCACTGCGATTACGATCAGGCGCAATTACTTGAACATGATAATATTGGCGTAGCGCTGCCGCAAGCGTTTGAATTCCTGGAGCATTTACACCATCGTCATTACTCAATAAAATCTTTAGCATCGACATTATCCTGCCCATTCTGATTAATAATTTCTCGTACCACGCTAGTAGCAAAACAACCTGAGTTCAAGAAAAACGCCAATTTTACTGTCGAATCATCTAACCATTGCCATGAAAAATTTTGCGGTTTAGCAATAATCGCACGCCTAACTGGAGAAACGCGTTCGCGTTGCATCAGTGGGATAACGGCTTGATATTCTGTTAAACATGCCGTTTCGAATGCCAGTGCGTCATCTTGTGTACCTAACTCACCATCTCCAGGTAAAGGTGCGGTAACACTCAACTCTGATGATAGCAAACGGCTTTGCAATGATGGAAGTTCTTCTTGTGTTGCCACAAACCAACTACCACGCCCCGTTAATTGCAAGGCATCACCTAACAGCACTTGCTGCTGGATTCCTTGGGCAATTCGCTCGCTCGCCACATGATTAAACATCGCACTGCGTGCCGCAGACAAATAAAAACTGCGTTTATTGCGTTCGCGAACTTGAATTTCTTGGTTAGCCCAGCGCAAAGCTTGTGTTAAATTTTGTCCATCACGCCCAAAACGCTGCTCACCAAAGTAGTTTGGCACACCCGAAGTGGCGATTTTTTGCATACGCTGCTCAACATCATTGGCATTAGAAATATCACGCAGCGTGATTTCAAATTGATTTCCTTTCAGGGAACCAATACGTAATTTACGCTTTTGTCGCGTCACAGCAAGCACGCGGCAACCTTCTAATTGCCACGCTGAGAAATCAGGTGTGTCTTTGCCTGGCATTTGCAAACAAAACCACTGTTCGGTCACCGCATGTCTGTCTTTTAAACCTGCATAGCTAACAACACGGGCTGAAATTTTGGCAAATTTGGCAAGTTGCTCTGCCACAAACAGCGTATTGCAGCCTGTTTTTTCCACGCGCACCATCACGTGCTCGCCTTCGCCATCTAACTCGAAGCCTAGATCTTCTTTAACAATAAAATCTTCAGGAATACTTTTTAATGTCCCTGAAGAAAGAGGTTTACCATGCAGGTACTGAACATTCATTGCTTTCATTACTATTATCTTTCACTAAAAGGACAACGGCGGCACACGCGATGCCTTCTTTACGACCCACAAAACCTAATTGCTCTGTTGTTGTCGCTTTTGCATTCACGTCATCCATATGACATTCTAAATCTTCAGCAATATTCACACGCATTTGTGGAATATGAGGCAGCATTTTCGGGGCTTGCGCCATAATGGTGATATCGATATTACCAATACGATAGCCTTTAGCACGCACGTGGCAAAAGGCTTCCCTTAATAAAACACGGCTATCCGCCCCTTTAAATGCAGGGTCAGTATCGGGGAATAATTTTCCGATATCCCCCAATGCCGCAGCGCCTAAAATAGCGTCCGTTAACGCATGTAACACCACATCACCATCTGAATGAGCCAGCAAACCTTGCTCGTAGGGAATACGCACGCCGCCAATTACGATAGGGCCTTCGCCACCAAATTTGTGTACGTCAAAACCGTGTCCGATTCTCATTGTTTTTCCTTAGTTATTCATTCTTGAAAGATAAAACTCCGCCAGCGCGAGGTCTTCAGGCTGCGTCACTTTTAAGTTATCCGCTCGGCCTGCCACGAGAACAGGTTGATAGCCACAATACTCAAGTGCTGAGGCTTCATCGGTGATCACGGCGTTCTCTTTCAAGGCTTTACTTAGACAGTTCCGTAAGAGTTCCAACGGAAAAAATTGAGGGGTCAATGCGTGCCATAGCGCCTCACGTTCAACCGTGTGGTCAATGAATACTGAGGTTTTTACACTACGTTTCATTGTGTCACGCACAGGGGCGGCAAGAATACCACCACAGCAACCTTGTTCCGTTGCTAATTGAATAATGTTGTTGAGATCTTGTTGGTGGAGGCAAGGCCTTGCCGCATCATGCACCAGTACCCAACAATCATGATAATCGGGTTGTGATGTAAGGTAATTAAGCCCTGCCAAAACAGAATCGGCACGCTCTTTTCCACCCGTAACTACCGTCACCCTAGGGTCTTTCGCAATATCAAGCTGCTGGAAATAATCATCATCGGCGCTAAGTGCGATCACCACCGTATTGACGGTATTATTCGCTAACAATGCATCAATAGTATGTTCGATAATCGTTTTGCCCGCGACGGGTAAATACTGCTTAGGGCAATCAGCATTCATACGACTGCCAATACCTGCTGCAGGGATCAGTGCAACAATTTGTGGGGCAACACTTGGATTTGTCATTATTTGGTTCTTACATCAGAAATTATCAGGCAAATGGGCTCATTGTTTTAGGTTTCATATTATTGAGCAGATTTCTGGTTGCTGCTTTCTTTTACCATGCGATAGAAAGACTCACCTGGTTTAATCATACCAAGCTCGCTACGCGCACGTTCTTCAATTGCATCTTGACCATCATTGAGGTCATTAATTTCAGCAAATAATTGTTCATTACGCATTTTCAAGCGCGAGTTAACAATTTCCTGTGCGGCAACATCGTCTTTAACTTGGACATAATCATGTATGCCATTCTTGCCTAACCATAAGGAATACTGCAACCATGCTAATATCGCGATTAATAGTAGCGTTAATTTACCCATCTTGCCCCCTGAAATGATGTGCTAATCATCCCATAACTCAGCGAATCGCGCTACTGTGACAAAAAATTATATTAAAAAGTCAGAATAAATCGGATTTGTACCCCTTAACTATCACCTTATTTTATCACTAAAGATCAAGATATGTGATTTAAGATAATAGCTAAGTGGCATTAATAATCCATTTGAATGATATTATTGCGCAGTAATAGCGCAATAATATGAGAAAGAGAATCGGAGATAGGTTGCTGCCCGTCAAGCCGTAATTCAGGGCTTAAGGGTGTTTCATAAGGGGAGTCAATCCCTGTAAACTGTTTAATTTTCCCTTCTCGTGCTTGTTGATATAACCCTTTCGGGTCACGTTGCTCACACACATACACTGGCGTATCAACGTATAACTCAAAAAATTGGTTTGGTTCGAATAATTCACGAACACTTTGCCGATCCGATTGAAAAGGCGAAATAAACGCCGTTGCTACAACTAACCCCGCATCCACCATTAGTTTAGCAACTTCACCCACTCGCCGAATATTTTCTTGCCTGTCAGCCTCACTAAAACCAAGGTCACGACATAACCCATGGCGAATATTATCGCCATCCAATAAATAGGTTTTCACGCCAATAGAGGCCAGCTGGTGTTCAATGGCGCCCGCGAGTGTCGATTTACCCGACCCAGATAGCCCAGTAAACCACAAGACGGCCCCTTTATGACCATTATTACTTTCCCGTAAAGGGCGCGTGACCACATGTTGATGCCATACAATATTGTTATCTTGAGTCATTGGTTTATTTTCCACCCAGTACGTCCCGAGCCCCCCAATGAGGAAAATGCCGGCGAATCAGCTGGTTAAGCTCAATTTCAAATTCACTAAATTCCCCCGTTGACTCAAAAATTGGCTCCTGTGCTTCTCGCACGAGTCCAGCCCCCACAGTCACATTCGTCAGCCTGTCGATAAAAATCATGCCCCCCGTGTCCGCATTGCGTTGGTAGTTTTCCAATAATAATGGCTCATCAAATGAAAACTCCACTAAACCAATGCCATTTAACGGTAATTCCGTTGCCACTTTTTGTGTGAGGTTATTCACATCCACTTGATATTGAATATTTTCAACTTTCCCTCGGCTGCGTTTTCCTGCAATTTTAATATCTAATTGCTGGCCTTGAACAAGGGGTTGTTCCGCCATCCACACCACATCAATCGACGCATGTTGCGTGGTTTGCAAGTTTTCGTTTTCTGCGACAATCAAATCGCCGCGGCTAATATCGATTTCATCATCCAACACCAACGTGATGGCTTCACCAGGTACGGCGAAATCCTGTAAGCCCGAAAATGTCACTATTTCCTTAATTTTGGCCGTTGCCCCCGATGGCAGCACTTTAATTGCTTGTCCAACTTGAACAATGCCTGACGACAGTGTGCCGCTGTAACCACGAAAATCTAAATTGGGTCTATTCACATATTGCACAGGAAAACGCAACGCTTGCTCTGAGGCTTTTTGCTCAACCTGCACATTTTCTAAAATAGACAATAACGTTTCCCCTTGATACCAAGGTAGTTGCTCACTCGGGTTAACAATATTGTCACCATCAAGGGCTGAAATCGGTACAAACCAAACATTCAGCTCGACGGGTAATTCAGTAGCAAACTGTTGGTAATCCTGTTTAATTTTGTCGAATACAGCTTCACTGTACTCCACCAGATCCATCTTATTCACCGCAACAATTAAATGACGGATCCCCAGCAATGTACTAATAAAACTGTGGCGGCGAGTTTGCTCTTGCACGCCTTTTCGAGCATCGATCAACAAAATAGAAAGTGAGCAAGTTGATGCGCCTGTCGCCATATTGCGGGTATATTGCTCATGTCCTGGGGTATCTGCGATGATAAATTTGCGCTTTTCTGTCGAAAAATAGCGATATGCCACATCGATGGTGATCCCTTGCTCACGTTCCGCAGCAAGGCCATCCACCAACAGGGCGAGATCAAGCTTTTCCCCTTGGGTGCCCATTCGCTTACTATCGCTTTGCAGTGTTGTGAGCTGATCTTGGTAAATTTGGCGAGTATCGTGCAATAAACGACCAATTAATGTACTTTTCCCATCATCCACATTGCCACAGGTTAAAAAACGCAAAAGTCCTTTTTGCTGTTGCGCAAGTAAGTAAGGTTCCACGCCACCTTGCTGCTCAATTTGCAGCGCGATTGATTCGTTATAAACGGCTTGTGCCATAATTTGCTCCTTATCTTGCGAATTAAAAGTAACCTTGGCGCTTTTTAAGCTCCATAGATGCAGACTGGTCACTATCGATTAACCGCCCTTGTCGCTCACTCGTGGTCGAAATCAACATTTCTTCAATGATTTCAGGCAATGTTTGGGCTTGAGACTCAACCGCGCCAGTTAGCGGCCAGCAGCCTAACGTTCGAAAACGTACTTGCTGTTGACTGATCACCTCTCCGACTTTAAAATCAATTCGGTCATCATCCACCATTAGCAAAGTACCATTTCGCTGGATCACCGGGCGCTCTTTCGCAAAATACAGCGGAACAATATCGATATTCTCCAAGTAGATATACTGCCAAATATCCAACTCTGTCCAATTCGAAAGTGGGAATACGCGAATACTTTCCCCCTTGTTGATCTGACCGTTATAATTGTGCCAAAGTTCAGGGCGCTGGTTTTTTGGATCCCAACGATGAGATCGGTCTCTAAATGAGTAGATCCGCTCTTTTGCTCGGGATTTTTCTTCGTCACGCCGCGCGCCACCAAAAGCCGCATCAAAACCGTATTTATCAAGTGCTTGTTTCAATCCTTCCGTTTTCATGATATCCGTGTGCTTTGCACTGCCATGTACAAAGGGGTTAATTCCCAACTTTTCCCCTTCAGGGTTACGGTGAATCAATAATTCAAAACCGTATTTTTGTGCGGTAGCATCACGAAACTCATACATTTCGCGGAATTTCCACCCTGTATCCACATGTAACAATGGAAAAGGTAATTTCCCAGGATAGAAAGCTTTGCGCGCTAAATGCAACATCACAGAAGAGTCTTTACCGATGGAATACAGCATCACAGGGTTTGCGAACTCAGCGGCAACTTCACGAATAATATGAATACTTTCAGCCTCTAACTGCTGCAAGTGGGTCAATTTTTTCTCGTTCACGACAATCTCCATCATTAAGCCAGTTCCAGCACAGCGCTACGCCAGCGGATATCTTCTGTTTGCGAACCAAACCATGCGAGCTCATTGTGTAATGCTGTAACCTCGCCAATCACAATCAATGCAGGTGCGGGTGCTTGTTTGGCAAGTGCCTCGAGGTCATGCAATTGACCTGTTACCACTTTTTGGTCTCGTCGTGTCCCACTCCCCACAACGGCGACAGGGGTGTCACTCGCGCGACCAAATTTAATCAATTGCTCACTGATATTGGCCGCTTTTACGGTGCCCATATAAATCGCTAATGTTTGCTGACCGCGAGCCAATGCCTTCCAATCCAGATCCGCGCCATTTTCACGGCAATGTCCAGTAATAAACGTGATGCTTTGCGAGTGTTCTCGGTGAGTGAGAGGAATTCCTGCATAAGCCGTCGCGCCGATTGCAGCGGTTACACCTGGCACCACTTGGAAAGGGATCCCTGCTTTTGCGGCAACTTGTAATTCCTCACCGCCACGACCGAAAACAAACGGATCGCCGCCTTTTAATCTCACCACTTTTTTACCTTGCTGAGCAAATTTCACGATCATTTCATTGGTTTCTTCTTGAGAAACACTGTGATTGCCCGCCCGTTTACCCACACAAATTTTGTCAGCATCACGGCGTACTAATTCGAGGATCTCCTCGCTCACCAAATGGTCGTATAAAACCACTTCCGCGCTTTGTAATACTCTCAGCCCTTTTAATGTAAGCAGTCCTGCATCACCGGGGCCTGCACCGACTAAAACCAATTCTCCACGGTTATCTTGCTCATAAAGCTGGCGTTCAAGCTGTTGTTCCGCTTCGCTTAACTGGCCTTTTTCCACCAAAGAGGCAAAGCGCCCACTAAAACTTTTTTCCCAGAAACGCTTTCTTTCTCGCATATTACTCAACGTCTCTTTGACTTTACCGCGCCAACGCCCTGCGATTTCGGCCATCTTGCCTAACGATAATGGCAGCATGGTTTCCAATTTTTCTCTAAGTAAACGCGCCAACACAGGGGCGGTTCCACCAGAAGATATCGCCACAATCACAGGCGAGCGGTCGATAATCGAAGGCACGATAAACGAACACAACGGCTGGTCATCAACCACGTTGACAAAAATTTTGCGCTCATTGGCATCGTAAAACACGGTTTCATTGAGGAGCGCGTCATCCGTTGCTGCAATCACTAAAAAAGCATCATCCAACAGCGAAGAAAGGTACTCTTGCGCCAACCACTCAAAGTGGCCTTGCTGATGCTGTGTTTGTAATTGAGGACATAACGACGGGGAGATCACCACAAGCTTAGCCTGTGCTTTGATGAGCAATTCGGCCTTGCGCGCGGCCACTACACCGCCGCCAATTAACACCACTTTGCGCGTACGTACATCGACAAATAACGGTAAATAATCCATCTTGCTCACCCATCGTTATACAAACAAATTATATGAAACATAAAATTGACTATATGGCGTAAAAGTTAAGGTTTGAAATGCTAAAAAAATATGACTTGTAACAGAAAGGAATAAGCCAAATACTCATTAATTAGCAACAAATAGAGACCAAAAACACCAAATAGACAAAACTTAACTTAAACTTTATTTTTAAAGTAAATTTATAAAAATTAAGGAATATCTATTTTTTAGATATAAACATCCCTTTGTAATTAAACAAATATTTTATTAAATCCATCACTATTTAGACTCTAAACTAAAACTATAGCTTGGGTTACAAATAACCAATACTCTAAATAATTCATGTTGTCCCTAGGCGATAAGTAAATGAGTCGCTAGGAACATACACAAGTATGTGACTAAGGTAGCTGAGCGCAGACAACAACGCTGCAGTTTGAAATATGACGGGGATGACGAGTATTTAGTTTTCATGAAGCCCACACTCCCTCTTTAGGCCAAAGAAACGCGTATCTTCCTCATTCATGCCCGCTTCCCATTTGCGGGTTGTATGAGTATCCCCAACAGATAAATATCCCTTCTCCCACAACGGATGGTAAGGCAAGTTATGCTTTGTTAGGTATTCATAGACTTGCTTATTATTCCAATCAATCACGGGTAGAATTTTAAAAATCCCTTTGCCTATGCCAAGCACAGATAAATTTGCACGGCTTGCAGATTGCTCTCGCCTTAACCCTGAAAACCAGCTCTGCGCCTGTAGTTCATGTAAAGCTCTTTCCATGGGCTCCACTTTGTTCAATTGGTTATAATGTTCTATCCCTTCAATACCTTGCGTCCAAAGCTGCCCATGAATTGCTTCTTGCCAAGCGGGTGTTTGTTTCGCGCGATAAACCTGTAAATTCAGGTGTAATCTCTCCGTTAATTGCTCAATAAATTGATAGGTTTCAGGAAAAAGATAACCTGTATCCGTCAATATCACAGGGATTTCAGGTAATACTTGCGTCACCATATGTAAGGTAAGTGCTGCTTGAATACCAAAACTGGATGACAACACAAATTGTATGGGTAAATTTTCAACTGCCCATTCAATGCGCAGCTGCGCAGTCTTATTTTCCAATTGAGTATTAAACTCAGACAAATACTCCGTTTGCTGCGCTTTATCTAACCCAATAACGTCTGCAAGCTGAAGTCGGCTCATACCGCCTCCTTAACCTCATAGAAATCCACAGCAGAATTTAGCACAGGCTTCACAACCTCAGTACGGATCAGAAAATCACCAAACCCCTCTTGTGCTAAGCGGTTTTTCGCCCAATCGCCAATAAGATCATCAAGGATGGATAAAATTTCTGCGCTGCTAATATTTTCACGATACATACGAGGAATACGAGTCCCAATGCGGTTGCCACCAAGGTGTAAGTTATACCTATCTAACGCTTTCCCCACTAACCCGACTTCCGCCAGCATCGCTCTTCCACACCCATTTGGGCAACCTGTGATACGCAAAACGATGTGCTCATCTGCCACATGGTGTGCTGCCATAATATTCTCAACATGGGTCGTAAACTCGGGTAAAAAGCGTTCGGCTTCCGCCATTGCCAGAGGGCATGTCGGAAAGGAAACACAGGCCATGGAATTTTCACGCTGTGGTGTAATGACATCGCTCATTAACCCATGGGCTCTCGCAATGGCTTCAATAGTCGCTTTTTCACTTTCGGGCACACCCGCTACGATGAGATTTTGGTTAGCCGTTAAGCGAAAATCCCCTTGGTGGATACGTGCTATTTCTGCAACACCCGTTTTCAACGGCCTATCTGCTAAATCAATTAATCGACCATTTTCAATAAATAATGTTAAGTGCCAACGATCATCTATCCCTTTAAGCCAGCCAATCTTGTCACCGCGTTCGGTAAATTCATAATGGCGGATCGGCTCAAAATTCACGCCTGCACGCTTTTCAACCTCAGCTTTAAAAGTGTCAACACCCACGCGTTCTAAGGTGTATTTCGTTTTGGCATTTTTACGCTCAGTACGGTTCCCCCAATCACGCTGTGTGGTGACAATCGCTTCCGCAACTGCCAATGTTTTGTCTAATGGAATAAAACCAAATTCACTGGCTAAACGTGGAAATGTTGCGGTATCCCCGTGAGTCATTGCTAACCCGCCGCCCACTAACACATTAAAACCAATCAACTCACCATCTTCAGCAATCGCCACAAAGTTCATGTCATTAGCGTGTAAATCCACATCGTTCAATGGCGGAATGACGACTGAGGTTTTAAATTTTCGTGGTAGGTAAGTTTGGCCTAAAATCGGCTCTTCATCCGTGGTCACTACTTTTTCTTTATCTAGCCAGATTTCGGCGTAAGCACTGGTGCGAGGCAGCAGATGCTCAGAAATTTTCTTTGCCCATTCATACGCTTGCTGATGTAATTCTGATTGCACAGGGTTAGATGTACATAACACATTACGGTTAACATCGTTTGCCGTAGCGAGTGCATCCAAGCCAACATGGCTTAACATTTGGTGGGCAGGTTTTACATCCCCTTTAAGGATGCCATGAAACTGAAACGTCTGACGATTTGTAATGCGCACACTGCCATATAATGTGTGTTCTGAGGCAAATTTATCAATATCAAGCCATTGTTTTGGCGTGATAATTCCCCCAGGTAAGCGACAGCGCAACATCATTGCGTGGCGAGGCTCTAATTTTTGCTCAGCTCGCTCAGCGCGAATATCACGATCATCCTGCTGGTACATGCCATGAAAGCGGATTAATAAAAAATTGTCCCCATCAAAGCCACCTGTTAAGCCATTTTTTAAGTCCTCCTTAATGGTACCGCGCAAATAGTTACTGTCTTGCTTCATACGTTCGCTATCGGCTAACTTGCCTTCGACGATTAAGGGTTTTTGTTGCTGTTCATTGCTCATTAATAAACATCCCTCTGATAACGGCGCATTACGCGCAGCTCACTTAAAAATTCATCGGCAGCCTCAATGTCCATGTTGCCGTATTGGCCGATGATATCCAATAAAGCCTGTTCAACATCTTTCGCCATACGGTTTGCATCACCACAGACGTAAATATGTGCGCCTTCTTGCAGCCATTGCCACACCGCTTCCCCTTGTTCACGCAACTTGTCCTGTACATAGATTTTTTGTTGTTGATCGCGCGACCAAGCCAAAGAAATTTGCGTTAATAAGCCCTCTTTCACATAGCGCTGCCATTCCACTTGATACAAAAAATCATCGACAAAATGGGGGTTACCAAAAAACAACCAGTTTTTCCCCGTTGCGCCGTCGTTATCTCGTTGTTGTAAGAAAGCACGGAATGGAGCAATCCCCGTTCCTGGGCCAATCATAATGACAGGCGTTTCTGGGTTCGCAGGTAAACGGAAATTATCATTGTGTTCAATGAAAATACGTAGCTCATCACCTTCATTGAGTCTGTCAGCTAAAAAACCCGATGCGCCCCCAGTACGCAAGCGACCATCAATGTCATAGCGCACCACCCCTACCGTGACATGAACTTCGTCTTCAGCCTCTGACTGAGACGATGAAATGGAGTATAAACGAGGCGTTAATGGGCGCAGCAAATCAATAAACTCTTGTGCACTTGGCTGAGATGCCGCTTGGCGCACCATGTCCACAATTGGCGTATTTTGTGCGTAATGCAAAATGGCTTGCTTATCACTGATCAGCGATAACAATGCATCGTCTTTAGAAAGTTGAGCGTATTTTTCCACAATCACTGGGGTATTTTGCGTTAACTCTAATTGGTAAATTAATGCATCACGTAAAGAGTGGCGTTGAGTCCCAATAAAGACGTCTTCGTCGCCCTTTAGCCACAGTAATGCCACCAGCTCATCAACTAAAGCAGGGTCATTATCGAACCACACACCTAACGCATCCCCTGGTTGATAACGCAGGCCTGAATCTCCTAAATCAATTTCAATGTGCCGCACGTCTTTTTGTGAATCTCGGCTGGTGAGTTTCTGGTTACTGAGCAGCGATGCCGTTAATGGCGCGGTTTTACTGTACGGGGAAGTGTGAATTTCATTCATACTTCCCGCTTGTGCAGACAACAACTGACTGTCGCTTTGTGCGGGTACACGCGCTTTTAAAATACGGGTTAAATTTTCGACCCATTCATGGGCAATGGATTGGTATTCCACATCCGCATCAATACGCTCAAATAATGATTTCGCACCCAACAAGGCTAGTTGTGAATCAAAATCTTTGCCTGCTTGGCAAAATTTTTCATAAGAAGAATCGCCCAGTGCAAATACCGCGTATTGCGTTTGGGATAAATCAGGAGCTTTTTTCGAGAACAGGTACTTGTAAAGCGCAACCGCCTCTTCTGCTGGCTCCCCTTCTCCTTGAGTCGATGCCACAATAACCAACACTTTTTCTTGGTTAATTTGCTTAAACTTATAGTCGCCCGCGTTTACTAAATGGACATTAATTTTTTCACCAACTAAACGCTCCCTAAGCTGTTCCGATAAACGGCGGGCATTCCCCGTTTGCGATGCAGAAATAATTGTCACGGTTTCTTGAGCCGCAGCAGGGGCATTCACAGACACATCCGTGGCTGCCGTTTGGTTTACCATTCCCCATAAATACCCCGACAGCCATGCAAGCTGATGAGATGAAAAATCGTCGACCGCAGTTTGTAAACGCGCTAATTGCTCAGTTGATATTGGCAGCAATGTTAATGGCGGCTGTTTTTTTGTCATTATCCTGTAACCCCAGTGTCGCTCATCGTTGAGTTTGTCTTACAATCGAGTGAAATGGGCAAATTTGTTCAGCCACTCGCTCGGAAAAGTTCTAAAACCTATCGCTCAATCGTTTCCCTAAATAATTCAGGTAGCAAAGCAAAAAATGCCGAGTTACCTCCAATATGCAGGGTATACGATTAGGTTATAACAACCGTCAATAACGGGATAAGAAACGATAGCCATAAATCATAACTAAAAAGCCTAAATCAATTACCAGATGGATCATATGGATAAAACAGGTTAGCGATAATTTGGCAAATAACGACAATCTGCTCTAAAAATACAGTACAATACGCTGTTTATTAACACTAAGGAGCCACTAATGAGCACAACTATCTATAAAGATTTCACCTTCGAAGCTGCACACAAATTACCCCACGTTCCTGAGGGGCATAAGTGTGGACGCCTTCATGGGCATTCTTTCATGGTGCGTTTGGAAATCACGGGTGAAGTCGATGCACACAGTGGCTGGATCATTGATTTTTCTGAGGTCAAAGGGATATTCAAACCGATTTGGGAACAACTAGACCACCATTACTTGAATGATATTGCAGGCTTAGAGAACCCAACAAGTGAAGTTTTAGCACAGTGGATTTGGCAACAAACGAAACCCCATTTGCCATTACTCAGCGCGGTCACTGTGAAAGAAACCTGTACTGCGGGCTGTGTTTATCGCGGGGAAGCTTAAATAATACCATTATGTAGAGTGGTTTTTCCCCAGCCATATCACTTTTTATGGCTGGGGTTTCAATTATTGAATATTTAAATACTTATGTGTTTGAATGGATAAACGCCAATTTCGTTGAATACACATCTCAATACACAATTTTGTGGCTGCTGTTTTTTGGCTGATCGGTTGCAATGCAACAATTGGCGGGTTAACTGATGTACGCAACGCTAAAATAGCTTCTAGAGCCTCAATATCTTTTTCCCGTGCAACAGGATGTTTAACCTCATTTGCTCGGTTAACTGCCTGAGCCAAAACTTTAAGCCCACCTTTCATACCCACTTTTGGTGAAACCGTTACCCATGTTTTTTCTGTGCATTGAATAGGGTAAGTTCCGCTGGTTTCAATCTGGCATTGATACCCGCTTTGTTCTAATGACTCCGTTAGTGGCGTTAAATCATAAATACAAGGTTCTCCCCCTGTAATCACAATATGCTTTGCTGTAAACCCCTTCGTTTTCATCAATTGAATCAATTCGTCGCTATCAGCCATAGCCCATGTATCTGAATCAAGCGTCTTTAATTCGATATCACCAAGGGTGGTTTGTTTGTCTTGTTCTTTTTCCCACGTTTGCTTGGTATCACACCAGCTACACCCTACTGGGCAGCCTTGTAAACGAATAAAAACTGCTGGAACACCTGTAAAAACCCCCTCTCCCTGCAATGTTTGGAAGATTTCATTAATTGGGTATTTCATATCACTCCTAAATTAGTTAACTAAGTGGACATTATATTGCAGATATCTATCTCACGAACAAGGGAGTTTGTGATAATGTAGCCATCTTGGGTTCAATAATGTACGTCCAACTTAATAAACAATACCGAAATTACATTCGGAACGATATCTCCTAAGAAAAGACAGGAAAAGACATGCAAAGTAGTCAAACAAACCAACTCAGAAAGGGACTGAGTGTCAGGCACATTCGCTTTATGGCTTTAGGGTCTGCGATTGGGACTGGTTTATTCTATGGTTCCGCATCCGCAATTCAAGCTGCGGGTCCTGCAGTTCTGCTGGCCTATATGGTTGGCGGTGCTGCCGTATTTATGGTCATGCGCGCTTTAGGCGAAATGGCCGTTCATCATCCTGTCCCTGGTTCTTTCTCGCACTACGCTAGCCATTATATGGGCCCCCTCGCAGGCTTTTTAACGGGTTGGAATTATGTCTTTGAAATGCTGGTTGTTTGCTTAGCAGATATCACCGCTTTTGGGATGTATATGGGCTTTTGGTTCCCAGATGTTGATCAATGGATATGGGTATTAAGCATTGTATTATTTATCGGTGCGCTAAATTTATGCCACGTCAAAATCTTCGGTGAAATGGAGTTCTGGCTATCCATAGTGAAAGTTTCCGCAATCATTGCGATGATTATCGGTGGAACCTTCTTGATGTTTTACGGCTTTGGCCAAGAAACTGACCATGCTGTAGGCATCCAAAACTTGTGGGAACATGGCGGTTTTATGCCAAATGGTATTTCGGGGGTGATTGCTTCTCTTGCCATTGTTATGTTTGCTTTTGGTGGAATTGAGGTGATTGGGATCACAGCCAGCGAAGCGCAAAACCCAGAAAAAACCATCCCGAAAGCCATTAATGCGGTGCCTCTTCGCATCTTATTATTCTATGGGTTAACGTTATTTATCCTGATGTGTATCTATCCATGGAACCAAATTGGTCAAAATGGTAGCCCATTTGTCCAAATTTTCTCCAGTTTAAATATCGCATCCGCCGCAAATATTTTGAACGTTGTGGTTATCACAGCAGCAATTTCTGCAATTAATAGTGATATTTTTGGCGCAGGCCGCATGATGTATGGCATGGCACAAGACAAACAGGCGCCACAAGTTTTTACTAAGCTGACGAAAAACGGTGTGCCTTGGGTCACTGTTTTAGTGATGTCTGTCGTGATGTTATTAGGTGTGTACCTGAACTACCTGCTACCAGAGAAAATCTTTGTCATTATTGCTTCGATTGCGACATTCGCAACCGTCTGGGTTTGGTTGATGATACTACTATCCCAAGTCGCTATGCGCCGTCAAATGAGCAAAGAAGAGGTTAAAAAACTGAAGTTCCCTGTGCCATTCTGGCCTGTAGGGCCTGCGATTACTATCGCCTTTATGGTATTCGTTATTGCATTGCTCGGCTTTTTTAAAGATACACAAGTGGCGCTGCTAGTTGGGTTTGCGTGGGTCGCGATACTCAGCGTGACCTTCTTCATTATGCGTAAATTTCAAACCAAATAACCGTTCGTATTCGTAATACAGAGCCCAATATCACAATGATATTGGGCTTTTTTTCATTATGCTAACGCTTGTTTAAGATCTTCAATCAAATCTCTCGTACTCTCAAGCCCAATTGATAAGCGAATTAACCCATCACTAATCCCGTACTGTTGCCGTTCTTCAGCGGTATAAGTTGAATGAGTCATACTTGCAGGGTGCTGAGCAAGGGATTCACAATCTCCCAAACTAACCGCTCGAGCAAATAAATTTAAACGGTTCAGAAATTGCTTACCAGCCTCAAGTCCACCTTTAAGTTCAAACGCAATCATTCCCCCAAATAATCTCATTTGCCTTTGAGCCAGCTCATATTGGGCAAAACTAGGTAACCCAGGATACATCACTTGAGCAACATGAGGATGTGATTCTAAATACTCGGCCACTATTTGCGTGCTTTCTACAATACGCTCCATACGAACAGGGAGGGTTTTCATTCCTCGTAACACAAGATTTGCATCATGAGGAGATAAACAAGCCCCTGTCATATCCTTGAGCCCTACCAATCTAATTTGTTTCGCTAAGGCTTCTGTCGTCACAACAGCCCCCGCCATTACATCACCGTGACCATTCATATATTTTGTCAATGAATGAATAACGATATCAGCCCCTAATTCTAATGGCTTTTGAATATAAGGCGTACAATAGGTATTATCTACTACCGTGAATATTTCCTGTTGGTGAGCTTGTCGGTATTGATGAACTATATCGCTTACCGTTTTAATATCTACCAAACGCATATTTGGATTCGCTGGTGATTCAAAAAATATAATGCGTGTTTTATCGGTTAATTCGCGAGCAATATTCTCTGGTGCACTCATATCAATATGGCGAACCTTCACACCAAAGCGTGCTAAACCATGATGAAAAAATGCATAAGTACAACCATATACGGTCATATCCACCAACAATTCATCACCTGGGCTCAATAACGTCCAAAGTGTTGATGTTATCGCTCCCATGCCAGAAGAAAATACAATTCCAGCTTCCCCTTCCTCTAAATCTGCAATTCGTTTTTCTAAAAGACTCAAGGTTGGGTTGTTGATACGAGTATAAATATAACCATTCGATTCACCACTAAAGCAGGCAGCGCCTTCTTCTACACTGTCAAAAACATAAGTTGATGTCTGGTAAATAGGTGCAGTTAGTGAACCTAAATTTTTGATAGGATCGTAATAATTATGTATCACACGAGTATCAAAAGAATACAATTTATCTAAAATCATACCACCTCCGAAATATTACCCCTCCTGGGTCTTATTCAATCGAGAACCAACAATTTGTAAAGTTCGTAAAACGGTACTTATTCCACGTAATGTATCGGGATCTTTTAATAAACTATAAACAGAACGAAAATTATGTGTTTTATCTGAATATTTGGCTTCCATCTTTGCCATGTTATAAGCGGTACCTAATTCCCACACTGGCGTTAAAGTATCCTCAAAACTATTTGCTAATTTTTCTACCGTCCCCGTATCCATAATATCTACGAGGTCAGATAATAAAGATAATAAATCAACTATATTGTCAAAACGCTGTAAATATAATAATGGGGCTATTTTTTCCGCTAAATGATTTGCAGGTTCGCTATTTAGTAATTCCAGAAGTTTTGCTTGTTGATCATTACTTGACATGATTATTCTCCTATTACACTAAACCACGAATAGCAGCCCAATATATTCCTCGATTAAAACCATTTCTTAATAACCCTCCCACTTTTGTTGCTGGGGTAGGAATTACATCATGCTTATAATCGTATTGTAATGGCATCCCTGCATTAAGCCCCATTTGGGCAACAGCTTGGACACGCCCATCATAAATAGCGGAAGGGTATCCATAAGTAAGCTCTCCGCAAATATTATCTGCAATTATGGCGGCCTGATTATGACAGCTTCCTCCTGCTTTACTTATTGGCAAATCAACAGTGTCACCAATAACATAAACACCATCTGTACCATATACTTGCATAGTTTCATGGTCCGTTGGTAACCAACCTTCACCATTTTTATGTTCGCTTAAATTTGTATTCACTACGGCTTCAACCGCTGTAATTGGAGGTGTGCTAATTAAAATGTCAAATGGTTGCTCATCCCCCTCTTTCGAATAAGCAATTTTTTTATCTGGATCGACCTTGTTTAAGGTAAAGCCGCGCTGGGCTTTGATGTTTTTAATATTAAAAATTTCAGGTATCGCTTCACATACGGGTTGCTGTAAAAACAAACAATTCCTCAGTAATTGTGAAACCGTCGGGTAAGTATAAACAATTTCAATATTATCCCGAACTCGCCGTTTACGTAAGAACTCATCAAGCATCAATGTTGTTTCCATTGGTGCTATTCCGCATTGGTGAGGTACATTTGGTGTTTCAGGAAATGATACTGTAATAAAAATACGTCCCTTTTCAATCTTAGCAATTTGATCCGCTAATTTTCTTGCGGCATCATAAGCATAAAAATGATTTCCTATCTCTTTCAATCCTTCAATTCTATCTGGCCTCGGTACGCATCCTGTAGCGACAACTAAAAAATCATAATTATATTTTTTTCCACTTCTAGAGTGTAGTTCTTTATTTTTAAAATCGAATGATTCAATTTTATCAATCTCTAATTGAATTTCAGGTCTTAATAGTGAACTCTGATCTCTCATCAATTCTTCTTTAAAAAATAAATTGAATGCAACATACATAAAGGCTGGTTTGTAATAATGAATAGGATTATCAGTGATGAGTGTTACTTTTATTTTTTTTGAGAAAATTTCTTTGTTCAGTTTTCGGGACAATATGTTTGCCAACATTGTTCCACCTGTACCACCACCAACGATCACTATATTTATCATAACATCTCCAAACTAAATATTTAAAATGGATGGCAAGACATCAATTAAATTAAAAAACTGATACCTTTTAAATATAGTTCAATTCTAATAATTACCAATACAATTAATTGAATATAATTCAACTAACAACAAGAAAAATTAATCACACTAAAATATAAATACCCATGAATAAATTAATGATAAAAACTATCATCACTGTAACCATTTTAGTTTAAAAAAAATTCAATAAGAATAATGACCTATCAATTTCCATTTAAATAAAACATCTTCCGTGACTTGACCATAACCAATATTATGCATAATCAAATAATTTTTATTATTAACAGATTTTATAGAGGTCACAATGCCAATATGTGGTCTTCCATTATCTAATCGCCATGTAACAATATCACCTGGCACATAATCTTTTGTATCTTTAGTGACAGGTTTTTCCTGTCCTTTACGTGAGAAAAAAACTTCTAAATTAGGCACTCTGCGGTGATCAATATTGGTATCCGTTTTACGCAGCCCCCAAATACGCTGACTCGGATATTTGCTAAAATTCGATTTCATATCCTCATGTACTAATTTTTGTAGATCAATCCCCATTTTTCGATAACTGCGAATAACAACATCAGAACAAACGCCGTAATGTTCTGGAATATCACCATTAGGATAAGAGATCTGTCGATATGCTGGATCATAAATAACAAAACGAGGGAGCGCTTCTGCATGTTTAGCTAACGTTAAATTAGCACTACTTGCAGTGTGAGAAAGGGCTAATAATAAAATAGCTGACATTATAGTTTTCAAAGAGATACTCTCCATATCAATATATGAATAAAATCTACAATAAAAACAGAGAAAAATAAGGTGTGAAAATCTTAATTATCTAGACACATCAAACCGAGTGATAATCGGGTTATGATCAGAAGCATCTGTGATTAATACTTTACTATCAATAGCTTTGAGCCCGCGATAAAAAACATAATCTAGCGGTCGACCAAAAGCTTTGGTCCGTAGATCCTCATCAATCGTAATTTCTTTTAACCCCACACTGCGAATGAAGCGTTTTAGCGCATTCACCCTTTGTCGACTCCATGCGTTAAAATCCCCCGCAAGAATCACAGGGCCAACATGTTTACTAATATGAATACCAAGCTTATTCAATTGCCTTGTATAAACATCAACCCCAAAGCTAAAGTTAATAGCATGGACATTTGCCACCATTAATTGCTGCCCATTAGGTAAGGGATAAACCGTAATCAACGCTGATTTAGCGAGCCGAAGCAGTGGTTCTTTTTCTCGTAATGGGCAGCAATAAATAGGATGAGCAGTGGCAAGGGTCATCACTCCAGACGGATGGGGAGAAAAAGGAAGAGCAGGGACTTGATCTGCAATAAGCTGCTCAGAAGCAGCAAAAGAAATCAACTCAGGGGACATTTGAGCTTCTTGTAATAAGATCAACTTACGACCTTTAACCAGCTCGCTTAAAGCTATTTTCCAATTTGGCCGTTGCTGTTTATAAATGTTCCATATAACAACATCGAGAGTTTCGCTGGCAGCAAACAAAGGTAACCCGATTGGGAGAGATTCCCCTAGCATATGCACAGGTGTCGGCTGAATACGTTTAGCGGGTTGACCTGCAATATATCGAACTGAATAGGTTCTTTTCGCCAAATTCAACTTCCTACTTATCTCAATGAAATGATAAATTCTACGCTTTATAACTTATCTCTGTAGCCAGTATACCAAACACACCCTGTTATGGCCTATCAAATTTAGTGAATAACATCTTTCGCTCGGCAATATCGTTCAATAAACAGTTACCCTATCCATATCCCGAATGACTCATTGACGCTCTTCCAACTCTAGCCTTACAAAGAAATGAAAAAGCCATCATGAGGAATACAAGTAGTAATCAAGCAGAAATTAACAGCGACAATACAGGCAAAATATTCTGAAAAAAAGACTGTAGGAAAAATCCTTAGAATTGAGTATTCCGAGTCTAAGAACCAATCAAGTGCTAAGAGAGAAAAACAGTGAACAAAAAATACGACCTAAGAGACAACGAAAGTGATGAAAACTGTGATAACACAAGTTAATTACTGAGCGGATTATTGATTAATTTAGTTTTTTCTTCCTTAGCCCATTAGAGAAACAACCAGCGGAGTTAATCAAGAAAATATCCTCTACTCATCTAAGCGACAAAATACAAGTCACTTACTGAGCTGACGGCTAATTAGCTTATTAGTCTTTCATACTCTTTTCTTGTATAAACGTCGCTTTATCAGAGTCAGCGATGGGGGCTTATGCATGATCACAAATAATAAGAAGGTAAGAATCGCACAGGATAAGAAAAATAATAATCCTCAGTTAGTTAATGACGACATGAACAACCGATTAGCCTAGAAGGTCTCATCATCATAAGCCAGAGCGATGAAAAAACAGTTAATGACTAAGCAAACCCATGACAATAAGTGCCATAAACACAGAGGGCGGCGATTTAGGACAGTAAAATAAGGGGGATGTTCGGATGAAAAATGAAGTAACAACAGTGAGTTACTAAGAGGATTTTTGATAAGCTTACAAAGATCACCCCGTTTTAACCACAAGCCATAATGACGTGAACACAGAAATACAGAACACTAATAACACAATGATTAGTTGCCAAGTGGACTATTGATAAGCTTGCAAAGATCCCCCCGTTTTAATCACAAGCCATAATGACGTGAACACAGAAACACAGAACACGGATAACACAACGATGAGTTGCTAAGTAGATTATTGATAAGCTTACAAAGATCACCCCGTTTTAACCACAAGCCATAATGACGTGAACACAGAAATACAGAACACTAATAACACAATGATTAGTTGCCAAGTGGACTATTGATAAGCTTGCAAAGATCCCCCCGTTTTAATCACAAGCCATAATGACGTGAACACAGAAATACAGAACACTAATAACACAATGATTAGTTGCCAAGTGGAACTATTGATAAGCTTGCAAAGATCCCCCCGTTTTAATCACAAGCCATAATGACGTGAACACAGAAACACAGAACACGGATCACACAACGATGAGTTGCTAAGTAGATTATTGATAAGCTTACAAGGATTTCTCCGTTTTAATCACAAGCCATAATGACGTGAACACGGATAACACAATGATTAGTTGCTAAG
>NZ_JBBPXM010000011.1:0-127744 GCF_050446505.1 Providencia sp. SP181
CTAACTTATTACACGTATTGATTACACGTATTGAACAACTACGCGCCCTAGCAATGCACTGAATTACTCTAAATAATTCGAGTTGCAAGAAGGCGGCAAGCTAAGCAAGCCCAAGGAGCATACATAAGTATGTGACTTGGGTTGCGCAGTGTAGCCAACACACTTGCAGCTTGAAGTATGACGAGTAATTGAAGTATGACGAGTAATTAGTTAAATATCTGCTAATCAGCACACACTTCACTAGATTAATTGTTCTTTAAGATAGTTTCATCCATTTTTCATTAAGTTTTTGATAATTGAGCTGTAGCCACTGAATGGCAATGACTGTTGCTGCATTATCAATTGTGCCATTTTCTACCCACTGGTATGCCTTTTCTCTGCTAATAACGTGAACTTTGATATCTTCGTTTTCTGAGGCTAAACCGTGGATACCTTCAGCTTGAGTGCTATCGACTTCGCCAACAAATACGTGCATGCGCTCTGTTGTCCCGCCAGGGCTTGAAAGGTAGCTGAGCGCTTTTTCCGCATGGCGGATCTCAAGGCCCGCTTCTTCTATTGCTTCACGGCGAATGACCTCTTCTGGGGATTCATTTTCTTCAATCATCCCTGCTACGGCTTCGAGCAACCACGGCGTTTCGCTGGTTTCTATTGCTGGAAAGCGAATTTGTTCAATTAGCACAACATTATCGGTTTGCGGATCATAGGGTAAAACAACACCCGCGTGACCACGTTCAAAAACTTCACGGCAAATTTCGTTACTCCATCCACCAGCAAACAATTTGTGGCGAAATCGGTATTCCATCATTTGAAAAAAACCGTTAAATAATTTACGCTTGGATATAATTTCAACATCATTTTTGCCATATTTAATTGGCTGTTCTATTTTATTTGTCATTGCATTCTCCAAACACACTGATTTCCATCTTAAGGAAATAATTGTGGATTAAAACTGTTTTTAAGGTTTTTTAACCTCAGATGAGGTAATGTTTAATAAAATTGAGACAAAATGGCACAAAAGGCTACCGTGAATTCAAACGAACCTCTGCTACAATAAGCGCCATTATTCAAATCTAAGAGCAACATAGGGTCTGTTTTTTTATGATTGTCTCTAAAACGCATATTTTTATATCAAAGGCCTCAATTAGGCATGGTACGTTTTAGGCAACAGGCTCAACTTAATTTGCTGTTTAATCAAGGAATCAAAATGAAGAAACTGCTTCCCCTTTTAATTGCGATGAGTTTTGTGGGTCTCAGTACCAATAGCTACGCAGACGATTTACTGCAGGTTTACCAAAAATCGAAAGAAAGTAACCCTGAGTTAAGAAAATCATTAGCTGAACGTAATCAAGCTTTTGAAAAAATTAATGAAGCTCGCAGCCCATTATTACCTCAATTAGGTTTAGGCGCAGGGGCAAGTTACGGTAGTGGTTACCGCGATGCGAATAACACCGAAAGTACCGGTTTAAATGCATCACTGAAATTAACGCAAACTGTTTTTGACATGTCGAAATGGCGTCAACTGACGATTCAAGAAAAAACGGCTGGGATTTCTGATGTCACTTACCAGACTAGCCAGCAACAATTAATTTTAGATACCGCAACTGCTTACTTTAACGTTTTAAAAGCAATTGACGCGCTATCTTATATTGAAGCCAATAAAGAAGCGGTTTACCGCCAATTAGACCAAGTTACTCAACGTTTTAACGTTGGCCTTGTGGCGATTACTGACGTGCAAAACGCCCGTGCAAACTACGATAGCGTTATCGCACAAGAAGTTGCAGGTCGTAACGACTTAGAAAATGCGATTGAAAAACTGCGTCAAGTCAGCGGTGTATACTATAACCAACTGGCATCTTTAAATATTGAGCGCTTTAAAACCACTGAGTTGGGCGACATCAACGCTATCTTAAAAGAAGCAGAAGAGCGCAACCTTAGCTTATTAAGTGCACGTTTGGCTCAAGACGTTTCTCGTGAAAATATCCGTTTAGCAGAAACAGGCCATATGCCAACGGTGAGTCTTGATGCATCAACCGCAGTAACCAATACCTATAACCATGGTAGTGGTTACAACAATAGCTTAACAGGTAAAGGTGCAAGCAACAGTTATAATGGGCAAAACAGCATTGGCTTAAACTTAAGCATTCCTTTATACACGGGTGGTGCAACGAGTTCACAAGTTGAACAAGCACAATACGGTTTCCAAGGTGCGAGTGAGCAACTGGAAAGTGTTTACCGTAACGTGGTTCAGTTAGTTCGTTCATCATTTAATAACGTCTCTTCATCTATCAGTAGCATCAATGCATACAAACAAGTGGTTGTGTCTGCACAAAGCTCATTAGATGCGATGGAAGCAGGTTACCAAGTGGGTACACGTACAATTGTTGACGTATTAACATCAACAACTGCGCTGTACCAAGCGAAGCAAAATCTGTCTAACGCACGTTATGACTATATGATTAACCAACTGAATATTGAATTTGCCCGCGGCACATTAAACGAAGATGACATTGCACGCTTAAATGCTAACTTAGGTAAAGAAATTTCCACTGAGCCAAGCAGCATTATCCGTAATACCAATGCCCCTAAAATTAAATAATTTGATCGTTTAGTTTTAGATAAATAGAATGACCCGCTGTTTTGGCGGGTTATTTTTTATCAAAGCATAAAGAAAACCCTCTAAATCACTCGTTTTGCTTCAATTGAATCAGTTAAAACAGTTTTCCCTTCCCTCACTTATAAAATTCAGTTAATTCTCACTTTAGTTATTATTAAATAGCTCAAAAAACAAGCTTAAATTAATTCATTGATATTCAATGGAAATACTCCATTTCTTTTTCAGTTTTAATCAACCTTTCCTCAAAAAAGAGAAGAAAGTTACAAAAATGATAATTTCAATCTATTTCCTCTATATTTCTGCTTTAATTTTCAGCGTTTATCCCCTATCCTAGAGGTAACTTATAAAACATCTTACTTAAATTTTATTCAGGGTAATTACCATGACCATGAAGCGTACTAAAGATATTAATCAAAACGCCTTCCGCAAGTCTTGGCGTTCATACCGTTTAGCGCCTGTTGCTGTTGCTGTCAGTGCCGTATTTATGCTTTCTGCCTGCGAAGAAAGCGATGAAACGGTATCTCTGTATACCAATGCACAAGATTGTAGCCAAGCGAACCCATCTCAAGCAGAACAGTGCACATTGGCTTATAACAATGCATTACAAGAAGCGGCAAAAACTGCACCTAAATATGCAACACAAGCTGACTGTATTGCTGAATTTGGTGAGTCTATGTGTACTCAAGCCCCTGCCCAAGCAGGTCTTGCAGGTACAAGTTCAACCAATGGCGAGCAAACTGCACAAGCACAAAGCAGCGGCGGCAGCATGTGGATGCCATTAATGATGGGTTATATGATGGGTCGTATGATGGGCGGTAGCGCAGCATCTCAGCCGTTGTTTAGCTCGAAAAACCCAGCAAGTCCTGCAAACGGCAAATTTGTCGATGCATCAGGTAAAAGCTATGGCCCTGCGGTTGCAGGTGGTCGTTCAATGAGCGTACCAAAAACCGCAATGGCACCAAAGCCACCGACCACATCAACCGTCACTCGTGGTGGTTTTGGTGACACTGTTAATAAACAAGCGATGGCACAACGTTCGTCTTCATCTGCAAAATCAACTTCTTCTTCCCGCTCAATGGGTGGTTGATCAGTAATGAAACGAGTTCCCATTGTTGAGCGCCCAAATTGGCGCGAAAAAGCCTCCGAGTTTGGTTTTGAATTTCACACCATGTACGGCGAGCCGTACTGGTCTGAAGATGCGTATTATCAATTCACTATGGCACAGATCGAAGAGATTGAAGATGCAACCGCTGAACTGCATCAAATGTGCCTAAAAGTGGTTGAGCGTGTTATTGAAAGTGATGAATTACTAGCACGTTTTCAAATTCCTAAGCACTGCTGGGAATTTGTTCGTAGTTCTTGGAAAAGTGAGCAGCCTTCACTGTATTCAAGGCTTGATCTTGCCTACGACGGAGTTAATCCTCCTAAGTTACTGGAAAATAACGCAGACACGCCAACGTCTTTATATGAATCTGCATTCTTCCAATGGATCTGGTTAGAAGATCAAATTGAAGCCGGTAAGCTGCCTGAAAATGCGGATCAATTTAACAGCATTCAAGAACAGTTGATCGAGCGTTTTACTCAGCTTAAAGATCAACATGGTTTCCGTTTGCTGCATATGTCTTGCTGTCGTGATACAGAAGAAGACCGTGGCACAGTACAATATTTACAAGACTGTGCCAACGAAGCGGGGGTTGCTACCGAGTTCTTATATATCGATGAAATCGGTTTAGGTGAAAGAGGCGAATTCACTGATACGCAAGATCAGGTTATCAGTAATCTGTTTAAGCTGTATCCATGGGAATTTATGCTGCGTGAAATTTTTTCTACCAAACTGCAAGATGCTGGTGTTCGCTGGTTAGAGCCTGCATGGAAGAGCATTATTTCAAACAAAGCATTGCTGCCGATGTTATGGGAAATGTTCCCAGATCATCCTAACCTACTCCCAGCCTATTTTGCGGATGGTAAAACGCAGCCAGAGCTCGATAAGTACGTGATTAAACCACTATTTTCCCGTGAAGGTGCTAATATCCGTATTATTGAAAATGGCAAAGAAATTGCCGCTGCGGATGGCCCATATGGTGAAGAAGGGATGATTATTCAACAATTCCACCCACTACCGAAATTTGAAGGTAGCTATACCTTAGTCGGGAGTTGGTTGGTAAATGATCAACCTGCTGGAATTTGTATTCGTGAAGATAAAGAGCTGATCACCCAAGATCTGTCCCGCTTTTATCCACATACGATCATAGACTGATCAATAGCTAGATCACAAAAGCCCAAGCAATTGATTTTGTTTGGGCTTTTTTATGTCTTAAAAAAATATGACAACCTAAAATATCCGTACGGTTGGCTCGAAATATGACGACAATATTCCTATAAACACAACGAAGGCATTCCTCTAAATAGTTCGAGTTAGCGCAAGGCGACAAAACAAAGCTATCCCTAGGAGCACATAAGTATGTGACTAGGGTAGCTGCGTGAAGCCAACGTAGTGATCACTCGAAATATGACGACAATATTTCCTATAAACACAACTAAGGCATTCCTCTAAATAGTTCGAGTTAGCGCAAGGCGGCAAAACAAAGCTATCCCTTGGAGCATACATAAGTATGTGACTAGGGTAGCTGCGTGAAGCCAACGTAGTGATCTCTCGAAATATGACGACAGTATTTCTATAAACACAACGAAGGCATTCCTCTAAATAGTTCGAGTTAGCGCAAGGCGGCAAAACAAAGCTATCCCTAGGAGCATACATAAGTATGTGACTAGGGTAGCTGCGTGAAGCCAACGTAGTGATTACTCGAAATATGACGAGGAAGAGCCGACGATGACCGACAACATACTCAACGATGCCGATACAATTCCTTCAATCGGAGTGCTTACCTCTTCTTCACCATCCCAAGTGCCTAAAATTGGTAAAATAGGCAAGTAGTGTTCCACCGATGGGTTTGATAATTTGCCATCTTCCCTTTCTAACCCTTTAGTTAGTGGATGTGGGATCGCTTTACTTTGCAAGTTATCGTAGACAAACTGTTCAAAAGACAAAGCCCATGGATAAGGCTCTGCTTGGTCATTTTGCCAGTTCATAGCACGAAGATTGTGCACCACATTGCCACTGCCCATAATCAATACACCTTGCTCTCTGAGTATCGCTAACTTCTTGCCTAATTCATGGTGCCAAGTTGCAGGTTTTGTGCCATCAATGCTTAGCTGGATCACGGGAATATCTGCCTCTGGGTACATGCGTACTAAAATTTCCCATGTCCCGTGGTCAAGCCCCCACTCTTCCTTATCGAGGAAAATAGGTTCTGGTGCGAGTAAATCTGCAACTTGCTGGGCAAGTTCTGGTGAACCTGGCGCTGGGTATTCAATTTGGTATAACGCCTCTGGAAACCCGCCAAAATCATGGATAGTTTTAGGCTTTAACATCGAGGTCACTGCCGTGCCGCGCGTATACCAGTGCGCTGAAATCACCAATATCGCGTTTGGACGAGGTAAGGTTTTGCCGAGCTGCTCCCATGCTTTGGTATAAGGATTATCCTCTATCGCATTCATTGGGCTACCGTGGCCTATGAAAATCGCGGGGATCTTGTTATTCACGACTGAAGTATTTACCGACATGATGATTTCAACTCCAACTCAATTAATTTCTGCTTACAGCATACGCTTTTGTGCAAAAAACACAGTGGCCTAATTATGAGTATGATCATCAAAAAAATTGAAAAGGCCACGAGGTGTGCAACTCAGTGGCCTTCATAAGATTCTATATGCTGAACGTACTATCAATAAATTAGCTAAAATTAGCCCATTTATATTTAAGTTTAAAAAACGAACTCTTCCTCAAAATACGACGAAGACATTCCTCTAAATAGTTCGAGTTGTGGCTAGGCGGCAAACGAAGTCATTCTTAGGAGCATACATTAGTCTGTGACTAAGATGACTAAGAGAAGCCAACACCACCACAGCTTGAAATATGACGAAGACATTCCTCTAAATAGTTCGAGTTGTGGCTAGGCGGCAAACGAAGTCATTCTTAGGAGCATACATTAGTATGTGACTAAGATGGCTAAGAGAAGCCAACAACGCCACAGCTCGAAATATGACGAGGATCAGCTCGCTTTCTTTTCATGCTGCAAACGATATTGTACTAAATCCTCGATAGTCACTACCGTCAAGCCATGTTGCTTACCAAAAGCCGCCACTTCTGGCGTACGCGCCATTGAGCCATCATCGTTGGTCAATTCACATAGCACACCCGCTGGCTTGAACCCTGCTAATGAGGCTAAATCGATAGACGCTTCTGTATGGCCACGGCGTGCTAATACACCACCTTCACGACCCCGTAATGGGAAAACGTGGCCTGGGTGGTTCAGGTCTGCTGGCACTGCGTTATCCGCAATCGCTGCACGAATGGTAGTAATACGGTCTGCAGCTGAAACGCCAGTGGTAACACCGTTTGCCGCTTCAATCGTCACAGTAAAGCCCGTTTGATTTTGGCTGGTGTTATTTTCTACCATCATTGGCAGTTCCAGTTTTTTGCGACACTCTTCAGTGATACACAGGCACACAATACCGCTGCTGTAGCGAATGGTGAATGCCATTTGCTCTGCAGTCATGGTTTCTGCTGCAAAAACTAAATCGCCTTCGTTCTCACGATCTTCATCGTCCAGAACAAGAACACCTTGGCCTTGGCGTAAAGCTTCGATAGCTTTTTCAACACGTTCGATTGGATTACCGAATTCGGAAAGTAGCGTATGATCCATGGTAAAAACCTCTTAAATAGTTATTAACTAGTTACCAGAATCAAGGCAGTCTTAGGATTACGAGAAATGATGAATAAATAAATCGCCCATAAGTGGCAATCTACCCATTCAGGTATGCAGAACATGATTGTGCATTACGGCACAAATATGCAGATACAGTTAATTCTCTCCCATCCGGACTATAACCGTCGGCTCCAGATTCACACTGGATCTGCTGACCTTTATCACTAAAATGATAAAGCGCTCGCGGGCTTCATGCGCGTTGCATGTTACCGCCGGTGGGGACTTTCACCCCGCCCTGAGATAAACGCAATTAATATAACGCCAATAATTCAACTACGCAACGGTGTCTTTCAAAACTGGCGAGCCTCTCACACTTTTGGCCAAAAAATATGAATAAAAACCTATAGTTATCAGGGGTAATTAAAATACAGGCATCACCTGTTACCACCAAGGCATAAAAAATCGCAATAAGACGTAAATTGTCCTAAATATCAGTCTAAACATCACACTTAACTAAAATAATTTATTGACTTGTATAATAATAACCAGCAATAAAAATGTCATTAAAGGAATACTAGGGTGAAAAAGTACCGTTTTATCTTTCCCATCTTTTTAGTCATCGGTCTCTTATTTTTGGTCGGAACTACTTTTGCGCTTTATTCTGGTATGGATATGGCAAAAAATGGTATTAAAACAACAGGAATAGTCACCGATCTCGACATTAGTGTTTCGGAAGATAAATCAAAAACCTATTTCCCCATTATCGAGTTTACGACCCTAGAAAATCAACAAATTGAGTTTCGTTCATCAATGGGGAGTAGCGGTTATCGAAACAGCATCGGTCAATCCATTGATGTACTTTATAATCCAACAAATCCGCAAGATGCCATCATTGATTCACTCTTTGGTGTATATGGACTGAGTATCATTTTAGGTATTTTTGGCGGTGTATTTACGTTAATTGGTGGCATTCCTGTTATGTTCGGTATCACCAATAAGAAAAAAAGTACCCGTTTATTGCGCGAAGGTACGCCAATTCAAGTAAAAATCACAGGTGTTGAAGAAAATACTATGATCCAAGTGAATAGACGTTCTCCTTATCAAATTATTGCAGATGTCCATGATAAAAATACAAATACAATTAAGCGTTATAAAAGTGAGAATATTTATTTTGACCCATCCCCTTATATTGATAGGGAAAATGTGACTATCTATCTCGATAGAAGTAATGCCAATAAATACTATATGGACATCCGTTTTTTACCTGAATTGAAATAACGTTAAACTGACCATCTTGGGTAATTCCGCCTTCAAGGTGGTCATTTCTCCTTCAGTCTCATCCCCCTTGCCTCCTTGTGCTCCAAGTATCATAAGGAAATAGGAAAAGAGTTTATTACCGCGACAAGAGGTATTACACTACCCCCAACTCATTTCTCAAAAAATTTAAGGACCCGCGAATGCTCGATCCGAAAAAACTTGAACAAGTTGCTCGCCAAATTCAAGGTGCTTTACCCCAAGGCGTACGTGATTTAGGTGAAGATTTTGATAAAAAACTGCGCTCACTGTTACAGTCACAACTTGGCAAATTAGACTTAGTCAGTCGCGAAGAGTTTGATATTCAAACTCAAGTGTTGTTACGCACTCGCGAAAAATTAGCCAAAATGGAACAACGCATTAGCGCCCTTGAAGCCAGCCTAAGTACTGAAGAAAAAACAGCTGAGTAAACCGAACAGTGACGCCCTAATTGGCGTCACATTTTTATTTATTAGACACTAACTCGCGTTCTAATAACTGTACGATATACTGGTTTTTAGAGATATTATGCGCGGCTGTCGCAGCATTTAAATAAGCTTCCAAACGGCTAGGGTAACGTAACGTAAATGACTTCACCGTGCCTTCATCTTTAAATGGCGGTATTCCTTCCTCACGACAGCTTTCAATATAATCACTTAATGAGATTTGCCCTTCTTTTTTCAGCCCTTCAATACTATCGGAAACAAAATCGCAATAACCACCCACATCCAAAAACTGGCCGCGAAAGGCTTTAATGTCCGCTTCATAGGTGACAGAAGCAGGATGCCCATTAATTGTCATGACATTACTGCTTTTAATCATATTCTACCCCTATTATATTTTCTAACCATTCACGTAACCCATTAACAGCGCCGTGATCCATTGCCATTTTTAATTTTACCGCCTAGATGATTGATTAAACTGATCACCTCATCCCATCTAATGGCTGATTTAGGTGGGATAGTCAGTATATCAACCATGGTTTTCCGGTGCTTAGCACTCAATTCCCTGATTTTGATCATCGTCTATTCCATGACGCCCTTAACTAATATCAAATTAAAATAAAAAAACAATGACGTCAACATATGACGTCATTGTTTTTTAAACGTTGAATAATAAAAAACCCGGCTTTAGCAATATCACCAAAGCTGGGTTATCAATAATTAACGAACTAATCAGTGATTAGCTGGTTTTCATAATATTTTTAATAATGTTCGTCGTTGAAATGCCATCTTCGAAATTAAGCACTTTAACTTCACCACCCGCAGCCCAAACCTCAGCACTGCCTGCAATGTCTTCTGGGCGATAATCACCACCTTTAACCAGAATGTCAGGGAGAACTTCAGCAATTAAACGTTGCGGTGTGTCCTCTTCGAAAGCGACAACCCAATCCACCGCACCTAGTGCACCTAAAACCGTCATGCGCTGCTCTAATGGGTTTACAGGGCGTGTTTCACCTTTAAGTCGACGAGTTGATGCATCGCTATTTACCGCAACAATCAGTCTATCACCCAATTTACGTGCATTGGCTAAATAGGAAACATGGCCTGCGTGCAGAATATCAAAACATCCGTTCGTCATCACTACACGCTCCCCACGTTGCCTTGCATTGGCAACCGCTTGTTTGAGTTCGCTTTCAGTCATGACACCAAACCCCGTATCCGCACGGCCACGGATCGCGTTTTCCAATTCGATTGGAGAAACAGTGGATGTTCCTAATTTGCCGACAACAACGCCAGCGGCGGCATTCGCTAATGCGCACGCTTCATGTAGCGGACGACCAGAAGCAATTGATGCCGCTAATACACCAATCACCGTATCACCTGCACCTGTCACATCAAACACTTCTTGTGCCTGTGTCGGTAAATGTAATGGCGCTTCATCACGGCGAATAAGGCTCATGCCTTGCTCTGAGCGCGTAATCAATAATGCTTTTAATTCCAAGGTATTAAGTAACGCCATCCCTTTTTCTTCAACATCTTGATTTGTCTTGCAAGGCCCAACGATGGCCTCAAATTCAGACATGTTTGGCGTCAATAATGTTGCACCACGGTAGCGTTCAAAATTGTTCCCTTTCGGGTCAATCAATACAGGTACCCCCGCTTTATTCGCTAGCGCGATCATTTTTTCAACGTGAGTTAATGCCCCTTTCGCATAGTCAGATAGCACTAATGCACCGATGTGCGGCAACGCTTGCTCGATACGCTCTAAAACGGGTGCCACATCGACATTGTCGAAACCTTCTTCAAAATCAAGACGGATCAGTTGCTGGTTACGAGACAAAACGCGTAATTTTGTAATCGTTGGATGCGTTGGAATAGCAACAAAATCGCAGCGGACTTGTACAGCATTTAAGTTTTCTGTCAATGCTTTCGCCGCATCATCAATCCCTGTTAAGCCGACAAGGCGGGAATTTGCACCTAGCGATGCAATATTCATCGCAACGTTAGCTGCTCCGCCTGGACGCTCTTCAACCATCGTTACTTTAACCACTGGTACAGGGGCTTCAGGAGAAATACGGTTTGCGGGACCATGCCAATAACGGTCTAACATCACGTCGCCAACCACCAGCACACCGGCTTTTTTGTAATCCGGAAGAGTTACTTTCATCCTGCACTCCAGTTTTAAAAAGGAAATTTGATCATAATTAGCGAAATATTAGCATATTGCACTAATTAGCTAAATAAAATACGTTTTAACTCATTCACCAAGCCATTTTTTCCAGCTAGCTAACACTTGCTCACGTTGCGGTGCAAATTGGCGCATATCCACGCGACTTGGTAATGATTGCAAAGCTAAGTGATGAAGTTCATTGCGCATAGCGACGTATGCTTGGGTTAATGCGTTGGCTTCTTCTTCCGACATAAAATCGTACTGTGCCATCAGTTCAAAAATCCGCACGTTGTCTGACCAGCGTGTTAACGCCTTGTTTTGCGAAGCAAAACGTAATACTAAATATTGCGCAATAAACTCAATATCCGTGATCCCACCAGGGTCAGCCTTTAAATCAAACTCATTAGCTTGGTGGCTACCTAAATGTTGGTGCATTTTCACTCGCATATCCCGCACTTGCTGTTGCAGTGTGTGTGCATCTCTCGGCAAGCACAAGGTTTCATGGCGAATTCGGGTAAATTGCTGTTGTAATTCAGCGTCGCCAAACACCATCCGAGCACGAATAAGTGCTTGGTGTTCCCACGTCCATGCATCATTTTTTTGGTAATCATCAAAAGATTGAATGGTACTGACCAACATCCCTGACTCCCCCGATGGCCTTAAGCGAGCATCCACTTCATACAAAATCCCTGATGCCGTGCGCGTACTGAATAAGTGAATAATTCGCTGCGCAACACGCAAATAAAACTGCCTTGCATCAATAGCGCGTTCACCATTAGTGACCACATTTAATGGGCAATCAAACAGAAAAACCAAATCTAAATCAGAGCTATAGCCTAGCTCCCAACCACCTAACTTGCCGTAGCCTAATACAGCAAACCCATATTGCTTGCTATCACCCTGCGCTAAATGGGCAGGTTCACCGTAGCGTTTCACCATTTTTTGCCAGGCCTGATGAACAACGGCATCAATAATGGCTTCTGCAAGATAGGTTAGGTGATCGCTCACTTTCATGACAGGCAGTACACCTGAAATATCTTCTGCCGCAATACGTAAAAGCTGCGCCTGTTTAAATTGACGCAACGCTTCCAATTGTTGCTCTTCATCTTCTTCAGGTACACGCATCAAATATTGGCGTAATTCGTCGCGGTAAGCCGTTAATGGAAGGGGTTGATAAAGGGATTTCGGGTCAAGAAGTTCATCAAGAAGTAATGGGTGACGAGATAGCTGCTCGGCAATCATTGGAGAGGCAGCACACAAACGGATAACGTGGGTCAGTACCTCATCAAATTCAAGCATCAACTCAAGGTAAGTCGTTCTACTCACGATGCTTAGCAATAGCGGTGTAATACGCTCAATAACTTGCCCTGCATCATCTCGCTCACCAATTTTCGCCAATAATTTCGGCATGAGTTCATCAAGCACATCGCGCCCTCTTGGCCCGATGGTTCGCTTGTTCAGGTCATGGCGGAACATTAAAATACCATGAATAATCCGCTGTGCAATGTCTTCATCCTGAGAGGGTAAATAGGCAGCAAGTTCTTCTTTGGACAGGTCGCTTTGCCATAACGTGATGTAAATTTCATCAAAGTTATCTGCATCTTCGTCATCATCATCTTGCCCAATTTGCTCAGCAAATATTTGGTGGACAGCCGCCATTTTTTGGCTTAAAGACGCGTAAAAGTCCGCCCAGCAGGCAAAATTCATCCCCCACGCTAAACGCGTTTGGTTGAGCGCATCATCAGGTAGAGTCTGAGTTTGTTGATCGTCGATACTCTGCAGTAAATTTTCTATTCTACGCAGGAAAATGTAGCTATCTTGTAGGATATCGAGCTGATTATCGGGTAATAAAGCGAGTTCGCGGATCCCCTGAAACGTGCTAAACAGCGATTGTGATTGTAAAACGGGTTCTCGCCCACCACGGATCAGCTGAAAAACTTGGGAGATAAATTCTATCTCACGGATCCCTCCAGCCCCCAGTTTGATGTTATTCACCAAACCACGGCGGCGAACTTCTCGCTCAATCATATTTTTCATATTGCGCAGAGACTGAATCACACTAAAATCAATATAGCGGCGATAGACAAACGGGCGCAGTAATTTGCGTAGGCCTTCAGCGTAATGCAGGCTATCGGGCCCCATAATCCTCGCTTTAACCATCGCATAACGTTCCCAATCGCGCCCTTGCTCTTGATAATAATCTTCCAATGCGGAAAAACTAAATACTAGCGGACCACTGTCGCCAAAAGGCCGTAAACGCATGTCCACCCGATAAACAAAGCCATGGACAGTGACTTGATCGAGCATGCGAATCAGTTTTTGCCCTAAACGAGTAAAGAATTGAGCGTTATCCAATTCTTTACGGCCGCCTTGTGTGACACCGTTTTCAGGGTAAGCAAAAATCAGGTCAATATCGGAAGAAAAATTCAGCTCTCTTCCTCCCAGTTTTCCCATCCCTAGCACCAATAGCGGCTGTGGTTTTCCTTCGTGATTACAAGGGGTTCCCCACTGCTGACTATATTCCTGATACAGCCAGTCCCTTGCAGCAACAATCAAGGTTTCTGCTAACACACTCAGTTGGTAAATGGTGTCTTGTTGCGAACACACTGCCAATACTTGCATCCACGTACAGCGCACTAACATTTGGTGACGAAACGTGCGCAGCACCTGCATTAAATGATCTTCGCTTGAAACAGATGAAACACTGTCCGCAAGCCAAGTTGCATAATATTGCCACTCATCGGCCTTTGGTGGATTCGTGCGGATATCCAATAAAAACCGTGAATGGGCAAGAACCTGTTTAAGTGCAAAATCACTAAAAGAGAGTACTTGTGCTTCATCTTCACTCAAAGGCAATAAACCAGGCGCTTGGCTAGCTAACTGATTTAAAATACGTTCTTTTTGGGCTTGCAGTAAATCAGGCAGTGGATGCATATTGTTCAAATCCTAGTGATCTTCTTGGTAGGTTAACGCACTTAACCATTGAATAAAGGCCAGCTTACATTTTAACCACTGACTGCTATAGCAAAAATCATCCGCACTCATGTTTTCATTAGCAATATCTAACTGTAATTGGTCTAACGGCGTATCATGGATAAAATGTGGGGCAGAGTTTTGATAATGGACCAAAAAGGCTTGAACAAAACGCAGGAACTCGACAAAACCTTGGCGCGCATCATTTGCCCCTGCTAACCAATAGGTTTCATGTTGTTGGCACAGCAACTGCATATGCGTCAGCGATTTTTCAATCGGTTGCTCTTCGTAATCAAATAGCGAATCAGGGCGGGTTAATGGTGCTTTAGTTGGTGAAAGTAAGGAATAACCCCGAGCAGCTTTACTTAGGGAAGACAGGTACAGTCCATCAATATCAGCAAACTTTTTCGCTAAATTAAGAACATCCGCAATAAAGCCTTTTTTCAGTTCTAATTCAAACTCTTGAATAGGTAAATCTTTTGCACCTGCGGAAATTTCACCTTGGTCAAGCACCACTTCAATTTCGCTGTCTTCGAAAGTCACTAACCATTTTTCGCGGGTAAAATTGGTGCTAAACAATACACTCAATTCAGATTGCAATGCCGTAATATCAGTGCCTTCTGGCCAAATGTCTTCAGGAAAAGCGGCAAGGTTCAGTTCGGGGGAATCAATATTAACATTGTATTCAGGCCGCTGATGTAAACCACTAATTGCCTGCCCCGCCGTTTTCATCGTCATTTCATAGTGACCATCACAGCCACGAATACGCAGCCCCATATCCCATTGCCGCAATTGCCTATGCGGCGTGTCAAAATAAATATTCGTTAGCTTTGTTGGCTCACTATATTGATGGGGCAATGTCGATATACTCTGACGAACAGCCTCTATGGCCTCACTTTTGGCGGCTAATTTGAGTTCAACCTCGACGTGGCTCATACATATCCTTATTTGATAATTTCACTGTGCTCATATTACCCCAATCAAGCGATGCTGAGAAAAGAATCTGTATTGAAATCAAAAATTCTCTCTGTCAGATTTCTTTTAGAGAGTTATCTTGAAAAAAGGGTAAAAATAAGGGTAATTTAGGCAGTTAGGATAGTTCTCATTATCCTTTAGAGAACCAAGACATCGGTGTTTAGGGTTTGCACCCTGCCACTTTACTTATTAGTATTCAATGAATACCACATTCATTCACCACCAAAAGACTGTAAATACCATGCGAAAAATTCCATTATTATTAATTTCAATCATGGGGCTAGGCCTTTCCTTAAACACACAAGCAGCAGAAAAGCGTTATGTTTCAGATGACTTATCAACATATGTTCATAGCGGCCCTGGCACAAAATATCGTATCGTAGGAACGCTCAATGCAGGGGACGAAGTTGAACTGATTTCCACTGACAATAAATTTGCTCAGGTACGTGATGATAAAGGCAGGACAGTTTGGCTACCTGTTGACCAGCTTAGCAATAAACAAAGCATGAAAACCCGTATTCCAGAGCTGGAAGCCGAAAATCAAAAGCTCCGCCAGCAGCTCGATAATATTGATGGTACGTGGAACACACGCACTGCCGATATGCAGCAAAAAGTGGCAGACAACGACAATATTGTTCGCCAACTGAAAGCAGAAAATGAAAAATTAAAGAATGAATTAATCAAATCAGGTAAAAAACTCGAGATTGCCGAGGTGAACCTTGACGATCGCCGCCGTGAATTGATTTTACAATGGTTTATGTATGGTGGTGGTGTAGCGGGTGCTGGCTTAATTTTAGGTTTAATTTTACCACACCTCATTCCACGCCGTAAAAAACGTAATGATGGCTGGGCATAATAAGGTTATTCGATGAAAGTGTATCTGGTCGGTGGTGCCGTCCGTGACCAACTCCTAGGGCTGCCTATTTCTGATAGGGATTTTGTGGTCGTTGGCACAACGCCTGAGGCGATGCTTACAGAAGGTTTTCAACAAGTTGGAAAAGACTTCCCTGTCTTTTTGCACCCAGAAACGCATGAAGAATACGCATTAGCCCGCACAGAACGCAAAATCGGGGTGGGCTATACCGGGTTTAACTGCTATAGCGCCCCTGATGTCACTATCGAAGATGACTTATTACGTCGTGATCTCACCATTAATGCCATCGCACAAAGTGATTCAGGGGAGATTATCGACCCGTTCAATGGCGTAAATGACCTCGAAAAACGGGTTCTACGCCACGTTTCAGACGCGTTTGCAGAAGACCCATTACGTGTTTTACGAGTCGCACGCTTTGCCGCACGTTTTTATGAACAAGGCTTCACTATCGCCCCTGAGACACTGGCGTTAATGCAGTCAATGGCGATGACGGGAGAGTTATCACACCTAACAGCAGAGCGCGTTTGGGTTGAAACCGAAAAGGCTCTTAAATCAACCGCACCGCAAGTTTATTTCGAGGTTTTACGCCAATGTGGTGCACTCGTAGTGCTGTTCCCCGAAATTGATAATTTATTTGGCATTCCCGCCCCTGAAAAGTGGCACCCTGAAATCGATACAGGGGTTCACACTTTAATGGTGATGAAAGTGATTGCTATGCTGTCTAATGATGTGAATATTCGTTTTGCAGCATTATGCCATGATCTGGGCAAAGCCCTTACTCCACCTGATGTGTGGCCCAGCCATCCTAATCATGGGGAGGCAGGTATCCCACTTATTGAGCAGCTTTGTACTCGCCTTCGAGTCCCAATAGATGCGCGAGATTTAGCCTGTTTAGCGGCACGATATCATGATAAAATTCACGTAATCAATCGGTTATCGGCTAGTGATTTAGTCGCTGTTTTTGATGGTTTAGATAGCTGGCGAAAACCAGAACGCATTATACAGCTCAGTTTAATCAGCGAAGCCGATGCCAGAGGTCGACTTGGTCTTGAACAACACGCCTATCCGCAAGGCGAGTTTCTGCGCCAAGCATTTGCTATCGCGCAATCTGTCGCGGTAAAACCCATTGTTGAGCAAGGGTTTAAAGGGTCTGAAATTCGCCAAGAATTGACACGTCAGCGTATTGAGCGCATTGCTTGCTGGCAACAACAGCAGCAAATTATTGATATGAACCTATAGATATGGATGATGCTGGCGATAAAACACCGCCAGCCATCTTTTAAGCAGTTTTAGTGCCTCTTTCGATTACAACACCGACTTGGTGAGCGCGTGCAACTGCGCCTGGTTTAGCGACTTTAATGCGTACCCATGGACTATTGAATTTTGTCATTAAAAGTTGGGCGACTTCTTCAGCAACGCGTTCAACTAAACCAAATTTATTTGTTTCTAAATGGTTGATGAGGGTTTGGCTAACCTGTGCATAATCTAAGCAATGTTCAACATTATCGCTCAAAGACGCGCGCTTGTTATCCCATCCCATTTCGATATCGAGCACTAATTTCTGCTCAATAGTTTGTTCCCAGTCATATACACCAATCGTGGTGATGACTGATAATTGTTCAATAAATACGATATCCATCACGTCATTTTCTCGTTTATGTACTGAATTAATACCACTTCAGCAAAAATATGCGTATTATCCAAGACTGAAGTGAATATATGGCCTCAATCGTTTTGGAGTTAGCTATGAGTGCAACCGCGCTTGGCATGATAATCTTCGCTTATCTTTGTGGATCAGTTTCCAGTGCAATACTGATCTGCCGTATAGCGAGACTACCCGATCCCCGTCAACACGGCTCTGGTAACCCTGGTGCAACTAACGTCTTACGCGTTGGAGGTAAAGCAGCCGCCGCCGCAGTACTACTTTGCGACGTTTTAAAAGGGATGATCCCCGTTTGGCTGGCTTATTACCTCAATGTACAACCATTCTATCTTGGCTTTGTCGCAATTGCAGCCTGCCTTGGGCATATTTATCCTGTTTTCTTTCATTTCAAAGGGGGAAAAGGGGTAGCAACTGCATTCGGTTCTATCGCGGCTATTGGCTGGGATCTTTCAGGATTAGTTGCAGGAACATGGTTACTCACTGTCCTACTCAGTGGTTATTCATCTCTTGGGGCAATTGTTAGTGCTCTCTTAGCCCCCTTTTACGTTTGGTGGTTTAAGCCTGAATTTACCTTTCCTGTCGCCATGTTATCGTGCTTAGTATTAGTTCGTCACCATGGTAATATTCAACGTTTATGGCGCGGGCAAGAAAGTCGTATTTGGCAGAAATTGAAAAACAAAAAGCAAAAAACGAACAAAGAGATTGCTCAAGAAACCAAAGAGCAAGAACTCGACGACTAAATATTCATTCCTACTTCCTTTAAAAGAGCTGAAATCAGCTCTTTTTTTATACCTAATACTTGCTCAAAGTTTCCTAAAAAGCACCATAAAAATAACAGCAGCGTAAAATCCCTTCCTAAAACTGCACTAGTAGCAATTTGTGCTGTTGTTACATTTTCACTTTAACCAGCGCACACTTTTAAAAAAAAGTTAATTTATTGCAAATTTATTACTAATGAATATTTAAAAGCTGTCGACTATATAAAAGGAAAACTAAACAATAATAATGGTATTTATCATGAGCAGAACTCCTTATATCACTCAAAATGAACATATCTTAGATGAAGATATTACTCTAATGACAACTAGCGACCTGCAAGGAAACATTGTTCACGCTAATGATTTCTTTGTTCAAGTTAGTGGTTATGAATTAGATGAATTATTAACACAACCCCATAATATTATCCGACATCCTGATATGCCTAAACAGGCTTTTGCGGATATGTGGGCAACACTCAAACAAGGTGAACCGTGGACGGGGATTGTCAAAAACAGACGAAAAAACGGTGACCATTATTGGGTTAGAGCCAATATCATTCCCATGGAGCGCAAAGGCGTTATTACCGGTTATATGTCGATTCGAACTCGTGCTACTCGCCAAGAAATCGCTGCTGTGGAACCCCTTTATGCAGCAATGAATGAAAATAGAAGCCAAAAAAAAATCTTTAAGGGCATTGTGCTTTCCAAAAAATGGCCTTTTCACCTATCTACCCTCTCAACGCGGTGGCGAATTCGACTCACCATAAGCATATTATTTGCGTTTTGGATGGCGATAGCGAGCTTAGCTGGATTGCAAGACCTCCCATTACTCATTGCAAGCTTGTGTACCTTTGCCACCCTATTAATTGGAAATATTATCCTTGAACGAATTCTTGCCACTCCCCTTGAAAACATTATGACTCAAGCACTCGGTATCGCTCGCGGTAACCGTCACAGCGTCAATCATATGCAACGCACAGATGAAATTGGCCAGCTATTACGCTCTGTTGGACAACTTGGCTTGGTCTGTCGTTGGTTAATCAAAGATGTGTCAGAACAGGTGGATAACGTCCGCAAAGGTAGCCAATCCTTAGTTGCTGACTGCAATGAGCTAGATACACACACACTGCGCACGGTGGGTTATATGCAACAAACCGTCGCAACAATGAACCAAATGGCTGTTTCTGTGAAAATGAATGCAGACAACACCATTCAGGTTGACCAGCTGTCAAATGCAACCAGTGAAACGGCAGTGAGTGGAGGCGCGATGATGGAGGCCGTCGTTGGCACCATGGATGAGATTGTTCATAGCACCAGTAAAATTAATTCCATCACTGATGTTATTAAAGACATCGCCTTTCAAACCAACATATTAGCATTAAATGCTGCCGTAGAAGCCGCACGTGCAGGAGAGCAAGGCAAAGGGTTTGCGGTAGTAGCTAATGAAGTTCGCAGTTTAGCCAGCCGCAGTGCTAGCGCCGTCAATGATATCCGTGAATTAATTAATGACTGCGAGAAAAAAGTGAATTCTGGAAAAAATCAGGTGCACACTGCAGGGAACACAATGAGAAATATTGTAGACCAAGTGCAAAATGTGACCCAGCTAATCACGCATATTAGCCAAGCAACATCTGAACAAGCGGCGGGTATTTCTGATATCACCCAAGCGGTGAGCGAATTAGAAACGATTACACAGCAAAGCACACTACTGGTTGAACAAAGCACAGAGACATCTAATATGGTAAAAGACCGTTCGATACGCCTTGAAGAGGCAGTGATTGTTCTACATTAATTTTTGACTCTATAAAAAGGGCTGTTTCATCACAGCCCTTCATTTTGATATGCTGTACTCTATTTTTCTAACGGCGGTAATTCAGCCAGCGGCCAACGTGGGCGCACTGTCACGCCTAAACCTGTCGTTGTACCACCCTTAAGACGAATAAGCCCAGCAAGCGCAATCATCGCGCCATTATCGGTACAAAATTCAGGGCGCGCGTAAAATACTTCCCCACTACGTTGCTTCAGCACTTCTTCCATTTTGGCACGAAGAGCACGGTTAGCACTAACCCCACCAGCCATAACGAGACGCTTAAAGCCCGTTTGCTCAAGCGCACGCTTACATTTGATGGCAAGCGTGTCAACCACGGCATCTTCAAACGCACGCGCGATATCCGCGCGAGTTTGGTCGTCATCTGCATTTTCACGAATGGTATTCGCTGCGAAGGTTTTTAGGCCTGAAAAGCTGAAGTCTAAACCAGGTCTGTCCGTCATAGGTCTTGGAAAAACAAAGCGCCCTGCAGTGCCTTGCTGCGCCATACGGGATAAAACAGGGCCACCAGGGTAGTCTAACCCTAACAGTTTTGCCGTTTTATCGAAGGCTTCCCCTGCCGCATCATCAATGGATTCGCCTAATAGTTCGTATTCGCCAATGCCTGTCACACTAATTAATTGTGTATGACCACCAGAAACCAGTAATGCGACAAATGGAAATTCGGGGCTCTTTTCTTCCAACATCGGTGCCAATAAGTGCCCTTCCATATGATGAACAGCAATAGCGGGTACATTCCAAGCAAATGCCAGAGAGCGCCCAACGGTTGCTCCAACCATCAAAGCCCCCACCAGACCAGGGCCTGCGGTGTAAGCAACTGCATCGATGTCTTCACGAGTTAAATTAGCTTCTTTCAGCGCCGCTTGAATCAATGGCACAGTTTTACGAATATGATCACGAGATGCCAGTTCAGGCACCACTCCGCCATAATCTGCATGGACTTTAATTTGGCTATATAATTGGTTGGCAAGTAAGCCAAGTTCGTCGTCATAAATTGCGATACCCGTTTCATCGCAAGAAGTTTCGATACCTAAAACACGCATTCCACTACCCTTGTTTATTTCATAGGCGCAAGTCTATCACTATTTTCAACCTATACTCCAAATAATTCGAGTTGCAGGTAGGCGACAAGGGAAGATATCCCGATGAGCGTACAAAAGTACGTGACTCGGGTAGCTGAGCGCAGTCAACACCCCTGCAATTTGCAGAATTGCGAGTATATCGCGTAATTTATGTTGCCAAAAGGCTGACTTTCCTTGTTGTATAGTCTATAATCAACCCCCTGTAATAAAAATTTCGTGTGGCTAATTCTCATTATTGTCTGGTTTTGTTTGCTTTTTCATCGAACGAGCTACAAATCAGGTGATCTTGTGTGATTCAATTTTATACGGCACTTTACAAACCCGTACTCATTGAAGTAAAATTCCGCACCATTTTAAATGAAGGCTGGTGAATCCATACCAGCAACAAACCGATTTCTATCGAGGTGAGAGGCACATGCCGGTAATTAAAGTACGTGAAAACGAGCCATTCGACGTTGCACTGCGTCGTTTCAAACGTTCCTGTGAAAAAGCAGGTGTTTTAGCTGAAGTTCGTCGTCGTGAATTCTATGAAAAACCAACGACTGAACGTAAACGCGCTAAAGCATCAGCTGTTAAGCGTCACGCTAAGAAACTGGCTCGCGAAAACGCACGCCGTACTCGTCTGTACTAATTGATTGCGGTGTTAACCGCATTCATGACAGACGATAGCTAATACAAGAATTAAGTCACTCTTATCGTTATTTTTTTCTTGTAGTAGTCATAGCTAAGCAGTTAAAGGCCGTGCTTTCCTAAAGGAAGCGCGGCTTATTATCGTTCATCAACAGGCGAAAAAGAGGCTTATGGCTGGACGAATTCCGCGTTCATTTATCAATGACTTGTTAGCAAGAACTGACATCATTGATTTAGTCGATGCAAAAGTCCCGTTAAAAAAACAGGGTAAAAACCATCACGCTTGCTGTCCGTTTCATAATGAAAAAACGCCTTCTTTTACCGTTAACGGTGAAAGGCAGTTTTATTATTGTTTTGGTTGTGGTGCTCACGGTAACGCTATCGATTTTTTGATGAATTACGACAAACTCGATTTTGTCGAAGCAATTGAAGAACTTTCTGCATTACACGGCCTTGACGTTCCGTATGAAAAAGGAACAGGTACAAGCCAAATAGAATTACATCAACGGCAAAATTTGTATCAGTTGATGGAAAAAATTAACCAATTTTACTGCGCTGCCTTAAATCATCCCTCGGCAAATAAAGCCAAAGATTATTTAAGCCAACGTGGTTTGAGCGCAGAAATTATTGAGCATTTTTCCATTGGTTTCGCCCCCCCAGGCTGGGATAATTTGCTCAAGAAATTCGCAGTAAACCCCGACAGTCGCAAACAGCTTGATGATGCAGGCATGTTAGTGACCAATGATAATGGCCGTGTCTATGACCGCTTTAGAGAGCGCGTGATGTTTCCCATTCGGGATAGACGAGGTCGAGTTATCGCCTTTGGTGGGCGAGTATTAGGGGATGCATTACCCAAATATTTGAACTCGCCAGAAACAGATATTTTCCATAAAGGTCGTCAGTTGTTCGGCCTTTATGAAGCAACACAAAATAGCAGTGAATTAGCGAAGTTATTAGTTGTCGAAGGTTATATGGATGTAGTGGCATTGGCTCAGTATGACATCCGCTATGCGGTAGCATCACTGGGAACCTCAACCACCTCAGAACACATTCAGTTACTTTATCGTTCAACAGATACTGTTATCTGTTGTTATGATGGTGACCGAGCTGGCCGCGAAGCGGCATGGCGCGCATTAGAAACCGCCCTGCCTTATCTGACGGATGGCCGCCAACTACGCTTTATGTTTTTACCTGATGGTGAAGACCCTGATTCATTGGTACGCAAAGAAGGTAAAGAAGCCTTTGAGCAGCGCATGCAAACAGCACAAACGTTATCAGGCTTTTTATTTGATTCACTCGTACCACAAGTTGATTTAACCACCCAAGAAGGGAAAGCAAAATTTAGTAAGCTTGCTATCCCTTTGATTAAACAGATACCGGGTGAGACTTTGCGCCTTTATATGGCGCAAGAGCTAGGAAATTTTATTGGTATACCAGATATTTCTCAGGTTCTTGCTATTATTGATAGAGAGAACACCGAGCAAGTTAATTATCAGGCGCCAAAATTAAAACCGACAACAATGCGAATTCTTATCGCACTGTTAGTGCAAAATCCGAACTTTTCGGAGCTTGTTCCCTCATTAGAGGGAATTGCCCATATCCAAATGCCGGGGCTTTCTCTATTTCAGGAATTGGTCGATGTATGCCGTTCCACCCCCGGAATGACGACTGGGCAGCTGCTAGAGCGTTATCGAGATAATAATTTTTCGAAACAGCTTGAAAAACTAGCAACATGGAACGATATAGAAATAGAGGAGATAGCGGAAAATACCTTTATAGATGCATTAAATCATCTATTTAATAGCGCACTCAGCGAACGTTTCGACTATTTAATGGCGAAAGCTCGCACACAAAGTCTGACCCCGCAAGAGCGCGAAGAGGTGCACTTAATTACGCTGTCGCGAGTAAAAACATAATATAAACCCAAAATAGAATTAGTATATAAAACGGCTTAAGTGCCGCTAAACACAAGGCAGATGCCTGTAAAATGCTGCGAAAATAAAGGGCGTAGCAAATAATAAATATTTCCCTTTGTATGTTCTTGTTGGCCGAATGTTTCGCCGACCGACACCAATCTAAATACTCAGAAGTGTGGATACCGTCTTATGGAGCAAAACCCGCAGTCGCAGCTTAAGCTACTCGTCACCAAGGGTAAAGAGCAAGGTTACTTAACCTATGCTGAGGTCAACGACCATCTGCCGGAAGATATCGTCGATTCAGATCAGATTGAAGATATCATTCAGATGATTAATGACATGGGCATCCAGGTCATGGAAGAAGCACCTGATGCCGATGATTTGATTTTGGCTGAGAATACTTCCGATACGGATGAAGATGCAGCAGAGGCCGCTGCACAAGTTTTATCCAGTGTTGAGAGTGAAATTGGCCGTACTACTGACCCTGTTCGCATGTATATGCGTGAAATGGGGACTGTCGAACTTCTCACCCGTGAAGGTGAAATCGACATCGCAAAACGTATCGAAGATGGGATTAATCAGGTTCAGTGCTCTGTTGCTGAATACCCTGAGGCTATCACTTATCTTCTCGAGCAATACGACCGTGTTGAAGCAGGTGAAAGCCGTCTATCTGACTTGATTACTGGCTTTGTTGACCCTAATGCGGAAGAAGATCTTGCCCCTACTGCCACCCACGTCGGCTCTGAATTACCACAAGAAGAGTTGGATAAAGACGACGATGAAGATGAAGAAGATGAAGACGGCGATGACAGTGATAGCGATGACGATAACAGCATCGATCCTGAATTAGCGCGCCAGAAATTCTCTGATCTTCGTGAACAGTATGAAAGCACACGTCAACATATCAAACAATATGGACGCAGCGATGCAAAAACCGCCGCTGCGATTGAACAACTTTCCGAAGTGTTCAAAGAGTTCCGTTTAGTACCGAAGCAATTTGACTATCTGGTCAATAACATGCGTGAAATGATGGATCGCGTTCGTTTACAAGAACGTACTATCATGAAACTGTGTGTTGAACAGTGCAAAATGCCGAAGAAAAACTTCATCACCTTATTCAGCGGTAATGAAACCAGCGAGACTTGGTTAACAGCAGCAAAAGCGATGAACAAGCCGTGGTCTGAAAAACTGCTTGAAGTTGAAGAAGAAATTCTGCGTTGCCTACAAAGATTACGTCAAATTGAAGAAGAAACTGGCCTGACAATCGAACAAGTTAAAGATATCAACCGTCGTATGTCTATCGGTGAAGCGAAAGCTCGCCGTGCGAAAAAAGAAATGGTTGAAGCGAACTTGCGTCTGGTTATTTCTATCGCGAAGAAATACACCAACCGTGGCTTGCAATTCCTTGACCTGATCCAAGAAGGTAATATCGGTCTGATGAAAGCCGTTGATAAGTTTGAATACCGCCGTGGTTATAAGTTCTCAACTTATGCAACTTGGTGGATCCGTCAGGCTATCACGCGTTCAATCGCTGACCAAGCACGTACAATTCGTATTCCGGTTCACATGATTGAAACCATCAATAAACTGAACCGTATCTCTCGTCAAATGCTGCAAGAAATGGGCCGTGAGCCATCGCCAGAAGAACTGGCTGAACGCATGCTAATGCCAGAAGATAAAATACGTAAAGTTCTGAAGATTGCAAAAGAGCCAATCTCAATGGAAACCCCTATCGGTGATGATGAAGATTCACATTTAGGCGATTTCATTGAAGATACGACTTTAGAGCTGCCTTTAGACTCAGCAACATCAGAAAGCTTACGCTCTGCAACTCACGAAGTGTTAGCTGGCTTAACAGCACGTGAAGCGAAAGTTCTGCGCATGCGTTTTGGTATCGACATGAATACTGACCATACTCTTGAAGAAGTAGGTAAACAGTTTGATGTTACCCGTGAACGTATTCGTCAGATTGAAGCGAAAGCACTGCGTAAACTGCGTCACCCAAGCCGTTCAGAAGTTCTGCGCAGCTTCCTTGATGAATAAGAACACGTTATTCGAATAGACAAAAACACCTGCCAAGGCAGGTGTTTTTGGTTGTTGACAAAGCAGGATAAAAGCGTGGTTTTTCCTGCTTTGTGTTATCAGGCGAAAATCAATAAATTGATTTTCCTAGTTTATTTTCAAAACCTATCCAACCTGCAGTCAAACCTAATCGGTTTGTCAGCAGCCTGAAACACCTGCCAAGGCAGGTGTTTTTTTTCAGTGCAATTTTATTTCATCACTTTATTTTTCATCATTAAGCATAATGTTGCCATAATCGCGATTGCACCACCAAACATTGCCACATTGAATCCTGAAACAAAAGCAGAACGCGTCAGTTGTTCAACCAGCAACGATGGCATCGAACCAGAAGAACTATGAATCAAACGTTCGATTTCTTGAGAAGACATCGCGCTATTTAACCTATCATCATGGAGTAATTGGTTCACCGCACGGTGAGTCATTAATGTGCCTAATAGCGCTATCCCTAATGTCATCCCTGTCTGTCTTAATGCATTCATTATCGCTGATGCAATGCCTGAATACGCTTTTTCAACACTCGCCATCACTAAAGCACCAATTGCAGGCGTCGACATCCCCATTCCTGCACCTAAAACGAATAATATCAATGCAATGGGCAGATAATCCGTTTCAGAATTTACCTGCGTAAATAACAATGATGCACTCGCGATTAAAATAAATCCAACAACCATTAAATTACGTACACTTAAAAAACGGGATAATTTACCAAATGAAAATGAAAATATCGCCATCGCAATAAATTCTGGCGCCATACGGAGTCCCGCTTCAAAAGCACCCCACCCCTGGCCTTTTTGTAAGAATAGCGCGATAAAAAACACATTGCTGTAGGTGGCAAAACCCAGAGCAAAAGAGGCCATATTATATTGAAAGAAAAAAGGGTTTGTTTTAAAAAGGAAAAAAGGGAGTAATGGTTTCTCCACCCGTTTCTCTACCCAAATAAAGGCTAAAGCCGCTACTGTAAAAATAGCTAATCCACTTTGCGTGAAATAATTTCCCCATCCTTTATCCCCCGCTTCAATTAAAGCAAAAGTAACACTACCTAACGCTACAATACTCAATAGTTGCCCTAAAGGATCAAAAGCGGCTTTCTCGGGATCGGCACTTTCATTGATCCCAATCCACCCTAACAATAGGGTCAGTAAACCAATTGGAATGTTGATTAAAAAAATCGTCATCCAATTAAAGGTATCAACCAAAAACCCCCCTAATATTGGGCCAATAATTAATGAAAGCGCGCTAACTGCTGACCAAATTCCAATAATTTTAATCCGTTCAATATCGTTGCTAAAGGCTTGAGTGATAATTGAAAGCGCACCAGGGATCAATGCTGCAGCTGCTATCCCTTGGATAACTCGGCCAATAATTAGCATCTGAGAAGATACTGAAAATGCACAAATTGCAGAGCCTAAAGTAAAGATCACAATTCCAATTAACCACACTTTTTTGCGTCCATAGCGGTCACTGATAGGGCCAACAGAAAGGATCAATGCAGATAGACATAGCGCATATGCATCAATAATCCACTGTAACATCGACAGACTCGCCCCAAGATCTTCACCAATTGCAGGGAGTGCCACATTCACGATGCTGATATCCAATGTTGCCATAAATGTGCCTAAACACACGGCAACGATCAAAAATAATCGTCTCATTTCATCTACCTCATCTTCGTTATGACTACATCATAGAATATGACCGACCGACGGTCAATTGAAATGAGAATGAATATCATTACTTATAAAATCAGCGAGTAAATTATTTTCTACTAAACATAAAAACGGCCTAATCAGCCGTTGTTTATTAATAAAGGGAAAAACTAGCTATTTAAAACAGGGGTTTCATGCAGATATTCCCAATAACATTGGTTATCGACAACTCGAATACAGACTGTCGATGTCCTTAATGTTGTGAGCCCTTCATTTTCTTGTCGTTCCTGATATTGAATCCAACACCTTTCGCCAGCTTCAAATAACGGAATAACCTCAAATGGTACTGTCAGAAATGAGGGTTTTGCACCGACATTTTCGCTAAATAGCCCTGCCACCTCAGTTAAGCCAATTCGGTGCCCACCGATGGTGACCATTTTAAAGTTTTCAGTAAAACTAGCTAATAATGGAGCAATACTTTTATCACTATTGCGCCCCGTGAAAACATCTTCAATTAACACATGTATATCGACAACGCTTTGCAGTGCCTTTTGCATTGAATCACGCATTTATTTTTCCTTACTGACTGAAATTAATGAAAATAGCCCAAGAATAGAAGCAATTAAAAAAGTATATTGGTAGTTAGATAGCTGATCCGAAGATGGCATTAGACTAAATATTGAAATTAAAACGACAGCACCTACGCTGAAAGCGACTTGGCGATTAATATTCCACAGCACACTTCCTTGCAATAAATCTTTATCTTTGAAATCCATCAGTGAACTGATTTGGGCTATATTTGCACTTAATCCGCCCCCCATACCCATGAATAAATACGCCATCACCAACAAACTTAATTGTGCTGAACTGGATACCCAATAAAGCAAAAATATTCCCAAGCTATGCAATACAATACCGAGAACAAATAAACATTTTTTCCCTATACGAAAATAAAGGCGCCCGCCAGAAACCATCGAAACAACAGCTCCTGCCGCATACAAAATCATAAATAATCCTGTTTGCCCTGCATTAAAGCCCAAATTAATTTGTAAGTTAAAAATATTGAGCAAATTTACCCCAGTAAAAATACCAGGCACTGCGTAATAAACAATAAAGGCATTACGCAAGTTACTATTTTTTAATAACTGAAAATTTAAAATAGGTTCGCGGCATTTTTTGGCATAGCTAAGGTAAAAAATAAATACCACAACTGAGGTAAAAAAACTGGTAAGAGCCAATGCAACACTGTGATAATCGTTATACAGCGAAAAAGACAATAACAAACAAAGTAAACTGATACTGACCATTATCAGGCCGAAAATATCTGGTTTTTCTCGTGATGCTTGCCCATCATTTTTTATCCAACCCCAAGCAAGCACTGCCGTTAATAAAGAAAATGGGATATTAGAATAAAAAATCCAATGCCAAGATAACGAATCAATAATTACGCCACCAATCGCTGGCGAAAAAGCAGGAGCAATAAGTGCCACTGTCATAATTAATGTCGATACACGTTGGCGATCGTTATTGGGAAATAACGCAAAAACGAGCGCTTGCCCTACAGGAATTAATAACCCACCAGCCATTCCTTGGACAAAACGCCAAAAAATCAAACTATAAATAGACTGGCTTGAACCACTTAGCCACACTGCAAGTGTGAAAAGTAACATTGAATAACACAGTAGTTTTTGATTACCAAACCGCCCCGCTAGCCACAAGCTAATCGGCATCACTAGCACTAGCCCTAAAATATACGCATTCGCAACCCATGCCACCTGTGATTGGCTAGCCGAAAATGATGATGCGATATCAGGCAATGCAATTGCTGACATAAAAATATTAATACAATCAATAAAGAAACCGAGTAAAAACACGGTCGCAATTTTATAACGATAAGACATACCCCCCCCTATAGCGGCAAAGAGTAAGGATTACTCCTTTCTTTGTCGATACAAGAGAAGTAAAATCATTGTTTAATAAAACAAAACAATAAATACCATTATGCAAAAGAATTTAAAAAAAATTATCAGTTTTCTTCAGGTCGTAGATTCAGGCTCTTTCACCAAGGCTGCGGATATTTTAGGGCTAAGTCGCTCAATGGTCAGTGTTGACATAAAGCAATTAGAAACTGAGTTAAATGTGAGTTTACTAACGCGAAATACCCGTAATATTGCCCTAACCGAGGTTGGGAAACATTTTTACGAAGACTTTAAACATATTCAAAGTCAAATTAATGAGGCCTTTGAAAAGAGCCAGAATTTAGGTACTAATATTTCAGGCTTATTACGCTTTTCATCAACAAGTGAATTTGGTCAACGCTTTATTCTTCCCTTGCTTCCTGAATTTTGCCGCCTTTATCCTAGGTTAAAATTACAATATTCCGTCAATTCATCTCTAGATGATTTAATTACAGAAAAACTTGATGTCTCTATTCGACTTGGTAATTTAAAAAGCTCATCACTCAAAATGAAAAAATTAGGTGACTACAATATTTATTTGGTTGCTAGCCCTGAATTTGTTCAAAAATACCAAATTAATCAGGTTTCTGACCTTGCACTCGTACCTTGGGTGAATCATTCGCTGTTAAATTGGCAAGATACCCAATATGTTATGCAAAATAACTGTGGAGAAAACTTCAGTATTCCCTCAATAACAAGTCAATATGAGTCCAACTCTGCTGCAGTTATCCACCAAATGGTATTAGCCTCTTTAGGCATCGCTATTTGCCCTGCTTGGCTGGTGAATGAGGATTTAAACGCTAAACATTTAGTCCGCGTTCTTCCTGAATACCATTTACCCAAGCAAAACATTCAACTACTTTACCCGAGCACTTCTGTTTTACCCGCTAAGACACGGACTTTTATTGATTATTTGGTATCCAACATTCGAATTGAATCGTAAAAAAACCACCGATATTGGTGGTTTTTCAATTTATAACTACCCCTTAAAACTTAAGCATTCTATAGCTGCATCTCAGCTGGATCTTTAATAGGTTCATTCACAAAGAAGAAATAAACCAACGATGCTAAAAATGCCACTGTTGCACATACAACTAATGCCAGCGTAAATGAGTGTGTTTGGTCAACAATAATACCTGTGACAATCGGTGCAAATGAACCACCAATAAAGCCACCGAAATTCTGAATCCCACTAACAGAAGTAATTAGACGTGAAGGAACCGAAACTAAAATGAGTCCCCACGCAGATGTCCCAGCAAAATGAATAGAAAATAGCGCCATACTAATGCATGCAACTGCTGAGAAAGTGCTGTCTGTATATGCTGCGGGTAATGTAAATATTGCTGCAGATAATAGCCCTAAACAAATCATCCATTTACGGCTTTTCATTTTATCTGCGCCACGTTTAACAACATAATCTGCAACAACACCATTCACTAACATACCTAATGCACCAAATAAAAACGGTATAGCAGCAACCCAACCTGTTTTTTCTAGGCTTAAACCACGTGAACTCTCTAAATATGCAGGCAACCAAGTTAAATATAACCAAACCATGTAACCCACACCATTAAAACCGATAATCATTCCCCATAATGAGCGTTGTTTAAATAAAGATGCCCATTCTTTAAAAGAAACTTTATTGGATGATGAAGGCGGAGCACCATCATTTAAATAACTTAATTCTTCTTCAGTTAAATCTAATTGCTCACGGTTACGATAGAAAATGAACCATAGGATTGAAAGAATGATACCGCTGATACCAATAATAATAAACATGGTACGCCACCCAAACGCTAGCATTAACGCAATTAATAATGGTGGGGCTAATGCTTGTGCGAGTGTAGAGGACATATTAACAATCCCCATTGGTAAACCACGCTCACGAATATTATACCAGTCATTAACAACTTTAACGCCTGTTGGTAGATGAGGTGCTTCACCAATACCTAAGAAAACACGCGCAATGATTAAGTGAGTAAATGATGATAATAAGCCTGTAACAGTCTGAGCTAACGACCATAAAAATAAGCCAAAACCATAGATTTTTTTAACACCAAAACGTTCCATAACCATGCCTATTGGCAACTGGCATAATGCATAACCAAACGAGAAGACTGACAATAGCAGCCCCATTTGTGTTGCACTAAATCCTAATTCTTTACTTATTGTAGAGTTTGCAATAGAAAGAGATGCTCTATCTAAAAAGTTAATGATACCTGCTATCAGCAAGAATGTGAGCGCAATAAATTGCCAGCGCTTTAGTCTTTTACTCGCATGTAGTGACATAATTAAGTACCTTTAAGACGTAACAGGACCCTGCGGAATAATATTTACTCCGCAGATTTATTTTATTAATAATCTTTATTTTTTATCTATTATTTACGACTTTAATTTTAATATCAGTTCTATTTCCACTGGCGTATCAAAAGGTAATGTATTTGTACCTATTGCTGAACGCGCATGTTTTCCATTATCTCCAAGTATTTCAATTAAAAAATCTGAAGCCCCATTCATGACTTGAGGTTGGTTTTTAAAATCATTAGTACTCTGTACAAAACCTAATAATTTTATGCACTCGTCAATTTTATCTAAATCACCTAAATAGGCTTTTAATGATGAAAATATGTTAATAATGCACTGTTTAGCTGCTTCCTGACCTTGTTCGACAGTTAATTCTTTTCCTAATGTTCCTGTATGAATTAATACACCGTCTTTTTGGCAATCATGCCCTGAGGTATATAATAAGTCCCCATATTGCTTAATTGAGACATATGAAAACTTAGGAGCCCCTGGTGTGGCTAATGTAATTCCTTTTTCTTCTAGTTTCTTTTCAATATTCATTAATTATTCCTATTTATTTAGCAATATATTTGCCATGTCATAATAAATTTCTGCTGCAAGGTACAATTCGCTTATTTCAACAAACTCATCCTTAACATGTGCTTGAGCTAAGCCCCCAGGCCCCATAATTAGTGTTGGAATTTTGCTCGTCACAGAGAAAAAAGGTGCTTCACATGTTGCTTCAAATATCTGTGGCTGTACTGTTTTTTCTGCAAAACGACTGACTGTTTCTAAGGCTACCTGAGTGAGTTCATGGTCAACAGGAATATCTGATGCAGGAATAAACAAGTAATTATCTAAATGATATTCAACTTCTTCACCTTGGTTATATTCCGCAATTGCTTGGTGAATTTTTTGTTCAACCTTATGTTTATCTTCTCCTGGAACTAAACGCCTATCAATTTCAATATCACAATGTTGAGGTACAATATTTGGTGCTGTTCCCCCATTGATCGTGGTAATAATCATGGAAGCCTTACCTAACAATTGATGCTCTATTTCTTCAACAGAAGCACGATGTTGTTCTAATGCTGGTAGTATCTTTGCCATTTTAGAAATTGCACTATCTGGATACCGTGTTTTTGCTGCATGCCCCGCAGTTCCTTTTGTGCTCAGGTTATAACGACTGACTCCTTTATGCGCAATACAAACATCAAGTGAGGTTGGCTCGCCAATGATGGCGTAATCAGCACTAACTCCATCTTTAATATAGTGCAACATACCCAGATTAATTCTTTCTTCGTCAACATTAAAAACTAACGTTAAATCCCCTGAAAATACATCTTGGTTGCGCTTTAATAAAGTCGCAGCATACATCATAGCGGCAACCCCTGATTTCATATCAGCGGCACCACGACCGAATACTTTGCCATCTTTAATTACGGGTTCAAAAGGTTCAGTACTCCAACCACAGCCACAAGGAACCACATCAATATGTCCGTTAAATAAAAGATGTTTCCCTTTTCCTGTTCCCTTCAAATAGGCAATAACATTTGGCCTACCAGGAGCAACTTCTTGCATCTCAACATCAATATTTTCTTGCTTAAAATAATGATATATAAATTCAGCAACCTGCTGTTCTTCTCCTGGTGGATTTTCAGACTTATGCTTAATTAAGGCGCAAAGAAGCTCAAGCAACTCATTTTGTTGCTGACTATTTAATTTATACATTTTATTCTCCGATAATTAATATCGTGCGTCTGGTGTAATAATATGGTCTATTTCATTATTATTTAATGCGTATATTTTATTTGTTAAGTTTGGAATAACACAGCTATGGTTTGGAATAATATTTAATATATCTCCGATATTTAATTTTACTATCTCTGGATCATAACGAAGATAACCATGCTCTTCATTGAGTTTAACTAATTTAATATTTGGGTCTTCTACAATATACCCAAACCCAGCTTCTGCAGATTGATCTGAAGTTAATGTTTTCGTTCCTGCATCAACTGTTGCATAACCAGGAACAGGAATACTAACTATTGTTGTTCGGATGGTTAATGCACAATCTTTCGGTGTATAAATCCCCCCATAAATCGCATTCATATCACCGAAAATAAAATTACCCGCTCTCGATTCTGTAATCCCTTTTAATTCATCCGCATAAAAAGATGAGAGCGTTGAACCACCAGATGTACGTTGAATATCAATACCAATCGCTTCTAGCCTTTTTTGACATAATAACAGAAGCTCAGCCTCCGCTTTTGCGGCTTTGCGAATTTCAGGTTCTGTGCGATATTGGTAAATAGTACCCGCATAAGTAAACACACCTATTATTTTTAAATTGGATAGTTTTTGTATTTCTAATGCAAATGGCTCTAAATCTTCAAGTTGGATACCTTCACGATGTGCACCATAATCTACCGCAATATAAACTTCGACAATTTCATTTCCTTGAGTCGCCGCGGATGATAATTGCTTCGCACCTTTTACACTATCAACAATAGTCCTTAAATTAACGTACTTTGCTAACTCAACAAACTGTTGGCATTTTTCTTCTCCAACCATGGGGTAAGCTAAAAGAATATTTTCTATCCCACCTTTTGCCATGATGGTTGCTTCATGCAATGTGGCACAAGTTATCCCTTTAGCGCCACATTGTATTTCAAACTTAGCCAACTCTACTGATTTGTGTGTTTTGATATGTGGCCAATGTTCGATTCCCTGCTGTGTTAACTTGCCTGTCATGCCCCTGACATTTTTTTCAAGTTGCTGTAAATCCAACGCAACATAAGGCGTAATTGGCATAAAAACCTCTCTTATTCTTCATTATTGTCTTCCCCTTTTAATTCGCCCAAATAGGTATAAAGGGTATATTTGGAAATATTTAAAAACTCACAAATTTTCTCGCCTGCTTTTTTAATTAAAAAAGCACCTCTATCATCAAAGAATTTAATGGCATCCATTTTTTCTTTTTTCGTCATGTTGATAACAGGCACTTTTATAACTTGCATGCATTCCTGAATTAGATGATCCAAAATTTCATTTACGTCTGTCACAAACACTTCTTTGATTGGATCTTGCTCAACACTGTTTCTCTGGGTGATCCCCTGAATGGCTTTTTCCGCAGCAATAAACTCTGATATATCTTGGTTAATACAAAGAGCCCCAGACACTTTGCCATTTTCGTCACGTAAATAGATGGATGTTGAACGTAACATTTTCCCGTCTTTTGTTTGGGTGAAATAATTGTACTTATCACCATCCACATCTGTTCCACGTAACACTTCAAGCCCTAAATTACTACTTGGGTCGCCCACTTTTCGCTTAGTGACATGCCCATTGATAATCGCAACGATACTGCTTTCAAGACCTTTACTATGGTCATGCAATACCACCTCACAATTCTCACCAAATTGGCCTGCAATACCTTTCATCACAGCCAATAACATTTCAAAGTTGTCTTGGATTATTTTCATTTTCTACCAAACTTATTTTAAGCCTAACTAAATATTAGTTAGATCATTATGGAGACTCAATCGAGATTTGAGTAATTTGTGATCTATATCTTGATTTTAGCTAACAAAAATTCTGCTATTTTTTCTAACAGAAATAATAGCATTTTAAGAAAAATTACGGGAGGCTTGATACTACAAGGATTTTAAAGGAAAAATAACCTAGAGATAATAAAGTTCTGAATCTAACTTTTTGTTAGCTAACTGCGCCAACAAAAAGTTAGGATATTTATTTTAACGGCAATGTCACCCAAAACACGCCATCTGTGCGCAACTGGGTAAATTGTTGTTGGAAATCAGTTAAGTTTTGTTCAGGGTTTAATGTACTGAACCTTTCGGGGTGCATAAATTTTGCCATAGCTTCAATGGCAAATATGTTCATTGGGTTATTATAAAAATTGTGGTAAATCGCCATTACACGTTTTTCTTTTACCGACGTTAATGAAGATATCCCTTGTCTATCTAATAATACCGCCAGTTGCTTCTGTGCATCTGATTTGTTTGCACGGTATCCTAACCTGACAGCAATTGAACGGCGGTTAAAATTATGCCAATCAGCTCCAGTTAAAAAATAAAACTCAGGGTTTAATGTAATAATATTCTCAATCGAACTATCAGCCCCTTTTGCAGGGAAACTGTCTGCTACAAGGTTATTTCCCCCCGCTAAAGACGCTAAAACACCATAACCTGAACGCCCATATAATTGGCAACAGTTATCTGCAAATAAGCCCGCATTGGCTTCAATGAGTACAGAAGGAAATGGCTCTGTCAGTTGGGATTCTATCGCTGACAATTTTTCTTGGTATAGCGCCGCAAACTGTGCAGAACGTTCTTGTGTACCTAATAGCTCTCCCAATAACAAAATACTTTTTGGGGTGTTTTTGACAATATCCATTCGAAAATCGATAAATATCACCTGAATTCCTGCCGCCTCAAGCTGCGGTAGAATTTGGCTATCACGCATCGCACCGTAATTGGCTTTATGCATAATAATCACTTCAGGAGCAAGCTCAATCAGCTTTTCAACTTGCAGCCCCGCTTCACGGGTTTTCTTCAAGGTTGGAATTTTTTCTAATTCAGGCAATACACTAAAATAGGCTTCTTTTAAATCAGGGGCATACTGCGTTAATGAATCACTCCATCCCGTAATACGAGAAATCCCCGATTTGCCCGCAGCGATATCTACTGGCAAAATATCACGACTATCCACTAAAAATAATTTTTCAACGGGAAGATTAACCGTCACTTTACGGTCTTGTAAGTCAGTGATCACTGTTGGCGTTTTTGCCTGCCCCCAGAAGCTCAGTAAACACAATAACCCTGTGAGAAATAATTTCATGGGGTACCTTTTACTTTAAATTTAATTAATTCTGAATAAATAAAGCCACCATTAAGTGGCTTTGTCATCGACTAAAGCAGCAAATTAGAACGTCACGCTGTAGTTAAGTGCAAAGGTTCTGCCACGCCCTTTATAGTCATAAAGGTTTGGCGCGCCGTATTTCGGACTGTATAGCCCCTGCGCACGCTGTCCCCAAATCGTGGAGTAGTTTTTATCCAGTAAGTTTTCAACCGCAAAACTCACTTTACCGACGGGTAGCATATAACTACCTAATAAATCAACGGTATTATAACCATCCAGCTTTTTACCTGCGGCATCAGTTAGGTTAAATGTTTGCTGGCTCTGTAAGCGCAATGACCAATCATTCGGCTCCCACCCTACATAAGCGTTAACTTTAGATGGGCTGGCAAAGTCCACGCTCCATTTTTCCCAGCTACCATTGACTTTGGTTTCCGATTTTTGCAGGTTGAAGTTACTCCCCACATACCAGTCGGAGTCGTCAAAGAAGTAATCAATGGCACCTTCTACCCCATAAATGCGGCGCTTATCGGTCTTCATGTAAATGGTCATGTCATCTTTATTAATACCATAGCTTCTATCAGACAGGGAATAATAAGTGGCAACTTGGGTACGCAAGTTTTCACCGGTGTAGCGCCAACCTAACTCAAAGGAATTCACTTTAACCCCTTTAACTTTGGTATCATTGATGTTAACGCTTTTATTTAGGTGATAGTGTCCATTGGCATCTGGGGTCTTCGCATAATCACCGGTTCCGTAATATTTCGCAATATCAGGGATTTCAAAACCTTGGGAGAAATTAAACCACGTTTGTTGCTCTTCAGTTAGGTTAACCAGCAACCCTGCGTTAAACAGTAAATTGTTATAATCGGTTTTCCCACCAGGTACGGCATCTGCGGATTTACCATTGCCATTCGCAATAGCTTCTTGCTGTGCATAACCAACAAAATCATCCACTTTGTTTTCAGTATATTGGTAACGCACACCACCGCTTAAGGTAAACATCGGCGTGATGTCATAGCTGCTTTGTAAGAATGTCGCCATGTTTGTGGTGGTATAGCTTGGGTAGCGGCCAATTTGGAACGCTTTGGTGAGATCCATTCCCCCTGATTCTTTTGCACGCTCCAAATCAAAAAACATTTGGTTTGCACGAAATTGCTCGTGCTCCGCATCGACACCATAAGTTAGCGTCAATTCATCAAGGGGTTGACTATTAAATGTCAGCTTAGTGCCATAGAAATTGGTTTGTTGATCAGAGGAACTGATACTCGAAACCTCTTTTCCTGTTAACGTTGGGAACGGGTAAAATTTTTGTGATTCATCACGGTAGTAGACCTGAGCAACAAAATCTTGCCCAAACATATCTACATTTGAATACTGTAAATTAAGCAAGTTACGCTCAGTGCCTGGTAAGCGGTCTGAACTTAATTTACCACTGTTATAGGCTTTACCATCCCCCTTCACTGCAGAAAAATCTTTGCCTAAATATAGGCCATGCTTACCATCAGACTCGCTTTTATAGTGCTGATAGGTCGCTTGAATCTGTTGTGTTTCATTTATTTTTACGGAGCCTGATGCCATCACATCGAGACGATCGGAAAACTGTAACCCTGTTTGGGTATTATCAATATTAATCGCGTCGCCTTTACCATCATACCAGCCACCATAGCGTTGATAGGCGACAGAAATACGACCATACGCATTTTCATTACCACCGCTCACTGCTGCCGCGACATTTTCATCATGATCTTTCCCGTTATTAAAACCTGTTTTCCCACCTAATTGCAGGGAAACTTGTTTTTCTTCTTGGCCTTTTTTTGTCACGATATTAATTAAACCACCGCTACTGCCGCCACCGTACATCGCAGTCGCACCAGAAATGACTTCAATATGATTGATATTAAAAGGATCAATCGAATCTAACTGGCGACTGTCACTACGTGAGGAGTTAAGGCGTACCCCGTCCACCATCACTATCATTGAGCGACCACGCATATTCATCCCGTAGTTTGTACGGCCTTGGCCGCTCACGCTCATTCCTGGAATTAACTGCGATAAAATATCCTTTAACTCTTTCCCACCCTCTGCTTGCTGCTCAATTTCGGCGTTATCAATGACCCAAGTGGTTTGTGCCATTTCTGAAACTGATTTGTAGCCACGAGTTGCAGAGACAGTAATTTTCTCTTCTTTGTTATCAGCGGCCAATACCGAGGGGGATATAAAAGGTAGCAAGCAAGGGGAGAGAATAAAAAGATGTTTTATTTTCATTGAGTTAAAACCTTTAAATATAATTATTGATACCATCGTTATCAGCGCCAGAACCAATAACGACACATGATTAAATCACCGCTAACTATATTGCGGAAAAACTATTCGCAATAGTAACTGATAATCACGTTCAATATAAGAATTATTATTATTACAGTAATGAATTAAAAGGTTATTTGTGTTAGGTAACGTTTTCAGCGCATCCTTGCGCATATGAGTGCGCATTCCTTATTTCATTTCACACTGACCACGGCAATGTAATTTGGCTTTCCACGGTTTTGTCGAAAATGGCGGAACATACGTAAAAATTGCGGGCGATTTTCTTTTTTTAATGCATTACGAATAATTTTCATTGCCCCCAATAGACCTTCATCATAAATCAATCCTTTTGGGGATAATAAGGTCATCGGCCCTGTGCTGGACATCACAGCGGTGGATAATGTCAGGTAAATGAAATAGCGATTTCCCGTTGTGGGACTACATCGCACAATGCAGTGAGGTAATTTAATTGATAAGACATATATTCACCTTAGTATTAACAATGTTTATCATTTTTATTTGAAGATAAAAAATAAGTGGAAGAAAACCGTTTCCCTATGATATTTGTCAAAACTGAAAATAAATTCAGCCTTATTAAAAATATAAATATTAATTTATATTAAATTCAAGCCAATTATTAACATTGTCATAAATACCTTTTTTATTTTAAATAATCACTCGTATTTAAATGCATTTTTATTTTCAAAATAATTCATTCCATATACTAATTTAATTAAAAGAGAAACTATGAATATTAAAATTTTCAAATTCATTGATATTTATACCAATGGGATTTTTGTTGAATTCAATAATAAAGAAAATAAATTATTATCAATTCATTTGCTTTTAAATGATGAAATTATAGAAAAAACCGAAACCACAGGTGAAAGTCATTTATTTTCTATCGATAAATCAGGTCACTATCGTGTAGAGATTAGCCTGGAGGCTGAAAACACAGCAAACATCCAATCAAAGGAAATTTATTTTCATATCAGCGAAGGTGAAAGAAAAAACAAAATTAAAACCACCACTAAAGAAAAAACAATCAATCAAAAAATAGCTGGTATTTCTAATTATTATTTAGATATAAAAGCAAAAAAGAAAAATTATGATAAAATAAAACAAGATTTAACTTTTTACTCAAAGCTTCCGACTTTAGAATTAAAAAGGTCATTAATTTATGACACATTAAATGAATATGATTATTTTACGTTCCATGGAGACGGTAAATTTGAAATCTTAGTTGAGCTAGCGGAACAAATAGAGAGTTTAGATTATGTCGAGTATTGTTCCGTCACTCCAGATACCACAGGGTATCTGGCCCCAGAACTGCCCGTAAACCCTGAGCAACTTGACGATATTGAAAGCGAAAGTGACGATTTTATTACCCCTGATTTTACTCCAAGACAAACTTACCTTGATGCGCCCAAAGGGATGAACATCCGCGATGCATGGGCAAAAAATATTAATGGTTCATCCGCAGTCGTACGTCACTTAGACTTTGGTGTCTACCGAAACCATGAGGATTTAATCGACTCAAATATCGTTGTGGTGAATAGCCGCCCAGAAAGTGAAGACTGTAATCATGGCACTGCATCAACAGGCTGTATCGTAGCAACGCTCAATAAATTTGGTGTTACAGGTATTGCCCATCACTGCCAATTTTACTTCTATGACACAGGTGACCTAGATTTAATCGTCAATCATGTGCAGCCTGGTGATATTGTCAGCCTAGATATACAGTTTAGTGTTGGAGGAAAACTGCTCCCTGCCACTGCAATACGTAGCTGGTGGGAACGTATGAAAATTATCGTGGATAAAGGTGCAACAGTTATCCTTGCGGCGGGCAATGGCGGATTGGATTTAAGTGAACCTGGCGTGATGCAGGATTTCGGTGATAGTGGCAGTATTTTAGTGGGTGCTTGTAACCACCAAAACGGAACACGGGCTTATTTCTCGAACTATAACCCAGAAGTTGCCTTTGTGAATTCTTGGGGAGACTGGAGTGTCACCACAACAGGTTATGGCTCATTACAAAAATTACCAGGGAACAACCGCAATTATTCAAATAATTATTCGGGTACATCCAGCGCTACACCATTATGCTCAGGTGCATTAGCGTTAATTCAAGATTACGCGAAAAAACAAGGGGCAATATTATCTCCGTGGCAAATGCGTACCGTTATTGCTGCATCAAATTATACTGAAGGTGTATCACACGGCATTGGTTGTCGACCCAATGTAGATTACTTGTTTGGTATCGTTGATAGCATCATCCGCAAGTCAGACTTACCCGAAAGCGCGTAGTTTACATATATTCAAGCCGCCGTCTATCACGTGGCGGCATTTCCCCCTTCAAGGGTTAAGACAGATGTACAAACTTTTTCAAGTAACGCTTTGTTATGACTAAAAATAATCATTCCTAAGGGGCGTGCTTCTGAAAGCTGAATTAAAAACTGCCAAATCTCTTTTTGTAAGTGCGCATCTAACTGCGCAGTAATTTCATCCGCAATTAAAATTTGTGTTCGTGGGTCAAGAGCCCGTAACAATGCAATCCGCGCCAGCTCCCCTCCAGATAACTCAGTAGGCCGTCTCTCCAACCATTGTGGTTTGATAGAAAAGCGTTCAAGCCAGTCTGAGTCAGGTTGCCAAGCATCTCGTAAACTCGCCCCTACCGTGCGATATGGATTAAAACTTTTTTCAGGGTGCTGGGGAACAAGTTGAATGGGGCAATAACCTTGCTTAGAAAGTGGCTTTCCCGTGAATAGAATCGAACCATTAGAAGGTGCTTGCCACTGTGCTAAAACGCGACCAAGCGTTGTTTTACCAAAACCGCTGGGTGCAGAGATACCGAGGCGTTCATTCGGCGCAAGGGAAAAACTAAAGTCCCGCCAAAGGGCTTTCCCACCTTGATCAATATTCAGGTTTTTAACCGCTAAAATGGGTTCGATATCCTTCATTTCATTGCCATAAATTGATGTTCTGGTAGTGCATTCCACAAGGATTGCAGCCATTTTCCACCACCGCCTTGTTTTAAGGTTTGGCTACTTAACACATCCTCTAGCGCCCCATTACGCAGTAATGCAACACGGTCAGCAAAACGCACCGCCATGGATAAATCATGAGTAACCCATAAAATACCTCGCCCATCACGGCACAAGGATTTCATATTTTCAAGCAGTTGCAGCGCATGTTCATCATCCAACCAAGACGAAATCTCATCCGCGAGGATATATTGTGCACGGGATAATGTTGCACTGCTTGCCAGTACTCGCTTTGCCATTCCTCCAGATAACTGGCTTGGGTAGCTATTCACCAAATTTTCTTGCAAGTTATATTGCTGAAGATGGCGCGCCACATCGTGCATTTTAATGTGTTGGCCGCTGAGTACTGCAGCCCTTTCAAGCTGAGGACCAATTTGGATCAAGGGATTTAGAGCACTAACCCCTTGAGGTATATAACATAACGAGTTGCCCCGATGCTGTGCCTTGTTTTCTTCCGTCAATGCATTGCCATTCAGACTGATATTTCCTTGGCTGCGCATATTATCTGGCAATAAGCCTAGAACACTTTGTAATAAAAGGCTTTTTCCTTCTCCGCTTCCACCAATCAAAGCGACCATTTCCCCTGGCTGAATATCGAGTGAAATGTCTTGCAGTAATGGTGACCACTGTTTACGCCCTAACCAACGAAATTTTGCGACATCAATAGTCAGCTTATCTAAGCTCAACATGTTGCCCCCTTTAGCCATAGCTGCGCCGCGGCTTTTGCAAATTGATCAAATAACAACACTAACCCCATCAAAGCGACACCGGGAAACACCACCAGCCACCACGCCCCTGTACTGAGATAACGTAGTGCATCTGACAATAAAATACCCAATGAAGGTTCATGTGGCGATAGCCCAAAGCCAAGGAAACTCAGTGCCGCACTGTGAAGTACCGCGTGTGGGAACATCAACAACGTACCGACCATCCACTGCGGTAAAATCATGGGTAAATAATGGTAACGCCAACGGTAAACGGCACTATTGCCAATACGCTGGGATAGCATGATGTAATCCGCCTGCTTCACTCGCAGTAACTCGGAACGCAAAATCAGGGTAAGCTTAGGCCAGTGAGTGAGCGCGACCGCCCAGATTACCCCCATTTTTCCGCCGCCCAAAGTAAAGCAAATTAGTACGAGTAACAAAAGATGTGGCAATGCTAATAGTGCATCAATGACGCCGCGTACCGCGTAATCCATCACTTTGCTCACGGAAGACAACCCGGCCATCACTAAAGCGATAAACCCACTGGATACAGCCGCAATCAAACCAATTTGTAAGCTAGTCGCGACGCCTTGGAATGTTCTTTCGAAGAGGTCTCGGCCTAAATTATCCGTACCAAATAAATGAGCCCAAGAAGGGGCAAGCCGCCTATCCAATAGGTTCATTTCAATGTCGGCAGATGACAACCACACGGCATAGCTCGCTAAAATAACCAATAACGTTAGTGAGATAATTAATTTAAATAGCGCTCGATTTGGGTTGTAGGTCATGCGTCTCTCATCACTCCCTTATTCACTTTTTTCAATAAGACATCGGCAACCGTATTACTGAAAAAAATCAGAGTGGCACACAACATCACAATCCCCATCAATAAGGGGATATCGCCTCGTAAACCCGCATCGATGGTTGCTTGCCCCAGCCCTGGGTACGCAAACACTTTCTCAGCAAGAAGCGCCCCACTGAGCAATTCGCCCACAGACGCGAACTGCAAACAAATGGCTGGGGTGATAGCATGTTTAAGTACATGAAAACCTATCATTGACCAACCTTTATCCCCTTGCGCTTGGGCGTAATGAATAAACTCGCTGTTCATTACTTCCATTACTTTTGCTCGGGTGTGTAAGGCAATATTCCCTACGCCCAACATCCCTAACGCAATCACAGGTAAAACAAGGTGATGAAGTTTTTGGGAAAATGTCGCCGTTTCTTCATCTAAACCAATCGGCCATGCACAGCAAATCGGCGCCCACTGCAATGACACCGCAAACAGCGAAAGCAGTAATAATCCGACCCAAAATACAGGGATAGATGCTAATAGGTAACTAAGGGTTGAAATCAGCTTATCTGGCCAGCGGTTGAGATAACGCCCTGCGACTAAGCCCAACACAAATCCAACGATACCCGAAAAAAGCCAAGCGCAAACAAGCAGTGCTAACGAGGGAACAAGGCGATCCGCTATCACTTGCACAACGGGGGTGTTGTACAACATGGAATAGCCCATATCCCCTTGTAACATTTGTGAAAACCAGCGCCAAAATTGCACCCATAGCGGCTGGTCAAGCCCCCAGCGAGCCGCAATTAAGGCGTATTGCTCGGGGGGGACATGCAATAAATCATTACCGATATAGGCTTTTATTGGGTCGATAGGCGAATAGCTTAACAGGATAAAGATCCCTGCCGCTGTCACAGTCAACAAACAGATAAAACGCAATAAAAGCCCAAGAGTCGTCCGCATTACTGGCAAGTCCATGCCCATTCATCAACGTTATTTAACACTGACCAAGAGCCGTGAATTTCAGGCGCACTGGTGCCTAAATCCACACAATTATTCAGCAAATAAATATGTTGTAAGTTCATCAACCAAGCCCATGCGGCATCCCCTTTAATGCCCACGCCCGTTGTGCCATTCCAATCCACTTTTTGCCATAACGGGATAGCCGCATTTTGGTCTGGTTGGCGCAGTGCTTCTTCAATTAACTCATCAACCGCTGCATTTTTATAATAACCTGGATTATAGAAACCAACGCCTGCGGCTTTACTACTGTAGTTATGGACAATTTCCATTGGGTCTAAGCTGCCCCAACCAAACAAGGTTGGGTTGGCGTGCATATTGCGCTCAACGGTTTCCCAACTTCCCGATTTTAAATCCATTTCGATGCCGATAGGTTTTAAGCTTGAGCGGATAGCCTGGGCTAAATCACGGCGTGTGGTATCACCGCTGGCATACCAGAGTGTCAGTTTTGCCACTTTGCCGTCTTTTTCACGCAGGCCATCTTTATTCAGCTTCCAGCCCGCCTCTTCTAAAATAGATTTGGCTTTTTCGGTGTCGCCATCTTTAAAGGCGGAATCAGGGCTATTCCACGGTAGCCCTGCCACACCTGTATAAGCGGGAACAGCAAAACCTTCGAGGACAGATGCGGCTAATAATTTACGGTCAAAAGCGTAGTTAATCGCCTTACGCACCGCAACATCAGAGGTAATATCATTCCCCACAGGGTTACCCTGTGCATCTTTTCCACCTGCTGGTGGAATTGGGAAGGAAATACCACGGTTTTCCACACTATAGCGCTCCACTAACTTCATGTTTTTGACGTTATTAGCATTGGCAGCCACCGCTGCGGGAATACGGACAATTTCCAGCTGGTTACTTTGTGCCGCAGCAAAGGCCGCATCTTCATCAAGGAAGACGAAAACCATTTTATTGAAATCATTTTTTGGCCCAGCGTAGTACGGGTTTTGCTCAACAATTAATTGCTGCCCTGGCTGGAACGCCACTAAACGGTATGGTCCTGCGCCAATTGGGTTATGCGCATAGGTTTTTGCATCGTATTTATCAGCACAAACAATCCCAAGGGAGCCTAATACATTGATAAAAGTACTTTGTGGAGAAGATAAGGTGATTTTGACGGTTAATGGGTCAATTTCCTCAGCTTTTGCAAAATTACCCATATCCACTTTGCCGCCGCTCGCAGCGGCATTATTGTAGGTAAATACTACATCTTTTGCAGTTAATGGCGAACCATCTGAAAATTTCAATCCTTTTTTTAGCGTTAATGTCCACTCTTTCCCATCGGCATTGTGTTGGTAGTTTTCCAGCATATAGCTGTGCCATGAAAGGTCGACTTTTTGTTTGAGTAATGGGCTGTGTAACAGAAGGTAGCTACCGTGGCTCCACCCGAGCATTGGGTCAAAACCTTCAGTCGGTTCTGCACCAATCGCTAAACGTAATGTTTGTGAATGAGCTGGTTCTGCGGCCTGTGATGGCAGCGTCAGCCCCATTAAACACATAGCCGCAACGATATTTTTAATCATACATCCCTCGATAGTTTAGTTTTATTTTTATCACTAAATAAAAATGAAACATCATCAGGCAGTTAATGATATTGGTAACCATTAATTGCCGCTATTGGTGAGATATTCACTGTGCGTAGAGTAACAATGTTTAGTTATATTAAATTTTAAACCACGCTTTCTACGTTCTATATCAATAGAACTTCGAATTTAATGAATAATTCGTAAAAACTCAGCCCCTTTTTGATTTACCTTAATAAATCAAAAAGTAAAATTTACGCTTCCACGTCTTTATCAAATTCAATAGGCGTGGAGTTTAACGATAAATCAGTTATAAAAGACCGGTCATTAGACTGCCTTGATTGCAACCGAAATTGCGATGGCGTCATGGCGTATTTTTTCTTAAATACATCACAAAAATAGGCATTGCTACCAAACCCACATCGATGGCTAATTTGAAATACCGAATAATTTGAGAAGGTTAAATAATTTAATGCCATTCCCATTCGCACATCCAATAATAATTGGCGGAATGATACCCCTTCTCGATTAAGGTGCCTACGCAACGTCGATGGTGTGGTAAATAAGACCTTAGCAACATCCTCTAAGTGCCATTTTTTCTGCGGTTCTTGGGTAATTAAATGGGTAATGGCTTGGTTTTTCGGCTCATCATAATTAAAGCGGAAAATGTTGAGAATATCGACGCCCGCTTGGTATATCGCCAGTAAAATAAAGTACAGGCTTTGCTTCATTAACAACGCTTCTTGAGATTGGCTTTGTTGTTTTAATGGTAAACATTGCTTGAGCAAACTGAAATTATCACTGACCGTTTCAGGGGTTAATACCTGAAACGTGGGAACGTGGCTCGTTAGCGGCGCGCCTGACTTCATTAAGGTCTTTAATAATAAAAAGACCGATTCTAACTCTGAGTCTGCAATCGACAGTGTGTGCAGCTCAATCGATTGATTAGATGCGCACTCCATATTGCAGGAGACTTGGCTGTATTTTGGAATAATGAGCGTCAAATTAGACTGAACATCAATAGATTGACCATTAATCACCACATTCCCTTTCGCTCCTTGCAGCATGGCTATCATCGCGCTTTCAATATAAAACGCTTTTAACACCATTTGGCTTGATGAAAGAAAATATTTATATTCCATAATCTCAATAAACTTTGGTCAAAGTCAGAAATCATCTGCTAGAAAAAGCAGCTTGATGGGCAGACAGAAATACAGCCATTCAGATAAATAGCAAATAATTACGCTAGTTAATGGCTTCCGCTACCTTGCTAGAATGCGGCTCAGAATATAGTCCTGTTAAGTAAAAATCGCAATATAGAGATCCGCTCATTTTTTACTGTTATTTTATGCATTGTGCATTTTTCTAAATAAATTGCTATTTAATTGAAAGGCAATTTTCGATAGAAGGTGTAAAATCGCGCGTCAGATGAATACGAGCCTATAACGCATCATTATAGATAATTATTTTTCGTGTTCATTCACATCCTACCCTACTTGCATTGGCTTATACCACTTAGGGGCTGTTTATCTTTGCTGCTGATTTTTACAGCTAAAAAAGGTCAAAAAAACAATTCAAAAAATAGATAAAAGTGTGTCAATCAAGCTGACTTATTATTTGAGTTAAGTATTGTGCATAAATACTGCCCTACGGGTTCGATTAAAGCACGTTTCACTCATTTGATGCGACGTTGAGAGACTCTTGCCTAAAATGGCTTTAATTCGAATAAAAATTGACCATCAAAGATAAACAGCCCCTAAAGCCCAAACCATTCGGTGAGGGGTATAACTAAACATGTTCGCGTATTGTTCATTACCTGATTTGCAGGAGAAAGTATGTCTGAGTTTTCAGGATCAGGTTGGTTAGCTGAGATTTTTTTACGCTATGAACTCAAACGGGGTACAACACGCCTGACCGATAAACAACATATCGGCCCTTTAATGGTGCAAAGGCCATTTTACCCCGAACCAGGGGTTGCCCACACCTATTTACTTCATCCCCCTGGTGGTGTGGTGGGTGGAGATAAACTCCTGATTAATATTGACGTGCAACCGTATGCCCATTCACTGCTGACCACCCCAGGTGCGACCAAATTTTATCGCAGCGCAGGCGGTATTGCCCGACAAGTACAGAATTTAACGGTTGCCGCTGAGGGCTTTTTAGAGTGGCTACCGCAGGAAAATATTTTTTTCCCTGATGCACAGGTTAGGCTAGAAACCCATATACACGTCGCTGCATCATCAAAATTTATCGGCTGGGAAATCCAATGTTTAGGCCGCCCTGTTTTGGGGGAATGGTTTGAAAATGGCGATGTGCGTGGGCGCTTTAATTTTTACATTGATGACACCCTCACGCTGACTGAATCCCTGTTTATCGATGGCACACAAAAACAGTCTGCTGTCATGCGTGAATATCCCATGATGGGGTCGATGTACATTTACCCTGCCAGTGATGAATTAAAAGAAAAAATCCAACAACATTTAGGTGATTTTTTATCCCCAACGGATAGCCCCATTGAGTATGGGCTAACGGATGTGGATGGCATTTTAGTTTTACGATTATTAGGCACGCAAACTGAGCCGATGATGGCCTGTTTTGCCCATATTTGGCAAACCACGCGGCAGTATTGGCTAGGTTATTGCCCTGAACCTCCCCGTATTTGGGCAACATAAATTTTTCGTTTTAGGAGCAAAAATGGAACTCACCCCAAGAGAAAAAGATAAGTTATTGCTTTTTACCGCAGGCCTTGTCGCTGAAAGGCGCTTAGCCCGTGGGTTAAAACTGAATTACCCAGAAGCCGTTGCCCTAATAAGCTGCGCCATTATGGAAGGCGCACGTGACGGAAAAACGGTCGCCCAACTAATGAGCGAAGGCAGAACGGTGCTCAGTGCGGAGCAAGTCATGGAAGGCGTGCCTGAAATGATCAAAGACATTCAAGTGGAATGCACATTCCCTGACGGCACAAAACTTGTGTCCATTCACGACCCAATTGTATAGGTGGCAATATGATCCCCGGTGAAATTAAAGTGAATCAGGCTTTAGGCGACATCGAACTGAATGCGGGTCGTGAAACCAAAACCATTCAAGTGGCAAATCATGGTGATAGACCGATTCAAGTCGGCTCTCATTACCACTTTTATGAAGTGAATGATTTTTTGAAATTTGAACGAGACAGCACGCTCGGTTTTCGTTTAAACATCCCTGCGGGTATGGCGGTGCGTTTTGAACCAGGCCAAAGCCGCACGGTGGAATTGGTGGCATTTAGCGGTAAACGAGAAATTTACGGCTTCCATGGCAAAGTCATGAGTAAATTAGAGAGTGAGAAATAACCATGAAAACCATCTCACGGCAAGCGTATGCGGATATGTTTGGGCCAACCCAAGGCGACCGTGTACGCTTAGCAGATACAGAACTGTTTTTAGAAATTGAAAAAGACTTCACCACCTATGGGGAAGAAGTCAAATTTGGTGGCGGTAAAGTCATTCGTGATGGTATGGGACAAAGCCAAGTCACTAGCGATAAATGTGTCGATGTGCTGATCACCAACGCCATTATTTTAGACCATTGGGGCATCGTTAAAGCCGATATCGGCATCAAAAATGGCCGTATTGCAGGTATTGGTAAAGCGGGTAACCCTGATGTACAGCCGAATGTGGATATCGTGGTTGGCCCTGGTACAGAAGTGGTCGCGGGTGAAGGCAAAATTGTCACCGCAGGCGGCGTCGATACCCACATTCACTTTATTTGCCCGCAGCAAGCCGAAGAAGGCTTAGTTTCTGGTGTCACCACCTTTATTGGTGGTGGAACAGGCCCTGTCGCAGGCACTAACGCCACAACGGTCACACCCGGCATTTGGAATATGTACCGCATGTTAGAGGCCGTAGATGAGCTGCCAATTAACGTGGGGCTATTTGGTAAAGGCTGCGTAAGTCAACCCGAAGCCATTCGTGAGCAAGTGACCGCAGGTGCAATTGGCCTGAAAATTCACGAAGACTGGGGCGCAACCCCGATGGCAATCCACAACTGCTTGAATGTCGCCGATGAAATGGACGTGCAAGTGGCAATTCACTCCGACACCTTAAACGAAGGCGGCTTCTACGAAGAAACAGTAAAAGCCATCGGTGGGCGCGTGATCCACGTGTTCCATACAGAAGGCGCAGGGGGCGGCCATGCCCCTGACGTGATCAAATCCGTTGGGGAGCCAAATATTTTGCCCGCCTCGACCAACCCAACCATGCCGTACACCATCAATACAGTGGACGAACATCTGGATATGTTGATGGTGTGCCATCACCTTGACCCGTCAATTCCTGAAGATGTGGCCTTTGCTGAGTCACGTATTCGCCGTGAAACCATTGCCGCAGAAGATATTTTGCATGATATGGGCGCGATTTCCGTGATGTCTTCGGACTCCCAAGCCATGGGGCGCGTAGGTGAAGTGATTATGCGCACGTGGCAATGTGCCCACAAAATGAAATTGCAACGCGGCACGATGGAAGGCGATACCCCAGACAGCGATAACAACCGTATTAAGCGCTACGTGGCGAAATACACGATCAACCCTGCGTTAGCCCATGGTATTGCTCATGAAGTCGGGTCGATAGAGAAAGGCAAATTAGCCGATATCATCCTGTGGGACCCCGCATTTTTTGGCGTCAAACCTGCGCTTATCATGAAAGGTGGCCTTGTGGCGTATGCGCCAATGGGGGATATCAACGCCGCCATTCCAACGCCGCAACCTGTGCATTACCGCCCAATGTATGGCGCTCTCGGTAAAGCGAAGTACCAAACCTCGATGATTTTTATGTCAAAAGCGGGGATTGAGGCGGGCGTCCCCGAAAAGCTTGGCTTACAAAGCTTAATAGGCCGTGTTGAGGGTTGCCGCAATATCAGCAAGGCCTCCATGGTGCACAACAGCTATGTGCCGCATATTGAGCTAGACCCTCAAACCTATATTGTTAAAGCCGATGGCGTACCGCTGGTGTGTGAGCCAGCCACTGAGTTGCCAATGGCACAACGTTACTTTTTATTCTGACCCCTGATTAAGAGCCAGAAAATGAAAAAATTTATTAAAGTCGTTCCACCAGAACAACAGACAAACACTGAATTGTCCCTATGCTTAACCATGGATGAACGCACCAAAAGCCGCTTAAAAGTCACCTTAAGTGATGGGCAAGATGCGGGGTTATTTTTACCCCGTGGCACCATTTTAAAAGAAGGGGATATTTTAGCGACAGAAGACGGTGAACAGGTCGCCATTATCGCGGCAAAAGAGCAAGTTTCCACCGTTTACAGCGATGACCCTCTGTTACTGGCACGGGTTTGCTACCACTTAGGTAACCGCCATGTTCCTCTGCAAATTGAAGCAGGCTGGTGCCGTTATTTTCACGACCATGTTTTAGACGATATGGCGCGTGGATTAGGTGCAACGGTCAGTGTGGGTCTGGAAAAATACCAACCAGAACCAGGGGCTTATGGCGGTTCATCGGGTGGTCATCATCACCATCATCATGACCACGATGATCACCATCACCACCACTAATCAGATTCAGGGAGTGTATCGATGCTAGCGGATTTGCGTTTATACCAATTAGTCAGCCCGTCCTTACCTGTGGGGTCATTTACCTATTCCCAAGGGCTAGAATGGGCGATTGAAAAAGGCTGGGTGACAACGCCAGACACCCTCGCCAGTTGGCTAACAGCACAAATGACTCACGCAATCGCGACATTGGAACTCCCTGTTCTGCGGCAAATTCACGCCAATCTTTCACGCTCTGATTGGCAGCAAGTGACTTATTGGTGTGACTTTATTATTGCCAGCCGTGAAACCAAAGAGCTTCGCCAAGAAGAGCGCCAGCGAGGCATTGCCTTTGCCCGCTTGCTCCCCCAACTGGCGATTGAGCTTGATGCCACGGTATTAGCGTGCGTGAAAAAAACACAATTAATGGCCTTTGCCCTTGCCGCCACGCATTGGAACATTGACGTTGAAAAGCTGTGCACCGCCTACACGTGGGGCTGGCTGGAAAACACCGTGATGTCTGGCGTGAAATTAATTCCACTGGGTCAAAGCGCGGGGCAACATATTTTGTTTACCCTTGCCGAACGTATCCCTGAAATTGTGGCGCAATCTGCCACATGGACGGTTGATGATATCGGCAGTTTTACCCCTGCACAAATCATTGCCAGCAGTCGGCATGAAACCCAATACACTCGACTTTTTCGTTCATGAGAAAACACACAATGCAAGAATATAACCAACCCCTGCGAATTGGTGTCGGTGGCCCTGTTGGTTCAGGGAAAACCGCCCTATTAGAAGTTTTATGTAAAGCGATGCGCGATACTTACCAAATTGCCGTCGTGACCAATGATATCTATACCCAAGAAGATGCCAAGATCCTTACCCGTGCCGAAGCATTAGACGCTGACCGCATTATTGGGGTGGAAACAGGCGGCTGCCCGCACACCGCGATCCGTGAAGATGCCTCCATGAACCTTGCGGCCGTTGAAGAGCTGGCAATGCGCCACAAAAATCTGGATATTGTATTTGTGGAAAGTGGCGGCGATAATCTGAGCGCCACATTCAGCCCAGAGCTGGCGGACTTAACCATTTATGTTATCGACGTCGCAGAAGGCGAAAAAATCCCACGTAAAGGCGGCCCAGGGATCACCCATTCCGACTTATTAGTGATCAATAAGATTGACCTTGCCCCGTATGTCGGTGCCTCTTTAGAAGTGATGGAAGCCGATACCGCCAGAATGCGCCCAGTGAAACCGTATGTTTTCACGAATTTAAAGAAACAAGTCGGCTTAGAAACCATTATCGAGTTTATTATCGATAAAGGCATGTTAAGGCGTTAATCGCTTTCGCCACAGAGAATAGGCTTATCTAGCCTGGTTCTCTGTGGTTTTTATCCATATTCACTTCATGCTATACCTGATTCAGTAAAACAGAATGGGTACCGGTGAGAGGTTTACCAAACACACCGTAAAGCCCTGTCGTTCAGGCTGGGGAGGATGTCAATGAAGCTCAGAAGCTAATAACCGGATATATGATCGCATATTACAACCGAGTCAGGCCTCATCAATAGAGTAATGGATTCACGCCCAATAAATCTGAACGACTATTTTGGAAAAACTCGAAAACAGTGGCCAAATTTTATTGACCACTGCACGTTTATTTTATGGGAAATCAACTTATTGCTGATATTAATTTTTAACTTTTTCTGTTAAATCATCACTATAGGTTTCTTTCGTAGCACAGACGCAAGCTATTGTCACTAAAGCCATGCACGCTAAAAATGCAGAGATAGGCCATGAATTCCCCCCCGACCATACCAGTAAAAGCGTTGCAATCATTGGAGTAAGTCCACCCACAACATTTGCGAGTTGGAAACCTAAAGACACACCGGTATACCTGACTTTTGTATCAAACAACTCAGAGAAAAATGCGGGTTGTACACTAAACATCATTCCTAATCCGACTGAATAACAGAATGAGGTGGCGAACATAAACATTTTAACGGAGCCGCTATCAATCATCCAAAATAAAGGAAAAGCAAAGATAAAAGTAATTGTGGCACCAGCTAAATAAACAGGCCTACGCCCGATTTTATCCGATAACCAACCAAAGAATGGGAAGGTAAAAATGCCACAAAAACTCGCTAGCAATAAACCGTTTAATGCTGTTTCACGAGTGAAATCTAACTCACGAGTCACATACGACATGAAAAATGCCACAGTTAGCCACCCTAACACAATTTCCCCCATGCGCATGCCCATGGCTAGAAATACAGATTTACGGTAATGCTTTAATACTGTTAATACTGGGTATTTTTGTTCTTTCGTTTGGGTTGTTTCTTGTTGGCGTTGGTTTTCTTTAAACACTGGGGTTTCTTCAATATTTGCTCGGATATATAACCCAATAAATAATAACAAAATACTCACTAAGAAAGGCATTCTCCAACCCCAGGACATTAAATCATCCTCTGGCAACATGACAACTAAAGCAAAAACTCCCGTTGCAATAAACAACCCTAATACATTCCCTAATTGAACAAAGGTACCAAAAAAACCTCGACGATGACGTGGCGCATATTCCGTAATTAGTGTTGTCGCACCTCCCCACTCACCTCCGATGGCAAAACCTTGGCAAAGACGTAGAAAGATTAAGAGTAACGGAGCCGCATTTCCTATCGATTCATAAGAAGGGATTAATCCAATGCAAAAAGTGGATATTCCCATAATCATCAACGAAATCACCAACGATTTTTTACGGCCTATTTTGTCTCCATAGTGACCAAAAACGATGGCGCCAATAGGACGACTCACAAACGTGATAGACAACGTTAAAAACGAAACGATCAATGCCATTAACGGCGATAAATTTGGGAAAAATAGTGTTGGAAAAACTAATGCCGCTGCTGTGCCATAAATAAAAAAGTCATAAAACTCAATGGTTGTTCCTGCTAGTCCTGAGCCAAGAACGGTAACAAGCTTACGTTGCTGCTTTTTTTCTTGTTCACTTTCTTCATGTACCTGAGCTGTACTTGTCGTGGGTGTTAGTAGTGTCATTTTCAAATCCTCTACACGGTGATTATCGGTGTGCTTGCATTCGTTATATTATGTAAATACCTTGTTATTTGCTAACTCGAGTTAGCTGATAATAGCAAAGGATATGATTGCTCAAAGTTATTATTTATAATTTTGTGATGACGATCTTTTAATCTCTTATAATACTTTGATTTATAAATTAAAAATATTTTATTCATTAATATAGCATTATATTTTCACTGATTTCATACAAAAAATTGAAGGTGAGCAAACTCAGCACAACAACTCAAACGAACACAATAGAAGAAAATTAAACAAATCATTAACACTTGAAGGGTATCAAAATAAAACCAAGCTCTTCGCAAAACAATAGATATAAAAATAAATACTTTAATTACAATGATTTAAAAAACCAACCATGATGTTCATCACATATTTAGTTTAAACAAATTGTGTTACACAACCAATAATAATATTTTGCTAACTCGAATTAGCAAACTTGACACACTCAGCATTTATCATCAGGAGAGCTTCCTATGTTGACTTTTACTCCCCCTAACCGTCCAAAATTAATAACAACTCAACCCAATGAAGTATTATTGGTGACAAATGCTGACTTACGCGAACCTGCGAATGTGACCTGTTGGCCCACGCAGTCTCTGTATGAACAGCGCTTAGCCGATGCGCTAAACACTCTTGGCTACCAAGTCAAACGGGCGCACCCCGTGGATAAAGAAAGAGGACATGGGTTCATCAGTAACCAGCGAGAAGGAAGTGATATTTTTGCGCAAATAGCACCTGATGCCCCCGTTATTGTGTTATTAACGGCATGGCAATATTCACACCATATTGCCCCTTCATTAGTCCATCATCGCGGCCCAATTTTATTGTTAGCCAACTTTGATGGCACATGGCCAGGGCTAGTTGGTATGCTGTGTATGGCGGGTTGTTTAACAAGTTTAGGCTGCCATTATTCACGGTTGTGGTCTGAAACATTCACTGATGAATTCTTTATGAAAGGATTACAGACGTGGCTTGATGATGGTTTTCTCAATCATAAATTGGATTATTTATACCCGCTAAAAGCAACTGATGCCGTTATGGGAACCCCTGAGGGCAAAATTGGCCGTGAAATGGGCCAAGCCATGTTGCGTGATAAAGCTATTATTGGTTTATTTGATAGTTTTTGCATGGGGATGATTAATGGTGTTTTCCCACAAAAATCAATGATTGATATTGGAATGCCGATTGAATCCTTATCTCAATCCGCCTTGCTAGTAGAAATGCAAAAAGTACCACAATCCCTACGAGAAGCCTGCTTGGCATGGTATCAATCCCAAGGAATGACATTTAAATTTGGCACAAACCACAGCAACGAATTAACCCGTGATCAAGTATTAGAACAGTGTGCCATGATGATTGCGATGGCTCGGTTCACAAAAAGATTTGGTTTAAGCGCTGTTGGGGTGCAATACCAACAAGGCTTGAAGGATAGTTGTGCTGCTTCTGACTTTGCAGAAGGCGCTATCGGTAACTCTGCACGCTTCCCTATTCCCGATGAAAACGGTGAAATCATTGCTCCAAACTTGCCTATCACCTGTATTAATGAAGTGGATATGGGTAGCGCTATTCCGCAAGTCATTATGGCTAAGCTATTGCAATCATTAAATATTGCTAGTGAAACAACATTACATGACATTCGTTGGGGAAGCGAGTATGAAGGCACTTTCTATTGGGATTTTGAAATTTCAGGCGCAGTTCCATTTGCACACCTAAAAGGCGGTATTGCTGGGGCAACAGGTTATCGTCAGCCGCCAATGTTCTTCCCTTTTGGCGGTTCCACAATCGCAGGGCAAGGGAAAAAAGGCCGCTTTATCTGGGCTCGTGCCCACTATGAAGGGCTCCAAGTGGTTATGCATATTGGGACTGGTACCGCCGTTGAACTTCCAGATGCCGAATTTGAACGCCGCCGCTTAGCAACAAACTATGAATGGCCATTATTAAATGCTGTACTTGATGGTGTTTCCCGTGATTCATTAATGGCGGGGCATCAAAGTAACCACCTGTCGATTGCCTATGTTGATGAGGACGTTTTAGGTAACGTAGTCCAAGCCTTTGCAGCACAAGCGATGACGCAAAATATTCATGTGTTGATTGCTGGGGACGCCCGTCGATATTTTATCCATCAATAAATAAAAAAATAAGGAACATGTTATGACTGACCCTCTTTTCTCACTACAAGATAAAATAATTATTGTCACCGGTGGATTAGGGCAACTTGGCGTACAGTACGTCAAAGCCCTGCATGAGCGTGGGGCTAAGGTTGCTGTATTAGCAACCCACGTTACACAAGTGCGTCTGACTCAGGTATTAGGCTCATTGAAAGACTCTCCTCGCATCGCATACTATGAAGTTAATATTACAGATAAATCAAGTATTAATGGCGTATTAGATCGCATTGAATCTTCATGGGGAACACCTGATGGTTTAGTGAATAATGCAGGTATCGATACCCAACCAAGCGCGCCACCTGAAGTATCAGGCCCATTTGAAGATTTTCCGGAAGAGGTTTTCCGTGAAGTAGTTGATGTAAATCTCGTCGGAACCTTTTTGATGACTCAGCAAGTCGGAAAACGTATGAGAAAGGCACAAAAAACTGGGTCCATCGTCAATATTGGTTCGATTTATGGTGTTGTGTCACCTGTTCAAGATATCTATAGCTATAAAAAGGAGGATACGGGTATTCCTTTTATTAAGCCTGTTGCCTATGCAGCCGCAAAATCAGGTATCTATAATTTTACCCGTTATTGTGCAACTTATTGGGGGAAAGAAGGTATTCGAGTGAATACATTAACGCTTTCTGGCGTTGCTCGGCAGGATCAAGATCCACGATTCCAAAAAAATTACACTGACCGCATTCCAATTGGTCGCATGGCTAATCCCGATGAATTTAATGGTGCTATTGTCTTTATGCTTTCTAACGCATCTTGCTATATGACTGGCGCAAACCTTGTTATTGATGGAGGCTGGACAGCATGGTAAATCAACAGCAAGACAAATGGGCTAAATTTCGCGGGATTATGTCTGCCATTGTGACCCCAATGCATGACAACGAAGATATAAATACGACAGCATTAGCCATGCTTGTGGAGCACCAAATCGCCCGTGGTGTTGAAGGGTTTTATTGCTGCGGGTCATCTGGTGAAGGTCCACTGTTACATTTAGATGAACGAAAACAAGTCCTTGAAACCATTATCACTAGCAGTAAGGGAAAAGTGCCTGTCATTAGCCACATTGGAGCCCCGAGAACTCAAGATGCCGTCGAATTAGCAAAACATGCGCAAAGTGTGGGGGCGAGTGCCGTTTCTTTAGTCCCTCCTTACTATTATAAATACAGTAATGAAGCGATCATTCGGTATTACCAACGTATTTTAGATGAAACATCGCTGCCAGTTATTTTGTATAACATTCCTCAGTTTACAGGGGTCGAGCTAGACCTTGAAATGGCAAAGACGTTATTTAGCAATGAACAAACATTGGGGGTGAAGCATACCTCTCACAACCTTTACGCCTTAGAACGTATGGTGGATAAGCACCCTGAAAAAGTTTTCTTTAATGGTTTTGATGAAATTTTTCTTTCCAGTTTGGCGGCAGGGACCACGGCAACAGTGGGGACAACCGTGAATATTCAGCCTGAACTTTTTCTCGCGGTTCGCCACTGTTTTGCTAAAGGGGATTTTTTCACTGCACAAAAACTGCAGCATCAAATCAACGATGTCGTTGAAACCATGGTCAATAACGGTATTTTTCAATCAACAAAATACTTGGCAGGACTAGAGCTCGACTATTTAGGCCCTGTAAGAGAACCGTTTATCCCACTGAATGTACAACAAAAACAAGCACTCGATAGCTTGAATTCCCGTTTACAAGAATATATCCACGCAGCACGTGCCTTAATCTAGTGAATCAATGAGCCCTTATTCTCGGGGCTCAGTCTCCCTTAGATATCCCTAGCGACCGATAAAGGCCGATAAATTAACGTCATTGGCACTGTTATTTTCACATTGCTCTTATCACCTTGAAGCTTATTTTGCATTAGATGAAAGGCATGTTGTGCCCATGCATCTTCATTCTGCCCCATGGACCAAACCGCATTTGGTAAAAAACCGAGCATGTCGCTTTCATCAAAAGTACCTATCGGAATTTCCTGAGGAATAAACCCATAAACCTGACGGAGTGCGCTCAATGTCCCTTCTAAGATAGGCAATGACGAAGTAATGAAAGCGGAGGGTGGTTGCTTATTTTTCTTTAAGAATTCATGCATTAAATGTTGCCCATCTTCTTTACGATTATGGCGCGCAGTTAAAACCCAGCTCTGCCGCTCTGGCATTTCATTTAAATAACCTTGTAAACGGCTCTGAATTGACGGTTGTTGGGTATCACCCGCAATAAAAAATAAAGGCTCAACGTTGACGGCCTTTTTAATGGACTGAACTAATGTTTTACTACCGCTATAGTTGTCACTTAGCACCAAAGGAACGTCCATTTCGCCGAAGTCTCGGTCTAAAAATATAATAGGCCGCTTACGGGCTAATTTTCGATGATGTAGCTGAGTTTCTAAAGAAGAAGGGACAATAAATAACCCATCAACATTGCGTTCTAACAAGCTCCGAACGACTTCTTTTTCGTGTTTAGGGTCACTATAAGAACAAGCAATAATCAGCTGATATCCTGCTTTTTGACAACAGGTTTCAAGTTTTTCAGCTAAAGTTGAGAAAAATAAATTCGATAACCGAGGAACAACAAGAGCAAGCGTGTCAGTTTTGTTTAGTTTCAAACTGCGAGCCGCGTAATTAACCACCAGTCCATGGGTTTCAACATAAGACTGAATCCGTTCTTGGGTCGCTTTGCTAATACGGTATTGCTCCGCTTTTTGACTTAAAACTAACCGAACCGTCGTCACTGATAGGTTTAAATCGTTCGCAATTTGCTCAACAGTTTTTGCCATAAGTTCGCTATAATCATTTATAAATAAATTTAAGTATAAACTAATTCGAGTTAGCAATATAGACTAGGCATACAACTGTTAAACTGAGTGCACGAAAAAACACATAAATGACCACGCACGCTGACACCTTCCTTTTGAGCAAAACAAGTCAATATACTGACGATAACAGCAATTGAGTATAAGGGTGCTTTGGTTGCGTAAAAATCGCATCAACGCTGCCCATTTCCACAATTTTTCCTGACTTCAGTATCACAATGCGGTGGCTAATATGCTGTACCACCCCCAAGTCATGGGAGATAAACACCATCGCCAACCCCAGCTTTTGCTGTAACGAAGACAACAAGTCCAACACTTGAGCTTGCGTCGTCACATCAAGGGCCGAGACAGGCTCATCACAAACGAGGATATCGGGTTCACAGGCCAATGCTTGGGCAATTGAGATACGTTGCCGTTGCCCGCCAGACAATGAGGCGGGCCTACGTTTCAATAGCTGACTATCGAGCGAAACTAAAGATAACAGTTCATTTATTCGCTGTTGTTTCTGCACAGCGGTGAGTGTCGAATGCAGTTCAAGCGGCTGCAACAGCACTTGCTCCACCGTATGTTGCGGATCAAAAGAACTTAATGGGTCTTGCACAATCGTTTGAATTCGCGGACGAAGCGCTCTACGCTGACGCTCTTTTAGCGTACTCCACGGCTGGTTAAGTAACTCAATACGGCCATTATTCGGTGTTTGCAATGCTAAAATCAGTTTGCCTAATGTCGTTTTGCCTGAACCTGATTCGCCAACAATACCGAGTGTTTCCCCCCTTTTAAGGGTCAAGGAAATATTATCAACCGCCTGTAATTTTTGCCCATTTGGTAATCGAAAAGCACGAGAGACCTGCTCAACGGATAACACCGTATCAGGTTCTGCACCCACTGATGATGAGGTCGCGGGTTCTGACCAATTTGCTAGAGGATCACGCCCTGTCAGCCAAGTTCCTCGTGAATGCCGGGTAGGCACAGATGACAATAATTTTATTGTGTAAGGGTCCTGGGGAGATTTAAGCACCTGGTGAACATCCCCACTTTCTCGCGGCCGCCCATGCTGCATCACTATCACTCGGTCGGCGATATCGGCGACGACCGATAAATCGTGAGTGATTAATAAAATGCCAATCCCTAACTGCGCTAATGATTTAAACTCTTCCAATATTTGCTTTTGAATAGTGGCATCCAACGCAGTCGTCGGTTCATCCGCAATTAATACCCGCGGTTGTCCCGCCAATGCAGATGCGATTAGCGCCCTTTGACGCAACCCACCCGATAATTCATGGGGGTACATTTGTGACCGATTAAGGGGGTCAGGTATTACAACCATCTCGAGTAAGGCGTTAACTTTTTGGGGGATTTCGCTACGTGACGCTAATCGATGAGCCAGTAGTGGCTCTGCAATTTCTTGACCTATTTTGCGTAAGGGATCTAAAGACGTCAGAGCATCTTGTAACACAAAACCAATTTCTCGTCCGCGTATCTTTCGCCAGTTAGATTGGCTTTGATGGCGTAAATCAATTTCATGGCTTGCCCCTTGAGGGTCAGTGTGAAGCAGTGCTAAGCGTTTAGCAGAGACCTCTGCGTTATCCCCCGTAAGGCCGACTAACGTGCGAGCTGTTACGGATTTTCCTGAGCCCGATTCCCCAACTAATGCAATAATTTCACCCGCATGTAATGTAAAAGAGACCCCAGAAACTGCGTGAAAATTTTCATTTTGCGATAAAAAACGCACATGCAAGTCTTCAACCTGCAAAACCGCTCGGCCTTGTTCCGTGATGTTAGGATTCATTAAAATTCACCTCGCGCAATCAATCGCTGTATGCGTCTTCCCATCAATGTAATGGTGATCACTGATAATGCAATCACCGTTGCTGGCATTAAACTTATCCATGGCGCACTGTCTAAATAGTTTCGGCCATCCGCAAGTAAAGCCCCCCATTCTGCGGTTGGCGGGGTAACTCCCAACCCTAAGAAACTCAATGCCGAAGCGGCTAACACCGCATGACCAACACCAATGGTGGCTAATATGAGTAACGGGCGCAGTGTATTGGGAATAATATGTCGAAAAATAATACGGTTTGCTGGCATTCCGAGTGCAACAGCATGCTCAACATAACCAGAGGATTTCACCAGTAAGACTTGCGAACGGACTAGGCGCGCATAGCCTGCAATTGCCGCAATCCCAACCGCCAGCAATGTATTTTCGGGCCCACGCCCTAATACCGCTATCACTAATAACGCCAGCAATAAATCTGGAAAAGCCAACATGATATCGAGTAAACGCACCAGTGGTGTACGGATAAACCTCGGGGTCAATACAGCCGCATTGCCTAGTAAGATGCCGCCTAAACATGCAATTAATGTGGCACCTAAACCAATACTGAGTGATAGCGAAGTACCATAAACCACCCGTGTATAAACATCTCGGCCTAATTGGTCTGTGCCAAACCAGTGTTCAGTACTCGGAGGTTGCAAAATAGCCGTTAAATCAACCTCATCCGGTGCATAATGAGTAAACCAAGCTGGGAAAAACATCGCGAGCAACAATATCGTCAACACCATACTTGGTAACAATAGGCCACGATATTTCATTACAAATTGGGAGAGCACCCGCGGCCGCGCCACATTGATTCCATATACATCACTACTCATCAGATAGCCTCCTGTTTACGTAAGCGAGGGTCGATTAACAAATAAAGGCCATCAATCAATAAATTAATCACAACAAATAAAAAAGCAGAAAACATCACGAGCCCAAGTACCAACGGCATATCCCGATTTTCGATGGCGCCTAACATAATTTGACCAATGCCCGCTCGCCCAAAAACCGTCTCCGTTAATACAGAACCTCCTAGCACCGACGCTAGCAATGTGCCGGTTAAGGTTGATATAGCCAATGCCGCATGGCGCAAGACATGACGAGCCCGTAGCATAAGTTCACTGACTCCCCGCATCCTAACCGTCGTGGCAAAAGGCTGAGCTAATGCCTCTTCCATACCATCACGCAGTACCTGACTTAACACGGCAATTAACGGTAGACTCAACGTAATCACCGGCAATACCAGTGATATCACCCCTTGATTGCCAGTGACAGGAAACCACTGCAATGAAAAACTAAAAATACTGAGCAGTAAAATACCAATCCAATACACTGGGGTACTCAGTAAAATGAGTTCTAAACCAACAATCAGGTCTTTCGCTTGATGCCGACGTCCTGCGGTTAAAACGGCATTAATAATCGAAACCAATAACGCAAAACCTAATCCGCCCAATGCTAAAGGCAAGGTCTCTTTTAACCCATTACCAATCACTGAAATAACAGGTTGACGGTATAAATAACTCTGACCTAAATCCCCTATCAATGCATGCCCTGAATAACTTATGTATTGCTGCCACAAGGGCTTGTCTAAACCAAATTGATGAATAATCTCCGCTCTGACGGTTTCATCAACTACCCCTTCGCTACCCGTTATGACACTAACTGGGTCACCCGGTATAAATTTAACCACCGCAAAAGAGAGTGTTGCCGCGCCCCAAAGCACGGCAATAATCATCAATAAGCGATAGCTAACTAACCGGAACTTACGGTTTAATCCATGCATCATAGAAATTCGGCTTCGCATTAGTCGCCCAGTTAATACCCTGAACTTGTTTAGAGACACCAAGCTGATAAGCTGGGATATAAAGTGGTACAACATAAGCTTGGTCAATAATTTCACGTTGGATTTCATGATATAGACGCTCCCGCTCTGCATCATTCGTTCCTACCGCCTCAGATAATTGCTTATCCAATGTATTCACACGAGCGTGGTTGTTACCTTGTGGTGGTGTAAATGCAGAATGGAATGCGGTACGCAAAATATCGGGTTCAGGGCGAACAAAGAAGTTTGATGCAATATCATAATTACTCGTCGCTGTTCGCTCATTGAATACCCCCGCATCAACAGGGTCAAATTGCAGGTTAAAACCCGCTTTTTTGGCCTGCTGCTGAACCGCTTGGAACAAGGTGACGTCTGCGGCTTCTACGTTCGTGGGTACATAGGTAAAGCGCACAAGCAGCTGCTGGCCATCTTTCGTGCGATAGCCCTCTTTATCTCGTTGGCTCCAACCCGCCTCATCTAATAAACGTCCTGCTTTTTCAGGGTCATAACCCCATAAATTACGTACGGATGGGTCGTAATACAGCGTTGCTGGCCCTAACACATTATCGGCGGCACGTAATGAACCAAAAAAAGCCGCATTCACCGCGACAGAAGGGTCAATCGCACTTTGGAATGCCTTACGTAATTTCACATCTGAAAATACGCCCTTACCTGTATTCAAATACAATACGCGGTTAACACCAGGATTTTCATAAGTGATCACATTCAGCTTGGGGTTATTTTTAACTTGTTTAAAATTCACTGGAGGAACTGCATCAATGGCTTGAATTTGACCGCTGTTTAGTGCTCCCAAACGAACCGAGGCTTCTGGCAAATATTTAAATTCAATGTGATCTAAATACGCGGGGCCTTGATGAGTCGCATAACCAGGCCCCCAATTATAGTCAGCACGCTTGGTTAACTTGCTGCCACTTCCCTTCACAAATGAATCTAAGAGGAATGGCCCCGAGCCCACCAAAGTGAAACTGGTATTTGGGGTATTCTTCAAATATGTCGGCGATTGAATGCCAAGGTACGGTAAGCTTAAGCCTTGTAGTAACGGTGCAAATGGTTCGTCATAGCGAATCACCACCGTATACTCATCAGGGGTAGTAATGGAAGTAATGGGACCTAATAATGATTTTGAATAATGGGAAATTGTTTTAGGGTCTAAAATACGCTCAAAATTGTACTTAACCGCCTCTGCATTAAACGGCGTGCCATCACTAAACGTGACATCTTTGCGTAAATGGAATACATATTCTTTATTGTTATCGTTGATTTCCCAGCTGTCCGCTAGCCACGGTGTAAAGCGGTTGTCCTCTGCTTGGCCCACTAATGAATCTAGCACATTTCGTGACACCACAGCGGCAACTGAATACGCTGTCAATGATGGATCAATAATTGGAGTATCACTGCCTAAGCCCACGGTTAGCGTTCCACCACTGACGGGGGTTTCTGCTGCGGCAAAACTTAAAGGTGCTGCCAATAGACTCAGTGCAACGGTGGCCGTTGTTAAAATATTGGCATTGTTTTTTTCAAAATAGGTATGTCGTTTACTCATCCTTTATTCCTTTTCAAATGGTCGCCGCATAAATTGCGTTAGCTCTACTCTATGAATAGGAATTTAAAGAGAGAAAGAATAAAAAAAACTGAGTTATTTATTTTAATTATAAGGCAATTAAAAAACCGAACTAATTAATCACAATCAAAAACTCATTTAATACAATAAAATCATGTAAACTCAACTTATATCCATTAATTATAGCTAACTAAAAATAGTTATATATCATTTTCATCATTGATTAAATTTGTATTTTCTATTTTAAACGTCTATTCCCCCATAACCAGAAGAAATTATCAATCAACGATAAAACCCAAACAACAAATTGATAAGTAAACATTTTTATATTTTATAAAGATTCAATAACCCTCAATGAATTATATTACCTCAATTAACATTCACACTTTCAATATAACTTATATTTTTTAATTCTTATCGTTTTATAACCACGGTGATATTTTATGAAAAAATCATCTTGTTAAATAAATTTAGTTATAAGGCAGAACAAAATGGCCTCACATCTTATCGACTTTATATTAATTGGTAATAACTTTGGCACTGAAGAAATGCGTCATGTTTGGTCGGAACATAACCGATTAAAAAGCCAAGTAGCGGTTGAAGTGGCACTGGCGAAAGCCGAAGGCGAACTCGGTTTGATCCCTACAGAGGCGGCGCAATATATCGAACAACACGCAGATGCAGATAAACTGAATATTGAAGAAATTGCAAGCCAAGGCGCGCAAATGAAGCATTCCTTAATGCCAACATTGATCGCGCTGCAAAAACAATGTGGTGAGGCGGGTGAGTACATTCATTATGGTGCAACCACGCAAGATATTGTGGATACCGCCACCATGCTACAGTTAAAGAGCGCATTTAATATCATCGAGCGTGATGCAAAAGCACTCGTTACCGCTCTAGCCAATAGCGCCAAACGCTACCAAAACACGCCGATGGTTGGCAGAACCCATGGTATGCAAGCACTTCCAACAACCTTTGGTTTTAAAGTTGCCGTTTGGTTAGATGAATTTTTACGCCATCACCAACGCCTAAATGAAATTAAATCACGCGTATTAACCGGAAATATCAGTGGCGCCATCTGTACTTATGCCGCATTTGGCGAAACAGGCCCCGCTGTCGAAAAACGCACATTGGATATTTTAGGGCTAAGCACCCCGACTATCGGGTGGCAATCTGCGCGCGACAGGTTTAGTGAGTTTGCCTCTGTTTGTGCCTTAATCAGCGGCACGTTAGGGAAAATCGGGAACGAACTATACAACCTAATGCGTACTGAAATTAATGAAATTGAAGAGCCATTCTCTGCGGGGAAAATTGGTTCTACTACCATGCCTCATAAGCGTAATCCAGCAGCATTGGAAGGCTTGGCGAGCTTGACGCATCCGCTATTAAAGAGCGTCTCCCTCATTTATGAATCCATGCATGTTGAACATGAAAGAGATGCCATGAGCTGGCGCGCAGAGTGGATAGCCTTACCTGAAATTTGTATCTACCTCTCCGCTCAGTTGAAAAATGCCCTTGCGGTTATTGAAGGTGTCACCGTCAACGAAAAGCAAATGCGCCGTAACCTTGACCTACAAGGTGGCTTATTACTGTCGGAAAAAGTGATGTTCGAATTAGGCACCAAAATTGGTAAACAAACCGCACACCACATTGTGTATGAGTGCGCGATGCAAGCCTATGAAGAGCAACGTACATTTAAAGACGTATTACAGGCCAATGAGCAGCTAGCTGGATTCATTTCTGAGCAAGAACTCGATGCATGGTTAGACCCGATTAACTATTTGGGTTCAGCACCTCAAAAGGTTGACCAAGTGATTGCCCACGCGAAAACACTTGGTTTATTAGCGGATTAAGAACGAGGTCGTTATGTACCAATACCGTCAATTACTGGCTACCGATGCAACTGCGTTTTACCAATTACTTCATCATGCTTACGCAGAAATTAAGCATCTGGGTATTCGTTTTGATGCGGCGACCGCTGATTTAGCCGCGATGACTCAACACCTCAATAACCACGCCGTTTATGGGATGTTTGAAGACGGTATTTTAATTGCCTCCGTCACCTTGCGTTACCCATGGAGCAAGCAACCCGGCCCATTTGGTTTACCTCATATTGGCTGGTTTGCAACCGCACCAACACATCGAGGCCAACAACTGGGTAAAAAAATATTGGCTTGGTTTGAAGATAACATTTTATCACAACAACTGCGTGCGCCAGCTTATTCACTGGGTACGGCACAAAGCCACCCGTGGTTAGTGGATTACTACCAATCTTTGGGCTTTCAGACTGTTGAAAAAAGGGACTTAGGCAAAGGCCACATCACTATTTTTATGCGAAAAATCATTGATCAACAACGTTATACACAATGGTTAGCAATTTCTAATCAACCGGAGAAAACACGATGAAAAAATATATTACGCTGATCGCAGGTCTCGTCGCGGCAACGACTTTGCTGACCGCTTGTGATAACAAAACAGAAAAAACGTCTGAAACACAATCTAGCCAAGAACTACGTATTGGTGCCACGGGGCTCAGCTTCCCCAGTGCCTATAAAAAGGATGGTAAGCTCACGGGTTTTGACGTTGAACTGGCAGAAACCATTGCGAAAGATCTCAATTATAACATTGTTTGGGTCACCTCTGACTTTAGCGGCTTAATGGGTCAACTTGAGGCGAAAAAGCTCGATACTGTCGCGAATGTAGTGTCAATTACACCTGCTCGCCAAGAAAAATACGACTTCACCGCACCTTATAGTTATTACGGCAGCCAGCTCGTGACCAATAAATCAAATGAAGACATTAACACTGTCGATGATTTAAAGGGGAAAACGATCGCTGGGGTTTTAGGTTCTAACCACCTTGTGAACTTGAAAAAAACCTTTGGTGACAATGGTGTCACGATCCGCACCTATGAAAGCCGTGACGCAGCTATGAATGATGCGATTAACAACCGCGTTCAAGCTTACGTCAACTCTCGCCCTATCTTATTAGCCGAAATCAAAGAGAACAACCTGCCATTAAAACTGGTCGGGGAGCCTTTAGTGATTGAAGCCGTCGGTTTCCCTTTCCAAAAAGATGAAAAAGGGAAAGAGCTGAAGGCGGCATTTGATAAAGAGCTAGAGGTATTACGCCAAGATGGCCGTTTAAAAGCACTGTCAGAAAAATACTTTGGTGAAGATATCACCGCTAAAGCAGCCAACTAATTAGTCTAGGCGCTGACCGGCCTTTGGGAACTCAGGCCGGCCAATATTGTAAGGCATGAATGATGAATTTAGATTTCGACTATATTGTGCGGATCTTTCCGCAAATTTTAAGCTACCTACCTGTCACGCTATTTCTTGCTATTGTTTCAATGGTTTGTGCGATGACATTAGGGTTGACGCTTGCACTACTGCGGATTACGGGTATCAAGGCGGTTGTTAAAATCGTCGATTTATACGTCTCCATATTTCGTGGAATTCCAACGCTGGTACAGCTGTTTATTATTTATTTCGGCTTACCTCAAGCCTTTCCCATTTTTAATGGGATGGATGCGTTTACAGCGGCAATTATTGGCTTTAGCCTGAAAAACTCTGCCTATATGGCCGAAATTTATCGTGCTGGATTGACCTCCGTCGACTTTGGGCAGATGGAAGCAGGCTTATCGATTGGTATGCAAAAGCGCCAAATTTACCGTCGCATTATTTTGCCTCAAGCAATGCTGAACACACTGCCTGCAACGGGTAATACCTTTATTTCATTGATTAAAGATACCTCTGTGGCCTTTGCGCTTGGTGTCACAGAACTGTTCGCAGAAGGCAAAATGATCGCCGCTGAATCATTACGTTACTTCGAAACATTCATTGTTGTTGGGCTCATTTACTGGCTCACCGTGCTTATCTATAGCCGTTTACAAACGGTGCTAGAAAAACGCTTAAGCCAATCATTACAACGGTAAGGAATGATGATGATCCGTGTATCGCAACTGAATAAAAGCTTCGGCACCAATACGGTTTTAAATAATATTTCCCTCGATATCCAAGAAGGGGAAGTGGTCGCCATTATCGGCCCTTCTGGCTCTGGGAAGTCCACCTTATTACGCTGCCTAAACCTGTTAGAACACCCTGAATCCGGCATTATACAAATCGGCGATGTCACCTTAGATACGCATAAACATAGCGTAAATGATGCCTATGCATTACGCCGTCAAACCGCCATGGTGTTTCAAAATTACAACCTGTTTAAAAATAAAACAGCACTTGAAAATGTGACGGAAGGATTAATCACCGTTAAAAAAATGGCGAAAAGCGAAGCCGATAAAATCGGTTTAGCGCTGTTGGATACTGTCGGCCTAGCTGAACATAGCCACAAATACCCAGTCACGTTATCGGGCGGGCAACAACAGCGAGTGAGTATCGCCCGTGCCCTTGCCGTCAACCCTTTAGCCATTTTATTTGATGAGCCAACCTCGGCTCTCGACCCAGAAAGAGTATTTGAGGTGCTTCAGGTGATTAAATCCCTTGCTCAGCAAAAAACCACCATGGTGATAGTGACCCATGAAATGGAATTTGCCAAAGAAGTGGCTGACCGCGTGATTTTTATGGCGGATGGACAGATTGTTGAACAAGGCCCCGCAGAGCAAGTTATTCGCTTCTCTGAAAACCCACAAACACGCCGTTTTTTACGTCAATTGACTAATATCGAGCCAATCGACGAATTCAATATATAACCAAAAAAATCCGTAGGCACCTGCGCCTCAATGGGGAGAAACTTAATGAACATTAGCAGCCATGAGCAAGCACTTGCAGATAAAATTCAAGCATTTCGCCACGAAATGCACCGTTTTCCTGAATTATCGAATCAAGAACACCAAACAACGCAGCGTATTCGCGATGCGTTAACGGAAGCTGGGATTACTATTTTACCCCTTCCGTTAGCAACTGGGTTAGTCGCAGAGATTAAAGGCCAACAAGACGGCCCCTTAATCGTGTTACGTTCCGATATTGATGCGCTACCTATTGAAGAGGAGTCTGGTGTTGATTTTGTCTCTGAAAACAAAGGGGTAATGCACGCTTGTGGTCATGATTTTCATGCTTCCGCCGCACTGGGTGCCGCGATTTTGCTGCAACAAAATATCGCCAATTTAAAAGGTACCGTGCGAGTTCTCTTCCAAGCCGCAGAAGAAACTGGCCAAGGTGCACCAGATCTACTTGCTACAGGGGCATTAGATGGTGCTCTGGCGATATTTGGTATTCATAATGACCCTACTTTGCCAGTCGGTGTAATAGGCAGTAAAGAAGGCGCGCTTACCGCTGGGGTTGATCGCTTCGAAATTAAAATTGCCGCGAAAGGGGCTCATGCTGCGAAGCCACATGAAGGCAATGACCCACTAATTATCATTGCTCAGATTATCAATGCGACGCAATCCATTATCAGTAGAAATGTTTCTTCTGATCAAAACGCCGTGGTGTCGATTACACAAGTTCACAGTGGCAGTACATGGAATGTGATCCCTGATACCGCTTATTTAGAAGGCACGGTGCGTACCTTCAAACAAGCCACCCGAGAGCAAATTGAACAGCGATTACGCCAAATTATCGCGGGGATCGCTGCCACATTTAATGCACAAATCGAATTAATATGGCATCCTGGCCCACCTTCGGTGGTTAACACTGGGGAATGGGTCGATTTAGCCCTGATCCAAGCTGAAAAATCTGGTTTTGAGGCTATCAGAGTCGAAGCAAGCCCGATTGGTGAAGACTTTGCTTTCTACCAACAAAAAATACCAGGCGCATTTATGATGATTGGCTCAGGTGGCCCCTATGCTTTACATCATCCAAAATTCCGTGTCGATGATAAAGCCTTATACCCAACCGCACGTTACCTCGCTCAATTAGCGGAAACAGTACTCAATGAATATCATGGTAAGGCGCAATGATTAGCGAACTAACCACGAGTTTGGCGGAGAAAATCCTTGGGGCCTCTCCGCCTCCTTCAGCCCAGCTCGCCGCAAAAAACGGCATTAAGGATTACCTCGCCGTCACACTCTCCGTGACGGAAGGCCATATTAATGATGCGGGGTGGCAACAACTGAGCGCTCTTTGGCCTGAGCGCGATCCCCGCAGTGTCGCGCTATTACTTGGGTATGCAGGGCATGCTCTCGACTTTGACGATTTTCACGCTAATTTTCGCGGCCACCCATCAACGGTTATTTTACCCGCACTATTCGCTTTAACACCGCAGCAAAATGAGCTTGATAACATACGGTTCTTAAATGCTTACTGTGTTGGTGTCGAAGTTGCGGGTCGATTAGGGCTAGCCATCACGAATCAGCATTACCAACTTGGTTTTCACTCAACAGGAAGTTTAGGTGCCATCGCCGCCACCGCGGCGCTATGTTATTTATTTGCCGCCGATTTAGAAACCACTACCTGCGCACTCGGCCTTGCCGCGACACAATCAACCGCATTGCGTGCCCAATTTGGTTCTGCGGTAAAGCCACTTCATGCGGGACTGGCTGCACAATCCGCGGTCATCTCATTTCAATTAGCGTCGAGCGGTTTTTCTTCCCGCCCACATGGTGTGATTGATGCTTTTTTAGAAGCAATGAGCCAGCGACAAGCCATGCCTGAACTGCTTATCAAAGATTGGGGAAACCCTTGGCGTATTGAGTCACCGGGGCTTGAATTTAAGCCTTATCCAACGTGTGCAGGTACGCACTCCGCTGTCGCAGTGACTCAGGTGTTACGTGAACGCTGGTTAAGTAGCGGAAAGCCATTAACCGCTCTTCTCGATAACCTTCAACGTATCGATATCGCTTTCCCATTGGGGGGAGATATTGCAGCCAATATCAGGGTGCCAGAAAATGGTATCGAAGCACGTTTTTGCCTTGAATACATTATTGCTGCCATGCTGATTAAAGGGGAGCTGCATTTATGTGATTTTACCGAGCCTGAGCTAGACCCACACATTATGGCGTTAGCTCAACGTGTTAACCGTAACCCTGATAGAAGTGTTCCCCCTGATGTGCTTGCCCCTGAAAAACGTTTTCATCAAGTCACACTGTTTCTTGCGGGTTCAACCCAGTTAAGCCACCGCTTAGACCGCCAGCAGTTTCTCAAATTACCCGTTGATTTAAGGCAAAAATGGCAAAACTGCCTGACAAATGCCACTTACCAAGAAATCGAAGCATGGCTAGAGCTCTGCCTTTTTAATACCCCGCAAAGTACGTCATCGATTAGAAACAAACTCATTGCAAGTTTGAATTAACTTTTTATATCAGGAATACGGCTTAGCATTCCTGATATTAAAGCAAATGATTAGCAAATGCGTGGTAAAGGCTCGCTGTGAGGTAAATCTAATAGCCTTGATGTCCCGAAGATCCCAACTAATTTGACTTGTTTTTGCTCTGTCACACAGCCAATGGTTGCGGCATTTTGGCCTAGAGGATGGCTGTGCAATGCGGCTAACACTGCGCTTTCCGCTTCAGGTTTTACCACAATCACTAGTTTACCTTCATTGGCAAAATTCAGTGGTTCAAGGCCGAGCAATTCACATACGCCCCTAACCGCTGAGGCAACGGGTAAGTCAGCCTCGTTAATCGCCATTCCGCAGCCGCTTGCCTGCGCAAACTCATGCAAAATCGCCGTCACACCGCCCCGAGTGGCATCCCGTAATGCACGTACGCCCTCAATATTACGCAGTGGCTCAATTAATGGCGTCAATACCGCGCAATCGCTACTGAGTTGCGCCTCTAAACCAAGCTGCTCGCGCAGGTTTAAGATGGTCGCACCGTGATCACCTAACGTACCACTGACGATCACTTTGTCACCTGCTTGAATTTGCTGAGCTCCCCACTGAATTTCGCTTGGGATAACCCCGATACCCGCTGTGTTGATAAACACTTTGTCCGCAGCACCACGCTGCACCACTTTGGTGTCCCCCGTGACAATCTGCACCCCAGCCGCTGCAGCCGTTGCTGCCATTGATTCGACGATGGTGGCGAGCTCGGCTAACGGAAAGCCTTCCTCTAAAATAAACCCGCAAGACAGATATTTAGGGACTGCACCACTAACGGCAACGTCATTCACCGTACCGCAAACCGCTAATTTACCGATATTTCCACCGGGGAAAAAAATCGGGTCAATCACATAACTGTCGGTGCTGAACGCAAGGCGATCCCCTAATGTGGTGAGTTCCGCCAGCGAAAGTCGCGCTTGGTCTTCGCGCTCATTCAACGCTTGGTTAGCGAATGCTTTTAAAAATAGTTGTTCAATTAACTGTTGCATGGCCTGCCCACCGCTGCCGTGGGCCATCAATACCACATTGTTCGCATCATTGCTCATCTATGCCTCCCGACGATATTGATAATAAGCCGCACAAGCCCCTTCCGAAGACACCATTAAGGCACCAAAAGCGGTTTGTGGTGTACAGCGAGTGCCAAATAGTGGGCATTCATTGGGTTTACAGCGCCCCGTCAACACATTGCCACACCGTGCTTGCGGGTCATCCGCCACTTGGTGTGGTTGTACGTGAAAACGGCGCTCGGCGTCAAAGGATTGATAAGCGGCGCTAAGCTGCACACCTGAGCCTGCAATCTCCCCTAAACCGCGCCATTCGCTGGTTTCTTTTAACTCAAACACTTCATCTAATGCCTTGAGTGCTAACGTGTTGCCTTGGTCAGCGACAATACGCTTATATTGGTTTTCCACCTCACAACGTCCATCCGCTATCTGATTCACTAGCATAGATATAGACTGCAAAATATCCAACGGTTCAAACCCCGTTACCACCAGCGGTTTATGGAAGTCGTCAGTAATAAACTGGTAAGGGTGTGCCCCAATCACCATACTGACATGCCCTGGAGCTAAAAAGCCGTCGATGCGAACATCTGGCTGTTCTAATAGGCTTTTTAAGGTTGGGATGATGGTAATGTGCTGGCAAAATACCGTGAAATTGTTCAGTTGACGGCGTTTAGCTTGTTGCAAGGTAATCGCCGTGCTTGGCATCGTAGTTTCAAACCCCAAACCAAAGAAAACGATTTGTTTATCAGGATGTTGCTCTGCTATCCCGAGGGCATCCAAAGGAGAGTAGACAATCCGCACATCTGCCCCACGGCGTTTTGCATCAAGTAAAGAGCCATTTTTACCAGGGACACGCATCGCATCCCCATAGGTACAAAAAATCACATTTGGCTGCTCAGCAATTTCGATACAACCGTCGATTCGCCCCATTGGTAAGACACAAACGGGGCAACCTGGGCCATGAACAAATTCGATTTCTGGCGGTAAAAGTTGGTCGATACCAAATTTAAAAATCGCATGAGTGTGCCCGCCGCACACTTCCATTAACTGCAATGGGCGCTGCTTAGCCCGTGGAATGTCATTCACACGTTGGCGGATATTCGCCAATAATACTTTTGCTAAAGCAGGGTCACGAAATTCATCGACGTACTGCATCTGTAGCCCCTGCATTTAAACCACTAAAATCGCCAACCTCATGGTCAAGCTGGCTCATCGCCGCTAAGGCATCTAATGTCGACTGCGCTTCTTCTTCGTTGATGATACTCATGGCGAAGCCCACGTGAACCAGCACCCATTGGCCTAATAACTCACTGGTTTCCCCTTCACAAATCAGGCCAATGTTAACGTCTCGCTTCACGCCACAGACATCCACTTGTGCCAGTTGGTGAATATCTTCACCCACCGCCACGATTTTTCCTGGAATGCCTAAGCACATAGCTGAGTCTCCAGCCATGCGAGCCATGCATCCATACCGTCTCCTTGTGTCGCTGAGACTTTAATCACTTGGATGTTTGGATTGACTTGTTTGGCATTAGCAATGCAGGCGTCCACGTCAAAATGCAGGTACGGCAGTAAGTCGATTTTATTGAGCAACATAATGTCTGCCGCGGCAAACATATGCGGGTATTTTAAGGGTTTGTCTTCCCCTTCGGTCACGGACAAAACAGCCACTTTATGGCGCTCGCCTAAATCAAAGCTTGCAGGGCACACTAAGTTCCCCACATTTTCGATGAATAACAAGCTATTATCATCCAAACCTAAGCGTGAGACCGCATCGTGTATCATCTGTGCATCCAAGTGGCAGCCTTTACCTGTGTTCACTTGGATAGCAGGCACCCCCGTTTCGCGAATACGCTGGGCATCGTTGGTGGTTTGCTGGTCGCCTTCCACCACCGCACAGTTAATTTTATCGCGCAGACGTAGCAAGGTTTCCGTTAATAGCGTGGTTTTCCCAGAGCCTGGGCTGGAAACCAGGTTTAACGCTAAAATATTCTTTTCTGCAAACGCTTCACGGTTATGTTCTGCTAAGTGATTGTTTTTATCTAAAACGTCCATCTCAATTTGCAGCATACGCTTTTGGCTGATCCCCGGTGCGTGTGTGCCAGCTTCACCCTGCCCGTAATCCAAATCATGGTGTTCGCCCGCAGGTTTAAAGCTATTTTCCGCCATGGCGTAAACGTGCTTATGCTTATGCTTGTGTTTCTGTTTTTTGGTTTTACCCTCAACAAGCGCAGGATCATATTGGTGATAATGGTTATGCACATCGCCTTGGTGGTAATAATGGTGATGAATAATGACGGTTTGGCCTTGGTTTTCATGGTCATGATGGTCATGATCGTGGTGGTGATCGTGCCCATGATGATGGTCATGCGCCTTTTCATGATCGTGATGATGATCATGGCCGTGATGGTGGTCATGGTCGTGATGATGGTCATGGTGATGATGACTGTGCTCATCACCCTCGATTCTGCGCTCTCCCGATGCGCATCCACATGTACTACACATAAGTTTCACTCCCAACCGCTAAATAGTTAAATTAGATTAATACATAATCAAAATCGCAAGGTTGATGCACCTCAAAGTCACTTTGAAAACTATTCGACCTCTAATTCTTTGATGCGCAAGCTATCGCCACTTTCCACTTTTAAATTCAAACTTTGGCATTGTGGGCAAACGGATTGGTGGCTATCAATTTCCACCATTTCACTGCAATCCCAGCACCAAGCTTGTGCGGGACGATGCACCATATGCAATTGGCAACCTTGCGCGACAGTACCGCGACAAGCGATATCAAAACAAAAGCGAAATGCGCTTTCTTCAACACAGGAAAGCGCACCTATTTCTAACCAAACTGCCGTGACTTTTTTCACGGCGTTTTGCTTGACTTGCTGTTCAATTATTTCGAGTGTGCTTTGGCACAATGAAACTTCATGCATTATGCTTCCTTCAAGTGGCGTGCAAATAACGCGCGGCGTGCTGGCGATTGAGGTACATTTGGGTCACTTACTGGCAGCGACAGCAAAATACGGCGGCAATCATCCGCAAGGTGAATACCTTGCTCAGGACTCAAACTTTTATCTAATGGCGACATTAACGAACAGGCTAAATATTGTGTTAGTCCGTCAAGTTCCCCAACGGTATAGGTCATTTCCCCATACGGTAAAATCAAGCCAATTTTGTCGCCGACAGTACGCTGCTCCCAATACTGGTCAGGCCCAGGTAAAATGAGGGCGCTGAGCATCCACGGGGTGATAACCGCACCAACCCATTGATTTTCAAACAAAGCGAACTCACTGGCGTAGACGGGCATCGAGGGGTGGAGAAAAGACAAATCGTGCATCGATTGCTCCGCCACCCGTTGAAATGCGGCCTCAACGAGAGGCCGTGGGTTACTTTGATAACCGTTAATGTCATCAGGCATGTAAACTCTCTTCTTTTGCCGTAATTTCCAAACCTTCACTTCGCAGCACGTCTACCACTTTTTGCAATGCAGGCTCTAACGCAGCTTGCCCTGTTGCGGTTAAACCAATGTGTGGCTCTAAGGACTCAGGTACGACGCCCACTAAGGTCAAACGTTGTGGAAATTCATCCGTTAAATGCAGAGCAGATAACACATCAGATAATCCTAGCTGGTGAGGGGAGATTTTACGGGTAAACAACGCAGGCACCTCGCCATCACGTAACACTAATAACGAGCCAGGTTGCTGGCTCGATAACACCACATCTGCAATAATTAAGTGGTCACGGGAGGCCATTGGGCCGATCAATTCCATTCCCGCAGTACCGCCATCAAGCACTTCCACACATTCAGGCAAGTGATAACGTTCTTCCAATGCTTCAACAATGCGCACGCCAATCCCTTCGTCGCTCAGCAAAATATTGCCAACGCCTAAGACTAAAATTCGCATTACAGCACCTTAACCTTAGTGACTTCCCCACCCTCAGGATCCACAATGTGCACCGCACAAGACATACATGGGTCAAATGAGTGGATGGTTCTCACTACCTCAAGTGGTTTAGTTGGGTCAGCAACAGGCGTTCCTACCAACGCTTGCTCATAAGGGCCTGGTTCGTCATTGAAATTACGTGGGCCAGAGTTCCATGTAGATGGCACAACAGCCTGATAGTTTTCAATTTTACCGTCTTTGATAACTACCCAGTGTGAAAGCAGCCCGCGAGGTACTTCCCCAAATCCAACCCCTTTAATCGTTGCGTTTTCTGGGAAATTTGGTTTTACAAAGGTAGTAAAGTCGCCTTTGCCAATGTTATCCACCAGTGCTTGCCACTGAATTGACAGTGTTTCATTCAGCACACAGCAACGCACGCTACGACCAATAATACGGCCTAGGGTGGAGTGCAGCTGATCGATACCAATGCTGTTACCCGTCAGTGTTTGATACAGGTTCACCACATCGTTAAAATGTTTTTCCGTTGGCTCGTGTTTTGCCGCCAGCTTGCACAGTAAGTCCGCTAATGGCCCCACTTCGACGGTTTTGTCATAGAAGGTCGGCGCTTTCACCCATGAATATTTACCGTCATCGTCCCAACCTGTGTAGTCAGGGTTTGTAGTGCCTTCCCACGGTGCTTGTGGCTCGTTTTCTTTGTACCACGCATGCTTGCTACTTTCTTTGATACCGTTGATCAAATACTCGTCCATGTGGCTGGTAATTGGGCGATAGGTACTGAAATCGCTATTTTCGAGGTAGCCACCTGGCAATAAGAAACTGCCATTTTTGCCGTCCATCGGCATTTCAGGCATACACATGTAATGCTTCGCCCCTTGGCCGACTTCTAACCATTCTGGGTAACCCGCTGCAATCACTGCTGCATCGATTTTGTATACTTGCTCGATAAAATCCCCTAAACGGTCGATAAAGGATTTCACATACATTAAACGCTCAAGGTTAAGAACACCCACGCCATCAAGGTTAATCGGGTTCGCGACACCGCCCACGGCGAGGTTTTGGATGTGTGGTGTTTTACCCCCAAGCAATGCCACAATGCGGTTTGCATCCCGTTGGCATTCAAGGGCTTGCAAATAGTGCGCAACCGCAATCAAGTTCACTTCAGGCGACAATTTCATCGCTGGGTGACCCCAGTAACCATTCGCAAAAATCCCTAATTGCCCGCTCGCCACCAGTTTTTTGATTTTGTCTTGTACGCGAGTAAATTCTTCTGCGCTATTGAGTGGCCATGTGGAAACCCCTTTGAGGATTTCTGCTGCTTTGTTTGGGTCTGCATTTAACGCGGAGGTGATATCTACCCAATCTAGCGCCGATAATTGATAAAAATGGACAATATGGTCTTGAATGGTATGCGCCGCTAAAATCATATTACGGATGTATTGCGCATTAACGGGCACATCAATATTCAAAGCGCTTTCAATGGTACGTACAGATACAATGCCGTGAACAGTGGTACAAACCCCACAAATACGCTGCATAATCATCCATGCATCACGAGGGTCTTTCCCTTTGACGATTTCTTCCATACCGCGCCACATGGTGCCTGAAGCCCAAGCCTTGGTGACCTTTCCATCTTCAATTTCACAATCAATGCGTAAGTGACCTTCGATACGAGTGACTGGATCTATTGTTATACGTTGGCTCATGCTTTACCTCGGGCCTCTGAATGGCTCATCGTTGTTTTTTTCAATGCTGGAATAACGGGTAGTAGGCGGATCAGCAAGATATACGCGCAGACCTCAATTGCCACAAAACCCATTGAAATTAAAAGTTCTTCTGATGTTGGGAAGTAGTCGTAACCGCCCCCAGGATTAAACGCGACAAGGGAATAGCTCATTCGCCACATTGCCGCCCCGATTAACATGCTTAATCCGCTGATATATAACCAACGCGAATCATTTCGTAGCGATGGCATGCGGAAAATAATTAATGGGATCACCATTAACACGGTTTCTATCCAGAACATCATGGCGTAGAAGTCGCCATTAAAGATGTGGTGCAGTTTTTCGCGATAAATCAACTCGCCAAATCGACACACTAAGAACAACACTAAAAGCACTTGCAGAATTTGCGTTAGCCGCACAAACAGTGGCCGTTCATCTGCCCCCTGCCCTTTTAAGGCAGCTTGCAACAATGAGCCTTCGAAAATGACAATCGAGAAACCCATAATAAACGCGGTCAACAGCGAGAGCAGCGGCAACATTTCATAACTTTGCCAAATTGGATGTACCTTGTATCCCGCTGAAATCATTAATGATCCCATTGAGGATTGGTGCATCATTGGTAACAATGCCCCTAATGCGATGATAAAAAACATCGCTTTATTCAAGCGTTTTAATGAGACTTTCCAGCCAAAACGTTCACACAAGGCTGGGGCAAATTCTAACGCCATCACACCAATGTAAATCGTCATACACACGGCGGTTTCGAACAGCACCGAATTGGTGTTGAAGAAGCCTGGAATATAAAAATACGGCAAATTCCAGTAACGCCCCACGTCGATAGTGATGGATAAACCACCTAGGGAGTAACCAAATAAACTGGCCAGTAATGCAGGGCGAACCAGTGGGTGATATTCCCCGCGGTTAAACACATACACCGCCCACGCCAGTGCCCAGCCACCACAGGCAAAACCTGTCCCTATCAGCAAGTCAAAGGCGATCCAAATCCCCCACGGATAACCGCCGTTAAGATCAGAAACCGAACCTAAGCCGAAAACTAAACGTTTGATAATCAGAATGACGCAAAGCAACACCAATGGCCCAAAGACCATAATTGGCCAACTGACTAAACGCCCGCCTAGCGGCTTTTCTTTATGATGCGTCGTCATTTGAGTCATCTCCTTCGTGTTTGTCATTCTTGGTATTGCGATACACCAAGAAGCTCAGCCCTGCTAGCGCCGCTAACGGCAACACCATGCCTTTGTATAGCGTGTGTTGAACATATTCAGAGCGCGCACCTGTCGAAAGCTGCTCTAATTCAGGCAAGCCAAGATGTTGATATGGCACGCCAGAGAGCACAATGACCTGCGTTCCACCGCCTTCAAGCTCGCCATACACATGGTTTTCATACTTCGGCACTTTGATGACATTTGGATCATTACTATGCAGGGTTTGACGTGGGAAGCCATATTCATCCCCCACTTTGAGTGTTAAGCGTTTTTTTGCTTCGGCGAGCAACTCTTCCCGCGTACCGAAAATCACCGCCCCAGTTGGGCACACTTCCACACAGCCAGGTAAACCGCCTTTATCTAAACGCTCAACACCTTTTTGATTACATAGCTCGCACTTATGGATAGCACCAAACTTATCATCGTAAGCATATTTTGGAATGTTGAACGGACACGCCACCATGCAGTAACGGCAACCCGTACACACACTTGCATCGTAATGAACGATGCCCGTTTTCGGGTCTTTTTTCAGTGCTTGAACAGGGCAAACAGAGACGCAATTTGGGTCAACGCAATGCATACACTGCTTTTTAATGTAGGCGTAGCCGTCTTTTTCCTGATCTTTATTCACCCCCGTGCCGCTACTCCAGACCTGAATAATGTTGTTGGTGTATGGGGTAAGCTTGTCGTTGTTCGACCATGTTTGCTCCCCGACAGGATTACGCTCTGGGTGGTTGATATCTTGGCATTTTGTCACGCAGGCCTGGCACCCAACACACAAAGTTGAGTCGTACAGCATGCCAAGGGAGTTTGGAATTGGCGGTCGGTTTTCCGCTCCCGCCAAGCTTGGTGAGCTGCCCGCAAGGAGCGCTCCCCCTGCGGAGAGTTTAAGAAAATTTCGTCTATTCACGGTTATTCTCCCCGTGAGTCATGGTCTTGCTGGCGTTTTTGGCGACCTAATTCACGTACCGCCATCACACTCACCCCAGCGACTAACCCCACAACACCACCAATTAAGCCAACGGCGGTTGATGATATTTGCCCGCCTTCACGGTTATTTAAATCAGGTTTATCCGCCCGTGGCGTTGGATTTTCCACACTCGCAAGTTGGTGAATCGCTTTGTGGAAGCCGACGTTTTCTTCGTTACAGCCATAACAAGGGTGGCCAATCGCCACAGGCCATACACCGCCAACATCGCAGAACTGCAATGTTGAACAGTTGCCGTAAGTTTCAGGGCCCTTACAGCCTAAGTGATATAAACACCAACCTTCACGGTGACCATCATCGCCAAACTCTTTGGCAAAACGGCCTGCGTCAAAATGAGGGCGGCGCTCGCAGTGCTCGTGAATTAATCGACCATAAGCAAACATTGGACGGTTTTTGCTGTCCAGTGCTGGCGGGCGATTAAACGTAATTAAGTGTGCAACGGTCGCAAGGAAGTTATGTGGATTTGGCGGGCAACCTGGGATATTAATCACCGGCTTATCTTTGATAACTTGGTTTAGCCCAACAGCGCCCGTTGGGTTATCACCCGCCGCTGCAACACCGCCCCAAGAGGCACAAGAACCGATTGCAATCACGGCAGCGGCATGTTCAGCCACTTCACGGATATGCTCAACAATCGGTTTTCCTGCAACCATGCAGTAAATACCGTTGTCTTTCAGCGGGATAGAACCATCAACGACAAGAACATATTTTCCTTTGTATTTTTCTATCGCATTATGCTTATTCTGTTCAACTTGTTCACCAAAAGCGGCAGATAACACCTCATGGTATTCCAGTGAAATTGTATCCAGAATTAAGTTTTCGAGGGTTGGATGGGTAGAACACAGCAGGGACTCGGTACAACCCGTACACTCTTGTGCGCCAATCCAGATGACAGGCGGACGAGCTGGGTCGCTAATAGATTCAGCAATTTGGGCCGCTGCTTTCCCGCTTAGCCCCATCGTTGCTGCCAACGCTGTACATAACTTCATAAAATCACGGCGGTTAATACCGTGAGGAGAATTAATAGAGTTATCTCCTATCATTCTTTTTTCCTATTATTATGGGTGGCTTAGAACCTATTCATTAAACAAATTTCGTTGATTATCCTTGCGTTAGAGATGCCACAAAACCCGACGTGCTAAATACGCTTACGCCTTACGCTTGTATCATTGCAATTCAAATTGACAACAAAACTTAGCTTAATGAAATAAATTCTTATTTAAGTAACCTGGTGCATATATATAAAATAGGATCCTATTCCTACCGATTTTTAATCACTTGATCTTCATCAAGAGGAAATAAGAAATTTCATCTTTTTTATATATTTGTTAGAAAAATCGATTCAGTTACTGGGAGGTAAAAGTGATACCTAAAATAAAACTCCATCGTTTATTATTCAATAATGCGCTATATATCACATTAATTTAAATATAAATTTCATTAATTATCATTGATATATAGGAATTCATTATTTGTTTATCATTTAATTAAACGAAATTAGAGTATTATTAATAACCAATCCATTAATATAATTATTAATTATCTAAATAAGAATCAATATCAAAAAAAGAATATTTTAATTAAAAATTAAAATATACAAAAATCAGCCTAATATACACTCTAAAGGCCTTGTAATATTCCTCATTGGCTAACGCTTTAATTTTGCTGAGGCTATCGCCACATGCCCTAATGCCAATCCACCATCCCCCATCGGGAACTGCCTTGCCGTTAATACCTCAAATTCATTTAAATTATTCATTAATAAATTTCGTAATAATTTATTGTGCATCACGCCCCCCGATAGCACGATTGTCTTAATGCCATATTGCTGGGCAGATGTTTTCGCAAGCTGCGCAAACCCATTTGCTAATGCGACATGAAACGCATGGGCGCGTTGCGCTTTAGGCGCTTGATAAGCACACCATTCACGCCAAAACGTTGCTAAGTCAAGGCGTTGATTAATTAATGGCATCGTCACTGGGTGTGTCATAACCTCAGAGTTCATCGCCAGCGCTTCAAGCTGACACGCGGCCTCACCTTCCCAACTCGTTTGTACCGTACAAATACCCAGGGCAGCAGCAACAGCATCAAATAACCGCCCCGCGGAAGACGCCGTTGGGCAGTTGAGCCCGCGTTCGATAGCCTTTTCCAGTCCTTGCCAAGGGAACTCAAGAAGTTGAATTGCATCTGATTGCTGTTGCCAGTTGGGAACAAACTGTAACCAATGAGCCAATAAATTACGCCAAGGTTGCCTTGCCGCCATTTCGCCTCCAGGTAAAGCGACCGCGGGCAACCCACCTAAATATTGGCTGGATGTATAATCTACGAGTAAACATTCCCCACCCCAGAGACGTTGGTCATCACCAAAACCTAACCCATCAAGTGCTAAACCAATCACCTTATCTGTATTTCTTGGCAAACCGTGTTCCACCATAACGGCCGCAATATGGGCGTGATGGTGCTGAACTTGCACAAAGGGAATATCTAACTGTGCAGATAGTTGATTAGCAAAGCGATGGCTGACATAGTTTGGGTGCATATCCCCAACCAATGCAGTTGGTGTAAAACGGTAAATTGACTCAAACAAATCAATCGAACTTTGGTATTGCTCAAAAATATCTAAGTCGTCCAAATCCCCAAGGTGCTGGCTTAATACCGCGCTTTTATCGCGCAGTAAACAAAACGTATTTTTCAGGTCAGCCCCTAACCCTAATATAGAGGGGGAGTTTTCAAACCCTTCAGGTAAATCTACAGAATCAGGTACATACCCACGAGCACGGCGTAACATTTCAGCCTCGCCTTGGTGATAACGAACTAAAGAATCATCAGCACGTTGCACAATATCGCGGTTATGCGTCAGGTAAAAATCGGCAATATTAGCTAAATCCTTAAACGCATTTTGCTCTGTAAGAACAGGGGGCTTCCCAGATGCATTCCCTGACGTCATGATTAACGGTTTTTTTACTTCCGCCATTAATAAATGCTGTAAGGGATTTGAAGGCAGCATCACCCCTAACTCAGTCAAATGGGGGGCGACAAACTGGCTTAGACCGCTGTTTTTCCACTGCTTGATTAAAACGATCGGCGCTGCGGGGCTTTTTAGCAATGAGGCTAGCCCATCACTCACTCTCACCCCTTGGTTTTTTAACCAATCTAAAGACGGGATCATCACCGCAAATGGTTTTGTTGGGCGATGTTTACGCATGCGTAGCGCTTGCACTGCATGGTCATCCGTTGCGTCGCAAGCAAGATGAAAACCACCTAACCCCTTAATGGCAATAATTTTACCCATGAGTAAATATTGCGATGCCGATATTAGCGCCCCTTCCTTCTCCGCCACCGTCAGCCCGAAAGCATCACTGAGCTTAATTTTAGGTCCACATACAGCACACGCATTGGGCTGCGCATGAAAACGCCTATCCGCGGGGGATTGATATTCCACCAAACACTCAGGACATAACGGGAAATCAGCCATCGCGGTATTTGGGCGATCATAAGGCATATGGCGAATAATCGTAAAGCGCGGCCCGCAATGAGTACAATTGGCAAATGGATAATGAAAACGGCGATTAGTAGGGTCAAAAATCTCTTGCTGACAAGCATCACAAGTTGCCGCATCGGGGATCACTTGCGTATCCATCTTCCCTTCGCCACTACGGCGAATGGTAAATTCATCGGGAAAAACATCCCACTGAAAAGACTGTGATTGAATACTCTCTATATGCGCTAAAGGAGGGCAGTGTTGTTGTAATAATTGGCTAAATTTAGTGATATCTGCATTTGCGAGTAGGCGGATTAATACCCCTTCACCATCATTACAGACATCCCCATACAGCTGCTGCTGATGTGCCAACTGCCAAACATAGGGACGAAAACCCACCCCTTGTACTTTACCTTTAACCCGAAGCTGTATTCCGTTGCTCACTTGCACACCCTCTTATTTCAATAGAAGCTATTTTCCCGCTAACAGCCTCAAAAAACTTCACGTGAGATCAAAAAAAGGTGGGATACACATAAGAAAATATGGGGAATTACATCGCTAAATTCGTTGATTCATTATATTTCCAATAACTCTAATTAATAAAACTTAATAAACTCATTCCTATTAGTTTTTAAATCTAATTTAAATTGCATTATTAAATAAACTCTCTTTCTTAATTAAATAATAAAGTCAGTTTATATAACCGTAGAATTCCAATGTCATTTAACTCACTGTTATTAATAGGTTAAATAAAAAACCTTATAATTAATCCTAAAGAACGATAGTCACATCACCCAAACAAAAGTAAGCTCATTCACATGTTAACAATTTAGCAACATATAGATTTTAATTACAATTATTCAATACCAGTGTAAATTCATTAATAATAAAAAGAGGTACTATTTTGAAAATCAAACCACTGTTTATCTCTCTATCTCTCGCGGCGGCATTATTCGGTTCAAGTTCTTTAGCTAATGCCGATGAAATTATTACCCTTGGAACAAAAGGTGGGCCATCCATATTAAGTGAAGCTCGCTTACCGCAATCGACAGCATTTATTAAAGGGGATAAAACCTATCTTTTTGATGCAGGATACGGCGCAACTTTGCGCTTAGTTCAATCCAAAGCCCCGCTAAAAAATATCGACTCAATTTTTATTACTCACCTGCACAGTGACCACGTTGCCGATTACCCTGCGTTATTATTAAATGCATGGAACAGTGGGCTAAACCACCCTGTTACGGTGTATGGTCCAGTGGGTACAGAGAGCATGACCAAAGGTGTTTGGGACACCTTTAAGCGCGATATTGATTTACGTATTAAAGATGAAGGCAAACCTGATTTACGTAATATGGTCACCGCCAAAGATATTTCTGAAGGTGTTGTTGTTGATAAAGACGGTGTGAAAATCAGTGCGTTGTTTGTGCCCCATCCCCCTTTTAATTCCGATGAAGCCCTGGCCTATAAAATCCAATCAGAGGGGAAAACCGTCGTTATCACGGGTGATATGATTGATAATAAACAAATTACTGAATTTGCCAAAGATGCCGACCTTTTAGTCAGTGAAGTCGTGCTGGTTTCTGGCGTTGAAAACTTAGCAAACCGAATTGGCAATGGCTCGACCCTTGCAAAAGCGATTATTTCCCATCACACCACCGCAGAAGAGGTCGGTAGAATCGCGAAGGAAGCCAATGTAAAACATTTGGTGCTCACCCACCTTGTTCCCGCAGATGACCCATCGATTACTGATGAAGTTTGGATCAAGGAGGTTAGAAAGCAATACTCTGGCCCAGTCACCGTAAGTAAAGACTTACAACGGTTTGAATTAAAATAATGTAACCAAAATAGCCACAGGCTACCTTGTGGCTATGATTGGCTCTGATATTAACTCACACAATCGCTGATAAATCCCCTTCTGTTTCTTATATGAAACTAAACAACGCAATAAGCTCGACACACCCCACATTTTGAAACGAATATTTTACATATAGTCAACATTCGATTGACTATTAATCACCCCTACATTTAATCTGGTTTTAAATAATAAACAACGTTTCGTATATGAAACAAAATGTTACTGCGTATTAAGAGGAGAAAAAAATGAGCTGGATTGCTGTGTGCGATGTTTCACAAGTTCAAGAAGAATTTCCCTTTTCAGCCAAAGTTAATAACAACGAAATCGGTATTTTTTTGGTTGAAGACCAATATTACGCTTTAGAAGATGTATGTCCTCACGCTTATGCCCTACTCAGCCAAGGGTTTGTTGAAGATGGAAAAGTTGAGTGTCCCCTACATGAAGCCATCTTTGATATCAAAACAGGAAAATGTCTGCGAGAACCTGGTGGTCGAGATTTAAAAACCTATCAAACTCGCATTCATGAAAACCAAATCGAAATTAGCTTAATTGAGGAGTAAACATGGAACCGATTCAAAATATTAATCCTTACCTCCCCGCAAATAACCAAATTACTCCTGCTCGAGAAGGTGGAAAAGGGAGTATTCAAGCACCTGGAAGTGCGCCAAATATTGTCTGGCAAACACGATCGCGACTTCCAGATGAATACGAAACAGCGTTGATCGCCGCATTAGAAAATTTATTTGCATCAGGAACGGAAACTCTCGAAGCCCTCGTTGAAGCTTTAAACCAACAACAATTATTTGACCGGCAAGGTCACGCATGGACATCCAGCAGTTTCCGCGAATTTTTGCTCGTTAATGGATATTAATACTTTGTAATTTATACAAAAATAAAAATAACCTTTGATAATCGGAAGCAAATTATGACAACGAATACACAACCTCAAAACTATCAAGCGTATTTAGATGTGGGGCTACGAGGACAGTGGTACCCCGTATTATCAAGCTGGGAAGTCAGCAGTAATCCCATCGGCATCACTCGCCTTGAAGAGCAAATTGTCTTATGGCGCGATGATAAAGGCCAAATTCATGCCTTAGAAGATAGATGCCCTCACCGCGGTGCACGTTTATCCATGGGCTGGAACCTTGGTGAGCGCATTGCTTGTTGGTACCACGGCGTTGAAGTAGGCGGAGATGGTATTGTCAAGGACGTTCCAGCGGTTAGCCAATGCCCTCTTGAAGGCCAAAAATGCTTAAAAACCTACCCAGTTCAGGAAGTTCACGGTGCGATTTTCCTCTATTTTGCTGTGATTGAAGGGGAAACGCCGCCAGCGCTTGAATTCCCTGAAGAATTAGCCGATAACGAAAACCACAGCCACTTCCTCTGCACTGCATCTTGGAAATGCAACTATCAGTATGCCCTTGAAAACGTGATGGATCCGATGCATGGCACCTATTTACACTCTTCGTCACACTCCATGGCTGAAGGGGATAAACAGTCTGAGATGATCCTTGAAGCCACTCAAACGGGTTTTATTTTTCGTAAGAATGATCAAATTGGTGTCAACTTCGACTGGGTGGAGTTTGCCAGCACAGGTGCAAACTGGCTTCGTTTATCCATCCCATATCAAAAACGTTTTGGACCAGGTGGGCACTTTTGGATCATCGGCATGGTCGTTCCAGAAGATAAAGATCACTGCCGCGTATTCTTCTGGCGAATTCGTAAAGTCAAAGACTGGCAACGCGATCTCTGGCGCTTTATGTACCGTAACCGCTTAGAGGGGCTGCATTGGGATGTGTTAGAGCAAGACCGCATTATTTTAGAAAACCTCGCACCAAATGCGCGTAACCATGAGTTTCTCTATCAACACGATGTCGGTTTATCCCGTCTTCGTCGCATCATGCAGCGTGAAGCCAAAAAACAGTTTGAACTGATTTACAGTAAGGAAACTGAAAATGCATAACCTATTGGCGGGAAAACGTATTGTGGTCACTGGCGCGGCAAGGGGGCTGGGTTTTAGCTTTGCCCAAGCCGTCGCAGAACAAGGCGCTAAGGTCATTCTGTGCGACATTCTTGAAGAACGTTTGCAAGAAAGTACCGAAACATTGCGCCGCCAAGGGTTTGATGCACAAAGTTACTGTATCGATCTTGCTGATCCCGCCTCTATTCGCCGAGCCTTTGAACACATCTCCCAACAAGGTGCCATTGATGGGTTGATCAACAATGCGGCTCTTGCGACTGGCGTGGGGGGTAAAGCCTTAGATGAATACGATCTTGAGCTTTGGGATCGCGTCATGACTGTAAATGTCAAAGGAACATGGCTGGTAACAAAAGCGGCGTTACCGCTATTAAAGCAAAGCCAACATGGAAAAATCGTCAATATTGCGTCTGATACTGCCCTTTGGGGGGCGCCAAGGCTAATGGCCTATGTCGCCAGTAAAGGGGCAATTATCAGTATGACTCGCTCAATGGCCCGTGAGTTAGGCCAACACCGCATTTGCGTTAATGCGATCGCGCCAGGGCTGACAAAAGTTGAAGCCACTGAATATGTCCCTGAAGAACGCCACCAGCTTTATGAAAATGGTCGCGCCTTACAAGGGGAGCAATTACCTGAAGATGTCACTGGTACTGCATTGTACTTGCTTTCTGATATGGCTAATTTTGTGACGGGGCAGCTCATCCCCGTCAACGGCGGCTTTGTATTTAACTAATTGATGACCGCGTGGGCGGCGAGGTTAAGGCATTGAATTCAACATGTAAGTACTTGATACCTGGTCTGGAAAAAGGATTGCAACTTCTTCTCTTGCTCGCACAGCAGCACCGCGAGCTCACGTTTGCCGAAATCCTACGCTTAGTCGATATGCCTAAAGCCACGGCTTATCGCGCGATACAAACCTTGGTACATTTGGATTTCCTTGTCCAACACCCGAGAACAGGGGCATTTTCACTTGGTCGCAAAGTACTTAGCCTTGGTCTCGGTTATATCGCCTCTCTTGATTTAACCCAATTAGGCCAACCGATTATTGAACATTTGCGAGACCGAAGCCAGTGCAATAGCCATCTTGTAATTCGCGATGGCCGAGACATTATTTACATCGCTCGCGTCAGCGGTGCGGAATCAAAAATTAACCATGTCAGCGTCGGCACACGCTTATTAGCTCATCGAACATCTTTAGGGCGAATGCTATTAAGCGGGCTTTCTTCTACAGAATTTGATGCTCTTTACCCTGATGAAGAGCTACCTGATAACGCGGGCAGCAAACACGAATTCTGGAACATGATCCAAGCTGACAAACTGCGGGGTTATGTTATCGGTGAATCATTTTATCGCCGTGGCATCTCCTCCATTGTTTATCCTGTTTACAACCAAGACAACGGGGTCGAAGCGGCAATCAGTATCATGGTTCCCATGGACAGCATCCCTGTGCAGGAGCGCCAATATTTGCAAAATGAAGTGCGCAGTGCAGCACAAAAGCTAACTGAATTTATTGGCGGCATCATCCCAGCCAAAGTGATTTAGCGTTAGCGAAAAACTTACCCATTTTTCGGTTTATTGCCATAAGCCTCGGCTTTCCTTTGCCCAAAAAACGTATCAGGCAATAACACCAACCTACAGAGGATTAAGCTATGTCAGTGATTGGAATAGAAAAATTAGAATTTGGCGTTGAAGACCTTAAAGCCTGCCAAAAATTTTTACATGACTTTGGCTTACATGTTTCTAACAATAATCCAAACGTGTTTACCACTCTATCAGGCGCCGAGCTGGCATTATTCCCCCTTGATGATGCTTCCCTTCCTGCACCTTTTGAAACGGGATCAACCTTAAGGCGCATTACATGGGGCGTTGAGAACCTCACTAACCTAAATCAAATTATTGATAATATTCAGGAATGTGATGGATTTGAGCGAACATCTTCTGGCGCACAATGCCGCGATCCTAATGGCATGACTGTCGCTTTTTGCCTTTCACAACAAAAAGACGTCCAACTCGACGTCACAGGTATCAATCAATGGGGAGACATTCGCCGCATTGATGAACCTAGCCCAATTTATGAAAAAGCTACACCTATTAACGTGGGTCATGTTGTTTTCTTTGTTGATAACCTCCTTGAAACAGAAGCATTTTATTGCCAAAAGCTAGGTTTCCAAGTTTCGGATCGCTACATCGATCGCGCCGTTTTCCTACGCGCTCAAATTAATGGCTGCCACCATAATTTGTTCTTACTCAAGTTACCGCATCGCGGCAGTGGCTTGAACCACGTTGCCTTTACTGTTCGGGATATTCACGAGGTGATTGGTGGGGGCTTAGCTATGAACCGCCATCATTGGAGTACCTTTATTGGTCCAGGTCGCCACCCGATTTCGTCCGCTTATTTTTGGTACGTCAATAGCCCAACGGGCGGCGCATTCGAATACTACACCAACGACGACTACCTCACGGAAAAATGGCAGCCAAGGGAACTGGAACACTCACTGGTTTCATTTACCGAATGGGCGGTTGAAGGTGGCTTAGATTATGAAACACGCCGCCAAGTTAAACCCGCCAAGGAGTCATAAGATGAGCACTCTAATTCAAGGCGGTATTGTCATTATTGGCGGTGGCCAAGCTGGTGGCTGGGCTGCAAAAACGCTCAGAGAACAAGGCTATCAAGGCACTATTTCGGTGATCAGTGATGAAAACCACGATTTTTACGAACGTCCTCCACTGTCAAAAGCAGTTCTCACGCAAGAAGACGCTGTTTTATCGCGTTTATTTAGTGAAGATGATACCCGAGCATTGAACCTGCAGTGGTTTCGACCCATTCGAGCCGAGCGAATTGATGCGCAAGCTAAGTGTGTTTATCTCAATGATGGGCGGTTAGTTAGCTTTGATAAACTGCTTATTGCAACAGGTGGCCGTCCTCGTTATCTATCAAAAGCATGGCAACAACACCCTAACGTATTTGCCCTACGCTCATGGGATGATGCCCAAGCACTACGCTCCAGCCTCTTATCCGCAAAAAAAATTGCCATCATTGGCGGTGGATGGATTGGCTTAGAAGTCGCAGCTTCTGCACGGGAAATGGGTCTTGATGTGACGATTTTTGAACGCCAAAACCGTCTGTGTGAGCGCAGTGTTCCGCAAAGTGTCTCCGACGCATTAGCGCAGCGCCATCATGAGGCTGGCGTACAGGTCATTACAGATTGTGGCGATATTCAATTGGTTGATGACAACGACGCTTTACAAATCGGTTGTCAAAAATACCCAACTCAGTCCTTTGACCTTGCCGTTATGGGGATTGGTGTTGAGCTCAACCTTGAGCTCGCAAAAGATGCGGGGTTAACGGTCACACATGGCATCGTGATCGACGCTCAAGGGCAAACCTCCCACCCTGACATCTACGCCGCGGGGGACGTTGCATGCCACCCAACACTTTCTTTATGTTTGCAATCTTGGGCTTATGCGCAAAACCAAGCCATCACCACAGCAAAAGCGATGCTTAACCCGCAATCCGCAGGGTTTAATGAACCCGCTTGGCTTTGGTCTGATCAATACCAAGACAACATACAAATTTTAGGAGTCCCGAGCACACAGACTCTGCAACACATCCAACGCCACAGCGAAAATTCAGAGGTTCACTTTGCATTAAATGAAGCTAACGAATTGGTTCAAATGGTGGCGTTTAATGATGCTCGCGCGATCAAACTGGGTAAACGTTGGTTGCAAAGCCAGCGTAAATTGGTTCCCTCAGAGCTTGCCGACCCCACATTTTCACTAATGTCACTTAAATAGTGCCAGCGAGGAAAAAACATGGCAAATCAAAGTATCACGATACCCGCCAATGAAAATGCACAAAGTACGCAGGATACACCAGAAAAAGTGAACTGGCTGATCCCAATCGGCCTATTTTCCTGCGTTTTACTGGCATTTTTCGACAAAATTAGCATCGCTGCACTGTTTTCAGACGAAAAGTTCCAACAAGCGCTGGGGATCGATTTTGATCCCACTCGTTTAGGCTTATTGATGAGCGCTTTCTTATTCGCGTATGGCGTTTCATCCATGTTACTGAGTGGGATTGGTGACCGCTTTCACCCCACAAAAATGTTGTTATTTATGATCAGCAGTTGGTGCTTCTTAATGATCTTTATGGGATTTACCCACCATTATGGCACCATGGTTTTCCTACGCGTATTACTCGGCATAGCCGAAGGGCCATTGTTAGCCATCGCCTATGCCATTATCCGCCGCACCTTCCCGCCCAAAATGCAGGCTCGAGCCACGATGCTCTGGTTGCTGGGCACTCCGCTAGGTGCAGCACTAGGTTTCCCTATTTCGTTGTATCTATTAAATAATTTTGGCTGGCAAAGCACCTTCTTCGTCATGGCAGCCTTTACCGTGCCCGTGTGGTGGTTGGTGGTCTTCGGAATTCGCCACCCAAATTTGGTCAATCGGAGTGCTCAGTTAAAAACAGCATCAGGGGAAAAACGACCTGAAGAACAAATTGCAGAAATGAAAGCTCATAAAAAACGCCTATTTCAAAATAGCCATTTTTGGATTATCTGCATATTCAACATTGCGTTTTTAGTCTATCTCTGGGGCATGAATGGCTGGTTACCAAGCTACTTAATTAAAGGGAAATCCATTCACTTGGAACACGCAGGGATCCTCTCTTCCCTCCCATTCATTGCCATGCTGTTTGGTGAAGCAATTGGCGCGTGGCTTTCTGACCGCTACGACCGCAGAGCCTTAGTGTGTTTTATCTCGTTGTTGGGTGCCGTGCTTGGTTTGGCGGGCGTGCTGTTCCTCACTGAGACCTACAGCATCATTTTAATGATGGCATTCAGCATGTTTATGTGGGGAGCTGGTGCTCCTAACATTTTCGCATTACTCGCTAAAGCAACACAAAAACAAGTCAGTGCCCTTGCTGGTGGGATATTCAATGGCCTTGGAAACCTTGCTGGCGCTGCCGCACCGCTATTAATGGGTGTGTTGATTACCGTTACCCACACTATGGATAGTGGGCTGTTATTTATCGTCATTATTGGTTTAGTGGGTAGCTTGTTATTGCTCCCCTTACTGAAAAAATACTAAACACTGCCTTTTTAGGAGATAACGCCATGTCACAACCTCAAATCAAACCACAAGGGATCCCAATGGCACAGTGGATTGAATCCCGAGTAGCCCGCCTTGAAGGGCGCAAATACGATTGGAACGCATTGAAATTCCAAGCCGATTACGACCCGAAATATCGCCGCGCACAAATGCGTTATATCGGCACTGGCGCAACAGGAGTCGCAAGCGATGTAAATACTGTTCCTGCAGAAAACTTCACCTTTTCCACCATGGTCTTACCCGCTAAGTGTGAAGGGCCGCTGCACTTGCACCCTGACGTTGAAGAAGTTTTTTTCATGCTAAAAGGCACCATCACGCTGTTTATCAAAGACGGTGATGAAGAATATGAAACGGTATTAAAAGAACGTGATTTGATTTCTGTCCCTGCGGGAATTTACCGCGGCTTATTCAATCACGGGGAAGAGGAGGCCTTAATGTGTGTGATGATTGGGACACAAAAACCCGCTATCCCAACATACCCAGAAGACCACCCACTATCAAAAGTGAAACGCGGATAACAGGAGTAATCAGTGATGAATCTGCCAATTGAAAATTTACCCGAGTTACAGCTTGCCAACTTTGGTCAATATCGCCTTAATTGGCGGGAGGCAGGCCAAGGTGAACCAGTGATCCTCCTCCATGGTATCAGTTCAGGATCGGCCTCATGGATTTCTCAACTGACGGCGTCATCACTGACTCATCACTATCATCTCTATTGTTGGGATGCACCTGGCTATATGAATAGCCTTGAATTGACGACAAAAACACCTGTAGCACTGGATTACGCCGATGCGTTAGAAGCCTTTCTTGATGGACTGGGTTTACAGCAAGTGACCCTCGTTGGCCACTCGCTGGGGGCTTTAATGGCCTGTGCTTTTGCCTCTTTACATCCTCAGCGCGTCAATGGCTTATTTCTCGCTAACCCCGCACAAGGTTATGGAACAAAAAGCCTTGAAGAACGCAACCGCGTGTATGACCAAAGGCACGATATTGTGTTTAGCTCAGGCATCGAGGCTTATGCACAAAACCGCGCGGCAGCCTTACTTGCACCCACTGCTTCACAAGAAAAAATCGAGTGGGTGCAGCAAAATATGAGAAAACTCAACCCACCAGGTTTTTTATCCGCCGCTTGGATGCTGGCTCATGACGATATCAGCCTGTATTTAAAGGCCTATACTGGTGCGCTCGAAATGCTAGTTGGTGAAGAGGACACCATCACTCCGCCTTCGCAAGTCAGCCGATTAGCGCAGCAGAAGCAGTGTCCGCTGTTTTATGTTCCACAAGCGGGTCATGCGAGCTACCTTGACCAACCCGCTGAATTTAACCAGCACCTAACTCACTTTCTATCGGCCGCTTTGCAAAGGAAAAACGCATGAATTTACAATTAGATAACCGAGTGGCTGTCGTGACTGGCGGAAGCTCTGGCATTGGCTTTGCGACCGTCAAATTATTACTCGACGAAGGGTGCAAAGTGGCCTTTTGTGGTCGAAATAAAGATAAATTACAGGCTGCAACAACAAAATTAATGGCCTTATACCCACAAGGAAATTTTACCGCTGTAATCTGCGATGTATTAGATAAAACCCAAACAGAGGCCTTTGCTGAACAAGTTCGCCAGCAATATGGGCACGTTGATTTACTGATTAACAACGCAGGTCAAGGTTATGTCGCCAGCTTTTCAGATACCCCTGAAGAAGCTTGGCTACATGAAGCCCAACTGAAATTATTTGGGGTGATAAACCCAGTGAATGCATTCTTACCACTCTTAGAACAGTCCAATATCGCATCAATTACCTGCGTGAATTCATTGCTAGCATTGCAACCTGAGCCACACATGGTCGCAACCTCCGCTGCAAGAGCCGCATTATTAAACATGACACTGAATTTATCTAAGACATTGTTACCTAAAGGTATCCGTGTCAATTCCATCTTACTTGGCATGGTGGAATCAGACCAATGGCGACGCCGTTTCGAAAATCGCAGCGATACTGACCTCACATGGGAACAATGGATAGGCAACATCGCCAAAAACCGCGGCATTCCCATGCAGCGCTTGGGTAAACCTGAAGAACCTGCTCGTGCACTGGTTTTCTTAGCATCCCCGATGGCGTCGTTTACCTCAGGTGCCGCTTTGGATGTCTCTGGTGGCTTTGCCCATCAAATTTAAAGGATTGAAATATGAAAACGTTAATGCTAATTGGCTATGGCGCGATGGCAGAAGAGGTGATTACTCGCTTACCTCGTGGAATAACGCTGCGCTGGATTGTGGCACGCGCGCATCACCACGAAGCTATTCTTAAGCGCTTTCATGGGGAAGTCACCCCGATTGAGGATATCAACCAAGTTAATGAAAAACCCTCTCTTGTGTTGGAATGTGCCAGCCATCAAGCCGTTAAACAGTACGCCCCCCTCGTTTTACAAAAGGGCTGGCGACTAGCAATTATTTCAACGGGTGCACTCGCTGACACCACAACGGCACAACATTTAACCGCGTTAGCCAAACAACATCATGGGCAATTAATTCCGCTAACCGGAGCAATTGCAGGGCTTGATGGGCTGCGTGCAGCGAAAGAGGCCAATATTACGCAGGTAACTTATCAATCACGCAAAAGCCCAGCGAGTTGGCGTAATGGCCCCGCCGAACAATTTATCGACTTATCCCAAGTAACTGAAGCAACTGTATTTTTTACGGGTAGTGCTCGGGAGGCCGCACTTAACTTCCCAGCGAATGCCAATGTTGCTGCAACCGTTGCCCTTTACGGAATCGGTATGGATGACACACAAGTACAGTTAATTGTTGACCCAAACACGAGAAAAAATACCCATCGCATTGAAGTACAAGGTGATTTTGGGCAATTTTGCATCGAACTCAATGGCAACCCACTTCCCTCTAACCCTAAAACATCCATGTTGTCAGCACTGAGTGCGGTGGCGATTTGCCGCCATGTTGCTGAACAGGATGCCATTTGACGGAGTACATCATGAATAAAATGGATATTTTTGTCGGCGGAAAATGGCAATTGGGCCGTGGCAAAGAGATGCAATCGCGTTTTCCTGGCGACAACCATATTGTCGCAACCCTAAATAGCGCTAGCCTTGAAGATGTCGAGGATGCGATTGTAGCCGCAGAAGCCGCATGGCGAGAGCCTTCATGGCGAAATATGCCCGCCCACCAGCGTGCGGCTATTTTATATAAAGTCAGCACCTTAATTGACGAACAGCGCGAAGAATTAACCCACTTACAAACATTAGATAACGGGAAACCCTGGGCTGAAGCCCGTGGCCTTGTGATAAGTGCAGCGGCTACCGCACGTTATTTTGCTGCGGTTTGTGAAGTGTTGGGTGGAGAGCTTCCCCCTCGCCGCCAGACGGATATCATGACAATAAGTACTTACCAACCTATTGGCGTTATTGCAGCGATCACGCCGTGGAACTCACCGATTGCCAGTGATATGCAAAAAATTGCCCCTGCAATTGCCGCAGGAAACGCCGTTATTTTGAAACCTGCGGAGGCAACGCCACTAATTTCGTTAAAACTCGCTGAAATCTTTGAGCAAGCGGGCTTACCTAGCGGCTTGTTAAGCGTACTGCCTGGAAAAGGCTCAATTATCGGGGATGCCCTCGTACGCCACCCTTTAGTACGAAAAATATCCTTCACAGGGGGCACCAATACAGGGCGACAACTGGCGCATATTGCGGCAGATAAACTGATCACCACCTCGTTAGAATTAGGCGGAAAATCCCCGACGATCGTGTTATCCGATGCCGACCTTGACCTTGCTGCTCACGGTGTTTGCTACGGCATTTTTAGTTCGATGGGGCAAGCGTGCATTGCAGGTTCACGTTTATTTGTCGCCCGTGATATCTACGATAAATTTATGGAAAAACTCACCGTATTAACCCAAAACCTAATTATCGGTGACCCTCGCCAAGAACGCGTACACATTGGCCCATTAATTTCCCCTGCTCACCGCGATAGCGTTCAGGCGTACGTTGATCTGGCCATTCAAGAAGGTGGAGAAATTCGTCTTGGCGGGAAAATCCCTTCAGACCCAGCCCTGCAATCGGGGAACTATTATTGCCCCACCATTATTGAAGGCTTAAATAACCAAACACGTGTTTGCCAAGAAGAAATCTTTGGCCCTGTTTTGGTTGTTATCCCCTTTGATAACGAAGATGAACTCATTCAAGAAGCCAATGACTCCGTGTATGGCCTCGCGGCAGGGATTTGGACGCGTGATTATACCCGCGCCTTTAAACTTGCTGATGCTCTTGAAACAGGCACCGTTTGGATCAACACCTACAAAGTTTTTTCTATTTCAACCCCATTTGGTGGCTTCAAGGAAAGTGGTCTTGGTCGCGAAAAAGGTATCGAAAGCCTCAAGGCCTATATGCAACAAAAAAGTCTGTTTCTGGCACTTAACCCACAACCAAACCGTTGGTGTGAATAACCAATCCGTTAAAGGATTATTCAAGCATTTAGGAGAATATAATGTCTGACATGATTACGGTTGGCGAAGCCGTCGCCAGAACATTAGAGCAATACCAAGTCACCACGGTTTACGGTGTCATTTCGATTCATAATTTACCCATTGCTGATGCAATTGGCCGCCGCGGGATCATCGACTTTACCCCAAGCCGTGGCGAAGCGGGCGCGGTGACAATGGCTGATGCCCATAGCCGTTTTCGCGGGTTAGGTGTGGCATTAACCAGTACAGGAGCGGGCGCAGGGAATGCCGTTGGTTCAATGATTGAAGCGATGAATGCGTGTTCACCGATGATCCATATTACGGGTCAGGTGGAAAAAGCCTATTTAGATATGGATGCAGGGTTTATCCATGAAACCCTGGATCAACTCAGCTTCCTGCGAGCAAGTTCCAAGCAAGCTTTTCGCGTACACAGTGCAGAGCAAGCGATCTCCGTCTTACACAAAGCTATCCAAGTCGCTCAAACTGTGCCTTGCGGCCCCGTATCTATTGAAATCCCAATCGATATTCAAAGTGCTCAAGTGCCTATTTCCGTATTAAGCCCCCCCGTTGTTCCCTCGGTATTGCCTGCATGCAACGCATCTCACGTCGACACTATTTGGGAGAAACTTCAACAAGCCAAACAGCCATTATTGTGGATTGGCGCAGGGGCATTACAAGCCACTGATGCCGTAAAACGTTTAGCAAATCAAGGTATTGCCGTGATTAGTAGTACCCACGGACGCGGGATTCTGCCCGATGACCACCCTTTTAGCTTACGCGCCTTTCATAATGCAGATTCCATCGATGCCTTAATGCGCAGCTGTGATTTGTCCTTAGTAGTTGGTTCCCGTTTGCGCAGCAATGAAACCAAAACATGGTCATTGCCCTTACCGCGCCCGCTGATCCAACTTGATATTGACCCTCAAGCTGCCAATCGAAATTATATTGCTGATATCAATATTACTGGCGATGCTAAAGCCTTACTGGAAGCACTGGCAGACAAAATGGAGCTCGCCAAGCGCCCTGTTTCTGATTCTTGGAAAAAACAGGTACAAGACGCCGTTCAGCAAGCTGAGCAACAACTACGTGAACAATGCGGTGCTTATAGTGGCCTCAGTGATGCTGTCGAACAAGTTCTACCAAAAGACGGTATTTTTGTGCGCGATATTACGGTCTCAGGGAGCTTATGGGGCAGTCGGTTATTAAAAGCCACTGAGCCAATGCACAATATTCACTCCCTTGCTGGCGCAATTGGCTTGGGTCTCGCAATGTCGATTGGCAGCGCAAAAGCCAACCCAGACACCTCGGTTATTGGCCTTGTCGGTGATGGCGGTTTGATGTTAGGGATTGGCGAACTGGCCACCATGGCACAAGAACAACTTCCTATCGTATTGATTATTATGAATGATAATGGATATGGCGTGATGCGAGGCATTCAGGAAAAATATTTCTCAGGTAGGCAATATTACAATGAATTACTGACGCCTTCATTCAATCAATTAGCTCAATCGATGGGTATTACTGCATTTACCATCGACAAAGCCACTGATTTTAAACCCACTCTCCAGCAAGCTATTGATTTAAAAAAACCTGTCGTGGTCGAGGTTCTCATGGATAAAATCGGCAAAATGAATTTCTCAGGCCCACCACAGAAAAAGTTGTTTTAATTGATTTAGACCCAACCAGAGCAGCTAAAGGCTGCTCTTTTTGTTTGTATGCCAACTCATCAGATACAAAAAAGCCACTTACTAAGAAGTGGCTTAATGCGCTGATTTAACAGCTAAAATTTGGTGGCCCCTACTGGACTTGAACCAGTGACCAATCGATTATGAGTCGACTGCTCTAACCAACTGAGCTAAGGGGCCAAAGTGGGATGGATTATACGTGCAGTTTTATCGTAGGTCTAGTATTTCAAAACCGTATGGCGAAATTGTGTGCAAAACCGTTATCACACTTATATTTCAACGTAATAGCATTCCCCAAACATATCAATCGAACCATGATATTCCTTTTTTTTGCGCCACTGCCAATTTTTATTAAACTGGCTTTTATATATTTTATTTATATTTAGCACTGTTTTATATCAAATTCACTCTATAAATGGCCACATAAAGGCAATCAATTTTATTAAACATCCTTTATTCAATTAATTGATATAGAACAATAATTTTATACCTTAGATCTCTCAATATGATTCATAGATAATTCGCATATAGGACAAAAATGATGAAAAAAGTACGTGCAGTTCAATATGGTTGCGGAAAAATGGGCAAATTTTTAATCCGTTACTTGCAAGAGCATGGCGCTGAAGTTGTCGCGGCTTTTGATATCAACGATGCGGTCATTGGCAAAGATATCGGCGAAATTGCAGGTACTAAGCCGACAGGTGTAAAAGTTCAGCCTCTCCATGAAGCAGATGAGGCCCTTGAAACCTTAAAACCTGATGTCGGAATTATTGCAACCCTCAGTACCATGGCTGACTTAGAAGACGCATTCTCATTGTTCGCTCGTCACGGCGTTAACGCAATCTCTACGGGTGAAGAAGCGCTTTATCCTTGGAATTCATCCCCAGAGATCACTCAAAAACTTGATGCATTAGCTAAAGCAAATAATTGTACTTTAGCGGGAAGCGGCTATCCAGATATGTATTGGGGTGTGTTAATTGATACACTGGCAGGATCAATGCACAAACTGGTGAAAATAAAAGGTTCTAGCTGTTATAACGTAGAAGATTACGGGATAGCATTAGCAGTCGGCCACGGTGCAGGGCTCACCGTCGATGAATTTAACCAACAAATTGGTAATTACAATGACTTGCCTTATGACGTCATTTCCCAAAAAATTGAGAGTGGAGAATATGCACCACCTTACATGTGGACACAAAATGGCTGGCTATGCAGTCGCCTTGGTTTAACCATCATCAGCCAAACACAGCGCTGCGTTCCACAAATCGCACAAGCCGATATTTATTCTGACACACTGAAAATGACGGTGAAAAAAGGTGATGTCCTTGGATTATCCGCAGTTGTCATCACACAAACGGCCGAAGGTGTGACCCTCGAAACTGAATGTATTGGTAAAATTTTAACTGCTGATGAGTGTGACAAAAATAGCTGGCAATTAATCGGTGAACCAGATACTGCCATCGAGGTGAATAACCCAGCAACGGTTGAGCTAACCTGTGCGAATTTGGTTAACCGTATCCCAGCGCTGATTAATAGTCCCGCGGGCTATACCACCACGGAAAAAATGCCAAATAATGTCTATATGACTAAACCGATGCATGAATACTTATAGTTAAACGGTAAAGCCCACTTCGACATGTACGAATGAAGTGGGCTTTTTACTCACAAGCGACTTAGCGCGGTTTTACCATCTGCCATTCTAAATGGTGTTTAATGGCAGGCCATTCAGATGCAATAATGCTGTAAACACAGCTATCACGCAGTTCACCCGTTTTGGTTCTCATATGACTACGCAAAATACCATCCAGTTTTGCGCCTAGACGCTCAATGGCTTTACGGCTCTGATGATTTAAAAAATGAGTGCGAAACTCCACCGCAACGCACCCTAACTCTTCAAAGGCATGCTTTAACAATAAGTATTTAGCCTCTGTATTAATTGCAGTGCGCTGAACCTCAACACCGTACCACGTTGCTCCCAGTTCAACCCGTTGCACGGCATTATCCACTTTATTATACGACGTGATGCCAACAGGTTTCCCCGTGCGTTTGTCGATAACCACAAATGGCAAACACTCTTTTTGTGCAAAACGTACAAGACGGCTTTCAACATCTTGAGGGAAATTATCAGGATCGGGAACTAAGGCATACCATAAATTATGCAGCCCATCACGACGGATAATCGCCGCAAGTTCTGCATCATATTGATGAGATAAAGGCTCAAGGCGAACACATTCACCTTCTAAAGTAATAGCTTGGCAAATCTCTTTCATCATGGTTTCCCTATGTGGCTTTTTTGCGATGTGTTTCTACTTTTTTAATCTTTTTATATGACATAAAAATAAAAGGACGTCACTTAACTGTGTTGACTTAGCAATTTAACCTAAAACATATGATAAAAATCACAAAATTTTAACATCTTTACCAATTTACGAGATCATTACGCTACAGTTAACTCATCTGATCTGTTAAATAAATCCCGAATGGGAGCATCATATGAGCAATTTTCCACACCTTTTTACCCCCCTTGATTTGGGGCATACGGTTCTTAAAAATCGGATATTAATGGGCTCTATGCATACTGGGCTCGAAGAACATCCAGAGGGTAGCGAGCGCCTTGCCCATTTTTATCGTTTACGTGCTGAAAATGGTGTCAGTCTGATTATTACAGGAGGCATCGCACCTAACCCTGCAGGTGCGCTAACCGCCCATGGTGCTGTATTGAATAACTCAGCTCAGCTGCCATTTCATCGCACAATTACCGATGCAGTACACCAAGCGGATGGCAAAATCGCCCTACAAATATTACATGCAGGTCGATATGGATTACACCCATTATTAGTGGCTCCAAGTGCTATTCAAGCCGAAATTATTCCATTTGCACCTAGAGCGCTTTCAGAGGATGAGGTTCAAAATACCATTGATGATTTCGTGAATACCGCAAAATTAGCCCAACAAGCAGGCTATGATGGTGTCGAAGTGATGGGCTCTGAAGGGTATTTAATTAATCAATTCATTGCAAAACGCACAAATCATAGAACTGATGAATGGGGTGGCAGCTACGTAAATCGTATTCGTTTTCCTATTGAAATTGTACGGCGCATTCGTGAAGCTGTTGGGGCTAACTTTATTATTATATATCGACTTTCGATGTTAGATTTAGTGGAGGACGGTTCAACGTGGGAAGAAATAGAATACCTTGCTAACGAAATTGAAAAAGCAGGTGCATGTATGATCAATACGGGTATTGGTTGGCATGAAGCCCGCGTCCCAACCATCGCAACACAAGTCCCTCGCCACGCATTCAGTTGGGTCACCCAAAAATTAATGGGCAAAGTGAATATTCCATTGATTACCACAAACCGTATCAATGACCCATTTGTTGCCGAACAAATTCTAGCTAATGGGCAAGCAAATATGGTGTCAATGGCCCGTCCATTCCTTGCAGATGAAGCTTTTGTCCGTAAAGCCGCCGAAAACCGTGCTGACGAAATCAATACCTGCATCGGCTGCAATCAAGCTTGCCTTGATTTGATTTTTAGTGGAAAGCTTGCCAGTTGCCTAGTTAACCCCCAAGCTGTCAGGGAAATGGATTATCCCAATGAAAAAGCAGCTAAAAGTAAGTCTGTTGCAATTGTTGGTGCAGGCCCTGCAGGGCTTTCATGTGCCATTTATGCGGCCAAACGCGGTCATAAAGTGACTTTATTTGAAAAATCGAACCAGATTGGCGGGCAATTTAATTTAGCCAAACAAATTCCTGGCAAAGAAGAGTTCCATGAAACCATCCGCTATTTTTGCCGCCAATTACAGCTGCTAAATGTAGATGTTCGCCTTGAGCAATACGCTGATGCACAAAGCCTCTCAGGGTTTGACGAAGTCATTATTGCCACTGGCGTCACTCCACGTAAAATTCAGCTAGAAGGCGTTGAGCATCACAAAGTGGTTTCCTATATTGACGTTATCACCCACCAGAAAACAGTTGGTAAAAATGTGGCCATTATTGGTGCTGGGGGAATTGGTTTTGACGTAGCAGAACTCTTAACGCAAGAAGGTAAAAGTAGCAGCCTAGATACTTCACTGTTTAATCAAGAGTGGAACATTGACCCAACTATTCATTCAACAGGGGGAATTTACCCGAAGAATAAAAATACCGTAGGGTCGCCTCGCCAGCTCTATTTATTGCAACGAAAAAATAGCAAGGTAGGGGCAGGACTAGGAAAAACAACGGGTTGGGTTCACCGATTGTCACTGATGAAGCGCGGTGTAAAAATGCTCAATGGCGTGGAATACATGCGTGTTGACGATGAGGGGTTGCATATTCGTTATCAAGATAAAACGCAGTGTTTGCCTGTCGATAACGTGGTGTTATGTGCCGGGCAAGAGCCTTATCGCCCATTAAAAATTCAGCTCGCTGAACATGGAATTGATGCCCATGTCATTGGTGGAGCAGATGTGGCCGCAGAGCTGGATGCGCGTAGGGCTATCGAACAAGGCATGAAAATCGCTTATCAGCTTTAACTCTCCCTCCCCCTTTTCCCTCTTGGTTGAATGTATTGAGCAAGAGGGAAAATTTAATACCTATCTCAAAGACCCAGTGCTATTTATATGTTTACCTCACTTTAACGCCACCAATTGTTATGTTATAACATATCCTTCGCATTCTAAATTACTGAGGCTCTATGTCATTGACTACCGAAACACTCACCACCCCACTCGCAGATGCACAACTACAAAGTGATACTCACAGCCAAATAGGGCTTGATTGGGTGGGTATGACAGGGATTGCCTTACCCATCGAGTTAGCAGGTCGCCCTGTTAATGCAAATGTCGATATTGGGATTAATTTCCAAGGGCAAAAAGGCATTCATATGTCTCGTCTTTACCAATCCCTAGATGCACTTACCCAAAGTGAATTAACTTGTGATTTGCTAAGGCAAACGTTAGAACAGGCGTTGTCTTCTCATATTCAAACATCCTCTAAAGCTTATCTTCGTATTTATGGTGATATATTGCTATCTCGCCGCTCTTTAGTCTCTAATCAGTTTGGTTGGAAGTCTTATCCTATTGAAATAGATGTTAATTTTAAAAATTCATTCCCTATTATGTTAAAGGTTGGCGTGCCTTATTCTTCTACCTGCCCCAGTTCAACCGCGCTTTGTGCCCAAGTGATGCAACAGCAATTTGCACTGGATTTTGATAACCAAGCGCCCCTATTACCGCAAGCTCAAGTCCTTGATTGGCTGGTTAAGCAAGGCTTGCCTGCAACACCTCATAGCCAAAGAAGCTGGGCGTGGGTTACTGTAACCTTAAACGTCGAGGGGAAAGAACTGCCCGTTATTGAATTGATAAACCGCATCGAAAACATCCTTCTCACACCTGTTCAAACCGTGGTGAAACGCAGTGATGAGCAAGCATTTGCCATCACTAATGGGCAAAACTTAATGTTCTGTGAAGATGCGGCAAGAAGGTTAATCAATGCGTTTAGTCACCAATGCCAATTTGACGAAGTTACCGTTGAAATAGACCACCAAGAAAGTTTGCATGCACACAATGCAGCTGCACGCACAAGCTGGAAACGAGGTGACCATGCTGCGTAAAAACCCATCAGGCCATGTGCCTGTTGTTTCTGAAAAGGCTTACATTGACCCAACAGCGATTATTTGTGGCAAAGTCATTATTGAAGATTACGTGTATGTGGGGCCTTATGCGGTGATCCGCGCAGATGAACTGAATGAAGACGGAGATATGTCACCCATAGTGATAGGCTCGCACTCAAATATTCAAGATGGCGTAGTGATCCACTCCAAGAGTGGTGCTGGCGTACATATCGGGTCACACACGTCTATCGCTCATCGTGCCATTGTCCATGGGCCTTGCGAGATTGCACAGCGAGTTTTTATCGGCTTCAATAGCGTTTTATTTAATTGTGTGATTGGCGAAAACTGTGTAATCCGCTACAACGCGGTGGTTGACGGCCTAACACTTCCCCCTGCTCGCTATATTCCCTCTTGTGTACATGTTAACGGGCACAGTGATTTATCGGGTTTCAAACAAGTTGATCGCGCTTCATTGCAATTTTCGGAGGAAGTCGCGGCAACCAATGTTCAGTTAGTTGAAGGCTATCGCCGATTACGTAATGAATTTTAATTCAAAAACAAAAAAGGCAGAATATCTATTCTGCCTTCTCGTTTATCACATAAAACTATTAGTCGTTATGGGAGAACTGAGCCTCTGAATTTGCGAGTTTTTCATCTTCTGCCAAACAAACTGCTGCCGTAAATAAAACATCAGTGGAAGAGTTTACTGCAGTTTCCGCTGAATCTTGCAGTACACCAATCATCACACCAACAGCAACGACTTGCATCGCAACATCATTTGGAATACCAAACATATTACACGCTAATGGGATCAATAATAATGAACCACCCGCGACACCTGATGCACCACAAGCACACACTGCAGCCACGACACTTAACAATAATGCAGTCGGGATATCCACTGGAATACCTTTGGTGTAAACCGCAGCTAACGTCAGAACAGTAATCGTTACCGCAGCCCCTGCCATATTAATGGCTGCGCCTAATGGAATAGAAACAGAATAAGTGTCTTCATGGAGATTCATGCGACGGCACATTGCCATGTTCACAGGAATATTCGCTGCTGAGCTACGAGTAAAGAATGCGGTAACACCACTTTCACGTAAACACGCGAACACTAATGGATAGGGATTACGCTTTAATTTCCAATATACAATCAACGGGTTGACAACTAAAGCGACAATAATCATACAGCCTAATAAAACAGCTAATACATGGAAATAGCCTTTTAACGCTTCAAAACCCGTTGTCGCAATTGTTGATGACACTAAACCAAAAATACCTAATGGTGCCAATCTAATAATGACTCGAACTAATTGAGTCACACCATTAGAGAAATCAAGTAACAGTGTTTTTGTCGTATCCGTTGCATGTCGAAATGCAATACCTAAACCGATAGCCCACGCTAAGATACCGATATAGTTACCATTAATCAGCGCATCAACGGGGTTAGTAAATACATTGTTTAATAGGCCACTTAAAACTTCAGCAATGTTTCCTGGTGGATTCATTTCTGTTTCACTGCCCGCCAAGGCAAGTGTTGATGGGAATATAAATGAGGCAATTACCGCCACTAATGCAGCGAAGAATGTCCCTAAAATATACAGAACCAAAATCGGTTTAATACTGGTTTTTTGCCCTTGACGATGGTTAGCAATGGAAGACATTACCAATACCCACACCAAGACTGGTGCAACCGCTTTTAACGCGCTCACGAATAAATGACCTAACAGCCCTACGTTTTTTGCTGCCGATGGCCATAACCATGCCAATAAAATACCTGCAACTAAGCCAACCAATATTTGCTTGACCAAGCTACCGTGAGTGATCACTCGCCATAACCCTGTTTTATTTGTATCCATAGTAGACCTATATTATTTATCTTTATTAGGAATTAAATGTGTTTGCAGAGCCAGTATAAGGAATAAATACCTTGTGAAAAGGCTATTATTCAAAATATACACAATGATTGATTTTACTTAACAAATATTTTACATAACTGTGATCGCAATAGAGTTTTGTTTCTTATAGTAGAATGGCATAAAGAAGAATGGTTGAGTCTTTTCAGAGGGTTAAAACAAAAATCCCCTACCTCATCGGTAAGGGATTTAAATTTTGAAGGGAATTATTTGCTTTTTGCTTCGTTACGTTTGTTAACAATTGTATTAATGATTAATGTTACCACCAATATTGCGGCAATCGTTCCCAACGAAATCGGCGTTGGAATATGGTAGATGTCAATAAGCAGCATTTTTATACCAATAAAGCTTAAAATTACCGCTAAGCCATATTTTAACATTGAGAACTTCTCTGCGACCCCTGACAGCAAGAAATACATCGCACGTAACCCTAAAATAGCAAACAAGTTAGACGTTAAAACAATAAACGGGTCAGTGGTAACTGCGAAAATAGCAGGAATACTATCCACTGCAAATATGACGTCGCTGATTTCAACTAAGATCAACACTAAAATCAGTGGCGTTGCAAACAACACGCCATTACGTTTAATAAAGAATTTTTCGCCATGCAGCTCATCCGTCATCCGAAGATGTGAACGCACCCACTTCACTAACGGTTTATCATTAATTGGCGAGTCATCTTCTTTGGCAAAAGCCATTTTAAGCCCCGTAAACAGTAAAAATAGGCCGAAGATATATAAAATCCAACTAAACTGTGTAACCAACCAGCTACCAGCAAAAATCATGATAGTTCTTAATACGATAGCGCCCAAAACACCATAAACTAAGACTCGGCGCTGTAAACTGGCTGGAATGGCGAAATAGCTAAATAACATCAACCAAACAAAAACGTTATCCACTGCCAAGGCTTTTTCTAACAAGTAACCCGTTAAAAATGCCATCGTTTGGCTATCAGCAAATTCACGGCTTACATTATCATTGAGATACCACCAAAAACCTGCCGCAAAAATTAGCGAAAGCGTGACCCACACAATACTCCAAGCTGCAGCTTGCTTCATCGACATGGCTTGGCCTTTGTGTTTACCCTGCCAAAACAAATCGATAAGTAACATAAGTAAAATAATAACTGCAAAACTACCCCATAAAACAGGGTTACCGACTGAGTGCATTTTCCTATCCCTTAAAAAACAAAAAACGGCTGATATCCAGAAGACATCAGCCGCTTAAAATTCTTTAACCTCAAGGAGTTATCTATTGGTTGTAAATTATGAGCAAACCTCGCCTTCTGGCAAGGTCTCACTTACAACACAATTAACCCAAGGACAGGCACTGTGGTGCTCGGCTACCGGGTGTAATGTGTACACCGTAATGACGATAAACCGACAAGAAGAAGTTACTCCCCTTTGCTATGCGCAAAATATACGGTAAATAATCTTAAAATGCAATAATTAGCTATCTTAGATTTAACGATGTTTTTTTGTGTTAAAAAACAAATTAACTTCAAATTTTTGCATTTTATAGCGAGAAACCTCTACTAACGTGCGTTTCTAGCCAGTTTCCCTTGTTACAATTGGTATGATTAATTGTAAAAATACGGCTCAACTTAAATGAATTCTAAAAATATGCTTAAAATTTGCTGTTTAGTTATTTTCTGTTTTGTTAAAGTGGGCGTGCTTTACACTAACAGCCTGAGGAAACAACGCTTTCACTCAGGTATTCACTTAATCCATTTCTCCCTGCCCAACAACAAGTTTGTTGCTGTTATTGCCGTTTAGGAAACATTAATGGAATTAGTTAAAGAACTTTTTTTTGCCCTTTGGCACCAAGATTATGTCACGCTCTCTAACCCATCATTGATGTGGGCTATCTACCTTATGCTGTTTGCTATCCTGTTTCTTGAAAATGGGGTTTTACCCGCAGCCTTTTTGCCTGGTGATAGCTTATTGATTTTAGTGGGTGTTCTGATTGCGAAAGGCACCTTGAGCTACCCTCTAACCATCGTGATTTTAACAGCAGGCGCAAGCTTAGGTTGCTGGGTAGGTTATATACAAGGTCGCTGGCTAGGAAATACAAAGATAGTCAAAGGCTGGCTCGCACATCTCCCTGAACATTATCACCAACGGGCTCATGGCTTATTCCACCGCCATGGTCTTGCTGCTCTGTTAATAGGTCGTTTTCTCGCCTTCGTAAGAACATTACTGCCGACCATTGCAGGTTTAGCAGGCTTGAAAAATGCTCGCTTCCAAGTGTTTAACTGGTTGAGTGGCTTATTGTGGGTGCTTATTTTAACCGCTATAGGTTATGGTTTTGGTAAAAGCCCGATTTTCCAGCAATATGAACATCGTATTATGAATGTATTGATGTTAATCCCTGTTTGTCTGTTAGTTATCGGTTTAGTCGGCAGTATTGCTGTCGTTGTAAAGAAAAAACTGTCAGGCAAAAAAGCAAACTAATTCAATTTGCGGGGGCGTTTTGCTTCCCCGCATTTTCACTTTTACTCATTTTTACTTTTCTGTTTATTCTCTGTAAAAAACTTCATTAATCTACTGATTAAACCGCTATTTTTTAGAATACTCTATTTGTCATTTTTTGTTTATTACACATAACAATTCCGAATATTTGATTGCACTTAGTGTAAAAATCGCTATTGTTAATACTACGAATGCGCTTTTTCTATTGATAGGAGGTTGTATATGTCATCGAATCATTCATCAGACGAACTACGTGCGGAGCTCCGTGCTTTAGCCGATTCTCTGGAAGCGATGCTTAGTGATACCGGCGAAAAATCGAAAGAAGAGATCGAAAGCTTAAAATCAAAAGCACAAGAAGCACTGTGCTCATCTCGCGCAAAACTCGGTCAAACCACCGAAAGGATCACCGAGCAAACCAAAGAAATTGCGGGGCGCGCAGATAACTACGTAAAAGAAAACCCATGGACAGGCGTCGGTATTGGCGCAGCAGTGGGTGTTGTTCTTGGCGTGTTACTCGCTAAACGTTAATTGCTTATGGAACCAAACCAGCAACGCCAGGGCCCCGGTAAAGGGGTCCTTGAAACTTTACGGCGCATTGCCAATATTTCAGTGGGTATGGTGCAAACGCGTCTAGAGTTAATCGCCGTTGAGCTAGAAGAAGAAAAGCTCAACCTTATCCAACTTCTTTTATTGGTTGGTTTAACGCTACTCTTCACCGCATTTGGTTTGATGTGCTTACTCGGCTTAATTTTTTGGTCTGTTGACCCAATTTACCGTTACCAAGCACTGGCGATGACAACAGGTGCATTAATCCTGCTTGCCATTATTTTTGCCATTTGGGCGTTAAAAAAGGCAAAACAATCAACCTTACTAGGTGCAACACGGGAGCAACTCGCTCAAGATGCCAACGCGTTAGCGAGAAAGGATGATGAACAAAAATAAGCAGCAATTACTGGTAGCCAAAAAGCAGCGCTTAATTAGAAGAATTGAGCGCCAACGCCAAGAGTTGGCTGAAACGTCCTCTGACTGGCTACACACTACCGCACCTTATGACCGTGCTTGGCAAACGCTCATGACCTTTCGCCCTTTAGTCATTGCCGCCACAGGCTTGCTCTCTGTCTACTCCCTTCGCAAACCACAAAAAATTCTATTATTAGGTCGAAAAGCCATCACTATTTGGGGCTTAGTTCGTTCAATTCAAAGCGCAATTCAAACCAGCAAAAAATAACCGCCCCTCCATCTGAGAATAATTCATTATTATTCAATAGGATAAATAACATATCTTTCTAGTTTTTATTTCCCCAATAAGTTCATTCAATTTTTTTGTCTATCTTTGTTAATAACCTTAGCTTTTTATTGAATGAGCAAATAGCTACTATAAGCCCATCAAATGATTTCTAGCCAATTTGTGCTAAAAATAACTTTATAAAGCGACATATATCGCAATTAACTCATATTTAATGACTTATTAGTCTGGAGAATCTCGATGAAAAATTTAGAAAGTGGTGCGATATTATTGGCCCGTATCATGATGCCAATCCTGTTTATTGTCGCTGGATATGGAAAATTGGGTGATGCTTATGCAGGCACACAACAATATATGCAAGCCATGGGTGTTCCTAGCTTCTTATTACCTTTAACAATTTTATTAGAATTAGGCGGCGGATTAGCGGTTCTGTTTGGTTTCTTAACTCGTACCGTTGCTTTGTTCACTGCAGGTTTCACTGTATTAACAGCATTGCTGTTCCACATCGACTTTAGTGTGGCACCAAACAGCTTGATGTTTATGAAGAACTTTACTATCGCGGGCGGTTTCTTACTGTTAGCGGTTACAGGCCCAGGTAAATTTAGTATCGATCATTTACTCGGCAAAAAATGGTAATACGCGTTTCATATCACCCTTATTGATTTCTGATTTGTCTTCATTTGTTTGTCCAACTTACACCTCCCTCGGGAGGTGTTTTTTTATTCAAAATAATTGTTTTGAAGTTAATAGAAACTAAATCATCGTTATCAGTAAATGAAAATTAATCTGAGCAGCTTTATTTATTCTTGTTGAATCACCACTAATATCACGCGGCTCGTAAACTCTAAATAGTTTGGAGTTGTAGGTAGGCGGCAAATTGAGTCATCCCGTGAGCATACATATGTGACTCGGGTGACTCAATGAAGCCAACACCCCTACGACTCAAAATATGACGAGTTTACACCCTAAATAATTTAGGGATCTCACGCAAACACCACGACTTCGCCTCCCCCATACTATCCCTCCGCCACGCCATAATAATTGTCGTCTCATGGCTAAACTCGGCCCCGACAACTTTCAAGCGCCCTTCGCGAATATCTTGCTCCACCAACGGATACGGCATTGTCGCTACACCAAGTCCAGCTAATAATGCATTACGCTTATCTTCGATACTAGAAACCGTCAAACGCTGCTGTTTATCCAACAATTGTACGGTGATCACAGGACGTTCACGAGCTGTATCAGCAACGGCAATCCCACGGTATTTCACTCTCGTCACATCAGAAAGTGGCTCTGGCTCTTGATGGATGGGATGATCTGGACTCGCTACGTAAATATGGTTAATGGTGTATAACGGCTTCGAGTTAATTTCTGACGATGAACGAAAGTGCATATCGGGCGCAATCACAATATCTGCCTTACCACTTTCAAGACGCTCCCATGCGCCTGCCAGCACTTCTGTAATCAATGATAATTGCGTTTCTGACTTTTCAGCCAAACGCTCCACTAATGGGAACAACGACTGGGCTGGCACCAATGCCTCACAAACAATTGTTAAATGGGTCTCCCAACCTTTAGCAAGTGCTTCAGCATCTGATGTCAGCTTATCCGCCGCTTCGAGTAAAATACGGCCTCTATCCAGCAGCATTCTGCCGACATTGGTAAATTTAGTTCTATGTCCTGAACGGTCAAACAAAATTACATCGAGCTCTTCTTCTAACTTTTGCATGGTATAGCTTAGCGCGGATGGCACTCGACCTAACTCCTCTGCTGCCGCTGCAAAACTGCCACGTCGGTCGATTGCATCCATCACCCTTAATGATTCAAGCGTTAATGCTCTCTCTTTACTCATGATGTATCTCTTTCAGGAAATTTGAACAAGGGAAACAGATTAACTGGCTAACAATTCAACGTCCAGCTATTTATTATAACAATAGATTATTAACTTATTATTTGGATGAGGGTTAACCATTATGATGACATTAAGACCCGTTAACCATTGCGGAAAAGCAGACTATGGTTGGCTACAAGCTCGCTATGCTTTTTCTTTCGGCCACTATTTTGACCCAGACTTTATGGGATTCAAAACATTAAGAGTACTGAACCAAGAGGTTATAGCGCCGCAAAACTCATTACAGCCAAGAATGTATCCCCATGTCGATATATTAAACATCGTGCTAAAAGGGCATGCGCAATACCGTGATAGCTTAGGGAATACCATTGATGCAAACGAAGGTGATTGCGTACGATTTTCACCCCGCCCAGACCTGAGTTACAGCGAGCAGAATATCTGCCCACAGACGCCATTAACACGCCTACAACTTTGGTTAAATGCATGTCCACAGCAAGAGTCATTACCGTTGCAGAAAGTGACGATTTCTGAAAATGAAAATTGCCTTGTGGCATCGCCAGATGGCGAAAAAAACAGTATTCAGTTACGTCAACAAATTTGGATAAACCAAATTCACTTAGCGCCGAAGTCATCATCCATGATACCTATAAAAGGCCAAAATGCCTTTTTGCAATCAATACATGGTGGCGCCACTTTGCGCAATAAACACGGTGAGACTTTAACCATGAATTGTAATGATGGGGTCTTTTTACAAAATGAAGACGAGTTTGAAATTACTGCTGATAAAGATTTTCGCGGTTTATTGATTGACCTAGGTGAACAAAACTAAGTTTACTGGCAACTTCCTGTCACCATTAATCCAGAATCCCTCATATTTAGTCGAGTATGAGGGAAAATTTGCGAACCGTTTCGCAAATTTAATCATTTACATATCCTATATATTGACAAGCCTGTGATAGAGTCCAGCCATTAGCGAGTGATAAATTTAACTATTTTTTACTCAATGGCTTTTTTCGTTTTGATTTTAAAGGTGTTTTCGTGGCGCTATTCACTCAACAACGGCACAATCAAATTTTTGCCCAAATTCTCAATGAGGTTGTTCCTCAAGATGAACTTGCTAAGCGTTTTTCCGTTTCAACGCGGACAATCCGTTCTGATATCAATGAAATCAATGAATTGATTGAAGAATATCACGCACATATCGTGTATGAACGGGGGCGTGGTTACCGTTTAAAAGTTGAAGATGAAACCCTATTTGCCACCTTTACACAACGTAGCGAAGAAGACAGCGTTATCCCTCGCACCAGCAAAGAACGTATTGATGCGTTATTATTGAAATTATTAATGTTGTCCCTTCCCGTCAAGCTTGATGACATTGCGGAAGAGTGGTTCGTCAGTCGCGGTACGCTGCAACAAGATATGGGTGCAGTCAGGGAACAGCTACAAAAATACCAAATTGCGCTGGAAAGTATTCCACATCAAGGTATTCGCCTCAATGGCAGCGAATGGGCGATTCGTGCTTGCATGACAGAAACCTTATGGCGCCGTTATTCGGAGCAAATCACGCCTGATTTAACCACATTCCGCCCAGATAGCTTGGATAATTTGGATTTAACCTATATTGATAAAGTGCTTCATAACAGTATGAATCGCTTTGATATTCGTATTAGCAATGAGGGGCATCTCTACCTCGTTTTTAACTGCGCCGTGACCATTTTACGCATCACTCGGGGCCATGAACTCACCACCCCCGTCAAAAATGATGAAGCGGAAGAAGTGATCCGCAAAGCCAGTGATGAAATATCAAAAGGGCTAATTTACTTTCTGGGGAATGACCTCTCTAATGCGGAACTCTGCTATTTACATGACCAAATTATTGCCCAGCGCATTAGCCACCAAGACTCATCCACACAAAAAAGTGGCAGCCACAATGAGCTTTCAGAATATATCTTGAATTATATTAACGAGTTATATAACTATGATTTACGAAACGATGAAAAGCTTAAAAAAGATCTCAACACGCATCTTGCCGCGCTGATCACGCGCTTGCAGTACCATATTTCCACACCAAATCCGCTTTTATCTGATATTAAACAGTATTATCCGTTTGCCTATGATGTCACGCTCAGTGCGTTAACTAGTGCGAGTAAGCAATTACTTCCTCACCCCATCAGTGAAGACGAACTAGGCTACCTTGCAGTTCATATTGGTGTGAGCCTTGAGCGTAACTATGGTGCTGGCTCGATACGCCAAACCGAGGTGCTCGTTGTTACGGATGCGGGGAACTCAACGTTCCGTGTGGTTGAGTCAAAAATTATGCGCGAATTTCCACAATTGAAATTTAGCCGCGGGCTAACCTTGCAAGAATATGAATCGCTGAGTGAAGTGAGTGAAGATTTTGTGATCACGACAGTGAGAATTTCTGAAAAAAATAAACCTGTTATCAAAATCGCGCCCTTTCCAACGCCTTACCAATTAGAGCAAGTTGGGCGACTCGCGATGGTGGATCAAACGCGTCCTTACATTATCGAGCGTTTTTTTGACGAACGATTTTTTATGGTGATTAACGAAAAAATCAGCCAAGAAGCGTTATTTCAAACGGTTTGCCATAAATTACAGCAAGAAGGTTACGTCACACCTGAATTTTACCCATCTTTGCAAGAGCGTGAGTCCATCGTTTCCACCCTTTTAGGTGAAGGTATCGCCCTGCCCCATTCATTAGGTTTATTGGCAAACAAGACCGTTGTTGCAACGGTTGTCGCACCCAAAGGCATTGAATGGAATCAAGAAACCAAAGAAAATGCCTATGTTATTTTCCTACTCGCCATCAGTAAGGCAGATTATGAAGAAGCGATGGCGATTTACGATTTATTCGTCACCTTTGTGAAAGAAAAAACCACGCGCCGCCTTATTAGTGTAAAAAACTTCAATGAATTCCAAGTGATCGCCAAGGACAGCTTGGCAAGGGTGCTGTAGCCCTCGTGCAACTTCCACTTCCAGGTGGAAAAGTGGGAGTTGCCGTCTTTTACGTGATCCTAACCACAACTCTACGAAATCTTTTTCTCATCATACTTGCAGGTTTTACCCCCTAAACGGCTAAGTGGAAACAATAACCACCAAAAGTAACCGACTCTAATTTTCTATTTCCACTTATCCTTCCAATTGTATGCTCCATTTCCAGTTATACCACAAAAAATATATCCATTTGATTTTATTAAAATTAATTGTACCCCCTCATCAGTCTAGTCGCTTACTGATGATTGATACATGTCAATTTTTCCATTTAACTTCCAAATAGTCTAAATAATAAACTAATTTTACTTAGTTTGATTTCCAAATTATTTCCACTTCTAAGTGGAAATTCACTGCCTGCAAAAAGTGCCAATAAGCGTCTAATGTATAAGACATGAAGGAACAGAGTAGTCTAACTAGCAATATTACTTTGGATTTTAAATAGTTATGAGTGAATCAGTTGTCGTTTTTCAAATGTTAGAGCACGATCTTGATATTGATGAGGTCACACAAAAACTGCTGGCAGTGATTACTGACTGGCTCAAGCAAGAGGACTGCTACACCACCGATGTACAACAACAAATGTTGGAGTCTCATCTACGTGCCATGGTAGCGAGAGCGAAAACTGGCGAAGCATTACCTGAGGTTGATATCAGTCTATTCGATGAGATATCTCAACATTCGATTGCATTAGCTCAGCGAGTTGTCGATACGCTCCCTGGCTTAGCACCAGAAGAGACATATTTGCTTTCTGTTCACTTTGAAGTCGTTCGTTCAAATGATTAATTTTTAAGTTGTAGGATTGGAGAATATTTATATGAAACAGATCGTTATTGTGATCGGAGACCGTTTAGGTAAAGGGCAAAAAGTTGCCGCAGGCGTTGAAGCAGCTGGCGGAAAAGCGATTGTTGTCCCAGGTGTGGCAGCAGATATGAAACTCGGTGATGTCATGAACGCAGAGCAAGCCGACCTTGGGATTTCATTTTGTGGCAGTGGCGGCGCAGGCGCTATCACCGCTCAAACCAAATATGGCTATAAAGCTCGTTATGGGATGCGCTCTATTGAAGAGGGAGAAACCGCCATTGCAGAGGGCTGCAATGTATTAGGTTTCGGTTTTATGGACAAGGAAGAGTTAGGCGAGCGCTTAGTTAAAGCATTTAATAAAAAATACGGCAACGCTTAATGAAAAAATCGATCGAAACGACAGTACGGGTGACAGGGCAAGGCGACACCAAGCAAAAAGCCATTGCGGACGCCTTAAATTCGATTCAAAAAACCGTACTGAAAAACAGCACAGACATCATCCTGCGGATAGAACCAAAGGATGTTGAGGTTGTTAGTGCTCACTCGCACTCGCGGACAGAAAAATTTCTTTTCATCTTTTTGCCACGCAAACGTGAACATTTCCGTGTTGTACTCGACGTTTCGCTGGATGTCACCTTACTTTCTGTCAACGAAATACCATTTACAGAACAATAATAGCAATCAGGTCTGGAGTTAATTCCATGAGTGAAACTGCATCTTTTTTAGAAATATTGGGCATGTCCCTCATTATCGGTGGGCTCTGCGGCTTCGGTTTAGGCGCAGGCGCGGCACGTATGTTCCACGCACCGACCGTGCAAGGGATGGGGGCATTTCGTACATTGGGCGAACTTAACGCATGTGAAGGCGACCCTGCATCTCACTTCTCTTTCGGCTTAGGGTTCTTCTTTAACGCATGGGCATCGTCCGTTGCTGCGGGTGCATTCACGCAAGACGTTGACCACCGTATCATCCCAAACTGGGGGGCTGCGGCACTTTTAACTAAAAACCGTAATGTAGCAGAAACCCTACATAACCCGAAAAAAATGGCCATTGCCTGTGCCATCATCGGGGCATTTGTGGTGGCCTTCTTAAATACCACCGCATCCGCTGTTCCTGCAGCACTGCAAACCACGGCAATTAACGTTCTCGTTCCTGCAGCAAACCTGCTGGTGAATACGGTGATGCCAGTGATTTTCTGGTTAGCAGCGATGGATGCAGGCCGCCGTTCTGGTTTCTGGGCAACGCTGTTCGGTGGTTGTGCTCAGCTAATCATGGGTAATGCTATCCCTGGTTTAGTATTAGGTATCTTGATAGGTAAAGGCGTTGATGATAACGGCTGGAACCGCATCACACGCACAATGATGATAACAGTCGTTCTATTGTTCGTTCTGAGTGGCTTCTTCCGTGAGTTTGACCTGAAAATGATCACCTCTTTCAACCTAGACAAACCACTGTGGCTTGAATACGTCCACGGACTGCTGAGCGGGAAATAATCATGACAACTGAAATTAATAAAGACGATTTTTGGTACGCCGAGTGGTCATTCCCCATCTTTGTTGGGCTGCTATCAGCAGGGATCTTCGCAGGTACCCATATGTACGTGGTTTACGGGTTCGGCGCATTTAACGAAGTGGCTTTTGTCGCCATGTTACGCGCAGGGCTCGACACTGGGGTTTACGGTGCAGTAGCGGCATTCGGTGCGAGTTTCTTATTCGCTCGAATTATCGAAGGTTCACTGGTAGGGATTTTGGATATCGGTGGCGCATTGCAAACAGGGATTGGCCTTGGTGTCCCCGCTCTGTTCCTCGCGGCTGGCTGGGATATTTTAGTCACTAACTTTTGGATTTCGTTACTGACAGGCTTATTCCTTGGCGTATTAATCGGTTTACTGATTGTTTTTGCACGTAAATTCACTATTGCTCAAGCCAACTCAACCTTTGGCGCTGACGTCATGATGGGTGCAGGTAATACTTCAGGCCGATTCTTAGGCCCACTGATTATCTTAGCGGCGATGGCGGCATCCATTCCAATCGGGATCGGTTCACTGATTGGCGCTCTAATTTTCTATGTATGGCAAAAACCCGTTGCTGGCGGGGCAATTTTAGGCGCGATGTTATTCGGTTATTTCTTCCCTATCGTTGCTTAATGCGCATTATCCCAGGGCATATGCCCTGGGTCACTAGGCAGCAAAAACACTGCGGTTTGCATCATTTAGAACACACTTTTAAGCATGATCTAAATAATTCAAATTGCAGCTAGGCAGCAAATGACGATAACCCTAGGCGCATATATCTGCATGTGGTTAGGGCCTTGAAAAACTGCGATTCGTATCATTTAGAATAAACATTTAAGCATACTCTAAATAATTCAAATTGCAGCTAGGTGGCAAACGACGATATCCCTAGGAGCATACAAAAGTATGTGACTAGGGTAGCGGAAGAGCAGCCAACAACGCTGCGGTTTGAAGTATGACGAGTATGAAGAAGGTAACTACATGTACACACTCATCATCAAACACGGTAAACGTATCGACGGCACAATTATCGATATACTGATTAAAGACGGAAAAATCGAGGCAGCAGGCCCAGAGTTAGCCTGCAACCAACAAGCTGACAAAGTGATTGACTTGAAAGGGAAAACGTATGTCAGCGCGGGATGGATTGATTCTCATGCACACTGTTTTGCCGAATCACCAATCTACTTTGATGACCCCGATTTAGCAGGCGCTGCGGGCGGCGTTACCTCACTGGTTGATGCGGGGAGTGTGGGCGCTGACGATATTGATAAATTTTATCAATTAACCAAAAAGTCCAAAACCAACGTCTTTTCTTTGTTGAATATTTCACGAATTGGCATCATTGCACAAAATGAATTGTCCGATATGAACAATATCAACGAAGTGTGTTTTCAAGAGGCTATCGAACGCCACCAAGGCTTTGTCGTGGGAATGAAAGCCCGTATGAGTAAAAGCGTTGTGGGTGAAAATGGCATCGCACCACTGATTCAAGCCAAAGAGATGCAGAAAAAACACCATCTCCCATTGATGGTGCATATCGGTAATAACCCACCAGATATTGATGAAGTCGCTGATTTGCTCACGCGTGGCGATATCATCACACACTGCTTTAATGGTAAACCCAATAAAATTTTAGGTGACGATGGCTATCTTAAACCCTCAATTGCTCGAGCTCTGGCACGTGGTGTGATTTTAGATGTCGGCCATGGCGGTGAAAGTTTTAGCTTTAAAGTCGCTGAACAAGCCATGCGTATTGGTACATACCCTGACATTATCAGCTCCGATATTTATCATCGCAACCGTGTGAATGGCCCTGTTTACAGCCTTGCATTTGTGATGACTAAATTCCTGTGCATGGGCTTTAGCGCAGAGCAAATTTTACGTTGTGTTACAGAAAAAGCCGCTAATTTCTTATCGCTGCCTGCGAAAGGGTATTTAAGACCTGGTTTCGATGCAGACATTACGTTGTTTGATCTGAAAGAAGAACAAACTGAACTCACTGACGCAGAAGGCGAACATCGCGTAGGTACGCACCGCTTTGTTCCTATTGCCGCTATCGTTGGTGGTAAACATATTATTCATGCACAAGGCGAATCCGAATATGCAATCGATTTATGAGAAATATCAGTTAAAACACGTTATCAACGCGTCTGGCCGCATGACCATTCTAGGCGTATCGACACCAACGCCTGAAGTTGTTGAACGTGTCGCTTACGGACTTAATAATTACTTTGAAATTAAAGATTTAGTCAATAAAACAGGTGAATACATCGCCAATTTATTGAATGTCGAAGCTGCTGTTGTGGTCTCTTGCGCCTCAGCAGGTATTGCCCAAGCCGTTGCGGGTGTGATTGTGCAAGACGATGATGACTTATTATTGAACCTGCATTCATCGGAAAAAGTTGTTCCGCGTGAAATTATTTTACCGAAAGGCCATAACGTCAACTTTGGTGCGCCAGTTGACACAATGGTGTCTTTAGGCGGCGGAAAAGTAATTGAAGCGGGCTTTGCAAACGAATGCAGTGCAGCCCAATTAGCCGCAAAAATCACCCCAAATACGGCAGCAATTTTGTATATCAAATCCCATCATACCGTGCAAAAAAGTATGTTAACCGTCGAGCAAGCGGCTAAAGTGGCACATGACCACCAGCTGCCATTGATTGTTGATGCTGCAGCAGAAGAAGAGTTAACCGCTTATTACCAAGCGGGTGGCGATATTGTGATTTACAGTGGTGCAAAGGCCATTGAAGGGCCGACCAGTGGCTTAGTCGTTGGTAAAAAACAGTATATTGAGTGGGTAAAACGCCAAAACCAAGGTATTGGCCGTGCCATGAAAGTGGGTAAGGAAGGCATTTTGGGCTTAACCCTTGCCATCGAACAGTACTTAACTGCACAAAAAGAAACTGGCGCAGAAATGGTCACGCGAATGGCGAAGTTTATCAGTGATCTAAATGCCATAAAGGGCATTTCAGCCCAAGTCGTCTGGGACGCCGCAGGGCGCGACATCGCCCGTACCGAAATCAGCTTCGATGAAAAAGTGATTGGTAAAACAACCTACCAAATTATGGCTGACTTAAAACAAGGCGATACCGCGATTTACTTCCGTGAATATAAAGCCAACGAAGGGAAAGTCGAGGCGGATATCCGCAGCGTCAGTACTGATCAACTTGATGTTATTTCAAAGAATATTCGCTTGTTAGTAGAAGGAATTTAAGATGAAACTGTCACCGAATTTTTACCGTGACCGCGTTTGTTTAAATGTATTGGCTGGCAGCCACCAAAATGCCAAAGATATCTATGCCGCCGCAGAAACCTTTGTTGTCGTCGGTGTATTATCTAAAAACTACCCTGATTTAGACAGTGCTATCGCTGATATGCGCATTTATGCCAAAGAAACGGACAATGCATTATCTGTGGGTCTCGGTGCAGGTGACCCGAATCAATCCACAATGGTCTCCTTGATTTCAAAAGAAATTCAGCCACAGCACGTCAACCAAGTGTTTACAGGAGCGCCAATCAGCCGTGCGTTATTAGGCCAAAATGAGACATTTGTGAATGCGTTGATTTCCCCAACGGGCACAATTGGCATGGTGAAAATTTCCACGGGCCCATTAAGCTCCCAAGCCCCTGACGGTATCGTCCCTATCGAAACCGCAATTATGATGCTAAAAGACATGGGGGCTGACTCTGTTAAATTCTTTAATATGAAAGGGTTAACCTATATTGAAGAATATAAAGCTATCGCCCAAGCCTGTGCCAAATTTGATTTTTCTTTAGAGCCGACGGGCGGCATTGACCTAGACAATTTTGCCGAAATTTTGCAAATCGCCCTAGATGCAGGCGTGAAGAAAATCATTCCTCATATTTATAGTTCAATTATTGATAAAGATACGGGCAATACACGCCCAGAAGATGTGCGTCAGTTATTGCAGATGGTTAAGCAAGCGGTTAATTGATGCGTTAAAAGCAGTAAAAAGAAGTCAGAAAATAAATATAAGCGAACGTTACAAACTGAGTCATTGTGACAAAGTGACCAAAACAACAAATGCCCCACTCATCTTGTCTGTGTGGGGATTTTTTTCATTCTCTATCAATGACCTATGCTTCGCGCATTCGGTATAATATGAAACCAATAATTATCTGGCACAGGGCTATCCCATACCTCGAAGAAAGCAGCAATACCAATCATGATAAATAAAATTGCCAAGGTCAAAGCCATCATAACAATCCCTGATAATGGAAATTGACGTTTTTGCGTGGGTATTTGCAGTGAAAAATCCAGCGTTGACGCAACTGGGCAGGATTCCACACAAGTCATACACCCCGTGCACTCCGCCGTTCTTACCTGAATGAGTTTATCCACTGGAATACGTGATGGGCAATTTTTTGCACATTTTCCACAGTCAATACAACTTTCCACATTTCGGTGAATTTTAACGGGAGAAAGTAGTGATAATAGCCCCAACAGCGCGCCATAAGGGCAGAGATAACGGCACCAAGCATTGCGAATAAACACACTCAGCACCACCAAAACCACCACACTAATCAATGCAAAATCGCTAATATGGCGAAAGAAATCCAACATTTTCACATCAATAATGATCCCATAAGGCGACATCATAAAGTATTGAATCATCTGCGCTGACATAGAAAATGCAATATAAAGAAAGAAGCTTAACAGCACATACTTTAGGCCTCGCAGGGGAATATCTAGCCATTTAGGGAGATTGATTTGATAGCGAAACAGTTTTTTCCCTAATTTCCCTGTATATTCCGATACTGTGCCTATTGGGCACATCCATGAACAAAAGGACTTTTTCAGCAATAAACTGATAAGAATAAAAGCCACTAACAGAAACATCGACGCCGCATGAATAGGTGGGAAGCTCCCTGTTTCTAATGTGTATTTTAAGTTCATTAACCCCGCAATGGGTAGCCAGCCTTCAATACCTCCAGGACGTGGAAGGTACAACGTTTCCCCTCCAGTTTCGAAGTAACGTACCCAGTAATAGAAAGTAATACCGATATAAAGATTTATCGCCAGCAGTATAATTTGGACGACTTTTCGCCATGTTGAGGTATTTCGCCAGTCATTCCAAGGAAGCTTACCGCCCACCGTACCAGGGCGACGTTGGTACCTTACACGTGGTTTTTCTATCATGTCCACATATCTCTTTAACATGCATTATAAATACCACTATTGTATTTACATATTCACAAAGCGTATTGATTTACATCAGAGGGTTGTGACGTTGATGATTTGATGTAGCAAATGGTGAAGACAAACCAGAAAAGAAAGAAGAAAAGTGTTTTTATATTAAATCAAAAGATTATGATTTTTTCTAAATAGTTCGTGTTGTACCGAGGCGGCAAAATGAAGACAACGCGGGGAGCATACAAAAGTATGTGACCCGTGTGGCTGAATGCAGCCAACAAAGGTACAACGCGAAATATGACGAAAAAATAACAAAATCAGATTTTTTCTAACATAATTCGAGTTGTGCCAAGGCGGCAAAATGAGGAAATCCCTAGGAGCATACACCAGCATGTGACTAGGGTTGACGAATGACGCCAACACAGGCACAGCTTGAAGTATGACAAAAAAATAACAAACTAAGATTTTTTCTAAATAGTTCGTGTTGTACCGAGGCGGCAAAATGAAGACAGCGCGGGGAGCATACAAAAGTATGTGACCCGTGTGGCTGAATGCAGCCAACAAAGGTACAGCGCGAAATATGACGAAAAAAGGGAGTTGGCCGATAAGCCGGGTTCTGTCGTGGACAACCATTCATCTAGGCCAGCACTTGCGCACTGGCTCCAGCAACCTACCCGAGTTCAATGCGGGCCGCACCATATGAACCCCTATTTGGTCTTGCTCCGGGTGGAGTTTACCGTGCCACGAACTGTTGCCAGTCGCGCGGTGCGCTCTTACCGCACCCTTTCACCCTTACCTGATCCTGTAAACAGGCCATCGGCGGTTTGCTCTCTGTTGCACTAGTCGTAGGCTTGCGCCTCCCAGACGTTATCTGGCACCCTGCCCTATGGAGCCCGGACTTTCCTCCCCTCTACCCGTCTCCCGAAGGGACTACGATAAAGCAGCGGTTGTCTGGCCAACTCCGCGGCGAATTATAGGCACTTTGCTACGGCTTGTACAGACTTTCGAACAGGCAATTGACGACTTAAGCCCTTGATAGCGCTATTTGCTTAAAAGTTATTCATCACCTTGATTATCTAACATCAATTTATACAGCATATTTTTCTTTAAACCGTAAATTTCGGCAGTAATCGCTGCTGCTTTTTTCGGGGGGAGCTCTTTTTGCAATAAATTGAGAGTGCGGATAACATCAGGTGAAATTGCTGAGTCATCTTCAGGTTTCTTATAACCCTCTACAACCAACACCATCTCACCTCGATGGCGGTTTTCATCTTCTTGCACCCAAGCTAACAACTCCCCCACAGGACGCCCCTCAATAGACTCCCACGTTTTTGTCAGTTCACGGGCTAACACAACATGGCGATCTGGTCCCCAGACTTCCACCATATCTGCTAAACTGTCTAGTAAGCGATGGGTTGATTCATAAAAAATTAGCGTTCGTGTTTCTTGTTCGAGTGATTGTAAAACGTCCTTCCGGCCTTTTGTTTTCGCAGGTAAAAAACCCTCATAACAAAAACGGTCTGATGGTAAGCCCGCAGCTGATAGTGCAGTAATCGCCGCACAAGCACCAGGTAAAGGTACCACTCGAATACCCGCTTCACGACAGCGATTGACCAAATGATAACCTGGATCATTAATTAAAGGTGTACCTGCATCTGAGACTAATGCGATACTATCACCTTGATGAAGTTTGCTAATTAATTGATCTGCCTTTTGCTGTTCATTATGATCATGCAGAGCAAACAGTCGTGCATTTATCGCAAAATTTTGTAATAAAATGCCTGAATGCCGAGTGTCCTCTGCCGCAATAAGGTCAACATGTTTAAGAACATCCAGCGCGCGTTGCGTGATGTCGCCCATATTCCCAATCGGTGTTGGGACGATATACAGCGTGGATGCCATAACCACAGCTTGATTAGGTTGGTTCATTGTTTCATCCGAATAGCCGGTTTAAAATTAAGCAATTGAAAAATACACCATTGGATACAGTATGCGTCCTTCAATTTTTTTGCATTTGAAAAAAGGGTTAATCTGCACAGCAATGCTGTCCACATTTGCACTCTCTGGGTGCCAAATTGTCTCAGATTATTTTCCTTCCACCCAAAAAACACCTGAGCAAAGCACGTCCGATGCCAGCGGCTACCAAGCTATCATTGATGCGGCTCAAGGCAAACCCTCTCTGGAAGCACTTCGTGCCTACATTAGCCAAGAACCATTATTAAAGACAGCTGCCGAGCGCCAAGTTAACATCGATGGATTATGGAAGATGTTAACACAGTTGACACCAGATCAGATTCACGGAATTGGCGCAGAGGAAAATATTCTCCAAGGCTGGGTTGATCTGCTCGATATTTATCAAAATAACCAAGATGACCCTGATGCCCTCCGTGCGGGTTTTAACGACTGGAAAATGCGCTACTCCAACAACCCTGGTGCTGCGCTAGCCCCAACTCAGCTAATTCAAGCAATGTTACCGCGCGTCGGTAATAGCCCCAAAATTGCATTATTTCTCCCAATGAGCGGCCAAGGCAAAGTATTTGGTCAGGCCATCATGCAAGGGTTTATGGATGCACAAAAAGGCATTCCTCAAGGTTCAGCAACGCCAGCAAGAACAGCCCCGCAGCCGAGTAGCGGCAACGATGTGCTAGACCAAATTTATGCAGAAGTTGCGAATACCGCAGGCGACGTCCCCACAGATACAGACATCGTCTCCTCTAGCCTACAAATTGATGCTACACCTGTGAATACACAAACAATCAAAGTGTTTGATACCACAGGCAAGCAAATGCCCCAATTACTGGAACAAGCGAAAAACGAAGGTTTCAACCTCGTTGTTGGCCCGCTATTGAAAAATGATGTTCAAACTATCGCACAAATGGGTGCACCTGTTAGCGTATTAGCCTTGAATGAGTTGGATGCTAACCAATTACAGCCACGTCCAAATCTTTGCTACTTTTCGCTTTCTCCTGAGGATGAAGCGCAAAATGCTGCTGCGTATATGCGAGCACAAGGCAAGCAAATGCCTTTGGTTTTAGTACCTGCTAATGCATTTGGAGATAGAATCGCCAAAGCCTTCGCTCAAGGGTGGCAATCAAAAGGTGGCGGTACGGTATTAATGCAAACCTTCGGTTCAGTGCCTTCTTTAAAAGAATCCATTAACCGTGGTGCAGGAATTCGAATGACGGGAACGCTGGTTAACACAGGTAACCCGCTAGGCGAAACAAGTGATGCAATTGACTCTGTTTATATCGTTGCAACTCGTGATGAACTCACACTGATTAAACCGATGATTGAAATGGCGATCAGTTCTCGCTCTCGCCCTGCACTTTATACTAGTTCTCGTAGCAACCAAGCAGGTTCAGGTGCAGACTACCGTTTTGAAATGGATGGCGTAAAATTTAGCGAAATCCCACTGCTTGCGGGAGCAAATAATAACCTACGCAAACAGGCGCAACAAAAACTGAATAATGACTATTCGTTATTCCGCCTGTATGCAATGGGTATTGATGCATGGTCATTAGCGAATAGCTATGACAAACTGCAACAAGCAGGACAAGTGAGAATCAATGGTGCATCAGGAACATTAAGTACACAAGCTAACTGTGTGGTATTCCGAGAACTGCCATGGTTACAGTTTAAACAAGGGCAAGTTGTCCCTGCGCAATAAAAAAAGATGAGCCATCAGGATGATGGCTCAAACTGCTGACAAACCGATTAGGTTTGACTGCAGGTTGGATAGGTTTTGAAAATAAATTAGGAAAATCAATTTATTGGTTTTCGGCTGATAACACAAAGTAGGAAAAACCACGCTTTTATCCTGCTTTGTCAGCAACCTCAGCCATCAGGATGATGGCTTTTTTCAGACAAGGACGTCATGAAAGCAATTCAAAAACCCTTAAGATGGTTAACAGGCCGATATTACGAAAATCAAGCTCTCGCATTTTTGAAAAAACAGGGACTAACCTTTATTGAACGCAATGCGAGAAATCGAGGAGGGGAAATTGACCTCATCATGCGTGATAAAACAGGTTGGATATTTATTGAGGTTCGATTTCGCAAAAATTGTGATTACGGTGATGCGCTTTTATCAGTAAACTGGCATAAACGTAGAAAGTTATTAGCCGCAGCCAAAATTTGGCTTGCACAGCGACAAGAGAGTTTCGAAACCAGTGCCTGTCGATTTGATATTTGTGCTATTACAGGTAATCAATTCGAATGGATACAAAATGCCTTTAATGATGAAGGCTAATATTCGTCAATAAGCTATTATATTCTTTATCATTAGCGATTTCGGTCAACACAGCGACAGCGCGAACATGACGGGTTTACCCTAAATAATTCGTGTTGTCGTAAGGCGACAATTGAGCTAATCCCTATGAGCATACAAAAGTATGTGATTAGGGTTAGCGATTGCGGTCAAC
>NZ_JBBPXM010000012.1:0-107329 GCF_050446505.1 Providencia sp. SP181
ACGAAAACATATTACCTATTAGTTCATATATATGAATTAACGTGTTAGTCACTCTTCAAGACTTAAAATCAAATATTTTTTTGATAGTGTCCTGTGAGTGCCCACACAGATTGTCTGATAAATTGTTAAAGAGCGTTGCAGCATTTCATCGTGAAATTGACCTTCTGGGTCGTTGCTGCGAGGAGGCGTATAATACGTTTTCCTCCGTGAGAGTCAAGCATTTTTTTTGCTTTTTCTTTTCAGAATCTCTCGCTGCCGTTTCAGTGTTCACCGCGCTTTGCGTTGTCTTGTTCCCGGTCAGTGGATGCGCATTATAGGGAGTCAGAAAAATCTGGCAAGTGTTTTTTTAAAACTTTTTTCTGACTGCTCGCTTATCACCCAAAATGACTATTTTTTGATTCTTTTTAACGTTGCTGGCAGGTCTGCAATGCTATTAATCACGAAATCGGCACTATTCATTGCTTCTTCTGTCACAGGTTCGCCACTTTTAACTAACACTGTCGCCCCAACGTTTGCTGCTTTACCTGCTAAAATATCTGCGAGTTTATCACCGACCATTATAGAAGCTGCCATATCTATATTTAAGAAAGACTGAGCATCTAATAGCATGCCAGGTTTTGGTTTACGGCAATTGCAGTCTTGCTGATACTCTTCAACATCTGACTCAGCGTGATGTGGGCAGAAATAAATGCCGTCTAGGTCAACACCACGATCAGCAAGTGACCAGTCCATCCATTCGGTTAATTGCATAAATTGGTCTTCGGTATAAATGCCACGACCAATACCCGATTGATTTGTGACAACCACTAATGCATAACCCATTTTTTTTAATTCCAACATGGCTTCAATAGCGCCTTCAATAAATTCGAAGTCATCTATTTTATGTACATAGCCATGATCGATATTAATTGTTCCGTCTCTGTCTAAAAAGACTGCTGGTATCCCGTTACTCACCTGTTTACTCCTCAAACCAAATATCTTTTTAGTATCTCACGAAAAGAAATGAAATGAGAATAGAATAAATCGCACAATCTTTGTTGACTTAGACGTCTAGACGCCTTAACATCCAACCATATTAGATACACTATCTAAAGAACAATTCAGATAAAAGTTAGAAAACATAAATGATAAAGCTCTCAAATATAAATAAAGTTTTCCAGCAAGGAAGCCGTAGCATTCAAGCGCTGACTGATATTAGCTTGCATGTACCTGCTGGTCAGATATATGGCGTTATTGGTGCTTCAGGCGCAGGTAAAAGTACGTTAATTCGTTGCGTAAACATGCTAGAGCGCCCAACATCAGGCCAAGTTGTTGTTGATGGGCAAGATTTAACATTAATGACAGAAAAAGCGTTGACGAGAGCACGCCGTGGTATTGGCATGATTTTCCAACATTTTAACTTATTATCTTCGCGCACTGTTTTTGATAACGTGGCACTGCCACTGGAACTCGACAATACGCCCAAAGAAAAAATTAAAGAACGTGTTGATGAGCTATTAGAGTTAGTCGGTTTAAGTGAAAAGAAAGATGCTTACCCTGCTAATTTATCGGGTGGGCAAAAACAACGTGTTGCAATCGCGCGTGCTTTAGCTAATTCACCCAAAGTTTTATTGTGTGACGAAGCGACTAGCGCATTAGACCCTGCAACAACGCGTTCTATTTTAGAACTATTAAAAGACATTAACCGTCGTTTAGGGTTAACCATCTTATTAATCACTCACGAAATGGATGTCGTAAAACGTATTTGTGACCAAGTCGCAGTGATTAGTGGTGGTCAATTAATCGAACAAGATAAAGTGAGCGAAGTGTTCTCTCACCCGAAAACACCTGTTGCACAGGCTTTTATTCAGTCAACATTAATTATTGATATTCCAGATGACTATAAAGAGCGTATGAGTACAGAGGCAGGTAAAGATTTATCGCCATTAGTGAAATTAGAATTTACAGGTCAATCCGTTGATGCGCCGCTAATTTCGATGGCAGTACGTAAGTTTGATATTGATATTAATATTTTAAGCTCTCAGATTGATTACGCAGGCGGCGTAAAATTTGGTGTGATGCTAGCTGAGCTGCATGGCATTAATGGTGGTGTTGAGTCCACAATTGAATTTTTGAAAGAGCACCACGTGAAAGTAGAGGTTTTGGGTTATGTCTGAGAGAATGATTTATTTGCTGATTAACGGCACCATCGACACTATCACAATGACCTTTGTTTCTGGCTTTTTAGGCTTTGTTTTAGGCTTACCATTAGGTGTTTTACTTTATATTACGCGTAAAGACCAAGTGATGGAAAATGTCGGTTTATATCGTGCACTTGCCGTTATAATTAATATTTTCCGTTCAGTACCATTTATTATTTTACTCGTTTGGATTATTCCATTAACGTCATTTTTAGTGGGTACAACCATTGGTTTAAAAGCCGCGATCGTCCCTTTAACCATTGGTGCTGCGCCATTTATTGCACGTATGGTAGAGAATGCGCTATTAGAAATTCCAAGTGGTTTGATTGAATCAGCACGTGCCATGGGGGCAACGCCTCTTCAGATCATTCGTAAAATATTGATCCCTGAAGCAATGCCAAGCCTGATCAATGCTGCAACCATTACCTTAATTATGTTAGTCGGTTATTCAGCAATGGGCGGCGCAGTGGGAGCGGGTGGTTTGGGTCAAATCGCGCTGCAGTATGGTTATCAAACCTATAACCCTGTTGTGATGAATACCGTGATTGTTCTTCTTGTCATTTTAGTAAACGCAATCCAGTTTGGTGGCGAGTACTTAATGAAAAAAGTTTCACATCGATAGTCAGTAAAATAGCGGCGCCATTAGGGTGCTTATAAAGTCAGTATGAAAGGGGTACTACCAATGTCTATTAAGTTAAAATCTATCGCAGTTGTCGGCGCGCTATTAGGCACACTCGTTTTAGCGGGTTGTGGCGAAAAAGAAAAAGATGCTAACAGCATTAAAGTTGGTGTGATCATGGGCAAAGAGTTAGAAGTTGCTGAAGTCGCACAGAAAGTTGCTAAAGAAAAATACGGTTTAGATGTTGAGCTAGTTTCATTTAATGATTTCGTATTGCCAAACGAAGCATTAAGCAAAGGCGATATCGATTTAAACGCCTTTCAACACAAGCCATACCTTGATCAACAAATTAAAGATCGTAATTATAAGTTAGTGCCAGTTGGCAATACTTTTATTTACCCAATTGCTGCTTATTCTAAAAAAATCAAATCTGTTGATGAATTAGCTGATGGCTCACAAATCGCATTACCGAATGACCCAACAAACTTAGGTCGTTCTTTACTGCTACTGCAACAACAAGGTTTAATTAAACTAAAAGATGGCACAGGCTTAATGCCTACTGTTCTGGATGTTGTTGAGAATCCAAAAAATCTGAAATTTGTTGAACTAGAAGCGCCACAGTTACCACGCGCACTTGACGACCAAAAAATTGCTTTAGCTATCATCAACACCACTTGGGCAAGCAGCGCTACACCTAAACTGACGCCAGCAAAAGATGGTTTATTTGTTGAAGATAAAGATTCTCCGTATGTGAATATTATTGTTGCCCGTGAAGACAATAAAGATAACGAAAATGTAAAGAAATTTATCCAAGCTTATCAATCAGATGAAGTTGCTAACAAAGCTAACGAAGCCTTTGATGGTGGTGCAGTTAAAGGCTGGTAATCTTTTTTATTATTAAAAAAACGATTAAAATACCAGATGGCTCCGTGCCATCTGGTATTTTTTGCAATTTATAGACTATAAAAATAACGATATTTTATTGAATCATATAAGAAAGGTAATAACTTATGAGACTGTTATTGCTCACCTTAGTAGCGTTTACGTTAGCTGGGTGTGGGATTAACCAATACACGAGTCCAGGGGCAAACAAAGGTTTCACGAGTATGAAATTGTCTAAGCCTGTGCCGAGTGTGACTGAAGAACCAGAAACAGCAAATGTTAAATTAATGAATAGCCCTGAAGAACTCCTAGGGATGCCTTTCAAAGATTTAGGTATTGTTTCTGGCGAATCTTGCAGAGAAAGCGTTCAAAGCCCCCCTGCAAATCTAAATACAGCGAAAAACAGTATGTTATCACAAGCTGCTTTTATCGCTGCTGATGCCGTCCTTTTGCACCAATGCCAGACAATGACCGCTCCTGGTTGTTATCAAGCAACGATTTGTGAAGGTAGCGCATTAAAAATTGTTGAATAACCGTCATATGCAATCTTTTCAATTTGATACTATTGGTCATATCGAATCACCATATAAAGAAAAGTTTGCCATCCCGCGCCAACCTGGGCTTGTTCCAGGTGGTGTAGGACGTCTACACCTCCATCCCCCTTTCAATGATGCGAATACCGTTCGTGGCTTAATGCAGTTTAGTCATATCTGGGTAATTTTTGTTTTTCATCAAACAATGAAAGGCGGCTGGAAACCATTAGTTCGTCCACCTCGTCTCGGTGGTAATGATAAAATGGGTGTGTTTGCAACTCGTTCAACATTTAGACCAAATCCAATTGGTATGTCCCTTGTTGAATTAAAAGGGGTTTCTATAAAAAACAACCAAGCTATACTCGAGCTTGGTAGCCTGGATTTGGTTGATGGCACTCCGGTGATTGATATAAAGCCTTATTTACCTTTTGCTGAGGCAATACCAGAGGCTACCGCGGGATATGCACAGGCTGCACCTTCAGATAATATGCAGGTTATATTCACGCCAGCCGTTGAAAATCAATTAGTGTCTTATCAACACCAATACCCTGCGCTAAAACAATTTATTGAACAAATTTTGATGCAAGACCCTCGCCCTGCGTATAAAAAACAATCTACTGAAATTCGTGACTATGCGGTTCATTTATTAGATTTTAATATTCGTTGGCGAGTATTTAATGGTGTGACTGAAGTATTCGCTATCGAACCCTATGAAAAAACGTGTTAACCCCTTTTGGCGAGTCTCAGTCACTGGTAGACTAGCTCTCTATATACTTTGGTAAGCAAGCGGCTTGCCATAATTTGTTGTTCTAATGGAACCTATACAATGCGTACTAGCAAATATCTGCTCTCAACTCTAAAAGAGACCCCTGCGGATGCAGAAGTTATCAGCCACCAGCTGATGCTGCGTGCAGGAATGATCCGTAAACTTGCTTCTGGTCTGTATGACTGGTTACCCACAGGCGTGCGTGTTCTGCGTAAAGTCGAAAACATCGTCCGTGAAGAAATGGAAAATGCAGGCGCTATCGAGGTATCTTTACCCGTCGTTCAGCCCGCAGATTTATGGCAAGAAAGTGGACGTTGGGAACAGTATGGCCCTGAGTTGCTGCGTTTTGTTGACCGTGGTGAGCGCCCATTTGTCCTTGGTCCAACCCATGAAGAAGTGATCACTGATTTAGTGCGTAACGAAATCACATCTTATAAACAACTGCCATTGAATTTATTCCAAATTCAAACCAAATTCCGTGATGAAGTTCGCCCGCGTTTTGGCGTCATGCGTTCACGCGAATTTATTATGAAAGATGCATACTCTTTCCACATTAGCCAAGAATCATTGCAAGAAACCTATGATGCAATGTACGAAGCATATAGCAAAATTTTCACGCGTATTGGCTTTGATTTCCGAGCGGTTCAAGCGGACACTGGCTCAATCGGCGGTAGTGCATCTCACGAATTCCAAGTGTTAGCGAAAAACGGTGAAGATGACGTTATTTTCTCCACTGAGTCTGACTATGCCGCAAATATCGAATTTGCCGAAGCATTAGCACCAACCTCGCCACGCGGGGCACCAACCGAAGAGCTTCGTTTAGTCGATACACCAAATGCAAAAACAATTGCTGAGTTGGTTGAGCAATTTAACTTACCTGTTGAGAAAACAGTTAAGACTCTCATTGTTCATGCCGAAAAAGATTCAGGTCATACGTTAGTGGCACTATTAATCCGCGGTGATCATGAACTGAATGAAGTTAAAGCTGAAAAACATCCTTTAGTCGCTAGCCCACTCGAGTTTGCAACAGAAGCTGAGATCAGAAATGCAGTGAATGCAGGCCCAGGATCACTAGGCCCGATCAATATGCCACTACCGATTGTTATCGATCGCAGTGTTGCAGTAATGAGTGACTTTGGTGCAGGTGCAAATGTTGATGGTAAACACTACTTTGGCATCAACTGGGAACGTGATTTAGCATTACCTGAAGCTTATGATTTACGCAATGTCGTCGAAGGCGATCCAAGCCCAGACGGTAAAGGTGTACTACAAATTAAACGTGGTATCGAAGTTGGTCATATTTTCCAATTAGGTACCAAATACTCAGAAGCGATGAAAGCATCTGTACAGAACGAAGAAGGCCACAACCAAATCGTCACCATGGGTTGTTATGGTATTGGTGTAACACGTATCGTCGCCGCAGCTATTGAGCAAAGCCATGATGAACGTGGGATTATTTGGCCAGATGCAATTGCACCTTTCCAAGTTGCAATTTTGCCAATGAACATGCACAAATCTTACCGCGTTAAAGAAGTTGCTGAAAAACTGTATGCAGACTTAAAAGCAAACGGCATTGATGTGATTTTTGATGACCGTAAAGAACGCCCAGGTGTGATGTTTGCGGATATGGAGCTGATTGGCGTTCCATACACTATCGTGATTGGTGACCGTAACTTAGATAACAACCAGATTGAATATAAATCACGCCGCAGTGATGATAAAGAATTGGTTGGCTTAGAAAATGTCGTTAGTTTCCTTAAAGGTAAGCTCGGCAAATAAGTTAGGTTAAAAGCCAAAAAATAGAGCCCAAATTCCAGTCATATTGAATTTGGGCCTTTTTCTTTAAATATCTCGGTAGGAACCAACTTTAAAACCACGTGCTATTATTTGTGATTTTAAATTTTCCGATGTTAATACTTCTAGCTCATTTAAACGTGGATAAGCGTAGTTGCTTTTTAATAACGCATTATCAATAAAAGCGGGATGACTCATGACCTCAATAGAATGATGGCCCTGTGCTTTGGCTTCATCAATAATCTTCAAAAACAATGCTTCTGAAATTTCATCACCATAAAACTCACTACTGAAACAGTCAGTGCTTGCCACTTGATATGACAATGGCGGCCAATTTTTTTCTAATTGGCGGTCTACACGCAATGCAACTCCCTGTTCTTGAGCAAAACCCACGACTATTGGGAAAATTCCTTCAATCATATGCACGTGATGATGGCTATCAATATGGCTGGGCTTTTGGCCAAAAATTTCAATAAATTTGTGATATTGCAGATTCAGTTCTTGTTCAATCTCAGACAAAGGCAAATCATTAATATCGATATCCCACAGCCATTTACCCAACATTCCATCACGGCTGAGAGTCGGCATTGATGAAAAAGGCTTACCTGCCGTTAAAACAAAATGCATTCCCACCGCTAAATTCGGATTTTCATGACTTAATTTAGCCGCATGGGATATGGCAGGCATATTCATCATTGCACTCGTTGAATTAACAACCCCATTACGATGAGATTCAATAATCCCGTAATTAACGGCTTCACATAATCCAAAATCATCAGCATTCACAATAAGTAATGAAGCCATTTGTTCTCCCTTAATTCTATAAGCTATTTAACTCATTAACCTTCCTGCTCAATTTGTTGTATTGCTTTCGCAAAGTTCGGCAGGTATTTTTTATGGGCGATAAGTAGTTCTTTCGAAATTAAACGCGCATCATTATCGGAGTGAATTAACGGGTTCAAATTCATCGCCAGTAATACATCATTAAACTGACCATTGACTGCGGCTTGGCTAGTAGCAACTTCAAAGTTTTTTAAGGTATAAATTAAGCCAAGTACTTTATCATCAAAATGCGTTACTCGTGGGTGCGGTTTCGCACCATCACGCCCAAGTAGGCAAGTCATTTCCACCGTCCAATCTTCAGGAATATTATCAATTTGCCCCTGATGTGGGATATTAACGTAATGCTCCGTATTTTTATCGTTATAGATCGCGTTAATGACTTCACAAGCTGCATCCGAATAATAAGCTCCGCCACGTAACTCAAGCTCTTTAGGTTTCACATCAAGTGATGGATCCTTATAAAGTTCAAATAGCCGATGCTCTACTTTTTGCACGATTTGAGCTCGAGCCCCACCTTTATAATATTCACCAAGCTCGATAGCTAACATTTCTTTTGGTTTAAAGTAATACAGTAAATAAGAACAAGGGATCAGATTTAAGCTGCGAATTAGCCCTTCGTCAAACGCAAGGTCAGTGATGTTTTTTACTGAGTTGGCACTTAACGTACCTGACGCAATACCATCTAATAGCTCATCAAAACGAGAAACTCCATTAACAATCACATCTTTGATAAAAACCATATGGTTTAAACCGAATAAGTCGATGGATAACTCATCGTTATCTGACAGATTAAGAACATCTGTAATAAACATTTTCATGCCAATCGGTATATTACACACACCAATAAAACGCTTAAAGTTAGTGTGCCGGTAAACCGCTTCTGTCACCATCCCTGCTGGGTTAGTAAAGTTAATCACCCATGCATTAGGGCAGATTTCTTCCACATCTTTAATAATGTCAAAAATAACTGGAATTGTACGCAGCCCTTTAAATAATCCACCAGCACCATTGGTTTCTTGGCCTAAATAACCATGTTTTAATGGAATAGACTCATCTAATTCACGAGCTTTTAATTGGCCGACCCTTAATTGCGTAGTCACAAAATCAGCATCTTTAAGTGCTTCTTTACGATCCAATGTCTTCACTATTTTTAATGGAATGTTTGCATGTTTAACCATGCGTTCGCATAAATCAAAAATAATCTCTAATTTTTCTTTGCCTTCCTCAACATCCACCAACCATAACTCAGTGATCGGAAGTTCATGGTAACGTTTAATAAAACCTTCGAGTAATTCAGGTGTATAGCTACTACCGCCACCAATCGTGACAACTTTTAACTTCTGAGTCATATTAACCTCATAGAACCTTATACAATAGACATAGAAAGACACACCATCTTTATTAGAAAAGATGGTTATGCTTGAATTTTTTAATTAAGAACGTTTTGAAGCTTAGTTTAATTAATGCTAATTAACCCACCATTTTCTGCTCAACACTGTATAAATTTTTACGATAATCACTCGGCGTCAGTGAGGTTGATTCTTTAAATTTTTTCACAAATAAACTTGGGCTACTGTAACCAGACTCAAATGCAATATCGGTAATCGAATAGTTGGTAATTTCTAATTGTTTTTTAGCAAAATTAATTCTGATATCGTTAATAATTTGCATTGGTGTTTTACCATAAAAACGTTTTGTCGCCCGCGTTAGATACTCTTGTGATTTCCCCGTCATAGTGATCATATTTTGTAGCGCACTTTCACTGAACATCGCAATATCATGCATGTCTTCAAGTGTGTTTTTAAGCCATTGAGGAGCATCGTCTTGCAGGCTTTTTTCACGAAAATGACGTAATCGATTGACGACATTAAACGTGACTAATTCAATAAACTCATTAAATTCGCTATCTCTGAAATTTAAAGAGGCGATGACGGACTCAATATAAGCCATAAATTCATTTTTTAGTGGGTAGCTTTGTGATGCAACAAAACAGCTTGGCAATAATGGCAAATAATGTTTATCAAAAAATGATTTGCTAATTCCAACATTTAATATTCTAGTTGGACCAAAGTCATAAGCACTTTCGTGATATGAACCAATAGGTAAAAAAACAAAATCCCCGCGCTCTAATAATATCTTCTTTCCATTAATAAATTGGTAACAACGACCCGTTAATACAATCGTATATTCATAATAGTCGTGTTGATGCAGTCCACTTGCACTCTCAACTTTATTATAAATAAAGACATGAAAGGTTTTATTGTTAAACAGTTCACTTTCTTGAACTAATTTAATTTCAGCATTAGTGTCGGTTCTATTCATCAGTGTCTGCATCATTATCCCCTTTTAACGGTTTAATTTTTCATGTAGCTCAATTAATTCTGTAATCAGTTCGCGAGCTAACATAGCATTCATTAAATGATCTTGAGCATGGACGAGGACTAAACTGACTTTGATTCTGCCCTCCCCCATATCGCTTTCAATGAGCTGAGTTTGTACTTTATGTGCGTCATTCAAAGAAGAGTGAGATTGCTCCATTAAACTTTTTGCCGTTGTGAAGTCCCCCTCTTTGGCCTTTCTTAATGCCGTATAGGCTAAACTTCTTGCTTGCCCTGCATTAATAATTAAGCCCATGACAACTTCTTCTAATTCGTTAGCTGCATCTTCTTGAATATCATCGAGTTCAAACATTTTTTTATCTCTACTTAAATGGGAGGAGCAAGCTCCTCCGTTTTTTAAAACTTCAGTGCATTAGCAATATCTTCTTCGCTTTCTTCTTCATCTATCGTGTTTTGGGCTTTATTCGAAATCACCACAAATGGTAGATAAACCAGAACAGCAACACCAAGGTTAAATAAAGCAAGTAGTAAAGCGGCAATACTTCCATTGGTGTTAAAGAAGGCTGCTAAACCTGTTGGCATTGTCCACGGTGCAATATTGGTCACTGGTGGGATAATCCCTAAAGAATACGCTGCTACCATTATTCCCGCCAATAAAGGCTGAATAAGAATAAATGGAATAAACATAACTGGGTTCATGATGATAGGTAATCCAAAAATAATCGGCTCATTTATTTGGAAAATACCCGCTGGTAACGCTAATTTTGCAACTTGCCGGTGATCTGCACGACGTGAAGCAATAAAGATGGCAATGATCAGCCCTAATGTTGCCCCTGTTCCACCTAAAAAGACATAGGAATCAAGCATTGGTTTTGCCCACATATGGAAAGATTTACCCGCAGCAATTGCCGCATCGACCGAACCATACTCCGCATATAATGAGACGTTTTCCAGTGCCCATGGCGTCATAATCCCACTATCTAAGGCTGTCAAGGCGAGTGAACCGTGAATACCAAAGAACCACAGCAATGACGTAAATACCACATAGGCCCAACCAACGACATTCCCCATTGATGCAAGAGGAGTCGACACCGTATCCATAATAATTTGGTGGAAATTTGTACTAATACCGCTAGAAAGCGCCCATGACACAATCCCCATTATTGATAAGATAATAAAACCAGGAATAAGTGCAGAGAATGAACGAGAAACAGATGGAGGCACGCTATCAGGTAATTTAATCACCCAGTTACGGCGTACAATAAATGCAAACATTTCGGCAACCACTAACCCTAATATAATACCCGAAATGATATTTGCCCCACCTAACCAATTCGCGCCAACGGCATAAGCACCATTCACTTCGTAAGGTGTCACCGTCATAAAAGCAGCAACAGCCAGTAGTCCTGCGGCTAATGGGTCAACTTTTCGCTCTTCAGCTAATGCCATCGAGATAAAAAAGGGCGCCATGAGGGACATGATACCTAGTGTCCCGTTATACACATTCCCCCCAATCACTTTAAATCCATTTAAAGTTTCAATTGTCGATGGTTCTAATCTCACGCCCAATGAGTAGAAGAACGACCCTGCATCAAAGCTTAAAAACACATTATTAATTAATACAAACATTGCCCCGACTAATGTCAGTGGCATAATACGAATAAAACCATTCTTTATTGCATTAACGTAAGGTTGCTTCCCCAATCTAACTGCGAAGGGCAGAAGTACCTTTTCAAGCGAAGTGATAACAAGACTCATAAAAATACCCTCGATTTTTTGAGTGTGCTCCATTCTGAATAGGCTAATCTGCAATGAATAGCGCTAAGGTTGATGGAGTTATTATTGAGTAGAGGTAGCTCTCTAATGTTAATTTGCTGTTTGTTTTTTTATGCTTGCAACGGCTGCTTTTAATACCCCAAGTCCATCCACTTTGCCGTATAACAATGAATCAATCACTTCGACAGGTTTATTTGGCAGTATTTTTTGAATATCCGTTAACATCCAAGCAATTTGTGGACCGAGTAAAACCAAATCTGCATCAACACCTTTTTCACTTGCTAAGCTTTCAGGAAAAGCCTCTATGTTGACGGGGACATCGTATTTTTCTGCCTGTTGCCTCATTTTGTTGACTAACAATGAAGTCGACATGCCAGCAGAACAAAATAAATAGATATTTTTCTTCTTCATTCCTTATCCTTTGATTCGTTCTATTTTTTAGTTACCGCTTAGATTTATAAATTTTTTTTACAGACTTACGGCTTTTCTTAAATCAACAAACTAAAAATTAAAATTATTTCTAGTTGAATGGAGTATACGGAATTCCCTTAGTTTACGATATTTCATTGTTATCACTAATTGCTCCTGATTGACCAATCGCCATGACAACCTTCACAAAATACACAAATATTTTGCGACAATAAAAAAGTTATACTGATATCAAAAAAGGAGTATGTGAAGGAGTGAAAAATAGATGCGGTGATTTTTTATTGGAATTTTAAGACGTTAAATAAAAAAGCCCAATATTTCTACTGAGCTTTTTAGGAAGAAAATGCAATCTAAATTATTTGCAAGACGCCGTTTTATCGAATTTAATTTGCCCTGTTTGGACGAATGCAGAGTCAAATTGGCCATCCTCCATTGATGGACGAACGGTATAATAACCTTCAGCCTCAACATATACAGGGGTTCCACCGTCAACCCCCGTTTCCCTATAGGCTTTTTCTAATTCAATACCAGATGCTGAGTATTGACGCCCTGTATCACATTCTGTAAATACTGCGGCATCCGCCATATAGCGATATTTCCCTATTTTTTTACTTGGCTGAACACGGTTTAGCGTATAGTTCAGTTCCGTTTCAATTGGGTTTCCTTCTAAATCCAGCAAAGTGACGGACTCACCATTGTCGGCTTTAGCAAAAAAGGTATTCTCACCTTTCGGATTAGTAGTACGGAGCTTATTACCTTCAAGGTTCCATTTGCCTGCTTCATGGAAGCCGCTATTGCCGTCTTTTGTTCCCAAGTAAATCAATTGTTCTACATAACTGCCATCTTGGTTAACTAACAATGTTGCTTCAATGCCTGAGCAATCTGCACAAGGTAATACCCCAGTATAGACCTGATCAACTGGCGTTGTATTGGTATTTTGCGCACTACTTTGGCAGCCTGCTAATGCCACTGTACCAACCGCCATTAAGACTAATAATAGTGTTTTTTTCATGATAATTCCCTTGAAATCATTCGTTTTTAACTCGTTTACCAATATTAAACATCATAGCATCTCAAGCCATAAAAGAGTGGAAACAGTAACATAATTCAGACATAACTGATAAAAAATACCACGCATTAATTTGATGAATAAGAATTATCTTTTTCATCCAGTAGCGATTATAGTTATTAAAATTACTATGCTATTATCGTACTAAGCATTTTTTTTGCTTGATACAATATGTTCAAGGCGGCAATAACCGCCACTAACACAGTGGTGAGGGAATATGTCTACAGATACTGAATATCAACCTATCAATTGTGATGATTACGAATATCTAGAAATTGCATGCCAACGTCAGTTGAAGTTGCAAATAAAACTTAATGACGGCGAGAATATTGAAGGGCAAGCTAGTGATTTGCTCCTACGAAAAAAAGTCGAGTACCTGATTGTTGAAACACATGAAGGAACCAAGGAGCTACGACTGGATTGCATTAATTCCTTCAGTCATCCTGAAATCGGCACAATTGTTGTCGACCACTCTCACTAATACTCACAATTTGAGTTCTTCTTGCCCCTTATGATGGTCACAGTCATAAGGGGTTTCTTATTATAAGGCTAACTGGAATCTCGATTCCTGCTGCCAATCTATTGCAATCCCCAATAATTCATCATTCATTAACCCTTCAGGTGTGATAAAACAACCCACTGCCGTAATCAGTTGATCATTGTAATAAATCAGTGGAATACGCTCCCGCATCCATGGCGCAATGCCCAGTTCCTGCCATATTTTTTTACTGCTTCTTGAACGGTGCCGCCCCACAATATTAAGAGTGCCTTGCAAACCAAAACGCACAGTCACTTTTTCATCTGGCTCTGGAGGACGGATTTGCCCTTGCCCTTCCATAACCTGTAGTCGCCCAAGTGATCCAGGTAATTCAAACGAAGCGGGATATGACCACGCATATTGCTGTCCCACCAAGTTTTCAACACGTGGAACTACCCACAATACACCTTGGTAACGGCGGACTTCAACCTGCCCTAGACGGCAAACAGGTTCAGCATCTTGTCTGGCTAGCGCCACTTCTTGCCAAATACGCTCTAACTGGTTAAATGGTGGCATCGGGAGTTGATGCAGCCCAATCCAGCGGCGGATCAACGCGTTACGTTTCGCCGAAGAACAGTGCTGTAATTCATCAATAAATAAACCACCTCGGTAATCAATCATACCTTCAAGCGTTTCTTGCAATAACTCATCCAGCAAGGATTCTTGCTCCGCACATAGCAATGCACTTCGAGCAATGGCATTGGACATATGCGGCCAACGGGCAGTTAAACGGGGTAAAATATGCAACCGAAGAAAATTGCGGTCATAACGATCATCTTGGTTGCTATCATCCTCCACCCAAGGTAATTGCTGCTCTTGCATGTAAGCTTCTAAATCGATACGGCCGACGGTTAATAATGGGCGCAACAATTGTGTTTGCCCTTGTTGCGTAACAAAGGGCAGAGATTCAGGCATTGATGATAACCCCGCAGGGCCACTTCCACGTTTTAAAGCTAATAAAAATGTTTCTGCTTGGTCATCCAGATGCTGAGCTGTCACCAACACTTCATCAACATCAAGTTCTTCACGGTAAGCCTGATAACGAGCATCCCGCGCAGCGGCCTCGATACCTTTTTCACTAGGATCAATGAAAACAGGGCGGCAGACAAAAGGAATCTCCCATTGTTGGCATAGCTGTGCACAATGCTGCGCCCACGCATTTGCCTTAGTATTTAGGCCATGGTGGACATGGATAGCACGAATAATTAGTGATGAGTCATTACTTTTCTTGAGCTGGCAAAGGGCATGTAACAATACTGTTGAGTCAATTCCACCACTAAACCCAACCAGTATTTTTTTATAATCACCAATTTTTTCACGTACCCGCTCAATGACCATGGATGATATCTGTTCCATTCATTCGCCCTTTTTAGCTATTGCTGATTGCGGCGTTTTGCACCAACACATAAAACGCCTGAAATAATCACTAACATAACCCCAATAATATATGCGATTTCAAATGGGTCACTTAAAAGTAAAACTAACCACAACACAGATAATACAGGTGATAAAAATACCACTGAGGCAATTTTTGTTGAGTTCCCCGTATTCATTGCTTTAAACCACAAGATATAAGACACACCATTAATAAGTACCCCATTAATCAGCGTCGGCCAAAATGTACCTTGCGATGGCAACTGCATTTCACTAAATGACAATAGGAGAACCAACGAAGTCAATGTCGAGAAGATAAATAACCAGACTGTGCTAATATACGGATCAATAGAATATTGGCGTGAAAATACTGACATTAAAGCAAAGCAAAATGCACCACTAAACACTAACAATAATGCTATTGGGTTATCCACATGCAATTGGGTAATTTGCCCTTTAGTAAACGTGATAATAACGGCAATAAAACCAACCACAACCCCCACAATTTGCCGCCCCGACAATCTGTCTTTTAATAATATTACCGATAAAAGAATAATTATTAGTGGCCAACTATATTGGATCACCAAAACAGCGATACCATTTTCTATGGAATAACCGTAGTACAATAACAAATAGAAAAGACAATCAAGAAATCCAAGAACAAAGACTTTGCCTAAAATATCTCTAGGTAAAATCAACAATTTGGCAGGTGTATAGCCTGATGCCAGTGCCACCGAGATAACGGCAATGACCGAAATAAGGTTTGACCAAAATAGAAATTGGAAACTATCCATCCCATTTTGCCCAAAGCGTGAAACTATTGGGATAAAGCTCCAAATCAATACGCAAGAAAAAGCATAAATTAAATAATTATATTGTCGCACTGCCATACCTATTTTTTATTATTTGTAGTGAATATTGATAATGTTCAATAAAAAACGGGAGTTAGCAAAAGCGAACTCCCGTTTTATCTAATATAGGGTTTGCTAGAAATTAGCAATAACCGTATTCCATCAAGCGCTGATAACGACGGTCTTTTAATGCATCCGCATCTAAAATTTCCAGCTCGTTAAGGTCTTCAGTGATACGTGCTTTTAGATGTGCGGCTATTTCATCGTAGTTACGATGTGCTCCACCTAAAGGCTCAGAAATAACGTTATCAATCAGTTTTAGTTCTTTCAGGCGCGGTGCTGTAATCCCCATCGCTTCAGCCGCTAATGGGGCTTTGTCTGCACTTTTCCACAGAATGGATGCACAACCTTCAGGTGAAATAACGGAATAAGTGCTGTATTGCAGCATGTTCACTTTATCACCCACACCAATGGCTAACGCACCACCAGAGCCGCCTTCGCCAATGACAGTACAAATTACTGGTACAGATAAACGTGACATTTCACGCAGGTTACGTGCTATCGCTTCGGATTGACCACGTTCTTCTGCACCAACACCTGGATAGGCCCCTGGAGTATCAATGAAAGTGATAATAGGCAGATTAAAACGCTCAGCCAGTTCCATCAGGCGCAGCGCCTTACGGTAACCTTCAGGGGCTGGCATACCAAAATTACGACGGATTTTTTCTTTCGTTTCACGCCCTTTTTGGTGCCCGATAATCATCACTGGACGACCCTCTAAACGCGCCAAACCACCGACAATGGCTTTGTCGTCAGCATAAGCACGGTCACCCGCTAATTCTTGGAAGTCCGTGAAAATGCGAGAAATGTAGTCCAGTGTATAAGGACGACGAGGATGACGAGCGAGTTTAGCAATTTGCCAAGCCCCCAGATCAGAGAAAATTTTACGTGTCAGTTCAACACTTTTTTCACGTAAACGAGCAACCTCTTCATCAAGGTTGACCTCTAAGTTGTTATCTTGACGGCTTACGGCTTTTAGAGAATCAATTTTTGCCTCTAATTCCGCAATTGGCTGTTCAAAATCAAGAAAATCCAGACTCATAATATTCCTATTTTAGTCAAATTCTAATTCTACCTGCTCACTACCCAGCAGAGTTCGAAGATCGTTCAGAAGGGGATCCACGGGTGTCACACGCCAAACAACGCCAAATTTAAGCTTGGCTCTGGCATCGTCCTTCTGGTAATACAGATGAACCGGGATAGTGCCCGAACGGTGAGGTTCAAGCGCACTACGCAACCGGTTCAGTAATTGATCGTTAATTTGTTTATCTGACAGTGAAATCGCAAGTCCGCGTGCATATTTTTCCCTTGCCTCACTAATGTCCATTAACTCACGCACTGTCATTTTATTACCACCATTGAAATCATCAAAGCTGACCTGACCAGTGGCTATCAGGATATTGTCTTTTTCCAACATATGTTGGTATTTATCAAGTGCATCTGAAAATAGCATAATATCCAGACGACCAGAACGATCATCAAGCGTGCAGATACCTATTCTATTCCCACGCTTGGTCGTAATCACTTTAGCTGAAAGTACTAAACCTACCACAGTTGTCACTTGACCACGAGGGGTTGGGTTCACATCTTTTAATCTAAGGCCATTAGTATAGCGTTCTATTTCACTCAAGTATCGCGTTATTGGGTGGCCTGTTAAATATAAGCCTAGGGTTTCCCTTTCCCCATCCAACACCACTTGTTCTGGCCATTTTGGCACGCTTGCGTACGAGCTTTCCACTTGCTCTGGCGCTTCAGCTAATACCCCAAACATATCTGCTTGGCCAATCGCTTCAGCTTTCGCATGTTGATCAGCAGCTTTAAGTGCATCCTCAAGGGAAGACATCAAAGCCGCACGGTGAGGGCCTAATCGATCAAACGCCCCTGCCATGATCAACTTTTCCATCACGCGGCGGTTAATTTTTTTAATATCAACACGGGCGCAAAGGTCAAAAATTTCTTTGAAAATCCCACCTTGTTGGCGAGCTTCGACGATGGCTTCAATTGGGCCTTCCCCTACCCCTTTGATGGCACCAATTCCGTAAACTATCTCACCTTCATCATTCACATGGAAGTGATAAAGGCCACTATTGATATCTGGCGGTAATACCTTCAAGCCCATTCGCCAGCATTCATCAACTAAACCAACGACTTTTTCTGTATTATCCATATCTGCGGTCATTACCGCGGCCATAAATTCAGCAGGATAGTGTGCTTTTAACCACAGTGTTTGGTAAGAAACCAATGCATACGCTGCGGAATGCGATTTGTTAAACCCATAACCAGCAAATTTCTCTACCAAGTCAAAGATTTTCATCGACAGTTCGCCATCAACACCGTTTTTGATTGAGCCTTCTTCAAAAACAGAGCGCTGCTTCGCCATCTCTTCTGGTTTCTTTTTACCCATGGCTCGGCGCAGCATATCCGCGCCACCAAGAGTATAACCCGCCAGAACCTGCGCAATCTGCATAACTTGCTCTTGGTATAAAATAATACCATAAGTTGGCTCAAGAACAGGTTTTAACGATTCATGTTGCCACTGTACATCAGGGTATGAAATCTCTTCACGGCCATGTTTACGGTCGATAAAGTTATCTACCATGCCTGATTGCAAAGGACCAGGGCGAAATAACGCGACCAGAGCGATCATGTCCTCAAAGCAGTCAGGACGTAACCGCTTAATTAAGTCCTTCATTCCACGGGATTCTAACTGGAACACCGCCGTGGTTTCAGAACGTTGCAGCATATCAAAACTTTTTTGGTCGTGTAATGGAATCGCTGCAATATCAATTGGTTCTAAGTTTTTCTTAGCTCGACGAGCGTTAATCATCTCTAACGCCCAGTTAATGATCGTTAACGTCCGTAAACCAAGGAAGTCGAATTTCACTAACCCAGCATATTCAACGTCGTTTTTGTCGAATTGTGTAACGGGGTTATTCCCTTCTGCATCACAATACAGTGGGGCAAAATCAGTAATTTTTGTTGGTGCGATAACCACACCACCAGCGTGTTTACCTGCGTTTCGAGTCACCCCTTCAAGTTTTCGCGCCATATCAATCAACGCTTTAACTTCTTCATCTGCTTCGTAAATTTCAGGAAGCTGAGGCTCTGCTTCAAAAGCTTTTTCTAATGTCATTCCTGGATCAGGAGGAACTAATTTAGAAATTCTATCCACAAAGCCATAAGGATGCCCAAGGACACGCCCTACGTCACGAATAACCGCTTTTGCCGCCATCGTACCGAAGGTAATAATTTGTGATACCGCATCACGACCATACATTTGCGCCACGTGATCAATAACTTGGTCACGTTTTTCCATGCAGAAGTCGACGTCAAAGTCAGGCATTGAAACCCGCTCAGGATTCAAGAAACGCTCAAACAGTAAGTCAAATTCTAATGGATCAAGATCCGTTATTTTAAGGGCATAAGCCACTAATGACCCCGCACCAGACCCCCTTCCAGGCCCAACAGGAACACCGTTATCTTTTGACCATTGGATAAATTCCATCACGATCAAGAAGTAACCAGGGAAGCCCATTTGGTTAATAACATTAAGTTCAATGTCCAGACGCTCATCATATTCAGGACGTTTCTCTGCACGCACTTTTTCGTCAGGGAATAAAAATTCAAGGCGTTCTTCAAGCCCTTCTTTTGACCGCATAACCAAGAAATCTTCGGTTTTCATATCCCCTGTCGGGAATTGCGGTAAGAAGTATTCACCAAGACGAATAGTCACGTTACAACGCTTAGCAATCTCTACACTGTTCTCTAATGCTTCAGGAATGTCGGCAAAAAGCTCGCACATTTCTTCTTCTGTACGTAAGTATTGCTGAGGGCTATAGTTTTTTGGTCTTTTTGGGTCGGCAAGCGTGAATCCATCATGGATGGCGACACGAATTTCGTGGGCATCAAAATCGCTGCTTTCAATAAAGCAGACGTCATTAGTCGCAACGACGGGTAAACCTTTTTTTGTCGCCAATTCGACGGCAGCATGAAGATAGCTTTCTTCATCGGGGCGGCCTGTTCTCACTAACTCAAGGTAATAACAACCTGGAAAATGCGTTTCATAAAATTCAAGACATTCGTCTACAAGAGCTTGGTTGCCGCGCAAGAGAAATTGCCCGACATCCCCTTTACGCCCACCAGAGAGCAAAATAAGCCCATCTTTGTGCTTTGCTAGCCACTCACGCTTAATCGTTGGCCCAATTGCACCATAACCTTTTTGGTAAGCTTCTGAAATCAGCAGAGTCAGGTTTTGATACCCTTCATTATTGCGAGCGAGAACGGTTAGGTGAGAGATTTCATCGCCTAATAACTCACTTTCAACATAAAAATCAGCGCCGATGATCGGCTTGATCCCTGCACCATGAGCAGCACCGTAGAATCTGACTAACCCACAAAGGTTAGTAAAATCCGTAATTGCAAAGGCAGGCATGCCCATCGCCGCGACTTTTTTGACTAATGGGCCTGTTTTAGCGAGCCCATCAATCATTGAGTAGTCACTGTGCACACGCAAATGAATAAAACGAGGTGATGCCATCGATTAAATACCTATTTTTGACTGTCTAAAGCTCGTCTCACAGGAGCAAAGCTTTTACGATGGAATTCGGTTGCACCATACTGCGCCAATTTTTCTAAGTGATATGCGGTTGGGTAGCCTTTATGCTTTGCAAAGCCATATTCTGGAAATGCTTTGTCCAGCTCAACCATCTCCCTATCCCGTACCACTTTCGCTAAAATGGATGCTGCGCTTATTTCTTGCACAAGGCTATCGCCTTTGACCACCGCCTGTGAAGGCATTGGCAGTTCAGGGCAGCGATTGCCATCAATTAAAACAAATTCAGGAACGATAGATAACCCTGCAACGGCACGCTGCATGGCTAACATCGTCGCATGTAATATATTTATTTTATCAATTTCTTCAGGTTCTGCACGACCAATACACCAGCACAACGCTTTTTCTTTAATTTCGTCGAACAATTTCTCACGTTTCTTTTCGCTGATTTTTTTAGAGTCGGCGAGCCCTGCAATCGGGTTATTCGGGTCAAGGATCACCGCAGCGGTGACTACTGCTCCCACTAATGGCCCGCGTCCGACTTCATCAACGCCAGCAATTAAGTTGGCTTTAGGATATATAAATTCCATTAATTTCTAACCAAATCGAGTACTGCTTGTGCAGCTTGTTTATCTGCATCACAACGAATGAGTTGATGCAGATGTAAAAAAGTTTCTTTTAATTCATCAACTCGCTCCCCCCCTTCCAGTAATGGAAGCAGTTCCTGCGCCAGTTTTTCTGGCTGACACTCTTCTTGCAGCAGTTCTTTGACAATTTCTTTTTCAGCAAGCAGATTTGGCAAGGAAACATACGGGGTTTTGACTAAGCGCTTAGCAAGCCAAAAAGTGAATGGTTTCATTCGGTAACCAACCACCATAGGACATTTAGTTAGCATGCACTCTAGGGCTGCGGTTCCCGATGCTAACAGCGTAGCATCCGCCGCTATCATCGCATCACGGGCTTGCCCATCTAAAATATGCACAGATAATTCAGGCGCAGCAGTGGCTTTTATGGTATCAAATTGCTGACGGCGTTTTGCATTAACTAACGGTACCACAATGTGCAAATCAGGGAAGCGTTGTTGGAGTATTTGCGCCGTTTGTAAAAAATCGGCACTCAACATTTCGACTTCTGAATGGCGACTTCCAGGCAATAATGCGAGGCATTTTGCATTTTCGGGAATGCCGAGGCGTTCTCGCGCAGCAAGTTTATCTGGGTTCAACGGGATCGCATCCGCCATCGTGTGGCCAATAAAGCGACAAGGTACATCGAAACGATCGTAAAACGCTTTTTCGAAGGGTAAAAATGCTAAGACTAAATGAGTGGAGCGACCAATTTTAAATACGCGTTTTTGGCGCCATGCCCAAACGGAAGGGCTAACGTAATGAATGGTTTTAATGCCTTTCGCTTTTAAGCGCCCCTCTAGAGTGATGTTAAAATCAGGGGCATCAATCCCAACAAAAATGTCGGGTTGTAACTGCGTAAAACGCTGGGTCAAGTCTTTACGAATGGATAATAAGCGAGGTAACCGGCCGAGAACTTCAACAATTCCCATCACGGCTAATTCTTCCATTTCGTACCAAGCTTCACAGCCTTCAGCTTGCATCAACGGACCTGCCACACCAACAAAGCGCGCATTAGGCACTTGTTCTTTAAGTGCACGAATAAGCCCCGCACCGAGAATATCACCAGATGTCTCTCCGGCAACAAGGCCAATAGTAAGTGGACGGTTATCAATCACCGAAATTCGCTCCTTAATAAAGGCCTAGTCACGTTAAGCACATTACCTTGTGATTAACGGATAATACCACGCTTAGATTGTGCAGAATCTTCTAAGAAATCACTAAACACTTTAACATGTTCGTTTACTTTTGCCGCTTCTGCGATTTCTTCACGTGCTTCTTCTAATGATTTACCTGAACGATACAACGTCTTGTATGCATTACGAATAGCATGAAGTGATTCTTTTTCAAAACCACGACGTTTTAAACCTTCAAGGTTTAAGCCAAATGGTGTTGCATGGTTACCTTGTGCGATAACATAAGGAGGCACATCTTGCGCCACACCAGAGCAACCACCAACCATAACATGAGCACCAATTTTACAAAATTGATGAACCGCAGTCATGCCACCAATAATCGCGTAATCGCCTAACGTGACATGGCCACCAAGGGTTCCGTTATTTGCAATAATGCAGCGATTACCAATGATACAATCGTGAGCTATATGCACGTTAACCATCAATAGGTTATCGTCACCCACTTTTGTTAGGCCAGTATCTTGGACGGTACCACGGTGGATCGTTACGCTTTCTCTAATGCGGTTTCTATCACCAATTTCAACACGAGTTGGTTCGCCTTGGTACTTCAAGTCTTGGTTAATTTCACCAATTGAAGCAAACTGGAAAATGACATTATCGCGGCCAATTTTAGTATGGCCATTAACAACAACGTGAGATTTCAGCTCAGTGCCTTCGCCAATTTCAACATTCGCGCCAATATAACAAAAAGGGCCAATACGCACATTGGCTCCAATAATCGCACCCTCTTCAACAATGGAGGAAGGATGGATATAGGCAGTATTGTCAATCATATCAGACCTCACGGCGACGGGCGCACATCATTTCTGCTTCGCAGGCCACTTCTCCATCAACTTTTGCAACGCCTTTAAAACGTGCGACTCCGCGACGTTCTTTAATAAATTCAACTTCTAAGACCATTTGGTCCCCAGGTAGAACAGGACGTTTAAAACGTGCATTGTCTATCGCTGCAAAATAATACAGTTCACCTGGCTCTAATTTTCCAACGCTTTTAAATGCAAGAATACCCGTTGCTTGCGCCATCGCTTCTAAAATTAAAACACCTGGGAAAATTGGTTTACCAGGAAAATGCCCTTGGAAAAATGGCTCGTTGAAGGAAACATTTTTAACTGCACGCAAAGATTTGCCTTCTTCAAAATCCAATACACGGTCAACCAAAAGGAATGGGTAACGGTGTGGAAGGAGCTCTAAAATTTCTTCAATATTCAGAGTATGATTATCACTCATCGAAATACTCTTCCTGTCTATTAATACGATTATTATTAACGAATCGGCCTGCTTTAACCTTAAATTAGGTTAACTGGCAGGCCGGAAAACGTAACTCAGATAACTATTTTAGCCTGAATTACAAAATGATTACTGATTTTTTTGATTTTGGCTATCTAATTCACGTTCAACATTTTTCAGGCGCTTATTCATCTCATTGATACTTAAGACTAAAGCAGCTGTTTTACGCCAAACTTTATTAGGTTGTAAAGGGATGCCTGAAGAGTAAACACCTGGTTCAGTGATAGGACGCATGACCATTCCCATTCCCGTTACTGTGACCTTATCGCAAATTTCCATATGGCCATTGATCACACTCGCGCCACCAATCATACAGTAACGACCGATTTTTAAGCTGCCAGCCATAATTACACCACCAGCAACTGCGGTATTATCACCAATAATGACATTATGTGCAATTTGGCACTGGTTATCGATAATAACCCCATTACCTATCACTGTATTGTCGAGTGCGCCCCGGTCAATTGTTGTACTTGCGCCGATCTCAACGCGATCGCCGATGATCACTGTGCCTAATTGCGGGATTTTGATCCAATTACCGCGATCATTTGCATAGCCAAAGCCATCTGACCCGATCACAGTACCAGATTGCACTAAGCAGTGTTCGCCAATTTCAATATTGTGGTAAACGCTGACATTTGCCCATAAACGGGTGCCTGCCCCAATACGCGTGTTTTTACCCACAAAGCAACCTGCGCCAATCACCACGTTATCACCCAGTACAACACCACTTTCGATAACGGCATTTGCGCCAATTGCAATATTTTTACCGAGTGTTGCATCACTTGCAATCACTGCGGATGCATGAATATCTTCTGCCGGGCTTGGCGTGGTATCCATGATTTGAGCCATCCGTGCATAGGCTAAGTACGGGTTATCAACAACCAGTGCTGCTACTTTGCAGGATTCGAGATCTTTTGCTGTGAGGACCACCGCGGCAGCTTGGCAATCGGCCAATTTATCGCTGTAACGGCTATCAGATAAAAAAGTTATCTGTTGATTATTCGCTGAATGCATAGGCGCAATACTGGTGATGACGGTATCGCCATCACCATGTAATTGTGCATTCAACTGCTGAGCAAGGTCAGCCAATCGAATTGAAGACATCTATTACTTAACCTGTTTTTGAACCTGACTCGTGATGTCGATGCTATCTTTTGCATACGCAACTGCGTTTGCATCGATAACGACATCGTAGCCTTCTTTAGCGGCAACAGACTTAATAGAGTCCTGAATACGAGTTAAAATCTTATTACGCTCTTCACCTTGACGACGACGGTTGTCTTCTTCAAATTTCTGCGCTTTTTCAGCAAAAGTGTCACGTTTAGTCATGAGTTCGGATTCAAGCTTTTCGCGCTCGCTTTGCTTCATGGTAGCACCATCGCGACGCAGTTTTTCTACGCGCGATTGCAGGTCTTTTTCCAAATTCTGCAATTCAGTTGCACGGCTTTTGAATTCGCTTTCAAGCTGTTTAGCAACGGCTTCACGCGCAGGCATATTTTGGAAAATTTCACCAACGTTTACGATAGCGATTTTTTCAGCATAAGCCCCCGCAGACATTGCTAAAGCAATACTCACACCCGCTGCACACAACAATTTTTTCACACTAAACTCCTTAGCCCATATGTATGGTTGGAAATTTTGGTTGCCCCCATAAAATTATGGGAGCCTTCATAGATAGAAACTAGACTAGATTACCACGTTCTACCAATATTAAATTGGAACTGTTCTGATTTATCCCCTTCGTAGTCCTTAATCGGCTGCGCATAAGAGAAGACCAGTGGTCCAAGTGGGGACATCCATTGTAAAGCCACACCCGCTGAAGCACGGACATTGGATGCCTTACCGTAGTCAGGCATACCCGCACGCCAATCGGATGGAATACTATTCCAGTTAGTGTCCCATACAGTACCTGCATCAACGAAAAGAGAGGTACGAACCGAGTTCGAATATTTCTCATCGAGGAACGGTGTAGGGGTAATTAACTCAAATGATGCTGCATACATGGCGTTACCACCTACTGCATCACTCGATGGGCTACCTGGCTCAGGGCCATTTACCCAATTCCCTGCTGAATCCTTGAAACGCTTCAGGTAAACCGCTTTCGGACCGATATTGTTCGAGCGGAAACCACGAATGGTACTCGAACCACCCGCATAGAAGTTTTCATAGAATGGCATTTGCTTGCTGCCGATACCATCACCATAACCTGCTTGAGCACGACCCAATACAACCCATGTTTCATCTTCATCTAATGGGTAGTACTGCGCAGTATCAAAACGTAATTTATAGTATTCGTTATCGGAGCCAGGAATAGTCACTTTACCAGAGACATTCGTTTTATTACCTGAAGTTGGGAAGAAACCACGGTTTAACGAGTTGTATGTCCAGCCTAAGTTAAGCGTAAAGTCATCCGCATCAAAACTTTCTTTATTACGGCCATTTTCTGTGATTGGTGGATTTTTACCCATAGAATCAAGGTAATCCCACATCGCAGCTTGCGCACGCATATCAGATAGTTTGTTATGAACATAACCCGCTCCCACACGGAAAGAGTTATTTTCATTGAATGGGAAGCTTAAGAAACTATCTAAGCCATACGTTTTGTTGTTATAGCCAGACAGGTCAGCATCTTTCGCGCTAAAGTCGTTATAGAAAATACGACCACCCAAGCTCACACCATTAACAGTGAAGTAAGGGTCAGTAAAGGAGAACTCAACGTTAGTTGAATAGTCATTTTTACTTGCGTTGATACCAACCGCGTTACCTGTACCTAACCAGTTATCCTGTGTAACACCGACTTGGAAGCTCACGCCACTTTCTGTACCAAAACCGATACCGAAGTTCATCGAGCCTGTATTACGTTCTTTAACTTTATAGATAACATCAACTTGATCAGGGCTGCCTGGCACACGCTGAGTTTCAACATCAACAGTTTCGAAATACCCTGTACGATTCAGACGTTCTTTACCAAGCTCGACAAGGTCATTCCCCAGCCATGCTCCTTCCATTTGACGCATTTCGCGACGTAGGACAGTATCTTTACTGGTGTCATTACCTTGGAAACGAATTTCACGAACGTAGAAACGGTTACCTGCATCAATGTTCAGATGTAATTTAACTGTTTTATCGGTGTCGTTAATTTCAGGCTGAGTCATCACTCGTGGATAGGCATAACCATAACGACCAAACAATTCTTTGATCTGGTTTTCCATCCGCGTCACTTGCGCACCATTGTATAACTCACCTGGTGTAATTGTGATCAGCTCTTTGATTTCATTTAAATGTTCAGCCGTATTACCATTAATTTCAACGCCAGAAATTTTGTACTGGTCGCCTTCAGTAATGTTAATCGTGATGTAAATACCTTTTTTGTCTGGGGTCAGACTGACTTGTGTTGAGTCAATATTAAAGCGTGCATAACCGCGATCAAGATAGAAACTGCGCAGCGTTTCTAAATCACCTGCCAGTTTTTGCTTCTGATATTTTTGGTCAGCCGCAAGGTTCCACCATGGGACATCATCACGTAATTGCAGCTTGTTAACCAATTCAGCAGTCGTGTAGTTTTTGTTCCCCACAATGTTAATCTGCTGAATTTGCGCAGAAACACCTTCGGAGAATACAAATTTTAAATCCACACGATTACGCGGTAATGGCGTCACAACGGCTTTCACTGTCGCGTTGTATTTACCCACACTGTAGTAAAAGTCTTCTAAGCCTTTTTCAATATTCGCGATTGTCGTGCGGTCAAGTGCCTCACCTACGCGAATATTTGAAGCCTCCAAGTTCTGCTTGAGCATATCGTCTTTAACAGATTTATTACCTGTAAACGTGATGCTTGCGATGGTTGGCCGCTCTTTAACTTGAACGATCAGCGTGTTTCCATCACGCAGGACCCTAACATCTTCGAAGTTACCCGTTGAAAATAGTGAACGAATCGAACGACTGATATCGTCGTTATCAATCGAATCACCAACCCTAACTGGCATGTTCAATAATGCTGCACCAACGGCGACGCGTTGTAGACCTTCGAAACGAATGTCTTTAACTACGAATCCGTCTGAACCGTATGCAGTGGCGCTGCCTAGAAGCAGCGACGCTATGAGCAACTTTTTCATCGCCATCGTTGTTATGCGTATTCCTTACTGGTCCCCAGCTTACAAAATTAGAAGCGAGAGAAATCATTAAAAAGTGCAAGTCCCATTAACAGAATCAATGCCATTGCACCTATCCGAAAACTAAAGTCTTGTACTCGCTCAGACACTGGACTTCCCTTAATTTTTTCAATTAATAAGAAGAGCAAATGCCCCCCATCTAAAACAGGCAATGGAAACAGATTGATGATACCTAAATTCACGCTAATAAGCGCAATAAACATCAAATAATATACCAAGCCTGATTCGGCTGATACCCCCGCTCCTTTCGCGATAGATATCGGACCGCTTAAGTTATTGAGTTTGACATCCCCAACAACTAATTTACCCATCATGTTGACCGTTAGCTTCATCAACTGCCACGTTTTATCACTTGCTTGGTAAAACGCAGAAAATGGCCCGTATTGCTGAACCATTTTATATTCATCTGCCAACGGTAACACTGAAAGTTCCACCCCCGCAAATCCAATTTTCTCACCACGCTGCCCATCTTGGCTGTCTGGCGTTAAGGTGAGTGAAATACGTTGTGAAGAACGTTCAATTTCTAATTTTAACGGTGTTCCCGGATTCATACGAATAATTCGAGTCACAGGATTCCAATACCCAAGTTCCTCACCATTAACACTCACAATTCTATCGCCTGGAATTAAGCCCGCGCGTTCACCAGCTTGACCCGCTGTTACTTTTTGAATCACAGGGTCAATTCTGACTGAAACTGGCATAATACCCAGTGACAAAATCGGATCTTGCTTTTCAGGATCAAATTTCCAGTCAGTTAAATCAACTGTTTTGGTTATGGGTTCACTATACCCTTGTGGCAACACTTGCGCAGTTAACTCGCGATCACCTATTTTGCCAACTAATGCTAAGCGCGCCGAATTCCAATCAGGTGTTTCGATACCATCAATGGATTTTAGTTCCATTTTGGGTTCAAAATTCGCAACTGCTGCAATCGAACCAGGTTTTATATCCTCAATAACTGGCTTAACAGAAGGAACACCAATCATAAAGACTATCCAGTAGACAACAATAGCTAACAAAAAGTTCGCAATTGGGCCAGCACTAATAATTGCCGCACGTTGCCCTACCGTTTTATTGTTAAATGCTTCATGTCGGCGTTCAGGAGAAACGTCACCAACACGTTCATCCAACATTTTGACATAACCGCCCAGCGGGATTAACGCAAGGACAAACTCAGTACCGTGTTTATCTACTTTACGCCACAACGTTTTACCAAAGCCAATGGAGAAACGCTCAACATAAACGCCACAGCGACGTGCAACCCAATAATGGCCAAATTCGTGTACGGTTATCAGCACACCAATTGCAATAATAAATGCCGCTAAGCTCCAAATAAATCCCATTTATCTTCCTACAGCCCAAAGCCGTTAAAAATTAACAAATTCAGCCCAGCAAACACTGGAATTGCTGCAGTTAAGCTATCAATACGGTCAAGGATACCACCGTGACCAGGGATTAAATGACTACTATCTTTAATACCAGATTGGCGCTTAAACATACTTTCCGTTAAATCGCCAAATACAGATACTACAACAACAATAATTGAAGTCACTAGCAAATAATCTGGCATAGCAGGGATTGGCGCATATGCACTAAATACCCAAGAAATAATCCCAGCTGTGATTAAACCACCAACGAGGCCTTCCCACGTTTTGCCTGGCGAGACTTTTGGGGCCATTTTATTACGGCCAATCGTACGACCAAAGGCATAAGCACCAGAGTCTGCCCCCCATACCAATAACATGACATACAGTAGCCACCATGCACCAATAGCGGTGTCATTCTGGTAGCCCACGGTACGTAGTGCCATCATTCCGCAGTAGAAAGGGATTATGGTTAATACCCCAAATAATAAGCGAATAATAACAGATTTACCCCATGACGCTGATGCTGGATAAGTGACAACAAGGATAATAGCAACAACCCACCAGACCAGCCCTGCCCATAGTCCATAAAGGATCATTGGCGCATTGGATAATACCGTGATGTCAGGGATTGAAAATTGTATTGCAAGTAATATTGCAGCAAAAACAACTGCTAAGCTAATTCGTTTAACCTGTGAGTGCCATCCTGCAAATTGTGCCCATTCCCAAGCACCTAGTGCAGAAACAGCAATCACAACTAAACCAAAATTCGCTGGAGAAAGAAAAAACAACGCCGCAATAACAATTGGTATCAATACTATCGCAGTAAGCAAACGATATTTCAGCACATCTATCCCCTATTCTTTGACGAGTTCGTCATCTGATTCAGCCCCACCATAACGACGCTCGCGCTTACTAAATGCATCAACCGCATCCTGAAACACCATTTCATCAAAATCTGGCCACAAAACGTTGGTGAAATAAAATTCCGCATAAGCGACTTGCCATAATAGGAAGTTGCTAATTCGATGTTCTCCCCCTGTTCTGATGACTAAGTCGACATTCTCTTGGTCATGCATACAGATTGAGTTATTAATAGAGTCTTCACTGATATCATCAATAGAAAGCTCACCACTTTGCACTTTTGCAAAGATTTGCTTCACACTATTGGCGATATCCCAGCGCCCACCATAGTTCGCTGCAATATTTAATATTAAGCCTGTATTGTTTTGCGTCAGTGCTTCTGCTTTATCAATGCGTTTTCTAAGGCGCTCGCTAAAGCGGTCAATATCCCCTATCACTTTTAATTTAACATTGTTCTTGTGTAGGTTTTTGACTTCATTATCGAGTGCAAAAACGAATAATTCCATCAACGAACTGACTTCTTTTTCAGGCCTTCGCCAATTTTCACTGCTAAATGCATAAAGCGTGAGCGAGCTGATTTTATTTTTTACCGCAAAACGCACAGAATTACGTACAGATTCAACACCTGCCTTATGGCCTGTTATTCTGAGTTTTCCTCTCTGTTTTGCCCATCGCCCATTACCATCCATAATGATAGCGACATGCTTAGGCATCATCGATTCAGAGAGATTTTCACCACTAGAGTTCATTAAATGTTAATCCTTGTAAGTACCGCTTTGAGAATACCACTCAATAATAACCACTATTATTAAGTTTGCTGATAAGACACATCCTTAATTCTCTGCTAAATACTAGGTTATCTTTCTTTTTTTAAACGCATCACATATTAAAGATAAATTATGGTTATCAGCAACTAAATAAATCACATACCAAGCTTAAACTGTCTGAGCGATTATTTTTATCGCATCACGACGTGCACATTCATCGATTTCTAAGACCTCTTCAATAGAAACAGGTTCAGAAAAAACTTGGTTTTCTAGGATTTTGTGATTAATTTTCGCGATATCTGTAAAACGAATTTTCCCTTCAAGGAACGCCGCTACCGTCATTTCATTTGCCCCATTCAGTGCTGTTGTCGCTGCTTGCCCTTGATGACACGCATCAATAGCAAGTTTCAAACAAGGGTAGCGCTGATAATCAGGTTGCACAAATGTTAACGATGAAAGGCTAGAGAAATCAAGCGGTTTTGCGCCTGACATAATACGCTGTGGGTAAGCCATGCTATACGAAATTGGGGTGCGCATATCAGGGGTACCAAGCTGTGCGATGACGCTGCCATCACGATACCTCACCATTGAGTGGATCACCGATTGCGGGTGAATAATCACTTCCATCTGATCAGCATTTGCATTGAAGAAATAACAGGCTTCAATATATTCTAGCCCTTTATTCATCATAGTCGCTGAATCAACTGAAATTTTACGTCCCATCGACCAATTCGGGTGATTACACGCTTCATCTGGCGTCACGTTATCAAAGTGCGATAGTGGTGTATCTCTAAATGGGCCACCTGAGCCTGTTAAAACAATACTGGAAATACCTGAAGCCGTTAAATCAGCAAAACCTAAGTTGAGCTGAATAATTTCAGGTAAACTTTGGAAGATAGCATTATGCTCACTATCAATTGGAAAGACTGAGGCATTATGTTGTCGAATCTCATTAAAGAATAAGCGGCCACTGGTAATTAAAGACTCTTTATTCGCTAATAATATTCTTTTACCTTTGCGGATCGCCGCCAAGGTGGGTAATAGCCCAGCAACACCCGTGATTGCTGACATTACTTGGTCTGCCTCATCAAGACCTGCAAGGTCAATTGCTGCTTGTTTGCCCGACAACACTTCTGTTTTGTTATTATTCTCAGATAAAATTGTCCGTAATGCCTTCGCCGATAACTCATCCGCCATGGCGGCATATTTCGGATTAAACTCAAGACACTGCTTTGCCATTTCGGCAACATTTTTACCTGCAACAAGGGCAAGAACTTGGAATTTTTCAGGATTTTGACGAACAACAGAAAGTGTATTAGTACCAATTGAACCTGTTGAACCCAGGACTGTCAGACGTTTCATAGTGATCGGATACTCTGTATTAATTCAATACTGAGATTATATCAGCTTAGTGATAAGAAAGGATTTTTTAATGGGTACGAAAAATAATAAAGCCACGCTAACGCACACTTTTACAGTTTGCATTGGTGGCTTTATCATCATAATGGATTAAAACTCCATCAATTCTGCTTCTTTTTGCGCTAATGACTCATCAACTTTCTTGATGTAGCTATCAGTCAGCTTTTGAATGTCATCTTGTGAACGACGCTCATCATCTTCACTAATTTCTTTATCTTTTAGCAGCGCTTTTACTTTGTCATTAGCGTCACGACGCACGTTACGAACAGCGATACGACCTTGCTCCGCTTCACCACGAACCACTTTAATTAAGTCTTTACGACGTTCTTCCGTTAACGGAGGAAGCGGAACACGGATAACAGTGCCAGCAGAAGATGGGTTCAAGCCTAAATCAGACGCCATAATCGCTTTTTCAATCGCAGGTGACATGCTACGGTCAAAAACAGAAATAGCTAATGTACGTGAATCTTCAACCGTCACGTTAGCTAATTGGCGCAATGGTGTCGCTGAGCCATAATATTCAACAGTGATACCATCTAATAAACTTGGAGATGCACGGCCTGTACGAACTTTGCTGATTTGGTTTTTGAATGCTTCAAGGCTCTTTTCCATACGGTCTTGAGCATCTTTTTGGATTTCGTTAATCACGTTTTCAACCCTTAAGAACTGATTATTAAAGGCCGCAATGCGACCTCGCTTAAATTGTCTGAATTTATCTTAGATAATACATTTAAACTCAGGCTGTGTCTCTGAGTATTAGTTGTGAGAAATCAGAGTACCTTCGTTTTCGCCCATGACAACACGGCGTAATGCACCTGGTTTATTCATATTGAAAACACGAATTGGTAAGTTATGATCGCGAGCTAATGTGAAGGCAGCTAAGTCCATCACTTTTAATTCACGTTCCAAAACCTCTTGATAATTCAGGTTTTCATATAATACAGCATCAGGGTCTTTTGCTGGATCAGCTGAATAGACGCCATCAACTTTTGTGGCTTTTAACACAACATCCGCTTCAATTTCAATACCGCGTAAACACGCTGCAGAGTCTGTTGTAAAGAATGGATTACCTGTTCCCGCAGAAAAAATAACAACACGGCCGTGACGTAGCAAGCTGATGGCTTCTGCCCAGCTGTAATTATCACAGACGCCGTTTAATGGAATAGCAGACATCAGTCTTGCATTCACATAAGCACGGTGCAAAGCATCGCGCATAGCGAGTCCGTTCATCACCGTGGCTAACATACCCATGTGGTCACCGACAACACGGTTCATACCAGCTTGTGCCAAACCAGCACCACGAAACAGGTTACCACCGCCAATAACCACACCGACCTGTATACCCAGTTCTATGAGTTCTTTGATTTCCTGAGCCATACGATCTAAAACGCTAGCATCGATACCAAAACCTTCTGCGCCTTGTAAGGCTTCGCCACTTAATTTAAGCAGAATACGCTGATAAACGGGTTTTGCATTGGTAGCCATGGTGTTCTGTCCTAACAGATTATTTATTGGGGTAACATACGCAGAACACACAGGTTCTACATACCTAAATTTGAATAGATTTTTAAACCTTAATTACCCACGTAATATTTCAAGCCAAAAGATAACGTTGATGGTCTCTCATACCCGCTAACTCATGTTTGTTTACTTGAAAGAAACGTGAATAAAACAGAGCCGCCAATTGGCGGCCCTTAGTTGATTACTTGCTCATCGCAGCAACTTCTGCTGCAAAGTCAGTTTCAACTTTCTCGATACCTTCACCAACTTCGAAACGAAGGAAACCAGAAACAGTAGCACCTTTCTCTTTCAGTAAGTCACCAACAGATTTGCTTGGATCCATGACGAAAGGTTGGCCAGTCAAAGAAATTTCGCCAGTGAATTTGTTCATGCGACCGATAACCATTTTTTCAGCGATCTCGCGTGGTTTACCTGATTGCATTGCGATGTCTAACTGAATTTGGTGCTCATGAGCAACAACATCAGCTGGAACGTTGTCTGGAGTCACATATTCAGGTTTGCTTGCAGCGATGTGCATAGCGATGTGTTTCAGTAATTCTTCGTCTGCGCCTTCGCCAGCGACTAAAACACCAATACGAGCACCGTGCAGGTAGCTACCTACTTGTGCGCCTTCCAGAATAGCAACGCGACGAATATTGATGTTTTCACCAATTTTCGCAACTAATGTTGTACGAGCTTCTTCGAATTTTGCTTTCAGCGCGTCGATGTCAGCATTTTTATCAGCAACAACAGAAGCTAAAACTTCTTTACCGAATGCTAAGAAACCTGCGTCTTTAGCAACGAAGTCAGTTTCACAGTTCAGCTCAACCAGAGCACCTGTTTTACCATCGTTGAAAACTTCAGTCAGGATAACACCTTCAGCTGCAACACGGCCTGCTTTTTTAGCCGCTTTTGCTTGACCTGATTTACGCATGTTATCAATCGCTAATTCGATGTCGCCATTAGCTTCAACAAGTGCTTTTTTACATTCCATCATACCTGCGCCAGTACGTTCGCGCAGTTCTTTTACCAATGCAGCGGTAATTCCAGACATGTGATTTATTCCTCGATATTCCCCGTGAGAGTCTTCCCCACGTGGATAGTTCTGATTCATATATAAAAGGGGCCTAAATCAGGCCCCTTCTAACATATAGCAGTACCTGTATAGCAATACCTGTTAATAAGGTTAAAACCTTATTATTCAGCTTCTACTAAGCTTTCTTCTGCTTGAACAGCCAGATCTTGCGAACGACCTTCACGAACGGTGCTTGCTACAGCGCCCAGATACAGTTTGATTGCACGGATTGCATCGTCGTTACCAGGGATAATGAAATCAATACCATCTGGATCAGAGTTAGTATCAACGATAGCAAATACTGGGATACCCAGGTTGTTTGCTTCTTTGATAGCAATGTGTTCGTGGTCTGCATCGATAACGAACAGAGCGTCAGGTAAACCGCCCATATCTTTGATACCGCCTAAGCTGTTTTCTAACTTGCCAAGTTCACGAGTACGCATCAGCGCTTCTTTCTTGGTCAGTTTGTCGAAAGTACCGTCTTGTGATTGAACTTCTAAATCTTTCAGACGTTTGATTGACTGACGAACAGTTTTCCAGTTAGTCAACATTCCGCCTAACCAACGGTGGTTAACGAAATATTGGTCACAGCTGTTAGCAGCTTCTTGAACGGCTTCGCTTGCAGCACGTTTAGTACCAACAAACAGAATTTTGCCTTTACGAGAAGCAATTTTAGTCAACTCAGCCAGAGCTTCGTTGAACATTGGAACAGTTTTTTCCAGGTTGATGATATGAACTTTATTACGCGCGCCGAAAATGAAAGGTTTCATTTTTGGGTTCCAGTAACGAGTCTGGTGACCAAAGTGAACGCCCGCTTGTAACATATCGCGCATGGAAACAGTTGCCATTTAATACCTCTGTATTTAAGTAATTGGGGTTATGCCTCCACGAATCCCATACTACCGACTCCAAAGCTGCGTCTAAACGCATAAGAGCACCCCGGCGCACGTGTCGATTCGTGTGTGTTATACACAATTGAGTTTAAGTTTCGCAAATCCAATTTCCTTTTCAGGAAACCTCATTTTGCTGCCATAAGTTGACATTTCAATGAAGATGAGAAGAAATAATATGGATTGCCGGCGCGCTTTATACCATAAAACCAACTTAGAAGCCAACTTTTGTTGATTTTTTCACACATAAAAATGCGTGAAAAATGGATTTTATGGTTCGCATTTCGCCTATCTAATACGTGATCCGTATTGGGTTAATTATAGACCTTTTTTGATGTGATGAAAAAGCCCTATTTTTATAATGGATACTCATTCACTTACTGGTGTTTTTTGCAATTTGTGCGGTTAAAAGCTCAAAATGAACAAGCCACTCGCTTCTGTTACCTTATTCTAATAGCAACTTCAACTCTCGAACCTTTCGATAGCTAGTTGGCAGAAAATGCGGTGGCTGTTACCATAAGTGTTATTAATGCTAAAAAATGGTCTCAAAAACCCATTTTCAACCTCTCATTTTTTAACATGTCATCAATCATTGCTGGCATGAATGGACTGAACTCATGGCTATTATTATCAAAACTGAAGAAGATATTCAGAAAATGCGTGTTGCTGGCCGCTTAGCTGCCGAAGTATTAGAAATGATCGCACCGCATGTGGTACCAGGTGTTAGCACAGGTGAGCTGGATAGACTTTGCCATCAACACATTGTTGATACACAACAAGCAATTCCAGCATGCCTGAACTACCATGGTTTTCCAAAATCCGTTTGTATTTCCGTTAATGATGTTATCTGCCACGGTATTCCAAGCGATGAAAAAATCCTAAAAGACGGTGACATCGTGAATATCGATGTCACCGTGATTAAAGAAGGCTTCCACGGCGATACTTCAATGATGTTTATTGTTGGAAAACCAACTATTCAAGGCGAACGCCTGTGCCAAGTCACCCAAGAAAGCCTATATTTAGCCATTCGTATGGTTAAACCTGGCATTCGCCTACGTACCATCGGTAAAGCGATTCAAGAATTCGTTGAAAAACAAAGTTTCTCCGTTGTTCGTGAATATTGTGGTCACGGTATTGGCGAAGGTTTCCATGAAGAGCCACAAGTGCTGCATTATGATGCAGATGACAGTGGCGTCATTCTGCAAAAAGGCATGGCATTCACCATCGAACCGATGGTGAATACAGGCGACCACCGTATTCGCACGATGAAAGATGGCTGGACGGTAAAAACCAAAGATCGCGGCTGGTCTGCACAATATGAGCACACCTTAGTTGTCACCGACAATGGCTGTGAGATCCTCACACTGCGTAAAGAAGAAGAGCCGTTTATTTCTGCGGTTTTAGTTAACGAATAAATTTCCCCAAGAACCCTCGATTAAGAGGGTTCTTCCTCTGTTCATCTTTCACAAAAAACCGTAAGCTGGTCGTAGTTTCTTTATGGCTATCAATACGGAAAGATAAAGATGACGGCATCCTCTGCAACATATCTTGCACCAAACCACTTCACTGCCCACGACCTTGACCTCATTACCTTAAGGCAACATGTTGATGATTTTGATCGTTGGCTTGAAGACAGCTTTAATCAAGGTAAAAATGTGGTTGATTTAATTCACGTTCGCAGTGATTACCTTGATGCTTTGTTGACAAGGCTTTGGCAGGCTTTCGAATTCGACAAACAAGCAAATATGTCCCTTGTGGCTGTCGGGGGCTATGGGCGACATGAGCTCCATCCACTTTCTGATATTGATATTTTAATTCTCAGTAAACAACCACTTCCCGAGGATATCGCTACAAAAATTGGCCAATTTATCACGTTACTGTGGGACTTACGCTTTGATATTGGGCATAGCGTCCGTTCTCTTGCTGAATGTATCGAAGCAGGCAATGCCGATTTAACAACAGCAACCAATTTAATCGAATCACGGCTTATTTGCGGTGATATCACCCTTTTCTTATCGCTACAAAAAACCATTTTCAGTGATGATTTTTGGCCATCAGCCACCTTTTTTGCGGCAAAAATTGCTGAGCAACAAGAACGCCACCAGCGTTACCATAGTACCAGTTACAATTTAGAACCCGACATCAAAAGCAGCCCTGGCGGCCTACGGGATATTCATACCTTACTTTGGGTTGGAAGGCGCCATTTTGGTGCGACCACAGTAGATGAGATGGTTGGTTTTGGTTTTTTGACTGAAGAAGAACGCCAAGAGCTCAAAGAATGCCTCACTTTTTTATGGAAAATTCGTTTCGCGCTCCACTTAGTGGTGAAGCGCCACGATAACCGTTTACTGTTCGATCGCCAATTTAGCGTTGCACGTTTACTAGGTTATGTCGGTGAGAAAAATCAGCCTGTAGAACGCATGATGAAAGATTTTTATCGTGTGACTCGCCGCGTGAGGGAGCTAAATCAAATGCTATTACAGCTATTTGATGAAGCGATTTTAACCCTTAAACCAAATGAAAAACCGCGACCGATTGATTCACAATTTCAATTACGCGGCACATTAATTGATGTTATCGATGAAAACCTATTTATCAACCAACCTGCCGCTATTTTAAAAATGTTCTACCAAATGGCTCGCTATCCAAACATCACGGGTATCTATTCCACAACATTGCGCCTACTGCGCTTTGCTCGACGAAACTTGAGCGTGCCACTGTGTGAAATCCCTGAGGCACGCAAGTTGTTCCTAAAAATTCTGCGCCACCCACGAGCAATTAAAGGCGCATTTGTTCCCATGCACCTGCACAGCGTACTTAGCGCCTATACGCCGCTTTGGAGCAACATTGTTGGGCAAATGCAGTTTGACTTGTTTCACGCCTATACCGTTGACGAGCACACCATCCGTGTTTTACAAAAAATCGACAGTTTTACACTTGAAGAAAACCGTCGCGAGCACCCTTTGTGTGTCAGCGTTTACCCTAAACTGCTACAACCTGAGATTTTACGCCTTGCGGCTATCTTCCATGATATCGCCAAAGGCCGTTCAGGGGATCACTCCGATTTAGGCGCTGATTTTGTGTATGACTTTGCGCTACTGCATGATTTATCAGCAAAAGAAGCTGAGCTTGCTGCATGGCTTGTTAAAAACCACTTATTGATGTCGGTTACTGCTCAACGCCGAGATATTCAAGACCCTGATGTTATCAAGCAATTTGCAGGTGAGGTGAAATCGGTTTCTCGACTTAACTATTTGATGTGTCTAACGGTTGCAGATATTTGCGCCACCAATAGCACTTTATGGAACAGCTGGAAGCAGAGCTTAATTCGCGAACTCTTCCTATCAACGGAACATCAGCTCAACCAAGGCATGCAAAGTACGCCAGATTTACGGGAGCGCATTCGCCATCACCGCAATCAAGCGTTATCTCTGCTTCGCCCTCTTGCAATTGATGAAGAGAAACTGCAAAAACTGTGGTCACGCTGCCATGCCGACTATTTTTTACGCCACACCCCGTCGCAACTCGCTTGGCATGCCAAAAACCTGTTACATCATGATTTAACTCAGCCTTTAGTGCTAATCAGCACTCAACCGAAACATGGTGGAACAGAAATTTTTATTTGGTGTCACGATAAATCGCATCTGTTTGCCGCCGTAGCCAGTGAACTAGACCGTCGCAATTTAAGCATTCACAGCGCTCAAATATTCACCAATAAAGACAATATGGCGATGGATACCTTTGTAGTCCTTGAGCCAAATGGCTCGCCGCTCGCCAAAGACCGTTATGACCACATACGCAAAATGTTGTTACTGGCGGTACAGCAACCTGAAATTTCCCTGCCGAAACAACGTACATTGCCCTCTAAATTGCGCCATTTTACGGTTCCTACCAAGGTCAACTTCTTGCACTCCACCAATGAACGCCGTACCTACATGGAATTATTCGCGTTAGACCAGCCCGGTTTGCTGGCAAGAATTGGCCATATTTTTGCACAGCTAGAAATTTCTTTATACGGCGCGAGGATCACCACAATTGGCGAAAAAGTAGAGGATTTCTTTGTGTTAGCAGATAAAGAACACAAAGCACTCGATAAAAAAATGCAACAAGTGTTATCAGAAAGGTTGACAGAAGCCCTACAATCGAAGGATAAAATATAACGTTCATCACATTTTTATGGTGAACGCTCACTTTTATGTTATTCAAGAGGGAAATAGAATCAATGCAGCATTTACAAGCGATCATTGAAAACGCATTTGAAGACCGTGCTAACATCACGCCAAATACGGTTTCAGCCCCCGTTAAACAAGCCGTTTTGGACACTATCGCGTTATTAGATAGCGGTAAACTGCGTGTTGCCGAAAAAATCGCAGGTGTCTGGGTCACTCACCAATGGTTAAAAAAGGCCGTCTTACTGTCATTTCGTATCCAAGACAATCAAGTGATTGACGGTGCTGAAAGTCGCTACTTCGACAAAGTACCAATGAAATTTGCCGATTACGACCAAACACGCTTCGAAAAAGAAGGTTTTCGCGTTGTACCACCTGCCGCGGTTCGTAAAGGTGCCTATATCGCCAAGAATAGTGTACTCATGCCATCTTATGTCAATATTGGTGCCTATGTCGATGAAGGAACAATGGTCGACACTTGGGCAACAGTGGGCTCTTGTGCGCAAATTGGTAAAAACGTGCATTTATCTGGCGGTGTCGGTATTGGTGGCGTGTTAGAACCATTACAAGCGAACCCAACCATTATCGAAGACAACTGCTTTATTGGCGCACGCTCTGAAGTTGTTGAAGGTGTCATTGTCGAGGAAGGATCGGTGATTTCCATGGGCGTCTATTTGGGGCAAAGCACTAAAATTTATGACCGTGAAACGGGCGAAATTTTTTATGGCCGCGTTCCTGCGGGGTCTGTCGTTGTATCAGGCAATTTACCGTCGAAAGAGGGTAACTACAGCTTATATTGTGCAGTCATCGTCAAGAAAGTGGATGAAAAAACGCGCGGAAAAGTTGGCATCAATGAATTATTAAGAACTATTGATGAATAACTAGTTTTCTAACAGTTTCTCCTCCTGAACCTTTTACTGCTGTTTTTGAATCACTTAGCAGTAATCTGGTAAAACGAAGCTATCCCGAAATGCATACGCTGTATGCAACTCGGGTGGCCAAGTTCCCTTATCTCCCCCACATCTCCTTTTTCTTTTCACCGTTTTATTGCAAAGAGAAGTTGGTCAATTTCGAGAAATCGCGCATAATATGTTCGTGACTTTTGCCGTTTACCATCAATAAAACTGTATTATTTTATTTTTCATTATCATGATGCTATTTACGTAATGGCTTAATGTTATTTACGTCTTTAGGTCAATAGCACAGTACAAGAGAAATAGACTGGTATTGTTGCGGCCTGTTCACACGATTATTCTGTTCACCGACTCTGACTCTACAGTTAAGCGAGCTAACATGTACGATAATTTGAAAAGTTTAGGCATTAGTAACCCTCAGGATATCGACCGCTATACCCTGCGCCAAGAAGCAAATAACGATATTTTGAAAATTTACTTCCGTAAAGACAAAGGGGAATTTTTTGCCAAAAGTGTAAAATTCAAATACCCACGCCAACGTAAAACTATCGCGGATGGTGGTAATAATTTCAAAGAGATCCACGAAATTAACACCAACCTTCGCTATGCCATTGAAGAACTTGATCAAATTTGCCAAACAGATAAAACTGATATTGATTTAAAACACAAAATCCTTGATGACTTACGTCATTTAGAACATGTAGTTTCAAACAAAATTGCAGAAATTGAAGCTGACTTAGAAAAACTGACTCGTAAGTAACTGACCTGCAAAATAATTTACTGCGCCGTGAAATCACCTGAATTCGTATCGAAAAGGGTTACTCCACGGTGCAGGTACTTAAAGTAATTCACTCCACGCTTCAACCCACGGTTTTGCAAACTCTTCAGGAACATCCACTTCAATAGCGTCAATAAAAAGAATATCACCAATACGCGTAGCTGATTGTTCGGTCAGCACTTCATCAAAACGTAACCCAGCGCCACAAAAACTTTCATAACTGCTATCACCTAAAGCAATTAACCCATAACGTAAATCAGGTTGGTAACCAACAACATCATTGATTTCATTAAAAAGTGGTGCAATAGAGTCAGGTAAATCACCTTGTCCTGTAGAGGAAGTCACGATTAACGCAATTTCATTTCCTGAATTGTATAATTGCCAATCATTCAGAGTGGGTTCGTCAAAGACAACCACTTCATGCCCTCGTTCCTCTAAGATTTCTTGTGCTATTTCAGCCACAGCTAAAGAGTTGCCATAGACAGTACCAACAAAGATACCTATTTTTGACATAACGCCTCCCTCTAAATTTATTTAAACTGATGGATTAATAACTTTCATACTTAAATTAGCGACTTGTGCTGACCATCCAAACTGCTCAATCAGTGATATCCATTGTGCATCCCAAGGTGCAACCAGAGATATATTTTCTTCTGTTATAGGATGACTTAAATTTAATTGACTTGCGTGCAACATTAGACGCGACACAGAAAAATGTTCTGTTACCCCTCGATTTTGGCGTAAGTCACCATGTTTACTATCCCCAATAATTGGGTGACGTAAGTGAGACATATGCCGCCTGAGCTGATGTTTTCGACCTGTTTGTGGTGTTAATTCGACTAAACTAAAGCGTGCTGTTTCATAGCGACCGATGGCCACAGGGCATTCCACCGTCGCAATTGGACGGCAATGGGTAATGCACTCTTGTAACACAGGCTCCCGAGTGGCATGTTTGTCTGCAATTTTGTCTAACTCTTCCAGTAAAGGGTAATCAATAGTTTGCTCATCTGTCAGATAGCCACGCACAATGGCATGATACGTTTTCTCTAACTGATGTTTTTCAAACTGAGTAGCTAGCAACCTCGCAATGTCACTCGATAACGCAAATAATAAAATACCTGATGTCGGTCTATCGAGACGATGAATGGGATAAACATATTGGCCAATTTGGTCACGCAATGTTTGCATCACAAAAACAGTTTCTTTGCTATCTAACCAACTGCGGTGAACTAACATACCTGCGGGTTTATTCACCGCAATCATATATTCATCTTGATAAATGATTTCTAACATCAATCACCCGTTTGAATTAGTTGAAAAGATGCTGTCTAGCTCACGCAAGTGCTGGATAAGAGCCACATATTGCTCTTCTTCATCGTGCTTATAGGCTTCTTCAAAATACGGCGCGATAGCAAAATTTGCAGGTAACATGCCACCTTGGTCAATAATCGCTTGTAAACGTGGAATTAAGATCCATTGTAGCCATTCCAGTGCTTCCATCGTATCAATACAAAATGGCTCGACACTTTTAAACGCATCCTGTTCAGGTGGATGCTCACGCCACAATAATTTTAATTTCATTTCCTCTTCGAGATGGCGAAGCTTTTCAACAATGCGTTGTTCTTTGTTCATATGTAACCCTTTTAACCTTTATGCTGCGAAATATACTGTAATTTTGCCAATGATTCTGTCGGATAAATGGGGTTGTTCTGTCTTATATACAAGCGGGTTTACTTCTATTGCATTTATTTATTCATAATAAATTCAATTCAATAAGTTTCGTTGATGTTTTGTTAGGGTGTATACGGATATAATAAAATGTTTTTTTTTAATTGAATTTTAGCAAAATAATTAACAATAAAATGGTCTATCTATGGGATTACTAAAGCAGTGGCGCAAGGAAAATAAGGCATGGAAGGCCTTCAGTGGTAAATATGTTGAGCTCAAAAGAAAAATTCGCATAGCGAAACTCCCTTCAGTGCAATATCAACAGTACCAAGGCATGTGTCAGACATATCAAAGTGCTCAGCTCGCTTCTGCAATTAACGGAGTTCCCCATTTTATTGAGCGCCCAATTAATAAATATCTGCATAAAGCTTGGAGTGGAAAGCAAAAATTGCTGACAGCAAGCTATACACTGGATTTAATTGAAAAAACCTTTACCCCTAAAGCCGTCGAAAAAATGTTTTCGGCAAAACGTGAAGGGTTAACTGTTGCAAATATTGAGCTGAAATCTGGTGATTTTGCACAGCTCACCTTGATTTATTCTCAATACCCAAGAGAAGGCGATCTTACCTTACACCTGCGTAATGAAACGGGTGATGATATCTATTTAATGAGTTTTTCTTTTGGGCCTGAAGGGCAACTCTATGTTTGCTCACTGCAAGGCCCATCAACCGACCAAAGTGTTGAGCAGGTTCGCCTAATCACCAAACAAATGCATGGTATGAGGCCCAAAAACCTATTAATGTCTGCTGTTTATGCTGTCGCGACCTATTTCAAAGTGACATCAATCCAAGGCATTTCAAACAATAGCCATATTAAGAGCCAACATTTAAAATCGAGCTATGATACTTTTTGGCAAGAATGTAGTGCAACATTATCATCTGATGGTTGGTACCAGCTTCCATTACAAGAGCCAGTTCGTGATATAGAATCCGTGAAAAGCCAGCGTCGTGCTGAATTTCGTCGACGTGAAGCACTTCGTGATGCGATGAGCCAAGAAATTATTGCATCACTCAGTGCGAACTCAACGAAGTAACAATCCGTTGATTACAAGCTAGAATAACAAAAAAAGCCAGCCGGCCTAAATCAGGCCGACTGGCTTAACATCACATTTTAGATTTTAATGCATCCTGCAAAACGACATCCTGTCGTTCAACATCCTGTTGAATAAAACAATTTAATAGGTTGTTCCTGCCTATTAAGCAGTCCATCGCTTTGGTTTTTTCATTTTTTATACATTACGATGTATAAAAAGCTAAACGAACTTACCCTGTCCAGCGGCATAAGAATGTATTAAATCTATTAATGAAACAACCTAGCTGAGCAAACAAAAATTAATTTAAAAAAGCGGTGTTTCCATTATTGGTAGTAACGTCATGAAATTAAAAGTTAATTAATTATCATTTAAATAAAATTAAATAACTTTGAGAAATTACTTAACCCAATTGTAAGTCCTGACTTACAACATTTATCCTAAAATACTTACTCCTGAAGCTCAACAACAGGGAGTAACTCTCCAATAAAACTCGCTAAATTTGGTGAAAGTACGCGCCGCTCTTGGCTACCAAATTTTTCTAAGATCACCTCCCCTGTCAAATTACACAACGAGATCATTTCAATTTCAGAGTCTATTGTGGCAATAAACAGAGTTGGCGATAACTTTAAACGCTTTTGAGTGACTAAATGCCCAATTAAATTTTCTTGTAAGCGAATAAAATCCTCTTCATTCCATACTTGTACCAAACTTAAGGTAATATCACGAAATGTGGCTTTCATATCCCCAGCCAGCTGAGTGGTATAAAAGTGATGAATATCGTCCTGTAAACTGATATCCAATGCCGTAGCGACTTTATTTAAATGTGCATCCTTAATGGGAAATGCTTGCGGTTCCCAATAGACCCAGTTCTCGCCTGTTCTCACGACACAAGGAGAAGGAATACCATATAAATCAACAGATGCAGGTGGTAACCCCGTTTGTTGTTCCCACGCTGAAATATAGTTTTGAGTAAAACGCTGTAACGCTTGAGAGAGTATTGTATTCATAATTACGTAATTTTTACGGCTAGCCTAAATTGAAAGACGTCAATATGATGGATAAATGGTATTATGACAGATGTTTGCAGGCGAATAAAATGTACTCATTGCGCCTTTTAGCCTCATTTTGTTTATGAAGTATAAGGATCACTATGTCACACTACCAGAACAATCCCGCTCTTGACAATTTAACCCTCGGGAAAAAAACGGCGTATCACGACCAATACGATGCCTCGCTACTGCAGCCCGTCCCTAGGAGCTTAAACCGTGATCCACTGGATATTTATGCAAATTCACTGCCATTTCATGGTGCTGATATTTGGACCTTATATGAACTTTCTTGGCTAAATCAAAGTGGCGTTCCCCAAGTGGCTATTGGTTCAATCAGTGTGGATGCAACAAGTGACAACCTGATTGAGTCTAAAAGTTTTAAGCTCTATCTCAACAGCTTTAATCAAACTCGCTTTGAAACTTGGGAAAATGTGCGAAGCGTTTTGCAAAATGACTTAAGCCACTGTGCTAATGGCAAAGTTGACGTTACACTTCATAAGCTAGAGGCTTTTTCTCATCAGCCAATCTTACCCTTTAAAGGGCTGTGTATTGATGAGCAAGACATTACTATCGAACAGTACGAGTTTAATCGTGACTATCTAGCGGGTTGTACTCAAGAACCGATTGTTGAAGAAACATTAGTCAGTCATTTGCTAAAATCGAATTGTTTGATTACAAATCAACCTGACTGGGGCTCTGTACAAATCCACTACCATGGTCCTAAAATCAATCATGAAGCGCTCTTACGCTATTTGGTTTCGTTTCGCCATCATAATGAGTTTCATGAGCAGTGTGTTGAACGAATTTTTAACGACATTATGCAACTGTGTAGACCCGAAAAATTGAGTGTTTACGCGCGTTATACCCGCCGCGGGGGGCTGGACATTAACCCATGGCGTAGTAATGAAATTTTTGAACCTGAACTTGGTCGTTTGGCTCGCCAATAAGTACACATGTAGTTAAAAAATGCTTGAAAAACAGTTGAAAAGTAAATGCACTAGTGTATTTGCGGTACAATTCACCTATCAAGAACCCATGGGGTAAAGGAGTACTACTTGATTACGCATATCAGTCCATTAGGATCTATGGATCTACTTTCGCAGCTTGAAGTTGACATGCTTAAACGCACTGCAAGTAGCGATTTATACCAGTTATTTAGAAACTGCTCACTCGCGGTTTTACATTCTGGAAGCCTTACTGATAGCAGTAAAGAGCTACTAGAAAAAAGCAAAGACTTTGATATCAACGTATTACGTCGTGAACGTGGTGTAAAACTTGAGCTTATCGAGCCACCAGAAAAAGCATTTGTTGACGGGAAAATTATTCGTACTTTGCAAGCTAACTTATTTGCAGTTTTACGCGATATTTTATTCGTTCATGCGCAAATAAACCAAGCTAAAGAGCAACTCCATTTTGATACGGAAAATGGCACGCACATCACCAATATGATTTTCTCTATCCTACGCAATGCTCGTGCATTACATATTGATGATGACCCAAGCATGATAGTTTGCTGGGGCGGCCACTCAATAAATGAAATTGAATATCAATATGGCCGTAAAGTTGGTAACGAACTGGGTTTACGTGAACTGAATATCTGTACGGGCTGTGGGCCTGGTGCGATGGAAGCCCCAATGAAAGGTGCAGCTGTTGGTCATGCCCAACAACAGTATAAAGATAGCCGTTTCATTGGCTTAACCGAACCTTCAATCATCGCAGCAGAGCCACCTAACCCATTAGTTAACGAGTTAATTATTATGCCTGACATTGAAAAACGGTTAGAAGCGTTCGTCCGTTTAGGTCACGGTATTATTATTTTTCCAGGTGGCGTTGGTACCGCTGAAGAGCTGCTGTATTTGCTGGGCATCTTGATGGATCCAGCCAATAAAGAGCAAGTTCTCCCGCTTATTTTAACGGGTCCGAAAGAAAGCGCTGAATACTTTGAAGTTCTCGATGATTTTATCCGACATACTTTAGGGGATGAAGCGAGCAAACACTATCAAATCATTATCGATGATGCTCAAGAAGTGGCGCGTGTGATGAAAAGAAGCATGCCACAAGTGAAAGAGAATCGCCGTAGCACAGGCGATGCATACAGCTTCAACTGGTCAATTAAAATTGCGCACGACTTGCAGCATCCGTTTGAACCAACACATGAAAACATGGCCTCACTGAACCTTCATCCAGGACAAGCACCTGAAAAATTGGCTTCAGATTTACGCCGTGCGTTCTCTGGTATCGTTGCAGGTAATGTGAAGGAATTTGGTATGAAAGCCATTGAAAAACATGGCCCATTCAAAATTCACGGTGATAGCGATCTCATGAGGCGTATGGATGTGTTACTCCAAGGCTTTGTTGAACAACATCGAATGAAATTGCCAGGTGGCACTGCATATGAGCCTTGCTATGAAATCGTGAAATAAATCTGTAATGGCGTATTTATGATCCATTTATTAATTATTGATGCATTAAATTTAATACGCCGTATCCATGCGGTGCAAGGAAGCCCGTGTGGAGAAACCTGTCTATCTGCGATATCACAGTTGCTCACTCATACAGATGCCACACACATTGTCGCAGTGTTTGATGAAGAAGGTCGCCATCAAAGCTGGCGTCATGAAAAACTCCCTGATTACAAAGCAGGTCGGTCGCCGATGCCTGAAGATTTACACGCTGAGCTCTCTGATCTAATGGCTTTATTTACAGAAAAAGGCATTCACTGTTGGCAATCTGTAGGGGATGAGGCTGATGATTTAGCGGCCACGTTAGCAACACGTATCGCGGGAGCTGGGCACACTGTTACCATCGTTTCCACCGATAAAGGCTACTGTCAACTGCTTTCGCCTAATCTACGCATTCGCGATTATTTCCAAAAACGCTGGCTAGATATTCCTTTTATCGAAAAGGAATTTGGCGTTTCTCCTGAACAACTTCCTGATTATTGGGGACTTGCGGGGATCAGTAGCAGTAAGGTTCCAGGTGTCGCAGGTATTGGCCCGAAAAGTGCGGCAATACTATTGCAGCAATATCACTCTATCGAAAACTTATTTGCGAATTTAGATAAACTGGAAGAAAAATGGCAAAAAAAACTAGTTAATCAACAAGAAATCGCATTAATTTGCCGCGATATTGCCACATTAAGAACGGATATTGCACTGCAAGGAAATTTAAACCAGCTACGTTATATAAGCAACTGATCAAAATAAAAAGGCCTCTGAGTTAATTAGTGGCCTTTCTTATTAGTTTTATAAATTAATAATATTCACGCGCCATTGGGTTTGCTGACCAAACACGCATCACATGCACAGTCACTTCTTCACGATCATGATAAAGCTGCTTAGCTTGGATTAGCACGTTTACACCCCGTTCTTTCAGCTGCACCTGCATCTTTTCTAATATGTGTGAGACTTCTTCATAGCGCTTTTTCATTGGCAGTTTTAGGTTAAATATGGCCTCGCGGCACCAACCTTGAGCTAACCAATCCGTCATCAATGCAGCCACTTTTGCTGGCTTTTCAACCATATCACACACTAACCATGTGATGTTTTGTGATGAAGGTTGAAACTTAAAACCATCTACACGGTGATGAGTAACTTGCCCTGTATCCATCAAACTTTCTGCCATCGGGCCATTATCAACCGCATGAACCATCATGCTACGTTTCACTAGTTGATAAGTCCAGCCCCCAGGGCAAGCGCCTAAATCGACCGCTTTCATTCCACTGGCAAGACGCTCATCCCACTCTTCATAAGGAATAAAGACGTGAAATGCTTCTTCTAACTTCAAGGTAGAACGGCTGGGCGCATCTGATGGAAATTTTAAACGCGGAATACCCATATAAAAATTTGAGCTATTATTGGTATATGAATATCCCGTATAACAGCAACCTGGTGCAATAAAAAACACGTGGATCACGGGTCTTTTGAAATTCTCAAGTGGAAGTAAGATTTTTTCTTTACGCAACGCATTACGTAAAGGCACCGTAAATTTACGGCAAAACTTCATCAGTTCTTTGGATTCGTTGGTATCTGCGACCTCCACCCGAATATCACCTGCTCTCACCACTTGTTGGCTTAGCGCATTGACTATTGGGGTGATACGATCTTCAGGTGGCAAGTCTTTTAATAAATCACCAACCACAATCATTTGGCGAGCAAAAATTAGCTCACGAAAAGGCAATGTACGGGCGAGAGTGTCTGCATCTTCAGCTTGGTAGCACTCAAAAATGACATAACCACTATTTTCTTTTACACGGGCAAAACCATAAATTTCTTTTTGCCCTGCTTTATCCGTAATCTCTGCTGCGCACTCTTTTTCAAAGCCTGGCCGACAATAAAGTGCAATTTTATTACTCATTACGTGACGCCGATTTCCTTAGACGCATAGCGCCAATAACTACTAACAACCAACCAATCAGGAAACAAACTCCCCCTATTGGCGTAAAATAAGAAAAGTATTTTACCTGCAATAGGGCCATACAATAAAGGCTACCGCTAAAAAGAAGTATCCCAACAGAGAAAAAAACACCTGACCAATAAAACCATAGGATCACTTTACGTAATAAAATTGCGCCTAATACCATTAATGCAATAGTGTGCAACATCTGATAACGCAATCCAGTTTCAATCCAGTCCATTTGATGGACACTCATAATTGACGATAACGCATGAGAACCAATAGCCCCAAAAGCAACAGTAAAAAAGCCACTAATTCCAGCGAAAATTAACATCAAACGACTATTCACAGTAACACCTTTTGTTTAAATACTTGATTACTGAATAAGCGCCACATCTTGGTCACCCGTAATAAAACCCAATTTTTCTTGTTCACTCGCTGCTTGCGCAAGGATCCACTGACGAAAAGCAGCTATTTTGCCTAAATCTGCTTGGCTTTCTTGGCAAACTAAATAAAACGCATTTTTACTAACTAACACCTCGCTAAAGGGACAAACCAAACGCCCTGCGTCAATTTCATTCTTTGCCATTACATTATTGGTTAATGCAACACCTTGTCCATGTACTGCCGCTTGAATCACCATCGCGCTATGGCTGAAAATCGGCCCTTGTTGTACATTCACTATATTCTGTAGCTCTAGCTGTTTAACATACGCTTGCCAGTCTCTTCGAGAAGAATCATGAAGCAGTGTATGTTTTGCTAAATCTTCTGGATTTTTTAGTTGGTTTTCCCCTGTCATTAATGACGGTGCACAAACTGGCATTAAATATTCAGCGTAAAGCCTATCAGTTCTTAAACCAGACCAATTTCCTCGACCATAAAAAATCGCCACATCCACATCATCTGCGAGTTTATCTTCTTCTCGATCAACGGCTTGAATGCGGACATCAATACCTGGGTAAGCTTGGTTAAACCCTGAAAGCCTAGGTACCAACCATTGGATAGCAAAACTGGGTGATAAACTCACCGTTAATGCACCTTTGGCGCTTCTCGCTTGCAACTTACGTGTTGCTTCATTTAAAGAAGAAAATATTTCTTTAATATCAAGGTAATAACTTTGCCCTTCTTCCGTAAGAAGTAGCGAGCGATTACGCCGACGAAATAGCTTTAACCCAAGAAAGTCTTCCAAACTTTTCATTTGGTGACTCACGGCTGCTTGGGTGACAAATAATTCTTCTGCTGCCTTAGTAAAACTTAAATGACGGGCTGCGGCGTCAAACACTCTCAGCGCATTCAGTGGCGGTAATCTTTTAGACATAATCACTTCTACTCGGCATCTCGTTATGCATTAGTTTTTTTCATCCGAAGCATTATAATTTGTCCCTTGAGGATCTGCCAGTAAATACCTATAGTATGCGCACTTCCTAAGCCGGAACGAAAAGTTACAGAGTTTAGTTACTTTGAAACTTTTGGCTTTGTGGTTGTGATGTTGTGTTTGCAAGTTGTCTGGTTGAACCAGACTTTGTAGCTTTTGCTACTGTTTTTTTCACTTCCTGTACATTTACCCTGTCTGTCCATAGTGATTTTTTATAGTGCACCGCCAAAACGCGGTGCTTTTTTTTGATTTTTTTACTGGTATTTACTTAGGACAAATGAAAAATTTAACTTAGTAAATACAAATAGCTACAGATAATTACTAGTGTACCGAAAAAACTTTAAGTTAGATATTTAAGATAATTCCTGAAAATAATTCAGTTTATGCTTTCTAAAAAAGAACTCTCAAACAAAAAGGATTACTTTGCGGTGCAATACACTGAATCACCCAAGAAAATTTACTTTTGATATTGCTAATAAGTAATACCAAACGTAACAAAATATTTCAATGTTTTGATTGAAAATGACAAGTTTAAATTAATCAAAAAATAATCAATAATGTACGGATAAATGTACATCTCTGTAGACAATACCCACAACTATCAGATAACACAGATAATTATTGACTAAAAAGAAAGAACCCATGGATCATTTTAGCGCTACCGCATTTCGCCAATTATTTCCTGCAATAAATTCCTCAACATTATTTTTTGATAGTGCAGCAACTGCATTGAAACCGATTGCAATGATTGAGGCTTCAAATAATTACTACCGCTTATCTGGTAGCTCGGTTTACCGCGGTCAATCACCAGAGTCATTAAAATTAACTCGCGACTATGAATTAGGCCGTATTCGAACGGCAAAATTTATTAATGCCGCCAGTGAAAATAATATAATTTGGACACGAGGTGCCACCGAGTCGATTAATTTGATTGCTCAGAGTTATTTTCGGCCAATCTTACAAGCAGGTGATGAAATCATTGTCAGCGAAATAGAACATCATTCAAATTTATTACCTTGGATGATAGTTGCTAAGCAAACTGGCGCTAAAATTATAAAATGGCCCATCGAACAAGGTGCCTCACTCAGTTTAGCAACGCTAAAATCACTGCTAAATAACAAAACCAAAGCCATTGCTATTACACAAATGTCGAACGTCACTGGCTTTCAGCCTGACTTATCGGCAATCACTCATCTCGCCCACCAAATAGGTGCCCTGGTTATCGTTGATGGCGCCCAAGGCGCTGTACACTGCCCTATTGATGTTAGTGCTGAAGATATCGACTTTTATGTTTTTTCCGCCCATAAACTGTATGGCCCTACAGGCCTCGGTGTTTGTTATGGAAAAACAGCATTATTAGAAGCCATGGTGCCTTGGCACGGCGGGGGAAAAATGTTGACTGAGGTGACTTTTGAAGGTTTCACGCCAGCCCCCATTCCTCAATGTTTTGAAGCAGGCACACCTAATATTGCTGGGGTTATTGCTTTTTCAGCCGTTCTTGAGTGGATTCAATCTATCGATTTAGTACAAGCAGAAGCTTATACTTGCTCACTTATCGAACAAGCCAATAAAAAACTCTCACGCATTCCTGGTTTTATTGGTTATAGTGTGCCTAATTCACCATTACTTTCATTCAATTTTGAAAGTATTCACCATAGCGATTTAGGTGTGCTCTTGACTGAACAGCATATTGCATTACGCTATGGGCAACATTGTGCTCAACCTTTAATGGATGCCTTGAATATTAGTGGCTGCATACGCATCTCTGTGATGCCATATAATAACCTACAAGATATTGATAAACTTATTAATGCAGTCACTCGCTCACTTTCAATACTCAATGACTAAATCAATACTAAAGATAAAAAGGAAGCCTAATGACTTCGACTAAATATGAGCTTGCTCCGCACCCTTTTGGTACAGAGATTAAAATTCAGGAAATAGTTGAACAGTTTTCCGCACATAAAGCTTGGGAAGATAAGTACCGTTTACTTATCCAATTAGCGAGACAATTACCGACACTAACTGATGATGAGAAGCAACAAACTCAAGAAGTGAAAGGCTGTGAAAACCGAGTGTGGATTGGTGCAATACTCAATGATGATGAAACTTTCCATTTCTATGGTGACAGTGAAGGTCGTGTTGTAAAAGGGCTTTTTGCGATTTTATTAGCGGCTATTGAGCAAAAAACAGCGAAAGAAATTATGGAATTCGACTTCAATGAATTGTTGGAACAAACAGGCTTACCCAGTCAGCTCAGCGAATCTCGCCAAAATGGTATTCAATCATTAATTACGGCAATTCGAAATATTTCCAATGAAATGACGCCAGCCTAATCAACGAAAGAGGCTATGTATCGCAATAGCCTCTTCACTATTTAATGTTTTTTTCTACATTTCTTTGGGCTTTTGCCATCATTTTTTTCAACGCATGCGCCACAGCAATAAAGCCAAAACTTGCTGTGACCATGGTGACGGCCCCGAAACCTGATGCACAATCCATTCTTTTTGAGCCTTCTGCAGTACTTTTTGCTGCGCAGACAGTGCCATCACTTTGTGGATAAACAAGCTGTTCCGTGGAAAACACGCAATCAATTCCTAGCTTGCCTTTACCATTTTTAACCACATTAAAGTCCGACTTTAACCGCTCACGAAGCTTTGCCGCTAATGGGTCTTGAATGGTTTTCGCCAGATCCACCACTTGTATTTGTGTGGGATCTATTTGACCACCAGCCCCACCAGTTGTGACTACAGGGATTTTAAATCGCCTACAATAAGCCAGTAGTGCAGCTTTAGGCCGAACACTATCAATTGCATCAATAACGTAATCAAACCCCGTACTGAAGTACTGAGCGACATTATCGACTGTGATGAAATCATCAATGACATTCACCACACACTCTGGGTTAATCTCCAAAATCCGCGCTTTCATCACCTCAACCTTCGGTAAGCCAACGGTTGATTTAATAGCATGTAATTGACGGTTAGTATTCGTGACGCAAATATCATCCATATCAATTAAGGTGATTGCACCAATTCCAGAACGAGCTAATGCCTCAGCTGCCCATACACCAACACCACCCACACCGACAACACAGACATGAGAGCGCGCAAAAAGATGAAGGGCTTTCTGCCCATATAAACGCCCGATCCCAGCAAAACGCTGCATCCAAGCATCTGAAAGCTTAGCTTGCATAATAACAAACAACCTTAGTTAAGACGGTAATTACATTGCACCAAAAAGGGGCTGACTCTTTTTCAGCACCCAGACGCGTCCATAATGGTTATAAAAACCAGCCATTTTGCCTGCGTCATGACCTGTTCCATGGTAAATATCGAAGTGGTGGCCTTTAATCGCTCCCCCTACATCCAAGGCAACCATCATACGCATTTCGTATTGCCCCGTAAATTTACCATTACCATCTAAAACAGGAATTTCCGCCAGCAATGCCGTTCCTGCTGGGATCAAGGTTTTATCTGACGCAACTGACGCTTTTGCTATCAACGGAACTGCGCTAGCGCCTCTTACTGGTACAAAAGATTGCGGTTTGAAGAAAACAAACGATGCATTTTCCTCCAATAATTGACGAACTTCTTGCTCACTATGGCTATTTGTCCAATCGTGGATAGCTTGTAAAGACATTTGGCTTAATGGCACTTCGCCACGGTCAACAAGAACTTTACCGATACTTTTATACGCGTGGCCATTTTTCCCTGCATACCCAAAGAAATTCAGCGGGCTACCATCACCAAAATCGACATAGCCACTCCCTTGAACTTCCATCATAAAATTATCTACAGCGGAATTACTGTAAGCCAAAATGAGGTTATTACTCAACGCGCCATTATAGATAGCTGCTCGGCTAGGTAACCGCGATTTCCCTTTTGGGGGCATTCCATATAATGGATGGCGAAATTCCCCTTGTGGTGAACGTCTTGCTTCAATAACAGGTGTGTAATACCCCGTAAATTGAACGTTCCCGTAATTATCAGCCCCTTCCATTTGGAAGGCCGATAAATTGAAGCTGGCGAGCTGTGCGGGGTTTCCACCTGCCATTAACCAATTTTCAATCGCATGATAAGTGTCACGGTTATTTTGGAATAAACGCGGAGATGCATTTTTAATTTCAACGATCTGCTGATTAAAGTCAGGTGCATTTATTGGTTTGCCTTGAACATTTACCTGATTAACTTTCTGTAAGTCTTCAACAAGACGACCATCTTTGTATTGTTGGCCTTTATCCGTTGGGTGAGTTTGGCATCCTGCCAACAATGAAAAAAAGACACCTGTGACTATCCACTTATTTACTATTGACCATTTTTTCACCGATAGCATATTAATTACCTTCATTAATTCTAAGTTCATGCTCCACCATCCAAATACAACCCACAATCCAATATGCAACGCACAATAGCAAACCCAAAATGGGAATGAAACGAGTAAACATATTTAGTTAAATTATTTTTCTTTGCCACCCCCGCAAAGTTCAAAAAATAAACATAACGTGCGTATTTTGTTCTGTAGAATGCTAAAAATGAAAAAAAAACACGAAAAAACTTGCATCAGATCTCATCCCGAGTATAGTGCCCGCTATCGGACGCGGGGTGGAGCAGCATGGTAGCTCGTCGGGCTCATAACCCGAAGGTCGTTGGTTCAAATCCAGCCCCCGCAACCAATACTGATTTAATCAGTAAAGTAGTAAAAAAAATCAAAACGTTGTAAAGAATTCAGTCGCGGGATGGAGCAGCTTGGTAGCTCGTCGGGCTCATAACCCGAAGGTCGTTGGTTCAAATCCAGCTCCCGCAACCAATTTTTTTACTTCTTCAGTCGCGGGGTGGAGCAGCTTGGTAGCTCGTCGGGCTCATAACCCGAAGGTCGTTGGTTCAAATCCAGCCCCCGCAACCATTTCTTCCCCTAGCACCACACTCTCAAAAATATTAATCACCACCTTTATTTTTACAAATAAAAAAGGCGACTCGCTTTTGCTTATCACCTGTTTATTTACCGTTCGTTATGGTTAGTTGCGGATCGCTAACTCACCACCATTGCGGAAGTAAGCTTTTACCCCTTCAAAGATAGACTCTGCCATTTGTTGTTGGAACTTAGCCGTTTTCAGCTTACGCTCTTCTTCCAAGTTACTGATAAACGCGGTTTCAACTAATATTGATGGAATTTCAGGTGCTTTGAGTACCGCAAATCCAGCTTGATCAACCTTATTTTTGTGTAATCGGTTGACTTTCCCCATACGTTTGAGTACTTCATCACCAAATTTCAAACTATCATTAATCGTTGCTGTCTGGACTAAATCCAACATTGTGTGGTCAAGATACACATCACCACTCTTACTTACACCACCAATTAAATCGGCCTCATTCTGAGTTTGAGCAAGGTAGCGAGCCGTATTACTGGTAGCTCCTTTAGTCGATAATGCAAAAACCGATGAGCCATGTGCTGAACGATTAGTAAATGCATCTGCGTGAATTGAAACAAATAAATCAGCCTGCATCTTACGTGCTTTTGCAACACGCACTTTAAGAGGAATAAACACATCCTCATTACGTGTCATGTAAGCACGCATTTTAGGATCTTTATCAATCAACGCTTTTAAGCGCCGTGCAATCTGCAAGACAACATCTTTTTCACGTGTTTTATATTTCCCTATCGCACCTGGGTCTTCCCCACCGTGCCCAGGGTCAATCATAATAATAATTGGGCGATCCGTCCCTGCTTTACCTGGTTTTTTCGCTTGCGCAGGCATACTTTCTTCGAGGTCACCTTTATTGTAGTCCTCGAGTAATGCTAATAATGGATCATCGCTAGTATCCACACCTTTGCCTGGATAGAAATCAAGGACTAAGCGGTGTTTAAACTCCCCCACAGGCGACATGGTAAAGAATTGTGGGGTCACTTTATTTTTCACTTCAAAAACAAGGCGTACGGTTTTAGGATCAAATTGCCCCACTCTGACCAATTTGAGATAAGGGTCACGTGTTTGAATTTGAGTTCCCATCTGCTTAAGTACGTTATTTAACTGTACGCCCTCAAGGTCAACAACAATCCGCTCTGGGTTATTCAGCACAAACTGGCGGTACTTTAGCGGAACGCTTGATTCAAGCGTTACACGAGTGTAACTCGATGCAGGCCAAATACGCACAGCAATCACGCTGCTATTAGCAGAAAAACCGAATGGGCTAACGCTCAGTAACATAACTGCGGCGGCGCCTTGAATAAAACGACGCTTAGATGGGCTGTGATCTTGCTGACTCATCAATAATTCCGAACCTAGAACTGAAAAATAAATTGATATTAGACTATATGCCAATTAATCGGCCAGAAATAAGCACTCTAACTAATCATGTGCTCTCTGTCATTAATAATACACATTTATATTTAAAGATATGTAACTCTTAAAAATATATTTGTTATTTTTTATACCATCTTTTACTTGATATTTTTCGCCAAAAAGAATAAAAATACATTATTAACGAATAAAAATTCATTAAAGAGGGTTGTTATGAAAGAGCGCAGCACCGAGTTGGTTGATGAGTTTCGCCATTCGGTACCTTATATAAACGCCCACCGCGGCAAAAATTTTATCATTATGCTTGGTGGTGAAGCGATTGCGCATGAAAATTTCCCAAGTATTGTCAATGACATAGGATTATTACATAGTTTAGGGATCCGAATTATTGTGGTCTATGGTGCTCGTCCTCAGATTGAGGATATTCTAGCAGAACACAAATATGATGCGGTTTACCACAAACATACCCGTGTGACTGATTCGAATACACTTGAATATGTTAAGCAAGCATCTGGTGCATTACAGCTTGATATTACCGCTCGCTTATCAATGAGTTTAAGTAATACACCATTACAAGGTGCCCATATTAATGTAGTCAGTGGTAATTTTGTCATTGCACAGCCACTTGGTATCGATGATGGTGTTGATTACTGCCACAGTGGGAGAATTCGCCGCATCAATGAAGAAGCCATTAATAATCAATTAGATAATGGTTCTATTGTTTTAATTGGCCCTGTTGCGGTTTCCGTTACTGGGGAAAGTTTTAATCTGACCTCAGAAGAAATTGCGACTCAACTCGCTGTAAAAATGAAGGCCGAAAAACTGATCGGGTTCTGTTCTTCTCAAGGTGTCGCAGATAAAGAGGGTAATATCTTATCTGAATTATTCCCAAATGAAGCAGAAAATAGAATTCAAGAACTTGAATCTGAAGGGGATTACTACTCTGGAACTGTACGTTTCTTGCGTGGCGCAGCAAAAGCTTGCCGCCGTGGGGTACGTCGTAGCCACCTATTAAGCTATCAAGAAAATGGCTCGCTTATTCAAGAATTATTCTCTCGTGACGGTATTGGTACTCAAATCGTAATGGAAAGTGCTGAACAAATTCGCCGTGCAAATATCAATGATATTGGGGGTATTTTAGAACTAATTCGCCCTTTAGAGCAGCAAGGAATACTTGTTCGTCGCTCACGGGAACAACTTGAAATGGAAATCGATAAATTCACGATTATTGAACGAGACAATTTAGTGATAGCTTGCGCTGCTCTTTACCCATACCCAGAGGAAAAACTAGGGGAAATGGCTTGCGTTGCTGTTCACCCTGATTACCGTAGTTCTGCTCGAGGAGAGGAGCTACTTCACCGCGTTGCAGTACAGGCGAAACAATTAGGCTTAGATAAACTATTTGTATTAACGACTCGTAGTATCCATTGGTTTCAAGAGCGTGGTTTTACCCCTGCTGAAATTGAGATGCTGCCACTGAAAAAGCAAGCTTTATATAATTACCAGCGCCGTTCTAAAATTTTGATCTTGGAGCTAAAGAGCCAATCTGATAAGTAACCGTCCCTATTTGCAATAAAATAAGTGTTGGTTAGTGCAGTTAATACCCCAAATTATGCATGGATGTCTAATTTGGGGGCATATAATTAACTCGTTAATATCGACTTAATTAAGCAATCTGTACAATTCTTGCTTTTTCACAAAGTGGATTGGCCTCTAAATGTGGCTTTATTGCCGCTTCCATTTCAGCAAAAGAGCTACCATAGAAGTAGAATGCGGTTTCTGTTGGGCCATCCCACACACCGTGAATACTGCCGATGTCTTCAACAGCTTCATCTAATACATCAAAAACGTCGTTAATGTCCCCATTTTCATAAACTTCATCAGCAAGCTCTGTACCATTAAAATAAACGGCTAAACCTTCGTGCTCACCAAAGTCGATACGAACATCTTCACCATGAATAAATAAACGAGACCCTTTTGGCGCTAGCATTGAGGTAAATAGCTGGATTATCATGCTAATATTTTCATCACTTGCGTCAGCGATGGCCAATTCAATATCACATTCCTGTGCTTCGCCATTATCACCTAATAGTGTGCCGCCACCTGTGACATGAATATCCTTACCCAGACTTTTCATGACTTCATCAAATGCATCTTCTAAATCTGCACGCCTAACAGGTTCTAATCTCGCATTTAACGTAATGGTTACTGCGGTCATCTCTTGCTGGTTATCCATATCATTACCTTTAAATCATTATTATTAACAAGTTAAGTAGTTTTATTACCTATACTATCACTTGTCATGGTTACACTAACTGTCTCGTTAGCCCACTACGGCGTTTTGTTGGTGTTTCGATTGCCCGACGTAATATCTTCGGGTTGCTATAAAGGGAAAGTTCTTTTTTTGCTCGGGTGATTGCGGTGTATACCAATTCCCGAGTAATAACGGGTGAATATAATTGGGGTAAAACGAATGCGGTATGAGTAAATTCCGAACCTTGTGATTTATGAACCGTCATCACATAAGCGGTTTCATGTGAAGGAAGTCGATTTGGCTGAACTCCGCGAATACTCCCATCAGGAAACTGAAAATAAGCTCTAAGTGCGCCTTCTTCATCAGGTAAAATAATGCCAATATCGCCATTAAAAAGCCCTAATGGGCTATCATTACGGCTGATCATTATAGGCCGACCTGCATAATGTTTATTCAAATGATTATAAGGCCGATTGATTAGCCCTTGACGATGAAGTAGCTTTTCTAGTTTATCGTTTAGCCCAACGACACCAAAAGGCCCTTCTCTTAGCGCGGTTAACAACCGATATTGATTAAACTTAGATAAAATTTCTTCAGGCGTTTTATTTGCTTTCACCGCAAGTAAGTAATCTTCATAGCAAGCTGAAGCATCAAATAAAATTTTCACATAATCATCTGCGGTTTCTTGTACATAATTATGCACATCCACTAACCCTTGGTTTAACAGCTTTTGAGCCCGAGTGGAATTGCCGTCGTTAACAGCAAAAGCGAGTTGCCCAATACCTGATTGCGCTGAAAAACGATAACTTTTGCGTAATAAGCACAAACTATCACGAATAACAGGGCCTTCAACCGACGAGTATTCACCTAATGAATAACCTGTAATTTCTGCCAATTGCTTCGCTCTTTCAGGACTATAGCCAATATCTGCAAACTGGCAGATATCTCCGAGTACCGCCCCTGCTTCTACTGATGCAAGCTGGTCTTTATCCCCTAGAAATATCAATTTTGCCTGTTCGGGTAGTGCCTCAATCAATTTTGCCATCATCGGTAAATCAACCATCGATGCTTCATCGATAATTAAGACATCCAATGACAATAAATTATTGCGATTAAAGCGAAATTGTTGACTTTCTGGTTGAGCCCCTAATAATCGATGCAACGTCTTTGCTTGACTTGGCAAAATCTCACGCTCTTTTTCGGTCAGTGGCATGCCTTTCATCGCATTACCAAGGGATTCCGTTAACCTTGCTGCGGCTTTCCCTGTTGGAGCCGCCAGCTCAATCTTTAACTGATTCTCTTTTTGCATTTCCAGCTTAATTAAAGCAGCCAGTATACAGGCAACTGTCGTGGTTTTTCCCGTACCTGGCCCCCCTGAAATAATGGAAACCTGACTGGTTACAGCAACTGCTGCTGCAATTTTTTGCCAATCAATACTTCCTGAAATAGGAAAGAGAGTATCTAACACGGATTGAATTTGTTGATTCTGACTATTTTTCACTGACCTGTTAGAGAAAAAATGAGCAACACACTGCTCATACTGCCACATACGTTGAAAATATAAATAATCCCCCGAAAGCAATAACGGGGAGAGGCTATTTTCTGATGTTAAAGAGACCGCATGTGCATTTTGCACAGCTTGATAAAGTGTTTTTTTGTCAGGCTGCCCCATTCTTTGCCAAAAATCATTTGCAAGCTCTTGATGACGCCCTGAAAATAGGTTATCCAATGTCACGTCAGATAATGCTAAACACACATGTCCTGTCATGGTTTCCGCACTCAAAAGCGCAGCAACAACCAATAAAATGGGATTGTTTTCATCAGCAATACTGTAAGCAAATTGCACATCTAAAGGCATAAAAATTCGCTCTTCAATCCCTCGATTAAAAAGAGATTTCATTAGCATGCCTCCTTAACAGGTGTATCGCTAAACAGTTGATCGATAGCTTGAATAAACGCTTTTACTGGGCGATAAAAGAAAATACCATTCTGTGAATTAACGCTATCAACTCCTCTTAAAAAGAGATAATACACACCACCAAAATGCGTTTCATAATCGTAGTCAGGTAAGCGCTGTTTTAAATAGCGATGTAGCGCTAAGGAATACAATTGATATTGTAAATCATAGCGGTGGTCAATCATTGCTTCAGCCATCGCTTCTTGCGTGTAGAATGAAGCATCTTCACCAAGGTAATTCGATTTATAATCAAGTAAATAGAATTTTCCATTCCAATAAAAAGTTAAATCGATAAAGCCTTTTAAAATCCCCTGCACTTTTTCAAAATTCAATGGCGGACATTGCTTAGATAACGGATCATAGCGATGCGTTACGTTATCTAAGCTTTTCGCATTAATGATGGCGTCAATGGGCAAATAAAACTGCATTTCATCAAGCTGATCTTGTAGCGGCAATACGGATAAACAAAGCCCGTCGTCAGAAAGGGGAGCATCTACGATTGCTTTTAGCCATTCTTGCAACATGGGCGCCCATTTAACATCAAACCCCGAACCTTCAAGCTTTTCAGTTAACCACTCGAGTGAAACTGGCTCGCTAAAGCCAATTTCCTCCATCAAGGTATGCAGGAAAGTTCCTGGTGATGCTCCTTTAGGAAACTGATGAGGAGTTAAGATATTATCGATTTCATCGTCTTGTTGTTCGAGATCAATACTCACTTCGACATCCATTTTAGGTGCCAATGAGTTTGCAAACTGTAACGGAGAGACTGTTTGCCCATCTTCTGAATGGCTAGCCCCATAACTAAGCCCTGAATAGCTGGTTACCCGCCAGTGATCATCAAAGTAACGAGTTAGTTCCCTCGCCATTAAATCGCCATGAGTTTCTTTGTCTAACACAAGTCTTTCGGATTCAAACTGACCAATAGGAATAACGTCAATAATCTCATTGCCAATCTCATTTAACATACTATTTAGCAGCAGATGATCACCTGGCTCTCCTTTTTGGATAACGTAGCCAAGGGCTGATAAATGTAAATCCGTTTCACCACTTTTCTTTCTATTTCCCTTTATTAACGGAGCAATACCGACACTACAATGGTAAATTGCACGAGTTAGTGCTACATACAACAAACGGAGATCTTCAGCTAAACGTTCTTCATCTGCTAAAATAACGGTTTCTTCACTATCTTCTAAATCTAACCTCGTACCATAATCATTCCTATCATGATATAAGCCTTTAGATTGCGGTAAGAAATTGCTAGCGAAAGGTAACCACACAATTTTATATTCAAGGCCTTTTGACTTGTGGATTGTACTAATTTGAACAAGGTGCTTATCGCTTTCCAAGCGCATCTGCTGCGCGTCCGATTGGTGGTCGGGATGAGCAATTTGTTGTGCTAACCAGCGCGTTAGTGTGTGCTCACCTTCAAGTTGAACTGACATTTCCTGCAATAGCTCACCGATATGCATAACATCCATCAAACGCCTTTCACCATCAATTGCAGATAATAATGTTTCAGCAATATGGCGCTGTGACATTATCATTCTCAACATTGGCAATACACCTCGTTTTTGCCAGACGGTAGAATAGCGAGAGAATTCATCAACGAGATTTTCCCATGCTTTTTCATCATGGTTGAGTTCATCAATCTCTTTGGCGGTTAGCCCTAAAATCCCTGTCGCTAATGCACTTCGTAGCACGCGCTCTTTTTCAGGAGTCAACACTGCCTGTAGCAGCCACAATAAATCCCTCGCTTCAGGTGTTGAAAATACACTTTCCCTATTTGATTGAAAAACTGAAGGAATATTTAGCTGATTTAAGGCATCTCTAATTAATACTGCTTCACGGCGGCTGCGTACCAATACGGTAATATCTGAAGCGGAAACTGAAACCTGTTGCTCATTATTCACGAAGTATGTTTTACCTTCGAGCCCACCTTGCAGGTATTGTGCAATTTGCGCTGCACATTGTTTCGCCATTCCATATTCATATTCAGAAACAGAGACAGCTTCTGCATCTAACTGCCAAAAAGTGAGAGCTTTTACCTCATTACCTCTGTTGACCAGTTTTTTCCCTACATTTTGTTGTGCAAAGTTAACGGGCTGAAATGGAATTTGTTCAAAAATAAAAGGCGATTGGCAATGGCTAAACACACGATTTATGGCTTCAACCATACTTTGTGATGAGCGATAGTTGGTTTCTAATGTGTAGTGAGCACTAACTTCTTTTTTCGCTTCAATATAGGTAAAAATATCTGCGCCACGAAAGGCATAGATGGCTTGTTTCGGATCACCAATAAATAAAAGAACTGTATTATCAACACCTTGATAAATTCGCTGAAAAATACGGTATTGCTGTGCATCTGTATCTTGAAACTCATCAATCATTGCAACAGGAAAACGCTGGCTAATCGTCTGTGCTAAGAACTTACCACCATCATGACTCAGCGCACGGTCTAAACGCGTTAAAAGATCATCGAACCCCATTTCCCCGCGACGATGTTTTTCATCAGCAATAGTTTGCCTAACTTCTGAAATCGCTAATGGGATCACAATATCTTTCAACGTGAGTGATTGAGTGAGTAACACCTCAATTTGCTGAAAAACCGCATGCTCAGGGCCCTGCCCACTTTTTGATTTTTCATGTAATACCGTTTGAGAAAAACGAACAAGATCTTTTGGAAGATCATAATCTTGGGTGATTTCTTCCGCCCACAGGCCTATTTTGGTTAACCAACCTGGTAAAAAACGAGAACTGTAGCTTCGTTTATCAACGTCAGAGCCTGTAATGAGTTTTTCAAAATCCCCTGCATTTTCTCGCCAAGATAGTTTCACCGATTCAATAAGGGAAATTATGCGCTGATGCCGTTCCTCCAAAGACTCTTGAACCCTAGGCTGATTAATAATAAGCGGCATATCCCCTTGTAAGAAAGGCCTTATTTCAGCTAAAAGAGACTCAGGGCCATTCCATTCGGACTGCACGACTTTAGCCATTGAGTAATCAAGCGGATAAAAGTGGCGTCGCCAAAAGTCTGCACAGGCTTGCTTTTGAATTGGAAATTCATCTTGGATCATTGTTTGCTCAAAGAGTACACCAGATTCAAATGCATTATGCACTAGCATCCTTTGGCAAAACCCATGGATAGTATAAATAGCAGCCTCATCCATTTGCCGTTCAGCCGCCAATAACCACTCTTGTGCAAATTTTAATTGTTCTTCACCTGAAAGCTCACCAAGCAACTCCAAATATTCAGGTTGAGATTCAAACCCAACGCCATTCCTTAAGCAAACCAAACGCATTTCATGAATTCGCTGACGTATTCGTCCACGTAATTCATTTGTTGCAGCCTCAGTGAATGTCACCACTAATATTTCTTCAACGCTAAGCGGTCTAGGGAACGCATTTCCCCCCCCTAGACCTAATAAAAGCCGCAGATAGAGTATACCAATAGTATATGTCTTCCCTGTTCCCGCAGAAGCTTCTATTAATCTTTGTCCACTTAATGGTAAAGAAAATACATTTAATAGTTGGGACTCTACCTGCACTTTATTCACTCAGCATCTTCCTTTATTGGCAAAATCTTTTGTAACTCTGAAGCTGTTGGGTAAAACACCCAATCTTTCAGTTGAGCAAAACCAGACTTCGCATCCACGCCTTGACCAATGACTTGAGATGTTAATGCTAGCCCTTTTCGCCTAATGACTGCATTTTCGTAATATTCAATGACTTGCTCTTTCGTTGCAGCCCCTAAAGCCAACAAAACTTTCTCACGGGTGTCAAAACTAAAAATATTACGTGAGAAGTCTGATGAATAACGCCCAAGCTCTTCATAAAATGTCTGTGGTGGCTGGTTCATTTCAGTAATAATTGATTGTTTATACTGACTAAACTCTTCAACTGGCAGCTTTTTAAGTTTATCTAATGCCTGAGCATAAAACGCTTGATAGCGCATGTTAAGGTAATCGGGTGTCTTGGCATTACTTTGTAATAAAAAGCCCATTCCCCACTGGTCACCTAAGCCAGATTTAAATGCAAATACCGCATAACCTAGCTGTTCATTAGTCCTTAATTGATCATAAAACCAAGGCTGAATAACCTTCGCTAAAATACCTGACAGCACTGCGCCATCTATGCGACTATAGCCATCTGGGACAAAGATTTCAGCAAGTGCGTTATCGGTACTATTCCCTTGTTTATGGAAGTCAGCTAAATAGTTTTTATCAATAACAACCACATCACCACGCCACCATTCAGTACCCTCACTGTGTAATAACTTTTGAGCATCCTGAATTGTTTTGATACTTTGCGACTCACTCATGTTACCGAAAACGAGGGCTTGTAATGCTGCGCTTTTCACCAATAGTTGACGATAATGAGTCAAATCACCTAACGATATTTTGCCCAACTCAGCAAGACGTTGCTCTTGTTCAAAGTAAGGTACGCTATTAATGCGCTGAAGAGGCTGCATTGCCAATTCATAAGCTTTAGCATTATTTGCAACGGCTATTTGTTCCTTATACCAAGATTTTGCCTGTGCTAACTCTTGCTCTGTTGGCTCAAAGCTTAAATACAGCTTAGTCATTGATAAAAAGAGTTCTGGTAAATGTTGCGTATAACCACTCGCATTGAGCTGTAAACCAATATCTTGTGAAACAGAAACAGACATACCCGCAACGGATGCTTGATATTGCAGCTCATCCATTTTTAATGACGAAATATATTGCAGTAATGCCCCTGTTACTTGATCTTTCGCACTCTGATTACCTAGCTTTGTACGTAAAGACAATGTGATACTTGCTTTAGGTTCATCAGCAAAATATTGGCTTGGCATATATAACACACGAGTATTTCCATTTTGATAAATAAACTCAGGGTGTTTATAAGCTTTTTCAGGTTTAATTAAGGGTAGTTTATCCGCAATGTAAGGGTTTAATGCTGGCAGTTTAAAGTGCATTTTAGACTCTAAACTATCCCAATTTTCAAACTGTTTTTGCGTGACCTGATCCACTTGATAGGGCGCTTCAACAAAATACGCTTTTTTATTGCTTGGTTCATCAGGGCTAATAAACCAGATTCTTGCATTTTTTGCGGTCAACTCGGATAGACGTTGCTTAATGGCTGCGGGATCATATTTATCTGCAATATAATCAGAATCAAGCACATGATTAACAGGAACATCGATCATTTGGTCAGACAACCACTCGATGTAGTTCATATCCCTAACAACCGAACCATAGCGAAAAGATAAGTTAAGCACTTTTGCAATTTCATCAAAATAGCTTTTGCTTATACCATCATTTTTGATTAGCTCTATATAGGAGAAAATAGCGGCAATAATCTGGTCTCGTTCCTGTAACCCCTTATCCGTTAAAGTGACATAAATCGAGAAAGAACCATAATTTCTATCCGCGTTTGGTGATGCTGATGCACTTATTCCTTCAGCTAAACCCTGCGAAATTAACCAATCAGCTAATGTTCCAGGGCTACGATTCCCAAGTAGGTAACTAATATAGCTATCACTTTTACTGCGAAAATCCGCCATATTGTTTTTAATACTAAATTCAATTTGAATCGCCTTTTGTGGCTGCGCTGGCACGTAATGAATAATAATGCCTTTTTCTTTATCCGTAACCGCTTGAGTATTAATGGCAGGAACACTGGCATTAAAATTAGGAATACGACCAAACGTTTCTTGCGCTATATTGGCAAGAGATTCAATTGATTGATCACCATAAAGAACACCATTCATCAAATTCGCTGAATAATAATGTTTATAAAAACCAACAAGTTCATCCTGTAATTTACTGTTAGGCTTATCTTTTAATGTATCTAAATTTCCGCCAGAAAAACGAGAGTTAGGATGTTGTGGGTTTAGTGTTTCAGAACGTACTTGCCATATACGCATTCCATCGCGAGAACGCGCCATCGTTAATTCTGCATTAACTGCATTACGCTCTCTATCTGCATTAGTAGGATCTAATAACGGCTCTGCTAATGCATCAGCTAATCTATCAGTCGCTTCTTTTAATGCGCCGTTCTCCACTTCAAAATAGTATGCTGTTCGGTGTGGTGCAGTACTGGCATTATGGCTACCGCCGTGTTTTTGTAAGAATTCAGAAAAGCTACTTGGTTCTGGGTATTTTTTAGAGCCCATCAATACCATATGTTCTAAATAGTGAGCTAACCCTAGCTGGCTATCTGGATTTTCAATACTTCCTACAGGTATAGAAACGGCTGCTAATGATTTTGTTGCTTTAGCATCAGACACCAATAAAACCGTCATATCGTTATTCAGTTTTATTGCCTTATACTCGCGAGGGTCGCTCTCACTCTTATTAATCGTCTCAGGTAACAATTGCCATAATGGTTGAGCGGCAATAGCACTACCACACCCTAATACTATGAATAATAAGAATAGTTGGGCGATTTTTTTGGATAAATATTGCATCCTATAATGCACTCCCGTTATTTTAAATATTTAGTCATTGGCTGTAAAAAACGCTGAGTATTCTGTAACAGCGATTGAATCATTGTACTATTCAAGTTTCTACAAGCCCTCAACACGTAATCATCTTCTATCTCGCCTTTTTTCATCGAACTCCCTTGGAGACTTTGAATTAAGGCTGATAGTGCTTTTTGTTGGTTATCCTCTGAAACGAAATCATATTGCTTCGTTTTTTTATCAAAACATGCATTTAACCAACTCCAACCACTTTGGTTTAAAAGAATTAATGGGGAGTTTAACCCTTCACAATAACCTTTTACTAAGCTTTTTAAGTAACCTAATGCATCGTCTTTTTCGATGGATGAAAACTGCCAAATACTGTTATCGCGCCCCAATGCAATGCTCTCTCCTTCGCCAACTTGAGCATTAAAAAGAAGATGCTCAATCCATAACTGCATTCCATCATTCGCAGTTAGATAAGCTGGACGATAACGTAATATACCTGCTTCGTGCACATTCTGAAGTTGCCCTGTCAATTTGATCCCTTCAATTTCACAATCTATCGGATAATCAAACGGTTGAACTTTATAATCTTTTATTTTTTCAGCTAATGGAATAATCTCGTTAAGTTGTTGTTCCCAAACAAGCTGACCAAATTGTTTCGCTGGCAGCTGCCCTGATGCTTTAAGTGCATGATAAAAAGGATCAGGGCTTTCCTCTTTGACGAGCAAATCTAAAATTTGGTCGTTAATTTTATAGCGTTGTAGCCGCCCAAGGATAAAAGGTTCTTCCTCGGGGAGCTCGGTATCTTCAATTGAGAAATGGACTTTCAGACGTTGCTGGAAAAATGCACGAATAGGATGACGATAAAAACGTAAAAGCTGCTCTAAAGAAATATGCGTAATTTTTTCTTCTGGATCTTGAAGAACTGAGCAAAAAGAGGTGTCTACATTCTCTGTCATCTTCGCTGCAGGTAACCACTCTTTAGCAAAACTTTGATAAGGGTCTTGAGGAAGATAGTTTTCTTTCGCAAAAGGAACCCGATTGTGTTGAATAACCAGATGGGATCTTAGACGCTTAGAACTATCATCGATATTGAGTAGCTCATCACCTTCTAAGCAGAAACTTTGACAAATATAATCGAGTAGCTCCGTCACTAAGACAGATGGATTGCATGGTTGATTATCTCGAATTGAAAGCCCGATATAGCTAATATACAGCTGGTTACTTGCTGAATTTAGCGCTTCTAAAAAGAGGTAACGGTCATCATCCCGACGCTTTCTATCCCCTCTTGCAGGCTTCTCTGCCATTAAATCAAAACCCAATGGTGGAATACTTCGTGGATAGGCTCCATCGTTCATCCCCAGCAAACACACGACTTTAAATGGAACAGAACGCATTGGCATCAATGTACAAAAGTTAACGGCTCCTGCTAAGAAGCGCTGACTAATTTTTTCATCATCAAAGCGTACTGAAAGCTCGTCCCTAATCAAACGAAGTGAAATTGATTCTTCATAACCTGACACCATCGCATTTTCAATAATTTGATGCCATTGGCTGGTTAAAAGGGCTAAGACGAGCTCAGTTTCACTATCAACTATAAAACAACTATCAATAAGTTGCTGACAAAGCTCTTTCCATTCATTAAGCGTTTTTTCTAACGCTAATATGGCACGCCATTCTCTTAATGTATTAATTAATAAAGCCAATTTCCCTGCTAGTTGAGCAGCTAACCCACTACACTCATCGTAAGGCAAAATACCATTCCATGGGCCATTTCGACTATCCATGGCATACCCCAATAGCATTCGACTTAAACCAAATTGCCACGTATTTTGCCCTATAACGGGTAAAGCAAATGAACGTACATTATCGTCGTCAAGCCCCCAGCGGATCCCTGACTCGTTCACCCAACGTCGTAGCAAACTTAATTCACTTTCATCAATCCCAAAACGCTGAGAAAAAGCCTTAACCTCAAGTAAACTAAGTACTTGTTCCGTAGAAAACCGACTTTGTGGCAAATCTAACAATGTGATAAACGCCTGCAAAATTGGGTGAGCTTGTAATGCTTTCCTGTCAGAAATAGAAAAAGGGATATAGTGTGAAGATGTTGTATTACCAAAAACAGCTTGAATATACGGTGCGTAACTGTCTATATCTGCCACCATAACAATGACATCTCTTGGCGTTAATGATGGGTCTTCTTCAAAAATAGACAGCAGATGATCTTGCAACACCTCAACTTCACGTTGGGCGCTATGACACAAATGGAACGAAATAGAATTATCCCCTTTATGTATTAGCCCTTTTCCTTGACTTGTTTTATAGTTTTCTATTGTCGTACCAAGTTGTGCGTGATCCTCAAGATCTAAAATATCTTGCTGAATATTTTCTAGCAGGCTCGCTCTATTTGTATCAACATAAGCAGAAATTTCATTTGCTGTATCAATTTGAGAAATAAAATATAAATTATCTCGACCAAGCTTCCCCCACGAGGCCAGTAGCGGATTCGCAATATCCTGCTCCCCCTCATCATTAAATAGATGAGGTACATGCTCTTCAATTTTAAAACGCGATATCTCATGTTTATCAAGATAATGACGTAATTTTCTTTGTTGTAATTTTGCTAAAAAAGAAGCGCTCTGAATATCCCCCCAATAATAACGGCAAGGGTTTGTAAACATTAAATGGATGTCGGTATGCTCCGCAATGGCATTCAACGCTTGAAGATAAACAGGTGGGAGTGATGAAATTCCGCAAATAAAAATACGCTTAGGAAGCATTTTCCCTAAAGAAGGTGTACTTCTCAGCTTATCAATAAAATTTTCGTATAAGTTAGCTCGATGCCAAGGTGATTGATTTAATTCATTTGAGTATTCAACAAGACATAGCCACAACCTTTTCTGCCATAGCTGATTAGTACTAAGCCCTTCTATTAGCTCATTTTGTTGCCATTTTTCAATCCATTGTGGCCGATAGACTAGATATTGGTCAAATAGGTCTGCAACCCTTCCCGCAAGCTGATGAAGTTTTCGTTTATCGGTATCATGTTGTAGATAATGTCTTAATGGTTCAAATTCTTCATCATCAATAACCTTGGGTAAAATTGTCATCAATTTCCATGTCATTGCTTGTTTGGTATACGCACTTTCTTTCGGTATCTCAGGCAACACACGCCTGAACATGTCCCATATAAACGTCGCTGGTAACGGGTAGTTAATATTTGCGGCAATCCCGAATTGCTTTGCGAGTTCAATCTGTAACCACTGAGACATTCCAGGGCTTTGCACTAAGATGATTTCTTGTTCAAAGGGATGAGATAAAGGCTCATTTTTCATTAAATGAGCAATGAGCTCTTTTAACAAATCTAATTGGTTAGAATGATAGACTTGAAACATGACGCTCTCCTATTGAGCAATACCAACGGCTAAGCGAAAGCCGCTGCCTAGGAATAAGTAATGAAACCATCAACTCAGTGCAAAACTCCGCTGGGTAGCGGTAACTTTGCTCAATCTTTCCAACAGAGTATCGTAAATCTGTATCAATGAAAGACCTTTCCGTCTTCGAAATTTCATCGACCAGTATTCGTTGTTTTTCTAATGCACTATGCAATTCCCTGACAGCCATTGAACTCTTATATAATTGATTAAAATTCAATACGATATATTGTGTATAGTTTAGCAAAGCGATAAGCAGGATAGCAAAAACCACCATAGCTATCATTGATTCTATTAATGCAAACCCTTGTTGTTGTATTTTCACAAACAAAATCCTTTTTGTTGAACAGGACAGTAATCTAACCAGCCATTCTTACGGGGAGTAACTCTCTGCTTCAGAGGATCCCATTCAACCCATTGGTACACTTTAATATCTAAACCATCTTTATAAGAACTTTGACCTGATAAAATAGAAGTTGAGCGACCATAAGGCTTTAAGCAGCTTTTCCAATTTTGTGTTACGTTTTGCTGACAAAACCATTTTTTCTTTGTATTTATTTCCCAAGGTAGCGTTAAACCCCACGCTAACGCGGATTCCGCTCGGTTAAACGTATGATAATATTTAGTTTCTTTGTGCCACTCATCTAAAGCTCGACTTTGAAAAAAATGAAGAGAACTCATTAATAACAAACTCATAGTCATTAAAATAACTGTCATCACTAAAGCAATATTACCTCTTTGGCTGTCCATTTTTGCCATTATAAATTCCTAAGCTTTACTGAGATTCTGTAATCAAAAAGCTGTCCAGCTAATAACCTTGTTTCAACACTCATAATAACTTCAAGTAGTTGAGTACCTTCAATCCAATTAAAAGCTAATTTTTTTACTGTAACCAATTTTGCATCTAATAATGACTGCCAACTTGTTCCGCTACAATCCCTAACATTTCGGTTTGACTCTAACTTTCCATTATTTAGCCGATAGCCAAAATAGTCTGTCTCTCTTTTTTTTGACTTAACAGCCGCCCATTCACCTGATAAGTCTTGGTCATAGGCAAAAATGATACACGTATTTTTTCCCTCACTTAACGATTTAGCGCTAATCATTATTGGTTCTCCCAGACAACTAGAATTGCGGCAATAACCAATGCGCCTAAAGTCCTTTTCCATATTCAGTAAAACCTGCCTGACGTCCCTATTTATTTGATATTGAAAATAAGCGCGGTAAGTTTGCTTAAAGATTGAAGGGATACTATTCATAACAGCGAGACAAATAAGGCTACTTATTACCATTGCAACCAACATTTCAATTAATGTGAATCCTTTTTGCCTTGTCTTATTTAAGCAATTTACCAGCATCAACATTTAGGTATCCCTGCCATACCAAAGTGTGAACAGGCTCTAACTCTCCCTAAAGCAGACATATAAATAGAAATAACCTTATCTTTATTCTTTAACTGAAAACTAAATGCGCGGCTGGTGCCTTGCTTCCCATATAACTCAACTGAAGTACGAGTTGAGCTAGCCAGTTCAATTCCCTGAAATTTATCAGATGTAATATTCCCTACCTCTTGGTGTGTGTTTGAATCTTTGATGGACATACACCAGTCAGCTTTTCCTGATCTTACAAAAAGAGTTTGCTTTCGATTCATGTAAATTCCTTCTTTTACATGCTGATAAATAAACTCAGTCAGTTGCCTCGCTGTATCAATGAGCCGTTGTTGCTCAATGTGTTGTTGCCAAGAATGCAGCCCCGAAAAAGCAGTCAAAGAACAAATAAATAGCACAACTAATATCTCTATTAATGTAAAACCTAGCTGAGTTTGATCCAGTTTGATTTTCATAACCCCCCTCCATGCATATAGAGAAGGAATCTCGCTAAAAAAAGCGGACATAACGAGTAAATGTTTTTCTGTTTACATAGTTCTTCCCAAAAAAATGAAAGCTTTTGACTTGAGTTTAAATCAATTTGCGAAACGCTTCGCAAAATCATAGATAGCATCCAAAAAAGTGGAGTTTTTTTACTCAAGGAAAAACAAAATAAAACACACCAGTAAAGTGTAAGCAACTCAAGGAGGAGAAATATGTATTCAAGAATAGGGTAGGTGGTGGCTCATCATCTCAAGCCACCATAGTTATGAAAGAGAATAATTAAACAGTAAATGGATACTTGATAGCTTCATGACACTGATACCCATCAAGTGTGAAGTCATCTGTTGTTACCCATGTTTCAATATCTTCTAACGTTTTAATTTTTGGGTTAATTGTTAATGAAGGAGAAGGAAATGGTTCACGCTTTAATTGCACATCTCTCATCAACGGTAACTGATTTTCATAAATATGTGCATTTACAATTTTATGATAGGCCTTACCTGCTTTATGACCCGTAATCCGTGCCATTAATGCAAGTAAAACAAAGCATTGTACTTGATTGAAATTCAAGCCGAGCGGGACATCACAGCTACGCTGATATGATGTTAGATGCAGCGTATCGCCTAACAGCGAAAATGTATGAGTGTGCATACAAGGACGTAGGCACCCCATTTCAAATTCACCTGGGTTATAGAAAGTGATAATTTCCGCACGGTCATCAATACCATTTTTTAAGTTATTAACCACTTTTTGAAGTTGATCAAGATGGGTGCCATCTGGGCGTTGCCATGAGCGACCTTGAACACCATAAACACGGCCCATATCATCCTCCCCCTTTCGATGAGGATTATTCAGCCAAGCTTGGTTTTCATTCGCATTTGCATTCCATGTGTTGCAACCAATTTCACGAAATTGTGCTGCGTTATCATAACCACGCAAATAACCCAGTAGCTCAGCAATCGCCGCTTTATAAAAGCTTTTACGAGTCGTAATCAAAGGGAACTGATTATTACCAACATCATATTCAAGATCGGCATTAATTACAGTTAAACAACGAACGCCCGTGCGTTTGTTTTCAACCCATTGCCCTTCATCAATAATACGTTGGCATAACTCTAAATACGGCTTCATAGTGGCTCTCTTATTCGAAATAACTTAACTGGCAAGCTTAGAACTAAATACCTTATTTTCAATTAAATTATTGTATTTAAAATACTAAGCTAGCCTCAACAACAAGGTGATTTAACTACCTTTAGGCTCTTTTTCTGGTTTATGCGCAGGGACATTTTGACCATATTTATATGCCCATACAATCATTAAAATTCCAATAATTATCATTGGGATAGATAAAATTTGCCCCATACTAATACCGCCAAATAACCCAAGCTGGGCATCTGGTTGCCTGAAGAATTCAACAATAATCCTAAACGCACCATAACCAATTAAAAATAACCCTGAAACGCTCCCCATTGGCCTTGGTTTACGAACAAATAAATTCAGGATAAGGAATAAGACAATACCCTCTAAGAACATTTCATACAGCTGTGAAGGGTGCCTTGGTAATACACCATATTGCTCTAAAATCGGTAATAAAGAAGGGTCCTGCGCAGCCAATTGAATATCTTCGCTGCGTGAATGCGGGAATAGGAAAGCCCAAGGCGTATCAAGGGTTACACGTCCCCATAATTCACCATTAATAAAGTTACCGATACGCCCCATTCCTAAACCAAACGGGATTAACGGAGCAACAAAGTCAGAAACTTGAAGAAAACGGCGACGAGTACGATGTGCAAACCACATCATGGCACAAATCACCCCAATTAAGCCGCCATGAAAGGACATCCCGCCATCCCAAACCTTAAAGAGATAAAGCGGATCATCAAGGAAAACAGGGAGGTTATAGAAAAATACGTAGCCAAGACGACCACCAACAAATACGCCCACAAAACCAATATATAGTAGGTTTTCAACTTCGTTTTTAGTCCAGCCGCTATTTGGTTTTGCAGCACGGCGCCCTGCTAACCATAATGCGAAAACAAAACCAACAAGGTACATAAAACCATACCAGTGCAACGATACTGGCCCAATTGAGAACATAACAGGATCAATTTCCGGAAATGCTAAGTAGCTGTTACTCATCGTTCCCCACTTTTAATGATTAAGCCAATAGTTGGCTGGCTATAAAATATCCAATACACGTCAACGCATTTGAATGCGCGCAAAAGCATACAACAAAAGGTATGGTAACTTATACTCGAATATAATAATTTAACCGCAAACACGCAAAAATAAGGAAGCTAAATTCCACCACGAACAAACCCACCTAAGCGATGAATTTCCATAAAGTAGCTCGCTTCTTTTCGAACATTTTCACATGTTTCTGCCATTAATAATTTATCTACCAAATCAGTCATTAGCTCAGGATCAAGTTGACGAATAAGGTACTTCATCCTCGGAACACTTCGCCCACTCATACTTAAAGAGCGGTAACCAAGGGCAATTAATATCATAGCACTGAGTGGCTGGCCTGCCATCTCACCACACACACTGACAGGAAGCGCCAAACGCTGACACTCTTCACTGACCTTCGCCAGAAAGCGAATAACAGCAGGATGAAGATTATCATATAGCGCAGCAACATGTGTATTATTGCGGTCAACAGCAAGTAAATATTGTGTAAAGTCATTGGTACCAATAGAAATAAAATCTACGCGTTTTTTTATCTCTGGCAACAAAAATAACAACGAAGGTACTTCAAGCATTACACCAATTTGTGGCATTTTTACTGGCTGTCCAAGCAATTGGCTGACCTCTCCTTTCGCTCTTTTTATTAATGAAATAGCTTCATCTATTTCATTAATACTGGTCACCATAGGCAGCAGAATGCGTAAATTTCCAGATAATGCATTAGCCCGTAGCATCGCCCTTAATTGAATTAAAAAAATCTCAGGCTGATCAAGCATTATGCGTATCCCTCGCCAACCTAGACTTGGATTTTCTTCACTAATAGGCATATAAGGAAGCTGCTTATCTGCCCCAATATCAAGGGTACGTAGCACGACAGGCTTTGTTGGAAATAACTGTAAAACTTCTTTATATAGCTGTTTTTGTTCATCTTCTGAAGGAAAACCATTGTGCAGCATAAACGGTAATTCTGTACGGTATAGCCCAACACCATCAACCCCTGTATTAATTTGCTGCTCATAGCGCGGACTTAACCCTGCGTTTAGGTGGATCTGTATTTGTTCACCACCTATTAAGGTTGCATCTTGCTCTAAAGTTCCCTCAGCCAAACGACTAATCACATTCTCTTCTTCAATAATCTGCTGATATTCCTGAATAATTAGGTTTTCGGGCTCAATGAAAACCTCACCACGGTAACCATCTAAAATCAAATGGCGATTATGTAGTAGAGACGGTTCAATATCCGCTCCCATTATGGCGGGAATACCCATTGCTCGGATTAAAATTGCTGAATGCGAGTGCGTTGCGCCATCACGGACAATAACACCCGCGAGCTGCTCCATCGGCAACTCAGCAAGCACACTGGCACTGAGTTCATCAGCCACTAAAATAAAGCGATCGGGCCACTGTTCATTCGCCGTTAACGAATCATCAAGATGAAATAATAAACGCTGACCTAACGCCTTGAGATCTGCGCCCCTTTCTCTTAAATAGAGATCACGTAAACGAGAGAATTGCTCAACATAGTTTTCAATAACCGTTTTCACCGCCCATTCAGCAGCGGCTCCGCCATCAATGGCTGTAAATAGATGTTTTTTAAGCTGAGGATCACTAAGCAAATGATTATAAAGGTCAAAAATTGCTGCGCTTTCTTTTGCAGAACTCGCCATAAAGCGTTTGCTGATCCTCCGGCATTCTGCCGTTGCACTTTCTAAGGCGGCAATTAAACGTTGCTTTTCACTATCGATATCAATGGCGCTGGTTTGGCTGATGCTATCAAAAGAGGGCTGTGAATTGTCTTGCCAACCATAGGCCATTGATATTCCCTGAGAAACAGGAATAGCTTTAATTCTATTTTGTCGATACTGCCCAAAAATCCCTTTGGCTTGTGCTTGTGATAAAATCACGGCAAGCTGCATCGACAACGTCACCATGAAAGACTCTTCTGTCTCATTAAACAGTCGTTTTTCTCTTTGCTGAACGACAAGCACGCCTAATAATTGACGTCGATAAACAATAGGGACACCCAGAAAGGCTTTAAGCTGCTCTTCTTTTAATTGAGGAAGGTATTTATATTGAGGGTGTTCACGAGCATTAGCGAGGTTTAGCATTTCAGATTGACGCCCAACAGCGCCAACAACACCTTCATCAAAGCCAAGGCGAATAGCAATCCCGCTAGGTTTTTTTAACCCGCGGGTTGCCATTAAGTAATAGCATTGGCGGGGGTGATCAGCCAAGTAAATCGAACACACATCGGTTCGCATTGCTTTGCAGGTTTCATCCACCAACACTTCTAGCGCATCAGTCAAACTTGTCGCCATCGCAACTTTTTCGACAATTTCACGTAAACGCATCAACATAGGCTTACTTTGCTCCGCGCCTACGGTTATTAAATGCGGGTCGTTGTGGTAATTTTTGTTCCTGTAAAGGCATAACAACTGGAGCGAATTCTTTCATTACACGGCGATAAACTTCCCGTTTAAAAGAAACCACCTGCCTGACAGGATACCAATAACTGACCCATCGCCAGCCATCAAATTCTGGCGATTTACTGCGCTGCACGTTTATATCGGCATCATTACATTGCAGTTGGAGTAAAAACCAACGCTGTTTCTGCCCAATACAAACTGGTTTTGTATCCCAACGCACCAAACGCTTGGGTAATTTGTAACGTAACCAATTACGGGTAGATGCCAGTAACCTGACATCCTTACGCTGTAGCCCAACTTCTTCGTATAACTCACGATACATCGCTTGCTCAGGTGATTCCCCTGGGTTGATGCCCCCTTGAGGAAACTGCCATGAGTGCTGACCATAGCGGCGAGCCCATAGAACCTGCCCTTGCCGATTACAAATTACAATTCCTACATTCGGGCGGTAGCCATCATCATCAATCACTCGACTACCCCAATAACCAAATTTGAAAGATACCTAATTGTTTCACACATACCCTAACTGGTAAACCTATATCAATACAGTTTGCAGATATGTCCGAAGTCTCTACAATAGTGAGTGCCTCAACGGGGTGCCAAAATTATTTTGGCTGAGAAATAACCCGTAGAACCTGATCCGGTTAATACCGGCGTAGGGATTTGAGCCACCGCCTGCAAACCTGCATCGGTTCACTCTCAAATCCTGTGTCACTCTCTTTTTAGCGCAGGAAAAAGCATGTTTAAAAACAAAATTATAGCATCGATTTTTACCCTCAGTGCACTCAGTTTGAGTCAATTCGCATGGGCAGAGAAACCAACCCTAACTGTCTATACCTATGACTCCTTTGCTGCAGAGTGGGGACCAGGCCCGCAAATTAAAAAGAATTTTGAAGCTCAGTGTGGCTGTGAATTAAAAGTTGTTGCGTTAGGTGATGGTGTTGCCCTGTTAAACCGTTTGAGAATGGAAGGCAAGAAAAGTAAAGCTGATGTTATTTTAGGCCTAGATAACAACCTATTAGATTCAGCTGAGAAAACAGGCCTTTTTGCCCCTGCTGAAATTGACACAACCGCACTAAAATTACCCATTGCATGGGATAGCTCTGTTTTCATTCCTTATGACTATGGATATTTTGCATTCATTTATGACAAGAATAAAATCCAGCAACCTCCCGCAAGCATGGATGCGCTATTAAACAGCAAAAATAACTGGAAAATCATCTACCAAGACCCACGCACCAGTACACCAGGACTTGGGCTGATGTTATGGATTGAAAAACTATATGGTGATAAATCCGCTGATGCATGGAAAAAAATGGCAGGAAAAACCCTAACGGTCACCAAAGGTTGGAGCGAAGCATACGGTTTATTCTTAAAAGGTGAAGGGGATTTTGTTCTGAGTTATACCTCATCGCCAGGCTACCAGATGCTAAATGATAAAAAAGATAATTATGCCGCGGCATTATTTAATGAAGGCCATTACATGCAAGTGGAAGTTGCTGCAAGGTTAAAAAACAGCCCACAGCCTGAACTTGCTAAGCAATTCTTGCAATTTGTTTTAACACCTGATTTCCAAAATACCTTACCGACCACTAACTGGATGTACCCTGTCATTGATATCCCTCTCCCAGACGTTTACAACCAACTCCCTCTACCAGAAAAAGCCTTACAATTTAGTTCACAAGAAGTGGCTAAAGAACGTCAAAATTGGACACGTTTATGGCAAACCGCCGTCAGTCGTTAATTAATCTGTCTTTATTGCCAGGAGTTCTCGCTTCTGGTTTATTAATTGCGATAGCGCTCCTCAGCTTTGGGGCGCTCTGGTTTTTTGCGCCTGAAATAGCCATTGATGACATCATCAGCGATAGTTATCTATGGCATGTCATTGGCTTTACCTTTTGGCAGGCATTTTTATCGGCTGTTTTTTCTGTGCTTCCCGCCATTTTCCTTGCGAGAGCGCTTTACCGCCGCCGTTTTTGGGGGCGGTCATTATTTATACGCCTCTGTGCGATGACACTTGTCCTCCCCGTTTTAGTCGCTGTTTTTGGTATTTTATCGGTATATGGACAAACAGGTTGGCTGGCAAAAGTTTGCCACTGGCTAGGCGTGGAATATCACTTTTCCCCGTACGGCTTAAAGGGGATTTTACTTGCGCATATTTTCTTTAATATGCCGCTCGCCACAAGGATGTTGCTGCAATCTTTAGAAAACATCGCCATTGAACAACGGCAATTGACCGCACAATTAGGTTTTAATGAGTGGCAGCAGTTTAAGATCTTAGAATGGCCTTATTTACGTAGGCAAATTCTACCAACTGCCGCACTGATCTTTATGTTGTGCTTTGCCAGTTTTGCCACCGTACTCGCTTTAGGTGGTGGCCCTGCGGCAACAACGATTGAGCTCGCAATCTATCAAGCGCTTAATTATGATTTTGACCTTGGTAGAGCCACAATTTTGGCGCTCATCCAATTGTTTTTCTGTATTGGATTGATGTTTATCTGCCAAAAAATCAATAACTTATTTTCTGTTGGTTTTAGCCAACAAACGCGGTGGGTAGACCCCGCAGATACCCTTTTTCGCCGTATTCGTGACTGTTTATTAATTGTGACGGCGATGCTATTGCTACTTCCCCCGCTGCTTGCAGTGTTTTTTGATGGTTTAAACGGGCAGTTATTCTCTGTTTTACAGCAACCTGCATTATGGCAAGCCACAGGAACATCCCTTTTTATTGCACTATGCGCAGGTGTAGTCTGTGTGATTCTCACTTTGATGTTGCTTTGGAGTAGCCGTGAGCTGCGTTTACGCCACGCAATGCGACTTGGACAAGCGATTGAATTAAGTGGTTTAATTATTTTAGCCATGCCTGGGATTGTACTTGCAACGGGATTTTTTATCTTTTTCAATGAAACCATTGGACTACCCGAGTCACCCTATCCCTTAGTGATCATGACCAATGCCTTGTTGGCTATCCCGTATGCCTTAAAAGTCCTAGAAAACCCAATGAGAGACACCGCGGAGCGATATAATCCTTTATGCCAATCCTTGGCAATAACAGGGTTTAACCGTTTTAAAATTATCGAACTCAAAGCGTTACGCAAACCTATTGCCCAAGCACTCGCATTCGCCTGTGTGATTTCGGTGGGGGATTTTGGCATCGTCGCCCTGTTTGGCAATGAAAATTTCCGCACACTTCCCTATTATTTGTACCAACAAATTGGGGCGTATCGCACCAACGATGGTGCAGTAACAGCGATGCTACTGTTATTACTGTGTTTTTGTTTATTTAGCCTGCTCGAACGTATTTCAGGAAAACACCATGATTAAACTGACAAATTTAGACTACCAATATGATAACTTAACGATGTCATTTGATTTTTCAGTAACATCAGGGGAATGTGTCGCGATTATGGGGCCAAGTGGGGCGGGAAAAAGTACGTTACTAAGCTTAATCAGCGGTTTTCAGTTTCCCAAAACAGGCACGATAGAACTTAATGGGCAAGATCATACCTTTACCCCGCCAGCACAACGCCCTGTTTCCATGCTATTTCAAGAAAACAATTTATTCGCACACTTAACGATACGGCAAAATATCGGCCTCGGTTTGCAGCCAAGCCTGTGTTTAAGCACAAAGCAAATGCAGGTCGTCGAACAAATTGCAGCCCATGTCAGCCTAACTGAGTACTTAGACCGCTTGCCCGCACAGCTTTCAGGAGGACAGCGCCAACGTGCTGCACTGGCTCGCTGCTTGGTTCGCAATCAACCGATCTTATTACTTGATGAACCTTTTTCAGCCCTCGACCCTGCGCTTCGCCATGAAATGCTTACGTTGTTAAAAACAGTCTGTATGGAAAAATCCATCACACTATTAATGGTATCTCATAATGTGGACGATGCCCTGCAAATCGCACCAAGAACCTTAGTGGTAGCTGCGGGTGAAATTGCCTATGACGGCGATACACAGGTTTTATTGCAAGGGCAAAGCGCAGCCTCTGCGCTTCTTCGTGTCACCAATACCAATTAATACTGTATAAATTCACACTATTGTCGTATATTATTGGGGATACTAGCAAACCGAGTTGCCCAATGCTCCAACCAATGACCCCTGCACAACAAGGCTTTATCTTGAGCCGGCACTGGAAAGACACCCGCCACGGCGTCGAGGTCACGTATTGGCTTCTTACAGACACACACCCACAAAAAGTGACCATTCCTAATCAAAAAGCAATTGGCTTTTTATCCGCCTCAAAACTGCCGATTGTTCAGCATCTTTTAGATGAGCAACTAAATGTCAGCTACCGATTACTCGAACTCTCTGACTTTAAAAGGGAAAAAGTCTACGCCATCTATTGTCAGCAATATCGCCAATTACAAAATATCGAAAAAAGCTGTAAAGAATTAGGTGTTGAGCTATTTGAAACGGATATTCGCCCTTGTGAACGCTATTTAATGGAGCGTTTCATTACAGCGCCTGTGTGGTTTTCCCGTAATTCCCGTGGTGAATACCAGCTCAAACCTTGTGAAGGTTATCGCCCGAACATTAAAGCCGTTTCTCTTGATATCGAAACCAGTCAACATGGCGAGCTGTATTCCATCGGGCTATCTGGCTGTGATGATAATGTGGTGTTTATGCTAGGCCCTGAGCAAGGCCCTGCATTAAATTCAGATCACCGCCTTGTGTATGTAAATAGCCGACCTCAATTGCTTGATAAACTCAATGAGTGGCTACAACAATATGACCCTGATGCCATAATCGGTTGGAATTTAATCCAGTTCGACTTACAGGTTTTGCAAAAACACGCAGAACGCTACGGCATTCCGTTGTTATTTGGCCGGCAAGGAACAAAACTTGAGTGGCGGGAACATGGCTTCAAACAAGGTGTTTTCTTCGCCTCAGCTCAAGGGCGGCTAATTATCGACGGCATCGATGCACTTAAAAATGCGACATGGCATTTTGCTTCATTTAGTTTGGAATTCGTCGCACAAGAACTTTTAGGGGAAGGTAAAGCGATTGATACCCCCTACGATCGGATGGACGAAATCAACCGTCGCTTTGCTCACGATAAACCCTCTTTAGCGCACTACAACATTCAAGACTGTATTCTAGTCCACCGCATTTTCGAAAAAACCGACCTAATGGCTTTCTTGCAAGAGCGTTCATCCGTTACAGGTTTAGTGCCAGATAAAATGGGGGGTTCTGTTGCTGCATTCTCCCATCTTTATATTCCACGCTTACATCGCCTTGGCTTCGTTGCGCCAAATTTGACTGAGCACAAAATGCAGTTAAATCCAGGGGGATTTGTAATGGACTCACAACCAGGGTTGTATGACTCCGTGTTAGTGCTAGACTACAAAAGCCTATACCCCTCAATTATTCGCACCTTTTTAATTGACCCTGCGGGCATGATTGAAGGGCTTGCTCACCCTGACCCACAACATTCTGTTCAAGGTTTTCGCCAAGCATGGTTTTCGCGTACAACCCATTGTTTACCTGATATTGTTAGCCATATTTGGCAAGAGCGCGATAAAGCCAAGAAAGAACATAACGCACCACTTTCTCAAGCCTTAAAAATCATTATGAATGCCTTTGCAGGAGTGCTTGGCGCAGAAGGTTGCCGTTTTTTTGACCCGCGATTAACCGCTTCGATTACGATGCGCGGCCATGAAATCATGCGTACAACTAAGCGATTGATTGAATCCCAAGGTTACCAAGTCATTTATGGGGACACGGACTCCACATTCGTCTGGCTACGCGATCAACACAGCGAGGAACAAGCGCAAAAAATTGGCTATGCACTGCGTGATTACGTTAATACTTGGTGGAAACAGCACTTAAAAGATGAATGGCAGCTCGAAGGCGTTCTTGAACTTGAGTACGAAACGCATTACCGCCGTTTTCTCATGCCAACCGTGCGTGGTGCGGAAATGGGCAGTAAAAAACGTTATGCGGGTTTAAGCCAAGATAAAATGATATTCAAAGGGCTAGAAACGATCCGTTCAGATTGGACTCCGCTAGCACAAATTTTTCAAAAAGAGCTCTACACCCGAATTTTTCATCGGCAAGCGTATCGTGAATATATTCGTGAATATATCCAAAATATTCGTGAGGGTAAATTTGACGACCGCTTAATCTATCGTAAGCGCTTGCGTCGAAAACTCACTGATTATCAACGTAATGTTCCACCTCATGTCCGCGCTGCACGTGCCGCAGATGACTATAATGTAAAATTGCAACGCCCATTACAGTACCAAAATGGGGGCTGGATAAGCTATATCATCACACAGGCTGGGCCTGAACCCCTCGAAATCGTGACAGCAAGGCCAGATTATGAACACTATATTTCCAAGCAAATCAAGCCAATAGCCGATGCAATTTTACCTTTTCTACAGGATGACTTTGATACCCTATTAACAGGCCAAATCACCCTGTTGTTTTAAAATTTATTATTCCACTGATGCTTTTTTAACAGGTGACGATAAGCCTCGGTTGAATTAATATAACGCCCCTTTGATATCCGCACAGCTAGACTGCACAAATAATGCGCGATAATCAGCAATACTCGTTATAATTCAATCAGCATTTCTTACCTTATCTTTAACGCGATTTTCGCTAAGAAGAACAAGCAATGATGGGAGCCACTGCAATTTGAATTTATTAATGTGTATAATTAATCATCAGGTAATGACTGTTTTTACAAAAATCGAATTCTTCCTTGTGCAACAGATAATGAGTTGCACCAACACTGGGCGAAGACTCTGATAAAAATTGTCTTAAAAAATCTAAGAATAACTCACAAATTTATGGAATTAAGTTAAATCTATGCCATTTACTCTTGGTCAACGCTGGATCAGCGATACAGAAAGCGAACTTGGATTAGGCGCCGTTGTGGCTATTGATACCCGCATGGTAACGTTACTTTTCCCTGCAAGTGGTGAAAACCGCCTATACTCACGCAGTGATGCGCCCATTACCCGGGTGATGTTTAATGAAGGTGATACCATCACCAGCCACGATGGCTGGCAACTTCAAGTTGAAAGCATTGAAGAAGATAAAGGATTATTAACTTACATTGGTACGCGTTTAGACACGCAAGAAACTGATGTAAGCCTCAGAGAAGTGTTTCTCGATAGTAAATTGACCTTTAATAAACCACAAGACCGTTTATTTGCAGGACAGATTGACCGAATGGATCGCTTTGCACTGCGCTTTCGCGCGCGTAAATTTCAAAGCGAACAGGTTAAACATCAAGCCACAGGCCTACGTGGCATACGCGCCAGTTTAATTCCACACCAATTACACATTGCCAACGAAGTTGGCAAACGCCATCACCCACGTGTTTTACTCGCAGATGAAGTCGGTTTAGGAAAAACTATTGAAGCTGGGATGATCATCCACCAGCAACTCATTGCAGGCCGTGCTGAGCGCGTCCTTATCATTGTTCCAGATAGCTTACAGCACCAATGGCTAGTGGAAATGCTCCGCCGTTTTAACCTGCGTTTCTCGCTGTTTGATGATAGCCGTTATAGCGAAGCACAACACGATAGCGATAACCCATTTGAAACCGAGCAATTAGTCCTGTGTTCACTGGATTTTGTCCGTCGCAATAAGCAGCGTTTCGACCAACTAGTTGAAGCGGGCTGGGACATGATGGTTGTCGATGAAGCCCACCATTTACAATGGAGTGAAGCAGCGCCAAGTCGTGAATACCAAGTCATTGAAACATTAGCAGAAAATATTTCATCAGTCCTTCTGTTAACCGCAACACCTGAACAACTTGGCCAAGAAAGTCACTTTGCTCGTTTGCGCCTTCTCGACCCAAGTCGTTTCCATGAATATGCGGAATTTGTTGCAGAGCAGGAGAACTACCGCCCTGTTGCTGATGCCGTTTCATTATTGTTATCTGGCGATAAACTGACTAATGATCAACAAAACTTACTCAATGATTTGATCAAAGAGCAAGATATTGAGCCATTACTGAAAGCCGCTAATCTTGAAACGGAAGATGCCACTGCAGCACGCCAAGAACTGATTAACATGTTAATGGACAGGCATGGCACGAGCCGTCTGTTATTCAGAAATACCCGTAATGGTGTTAAAGGCTTCCCTCGTCGTGAGCTACATTCGTTAAAAATGCCATTACCGACCCAATACCAGACTGCAATTAAAGTCGCAGGTATTATGGGCACCAAAAAAGACACGGAAACCCGCGCGAAAGAGATGCTATACCCTGAGCAAATTTACCAAGAGTTTGAAGGGGAAAATGCGACATGGTGGAACTTCGATCCACGCGTTGAATGGTTGATGGGCTTTTTAACCGCGAATCGCAATGAGAAAGTCCTGGTTATCTGCGCAAAAGCGGCAACTGCACTGCAATTAGAACAAGTATTACGTGAACGTGAAGCAATTCGTGCCGCCGTCTTCCATGAAGGGCTATCACTGTTGGAGCGCGACCGCGCTGCAGCCTACTTTGCTTCCCAAGAAGAAGGGGCTCAGGTATTACTGTGCTCTGAAATTGGTTCAGAAGGCCGTAACTTCCAGTTTGCTAACCAATTAGTGATGTTCGATCTACCATTTAACCCTGATTTGCTAGAGCAGCGTATTGGTCGTTTAGACCGTATTGGTCAAAGTCGAGACATCAGCATTCATGTGCCTTTCTTAGAAAATACCGCACAAGCAGTGCTAATCCGCTGGTACCACGAAGGCTTAGATGCTTTTGAGCACACCTGCCCGACAGGTCGCGCCATTTACGATAAATACTACCAACCACTGCTGCAATTTATGGCTGAACCAACTGTCACCGAAGGGTTTGATGAGTTCATCAAAACATGCCGCGATGAACACGACAGCTTAAAACTGCAATTAGAACAAGGCCGTGACCGTTTGCTGGAGATGCATTCAAACGGCGGAGACGCAGGCAACCAGCTAGCAGAAGAGATTGGTGAAGGCGATAACGACACTGAGCTGGTTAACTTCGCACTAAACTTGTTTGATATTGTTGGTATTAATCAGGAAGATAAGAGCGATAACTTAATCATCTTAACACCATCCGACCATATGCTAGTCCCTGATTTCCCAGGTCTTCCACAAGATGGTTGCACCATCACATTTGATAGGGAACAAGCCCTTTCCCGTGAAGATACACAATTTATCAGCTGGGAACACCCAATCATCCGTAATGGATTAGATTTAGTGTTATCGAGTGATACTGGCAGCTGCGCAGTTTCTTTACTGAAAAATAAAGCATTACCTGTCGGTACGTTATTGACTGAATTAATTTACGTGGTCGAAGCACAAGCGCCAAAAAACCTACAAATCAGTCGTTTCTTACCCGCCACACCAGTACGTTTGTTAATTGATTTAAAAGGCAATAACTTATCTTCTCAAGTGGAATTTGAAAGTTTTAACCGCCAATTAAATGCCATTAACCGTCATATGGCGAGCAAACTGGTGAATGCAGTGCAAAACGAAGTGCACTCAGTCCTGCGTTTGTCTGAACCGATGGTGGAAAAAGAAGCGAAATTACTGATTGAGAGCGCAAAAGATGCCGCTGATAAAGCGTTAACCTTAGAACTTTCTCGTTTAGAAGCGCTAAAAGCGGTCAACCCAAATATCCGTGATGAAGAGCTGGATATTATTGAAGAAGAACGCCAGCAACTGATCACCAATATCGACCAAGCCACATGGCGCCTCGATGCCATCCGCTTAGTTGTCGTGACGCATCAGTAAGCTATAACAATCGAACCATAGAACACGTTATGGTTCGATTGTGAATTTAAAATCTACAACTCGAGTGAGCTAAATCATTACGTCGTGTTTTTACGTAATAACAATAGGATTACCCTAAATAATTCGAGTTGTAGGTAGGCGGCAAGCAAAGATATCTCGGGGAGCATATGCCCCGAGTAGCTGAGCGACACCAACACCCCTACAACTTGAAGTATAACGGGTAATTGAATGATACCTTACAATCCACCACTTGAACCTTGGCTGCATGTCCTATACCAAGATGACCATATTATTGCGGTGAATAAGCCAAGCGAACTACTTTCTGTACCTGGAAAAGCACCTGAGCACCACGATAGCATTATGAGCCGTATTCAACGTGATTTTCCTGCCGCTGAATCCGTACATCGCTTAGATATGGCGACCAGTGGCGTCATGGTTGTGGCATTACACAAAAAGGCTGAGCGTGAGCTAAAGCGCCAATTTAGGGAACGTGAGCCCAAGAAATTCTATATTGCTCGTGTCTGGGGACATTTAGAAAAAGAAGAAGGCTTGATTGATTTACCGCTAATTTGTGATTGGCCAAACCGCCCTAAGCAAAAGGTGTGCTTTGAAACAGGTAAGTCGGCACAAACGGAGTACCAAGTATTGGCGCGCGAAGAACAAGCTACTCGCGTGAAGCTTTCACCCATTACGGGACGTTCTCACCAACTGAGAGTCCATATGTTAGCTTTAGGCCACCCAATATTAGGCGACCGTTTCTATGCTCACGATGAAGCAAAAGCCTTAGCTCCACGCTTACAGTTACATGCTCAGGAGTTATATATCACCCATCCTGAATATGGCACGCCAATGCATTTTACCTGCCCACCGGATTTTTAACGCTAGATTTATTTGATCGTTTGATTAATTTTCCCTCCCCCTACCATCCCCTAAATAGTTCGTGTTGCAGCTAGATGGCAAGAGAGCAAATCCCTAGGAGCATACAAAAGTATGTGACTAGGGTTCGTGATACAACGAGCGCTACATGCAGAAAAATGCACATTGCCTGCTAGAGCAAATTCTCATTTTATTTGGATGAGTGAATTTTTTGTTTTCAATTATTCCCCTGATTTCCCCTAAATAGTTCGTGTTGCAGCTAGATGGCAAGAGAGCAAATTCCTAGGAGCATACAAAAGTATGTGACTAGGGTTCGTGATACAACGAGCGCTACATGCAGAAAAATGTACATTGCCTGCTAGAGCAAGTTCTCATTTTATTTGGATGAGTGAATTTTTTGTTTTCAATTATTCCCCTGATTTCCCCTAAATAGTTCGTGCTACCACACGGCGTCGATTGAGCGAATCCCTAGGAGCGTAGATAACTACGTGACTAGGGTTCGTGAATGAAGACAACAAAGTGGTAGTGCGAAATATGACGGGGAAATTTATTTGAAGCCGAGCTCTTTCTTGACTAAGTCATAAGCCGCTTGGATTGATTGCGCTTTCTGCTTCGCAATCTCCATCATTTCTGGTGGTAAACCTTTCGCCACCAGTTTATCTGGATGGTGTTCACTCATTAACTTACGGTAAGCACGTTTAATTTTTGTCGGTTCGTCGTTAGGAGACACACCAAGGACTTTACAAGCATCTTCTAAGGTTGGGCCATTAGATTGCTGATAATACCCCCCTGATTGCTGCTGGGAGTATCCTTGGCCAAATTGACGACCACTTTGAATCATATCTAAGAATTGCTCGAACTGAACTTTTGATATACCCAGCTCTTCTGCGATGATAAACAGCACTTTCCTTTCGTTTGGATGGAGGGAACCATCGGCAAAAGCAGCCTGTAATTGAATTTCCAGAAACATCTGAATGAGGTCGAAACGACCATAGCACGCCATGCGTAATTGTTTTAAAACATCACGTAATGGAAAGTTAGGCGACTTCCCTTCACGAAAGGCTTGTTGAGCGGCTTTTCTAGTTTCTCCGTGCAGCTGCATTCTATCCATCAAATTTGATGCGAGCTGAATGTCCGTCTCGGTTACACGGCCTTTGGACTTGGTTAAATGCCCTAAAATCTGGAAGGTGCTCGCAAAGAAAATAATTTGGCGATCACGTTTATTCATCGACCCGGCAAATTTACGTTGTATTGATGCTTTATCAAAGCCGTGGCCAATAATTAACCCCGCTAACGCCCCCCAAAAGCCTAATCCAGAGACGATTGCGAGTATTACGCCAATAATTTTACCCCAATAGTGCATATATCCCTCAATTCTTCAATGCTCAAAATGCAATTTTGCATTATCATACTATTCATTCTGCTCTATGCATAACTACCCGCGCGTAAAGTTTCTTACATTATACTGGCGCAAAGTGGTTGGCTAAGTTAGTCTTTGAGCGTTTGCTGGCTGTGCCAATGATGACGGAACCGCATATTTAATGATGAAAAAAAGCTATCCAACACTAGTTGCCACCCTTGTATGGGCGGCTATTTACAGTCAGCAAGCGCATGCTGACCTTGCGCAGCAGTGTATGCTGGGTGTCCCTGTTTATACAAAACCGATTGTAAAAGGCGACCCTAACAACCTGCCTATTAATATTACGGCTGAAGATGTTCGTGGTGAATACCCTAATTTTGTTGAATATGACGGCAATGTCGATATCCAACAAGGGAACCAAACACTGACGGCTGATAAAGTTAAATTAACGCAGACTGAAACTGCGGGGCAACCACCCGTTCGTGAAGTTACTGCCACGGGCAACGTTCACTATGATGACCCTCAAATTATCTTAAAAGGCCCTTCTGCTTGGTCAAATTTAGATAATAAAAATACCGACGTAAACGACGGTAACTACATGATGGTCGGTCGCCAAGGCCGTGGTGATGCGACGAAAATGAAAATGCGTGGCGAAAACCGTTATTCCATCATGGAAAACGGGACATTCACCACGTGTTTACCTGGCAATAATAGCTGGAGCGTTGCGGGCTCTGAAGTCATTATCGACCGCGAAGAGGAAGTGGCTGAGATTTGGCATGCGCGCTTTAAAGTCGGGGATGTACCGATTTTCTACAGCCCATACATGCAATTACCGATTGGTAATAAACGCCGCTCTGGTTTCTTGATCCCAACAGGCAGCTACTCGAATAATGATGGCTTAGAATTTTCTTTACCGTATTATTGGAATATTGCCCCTAACTATGATGCGACCATCACGCCTCAGTTTATGACTCATAGAGGTGTGAAGTTAAACAACGAATTCCGTTATCTCATTACACCAGGTACAGGGACTGTTGCCTTTGATTATATCAATCGTGACCGTGCTTATATCAAAGATAAAGACCGTGAAAAGCGTGCTGCTCGTGATAGCGATGACCGCTGGTTATTCTATTGGCGTCATTCAGGCACCTACGCGGGGCACTGGAATTTTGCATCTGATTACACCAAAGTCAGCGATCCACAATACTTTACCGATTTCAGCTCTCAATATGGTAGTACAACTGATGGTTACGCTACGCAAAAATTCAGCGCAGGCTATTCAGATACCAACTGGAATGCAAAGGTAACTCACAAACAATTCCAAATCTTTGCAGATAACCCGAACAAACGCGCTTATAAAGCAGAGCCTCAAGTTGACTTCAATTATTATAAAAATAATTTAGGTGCTTTTGATGTGCACACCTATGCACAAGCCGCTCGCTTTACCAGCGTGGGCAAAAATAACCCTGATGCAACGCGTTTACACATTGAGCCAGAAGTGAACCTGCCATTATCTAATGGCTGGGCAAACATGAATAACAGCATCAAACTGTATGCCACCCATTATGACCAAGATATTCCAACATCAAATACGGATACTAGCTTAGAGAAAAACGTTAGCCGCGTGCTCCCAATGTTTAAGAGTGATGCGAAAGTCGTTTTCGAGCGCGACCTTTTCCAAGGCAGCGATTATGTACAAACATTAGAGCCTCGTGTTCAATATCTGTATATTCCGTATAAAGATCAGGACAATATCAATAACTTTGACTCATCTTTATTGCAATCGGATTACAGTGGTTTATTCCGTGAACGTATTTACAGTGGCCTTGACCGTATCGCTTCTGCAAATCAATTTACTACGGGTTTAACCACGCGTGTCTATGATGATGCACTCGCAGAACGTTTTAATTTCTCTGTTGGGCAAATCTATTACTTTGAACGCCCACGTGCAGGGAACTCAAACCGCCCTATTGATGATAAGAGCAACACGGGTTCTTTACTGTGGGCGACAGATTCTATGTGGCGCATTGATGAAAACTGGGGCATTCGTGGTGGGTTACAATACGACCGCCGCCTTGGTAACGTCACAATGGGTAATGCCGTTGCAGAATACCGTTTAGATGCCGACCGTTTAGTTCAATTGAACTACCGTTTTGTTGACCGTGATTATATTCAAGCCACTTTCCGTGATTTAGATAAAATCGGTAAAAATCAGGAATTACCAGAATATCAACGCGGTATCTCTCAAGTCGGTACAGTTGTAAGTTGGCCGTTAAGTGAACAATGGGGCTTTGTCGGTTCCTATTATTACGATACAAAACAACAGCAATCTGCAAGCCAATTGGTTGGATTGCAATACAATACTTGCTGTTGGGCAGTCAACCTTGGTTATGAACGCAAGATTGTCGGTTGGCAAAAAGAGAAGTTCAGCAGCGAATATGACAATAAATGGTCAGTCAATGTGGAACTTAGAGGCCTAAATAACAATCATAGTTTAGGTAGTCAGAAAATGTTAGAGGCGGGCATCATGCCTTACCAACGTGCTTTCTGATGACAAATAACATCGTTTATTCTGAATAACATGTGACTTACTCTGAATAATTCGAGTCGCAGTTAGGTGGCAAGTGAATGAGTCGCTAGGAGCATACATTAGTATGTGACTTGCGCGAGTGAGTGCAGTCAACAACACTGCAACTCGAAGTATGACTGTATTTACTCTGAATAATTTGAGATGTATTTACTCTAAATAATTTGAGATGTATTTACTCTAAATAATTCGAGGTGCAGTTAGGCGACAAGTGAATGAGTCGCTAGGAGCATACATTAGTATGTGACTTGCGCGAGTGAGTGCAGTCAACAACACTGCAACTCGAAGTATGACGAGTAAAACAACGTATTAGCCCGCATTTTGCGGAATCAAAGTCAATATTATAGGACCATTATGAAGAATTGGAGAACGCTTATTCTGGGACTGATGTTCGCAAGCTCTGCTACGTTGGCTGCGCCACAGCAAATGGATAAAGTGGCTGCGGTTGTCAATAACGGAGTTGTGCTAGAAAGTGACATCCAGAATATGATCAACACCGTTAAGCTGAATGCACAAAACGCACGTCAGCAGATCCCTGATGATCAAACTCTGCGCCATCAAATCCTTGATCGTTTGGTGATGGATAACATCATGCTGCAAATGGCGAGCCAAATGCAGATCAATATCCCTGATGAAGCAGTTACCGCAACCATCGCCGATATTGCCCGTCAAAATGGATTAACACTGGAACAAATGCAACAGCGTTTAACCGCTGATGGCATCAACATGAACCAGTACCGCAGTGAAATTCGCAAAGAAATGCTGATTGCAGAAGTTCGTAATAACGAAGTTCGCCGTCGCGTAACCATTTTGCCACAAGAAGTTGACTCCCTTGCTGAGCAGATGAGTTCACAAGCTAACTATGAAATGGGCGTAAATCTGAGCCACATTTTAATTCCACTACCAGAGAATCCAACACCAGAACAGTTAAAAACCGCGGAAGCGTTAGTGGACAAAATTTTAGCTGACCTGAAAAAAGGCGGTGACTTCGGTAAATTAGCCATTGCTTACTCTGCCGACCCTCAAGCACTCAAAGGCGGAAATATGGGTTGGTCGCGTCTGCAAGAGCTTCCTGTCGTATTTGCTGAACAGCTAAAGAATGCGAAAAAAGGGGATATCGCAGGACCAATCCGTTCAGGTGTCGGTTACCACATTTTACGCGTGAATGATGTCAGTGGTGGTAGCCAACCTATCTCTGTCACTGAGGTAAAAGCACGCCATATCTTGATTAAATCATCTCCAATTATGGATGATGCACAAGCAAGACAAAAACTGAATAAAATTGCCCAAGACATCCGTTCTGGTGCCGTGTCATTTGAAGATGCAGCGAAAGAAAACTCAGAAGACCCAGGCAGTGCATTAAAAGGGGGTGAACTTGGCTGGAATATGCCTGATATTTACGACCCAGCATTCCGCGATGCATTGATGAAACTGAATAAAGGCGAATTAAGCCAACCTGTTCCGTCAAGTTTTGGCTGGCACTTAATTCAGTTAGAAGACACACGCAGTGTAGATAAAACAGACGCTGCGCAAAAAGACCAAGCTTACCGTTTACTGTTCAACCGTAAATTTAACGAAGAAGCGCAAAGCTGGATGCAAGAACAACGTGCTTCCGCTTATGTGAAAATTGTTGATGGTCGCGATAACCAAGCTCAAGATGAAAAATCTAACTAAGCCGATTGTGATTACCCCTGGTGAACCTGCAGGGATTGGCCCTGACTTGCTTATCCAGCTCGCTCAACAGGCATGGCCTGTTGAGCTTGTTGCTTGCGCAGATCCCAACTTATTACTTGAGCGCGCTAAAACATTAAGTTTGCCGCTCACGTTGGGTAAATACGAGCCAAATGACGTACCTAAAGCACACACTGCAGGCCATCTATCTATCGTTTCTGTGCCATTAAATGCCTCGGTGAAAGCAGGAGAGCTTAATGTCAACAATGGCAACTATGTGGTTGAAACACTTGCTAGAGCCTGTGATGGTTGCTTAACAGGTGAATTTTCCGCCATTGTGACGGGGCCTGTGCATAAAGGCATTATTAACGATGCTGGTGTTTCTTTTAGTGGGCACACCGAGTTTTTTGCCGATCGTAGTGGCTGTGATCGTGTAGTTATGATGCTGGCAACAGAAGAATTACGCGTTGCCCTTGCAACCACACATCTCCCGCTAAAAGACGTTTCAGCCGCGATTACACAACAAAGCCTCCATGAAGTCATCACCATTTTACATCATGACTTGCAAACTAAGTTTGGCATTGAAAAACCGGTTATCTATGTCTGTGGGCTGAATCCTCATGCAGGAGAAGGCGGTCACATGGGTACAGAAGAGATTGATACCATTGAACCTGCATTGGAAAGTTTACGAGCACAAGGCATCCATTTAGTTGGGCCACTGCCAGCGGATACACTTTTCCAAGCCAAATATTTAGACCACGCTGATGCAGTTTTAGCAATGTATCACGATCAAGGTCTTCCTGTGCTAAAATACCAAGGTTTTGGTAGAGCGGTAAATATTACCCTCGGCCTACCATTTATCCGCACCTCCGTCGACCATGGCACAGCCCTTGAGCTCGCAGGTACGGGTCATGCAGATGCGGGAAGTTTTATCACCGCATTGACATTAGCTATCCAAATGACATCTAAGAATACATGAATAATCGAGTCCATCAGGGGCACTTTGCCCGCAAACGTTTCGGGCAGAACTTTTTAACTGACCAGTTTATTATCGACAGCATCGTTGATGCGATGAACCCTCTGCCAGGTCAATCCATCGTTGAAATCGGCCCCGGTTTAGGCGCACTCACTGAGCCAGTCGGTAGCCGCATTGAAAAAATGACGGTAGTCGAACTTGACCGTGACCTCGCGGCGCGTTTACACGTCCATCCGCAACTCAAAGATAAATTAACGATCATTCAGCAAGATGCCATGACCGTTGATTTTGGTGAATTGGCGAAACAAGCAGGTCAGCCACTGCGTGTGTTTGGTAACCTACCTTACAATATTTCAACACCATTAATGTTTCACCTATTCACATTCACCAACTCCATAGCTGACATGAATTTCATGCTGCAAAAAGAAGTGGTAAACCGTCTGGTGGCAGGCCCTGGCAGTAAAGCCTTTGGTCGCTTGAGTGTAATGGCTCAATATTATTGTCACGTCGTACCTGTACTTGAAGTGCCACCAACAGCGTTTACTCCCGCTCCAAAAGTAGATTCAGCCATTGTCCGCTTGATCCCACACCGTGAGAATCCATATCCTGTTAAAGATATTAAGTTCTTAAGCCGGATCACCACGCAGGCCTTTAATCAACGCCGAAAAACCATCCGTAACAGCCTTGGTGATTTATTTAGCGCTGAAGAATTAACTGAATTAGGCATCGACTTAAGCACCCGTGCCGAAAATATTTCTGTTGAACAGTACTGCAAAATGGCAAACTATCTTTCTAACCGATCAGAATAGAATGTTGAAGGAGGCACTATGCTTAATGAACCGAATGTAAGCATCCAAGTTCAGAGTGTCTATATAGAGAGCCAATCTCAGCCCGATATTGCCAGATATGTGTTTGCTTATACGATTTGCATTCGCAATTTAGGGCGTGATCCTATCCAATTAATGAGCCGCTATTGGCTCATTACTAACAGCGATGGCCATAAAACAGAAGTTCAAGGTGAAGGGGTTGTTGGTGAACAGCCAATTATTCAGCCTGGAACTGAGTATCGTTATACCAGTGGTGCGGTTCTTGAAACGCCAATGGGTACGATGGAGGGCTATTACGTGATGATTAGCACGCAAGGGGATAATTTTCATGTGGATATCCCTGCTTTTCGTCTGGCAATTCCAACACTGATTAATTAATTATGTCGACATATATAGTAGGTGATATTCACGGCTGCTATCGTGAATTACGTGAATTGATGGACAGTGTCAATTTTGACCCGCAACGAGACACACTATGGTTAACAGGTGACTTAGTCGCTCGAGGTGCAGAGTCGCTGCAAGTTTTACGTTATGTCAAAAGTCTAGGTGATTCTGCTCGTTTAGTCTTAGGCAATCACGATCTCCATTTACTTGGGATCTATTGCAAAATTAGCCGCAATAAGCCTAAAGATCATCTTGATGAATTATTGCATGCACCTGATTTGGATGAACTAATCAACTGGTTACGCCGCCAACCATTGCTGCAAATCGATGAAGAGCGGAAAATGGTGATGACCCATGCAGGGATAACACCACAATGGGACATTGAAACAGCCAAAATGTGTGCAAGGGAAGTGGAAGCTGTTCTCTCTAGTGATGCTTACCCTTTATTCATTGACTCAATGTATGGTGACATGCCAAATAATTGGTCTGATAGCTTGATGGGGCTCGCGCGATTACGCTTTAGCACTAATGCACTGACGCGCTTACGCTACTGTTTCCCTAACGGCCAGTTAGATATGATCTGCAAAGAAAATCCGAAAAAAGCCCCTGCGCCTTTAAAACCTTGGTTCGATTTGCCTAGCCAACTTCCTGAAGACTTTTCGGTATTTTTTGGTCATTGGGCGTCATTGGAAGGGAAATGCACACCAGATAACGTATATGCAATGGATACAGGTTGTTGCTGGGGGGGGGATTTAACGCTGCTCCACTGGGAAACTAAGCAATACCATCACCAAAAGTCTTACCAAAAGAGTCGCAAAGAATCTTAATTGAATAAAATGCAAAATGGCGCCATTAAGCGCCATTTTTGTATTTGTAATCGATTAAAAATCAATCTCTTTTCGTCAGAATTTCGAAGCAATACCCGTGAGTATTATTTTCATCCGCTTCGTGATATTCCGTAAAGATAGAATCCCACCCATCGGGTTCATATGCAGGGAAATGTGTATCGCCAATCACTTCAGCATCAACATGCGTCAAATAAAGTTTATTGGCTAATGGTAGAAATTGTTGGTAAACCTTACCACCACCAATCACCATTACTTCTTCAACACCCTCTATCGCTTGCGCGGCGGCAAGTGCCTCTTCAATAGAAGTAACCCAAATAACCGTATTGTCCGCACCTGCTGGATGGCTGCTCAGTACGATGTTGACTCGCTGCGGTAAAGGACGCCCAATAGATTCATAGGTCACACGCCCCATAATCACAGGTTTATTTAACGTATTTCGTTTGAACCACGCGAGATCCCCAGGCAAATTCCAAGGCATCGCTTTTTCCATGCCGATAACCTGATCGATCGCCATTGCTGCGATTAAGCTAATATTCATTTACTCACCTTAGAAGCAAAATATAAAAATTGAGCACACTATACGTAAAGAGATTTGCTTCGTCGACTAAATTTAAACTTCCTTAAACAGCTTTGAATCACTTATACTCGAATTGCTAAAATTAAGACTAAAAATAACATTAAAAATCAAAAAAGAGCCTGTTTTCCTCTCTGAAGAGCCAGACATTCAGTAGATAATTGTTAAGCGCCAAAAAAGACCAAAACAGGGCTAAACAAAGAGATATGTATCATGTACGAAACCAGCATTATGGTGGCGACAATCGCCGCATTAGGGATGCTCTCACCAGGGCCCGACTTCTTTCTTATTGTCAAAAATGCCGCCCGTTACCAACGCTCTGCAGCACTCATGACCGCCTTTGGTGTGATTGCAGCCATTGCTTTACATATGTCTTATTGCGTTGCTGGACTTGCGGTATTAATTACCACCACACCATGGCTATTTAATATTTTAAAATATGCAGGTGCTGCTTATTTGGTATGGATAGGCGTTAAAAGCTTATTGCCTCAGTCTAGCAATTTGGCCGATTTGAGTACCACTAAACACGAAATTGTTTCATTTAAAAAAGCATTTATGCAGGGGTTTCTGTGTAATGTATTGAACCCAAAAGCGACGCTATTCTTTCTTGCCGTATTTACCCAAGTGTTGGATATCAATTCAACGTTTGGTGAAAAACTGTGGTTTGCTTTTATTATCTGGGGATTAGCCGTTATTTACTGGCCCATTCTGGTATTTCTTATCCAAAGTGCTCCCGTCAGAAAAGGGTTGGCGAAAGTGCAAAAATATGTCGATAGAGTACTTGGCGTGATTTTAATTGCCTTCGGAATTCGTGTTGCACTGAGCTAGTTAGCTTAATACATAAAAAAGCAGGTTCTGAATACAGTACCTGCTTTTTGTTTTGCCTATTAATAATTAGTATTGCATCGCTTCTTGTGGTGCAACTACCATCTGACCAACTGAGCCTAGATCCGCTTTTTCCAAGTTTTGGCTATAAAATAAAAATGGAAAATGGTTGTAGGATGGTTGCATCATTTGTACTAATAATTCAGTACGGCCATTCACCCAAACGGTATCTTTCCAACCGTAATCTTCAGGTGGCGTAGGTTGCCCATTCCGATTAATAATTTTAAAGCGTACCCCCTCAATATGAAATGCTTGAGGTTCATTTGTGGTGACAATCCAACGCTCCCAATTTCCTTGGCGGCTGGTAATATCCACACGACGGGTATCAATGGCTGCATTATTAATACCAAAACCATCATTAAGGTGAATGTCTCTTTGTGTAATACTGGAGGTAACTTGCGTCTTATCTTCCGTCAATTGCGTTGGCAAACCATCGGTTACCAATGACATCAAACCTGTCGCTTTAATGGTCAACACATTCGTCGAAATTAAGCTATTCGAAGGCTCAAACAATCCTTTTAATCTATCCATAAACGTAGCAGATTCGCCAGCAGTAATACTCAGTTCCTGCGTTTTAGCCATATCAATTAATACTTCACGCCTTTCACCTGGTGCAAGAGGTAACTCTTGAACATTCACTGGAACCGTTAATAACCCTTGATCCGAGGCAATCATCGCAAATGGGCGACCATCACTGATTTTCATTACATAATTACGTGAATTTGATGCATTTAATAACCTTAAGCGTACCCAGCCGCGAGATACTTCAATATAGGGGTTTTGTACACCATTGACTAATAATGTATCCCCGAGGAAACCATTTTCATTGGCTTTATATTCAGGAACACCAAAGTTATCCAATCGTTTGTCTTGAATGATCACTGGAAAATCATCTACGCCATAATGGTTAGGTAAACGAAGGTTTTTTGTAACATCATCTTCGATAATCCACATACCCAACAACCCATTATGGATTTGCTGCCCCATTTTTCCTTGCGTATTTGCATGGTACCAAAGCGTCGCCGCATTTTGGCGAATTGGGATCACTGGAGACCAATCCGCATTAGGGGAGATTAACCTTGCTGCACCACCAATTTGTGTGCCAGGTATCTGCAGCCCACTGACGGTCATTGAAACCGCTTCGGGTAAACGATTGCTGTATATTAACTTGATATCATCGCCATTTTTGACTTTCACCGTCGGGCCTGGGGAAGAACCATTTATCCCCCATACATCCGCAGAATATTTTCCATCAAAAGACCAATGGACTTTTTGTAGTGTTAAAAAAAGCGGCTGTCCAGACCGAGATTCTAACAGTGGAGGAACAGGCAATGCCGTTTCACCTTCGGCACTCGCATTAATTGGCGCATAAAACACACACAGAGCCACCCCTACCGCTACTAGGGTTTGGCATCGATTGAATGACATAAATTCTCCGCTAAACAAACATTCCAGCGCATTTTATTTTTTAATATTCGAGATTTTCAGCCTATGAATTGGCTAATTTTAGATTGGCGCTAGTAATAATACGACTTAGAGACAACAATTTGTTACTTCGCTAATTTTGTGAGCCATGATATCGCGAAAAAAGATTAAATTCTAAAAATATCTTTCTAATATATAAAAATTTAATTAATAGAATTATAAATTGTGTGGTTTATTAATTAGGGATGAATATATGGCAAAGAAATGGTTATTGACTTGATGTTAGTTGGCATACACAGATAAAACTAAGGGCAATGATTTCCATCGCCCTTTTTATATCATCCAATTAATTTATTACGGTTTTTTAGCTTGCTTATTCATTTCTTCCACTTCTAAATCAAGCTCTTTGATTTTAGCTTCCATCAATGAATGACAATACTCCGATAACTCCCTAACTTGATCACGGCTATAGGCTGAGGTATCGATAGGCTCTAGCATCTCAATAATAACATTGCCATTGTTCCAGCGATTTAGCTTAATTTTGCCCTGTGTACTAGATACACACACGGGAACAATCGGCACTCCCGCTGCTATAGCGGCATGGAAAGCCCCCGTTTTGAATGGGAGTAAACCGCGGCCACGGCTGCGTGTTCCTTCGGGGAACATCCACACTGAAATCTTACGTTTTTTGATTTGGTTTGCCACTTGAGAGATTGTGTTATGCGCTTTCGAACGATTCGCACGATCAATCAAAATATTCCCCGTGATCCAATATAAAAAACCAAAGAAAGGGATGAACACCAAGCTCTTTTTACCAACTGTGACTGTTCTAGGCAACACACCATTCGACATCGTGACCATATCGTAGTTGTTTTGGTGGTTACCAATATAAATACTTGGACCATAGTCTTTCGCCTTTTTAGGCACGCGGTTGATAACTTTTATACCAAAAACAACGGATAAGCGCCCAAACATATGACCGAATGTCATCACGTGTTTTGGGTTACGTGGGCTGAATAAGCAATAAATGCCACCGCCCACACAAACGAGGATGGTGTAGATAATAACAATAATCGCTCTAATAAGCGCTAACATACTAACCCCAAATTAGCGGAGCCTCAGCGCCCCGCGATGAATTTTAACCTTCGGTGCCAAATACAATGCCTTGATAGGGCACCCATCAAACTTATTGTTATACCTTATCTACAGGTTCGATATCGATACGCTCGATATTGTGCATTCCACGAGGCAAGGATGTCCCTTTACGGCCACGCTCCGAACGGTATTTCTGTAGATCTTCGGCTTTAAATTTCAGTTTTCGTTTACCAAAATGCAGCGTCATTGAAGCACCAACAGGTAAAATCATCAACCAAGTCAATAAATCATCCCCAGATGCCGCTTGAGCACCTGCAATATTGATAATTTTATTCCCTTTACCTTTTGAAAGCTGAGGCAAATCTGCCACAGGGAATATTAACATACGCCCTGCTTTCGTGATTGCCAATAACAAGTCTTCTTGCTCGTTATTTAGCTCAATCGGTGCCAATACTTTGGCATTTTCAGGTAATGAAATCAGTGCCTTACCGGATTTGTTTTTTGTCACTAAATCATTAAATGTGCAAATAAATCCATAACCCGCATCTGATGCCATCAAGTATTTTTGCTCTTCTGGCGCCATTAAGACGTGCTCAATCGTTGCGCCTGGTGGCAACGTTAATTTACCCGTAAGAGGCTCACCTTGGCTACGCGCAGATGGCAATTCCAGAGGATCAACCGAATAGCTACGCCCAGTGGTATCAAGGAATACTGCAGCTTGGTTTGATTTACCGCGGGCAGCACCTTTAAAACCATCACCCGCTTTATAGTTCAGGTTGGTTGGCTCAATATCATGGCCTTTCGCACTGCGCACCCAACCCATATCAGACAGCACAACTGTAATCGGCTCTGATGGCAGGATTTCATGTTCGCTCATCGCTTTCGCTTCTTCACGCTCTTGGAGTGGAGAGCGACGGTCATCACCATAAGCTTTCGCATCAGCCTGAATTTCTTTTCTAATTAACGTATTCAAACGACGCTCTGAACCTAAAATCGCTTGTAACTCATCACGCTCTTTCGCTAATTCGTCTTGTTCACCACGGATTTTCATCTCTTCCAGTTTGGCTAAATGACGTAATTTTAGCTCTAAGATAGCCTCTGCTTGTGTGTCCGAAATATTAAAGCGAGACATCAACACAGGTTTGGGCTCATCTTCAGTACGAATGATTTCAATAACTTCATCAATGTTTAGATAAGCAATTAATAAACCGTCTAAAATATGTAGGCGTCTTAAGACTTTGTCTAAACGATGGTTCAAGCGGTTACGTACAGTTTGACGACGATAAGTAATCCACTCCGTTAGTATCTCAACCAAGCCTTTCACCGCAGGGCGGTTATCTAAACCAATCATGTTGAGGTTAACGCGGTAGCTTCTTTCTAAATCCGTTGTCGCAAATAAGTGGGTCATCACTTGTTCAAGGTCAACCCGATTACTGCGTGGAACAATCACTAAACGAGTTGGATTTTCATGATCAGATTCATCACGTAAATCTTCCACCATCGGCAATTTCTTCGCACGCATTTGGCTAGCGATTTGCTCAAGAACTTTGGCTCCCGAAACCTGATGAGGTAATGCTGTAATGACCGCATTGCCATCTTCTTTTTCCCACACTGCACGCATGCGTACTGAGCCACGGCCGTTTTGATAGATTTTACGAATATCTTCACGGGAAGAGATAATTTCGGCTTCTGTTGGGAAATCTGGGCCTGGTATATACCCCATGATCTCATCAAGATTCAGGGTCGGTTTTTCCAGTAAGGCGACCAAAGCTTCCGCCACTTCACGGGCATTGTGTGGTGGAATATCCGTTGCCATCCCGACCGCAATACCCGTTGTCCCATTTAACAAAATATTGGGTAAACGTGCAGGCAACATTTTCGGCTCGTTCATCGTGCCGTCAAAGTTGGGTACCCAGTCAACAGTACCGTGACCTAACTCGCTAAGTAATACTTCTGCGTATTTAGATAAACGTGATTCCGTATAACGCATCGCGGCGAATGATTTTGGATCATCTGGAGCCCCCCAGTTTCCTTGCCCATCCACTAATGGATAGCGATAAGAAAACGGCTGCGCCATCAACACCATTGCTTCATAACACGCACTATCACCATGTGGGTGATATTTACCTAACACATCACCGACGGTTCTCGCCGATTTTTTGTATTTTGCACTATTACTGAGGCCAAGTTCCGACATCGCATACACAATACGACGCTGAACAGGTTTTAACCCATCACCAATAAATGGCAACGCCCTATCCATAATGACGTACATCGAATAGTTTAGGTAGGCACTTTCAGTAAAAGCATGAAGCGGTAAACGCTCCACACCATCATGAGTAATTTCACTCATTCAATTCGTTCCTTACTCTTTTTATCGCAGGATGTTAGACATCAATTTCAGCCATATCGCCTTTTTCTTGCAGCCAATTACGGCGATCTTCTGAACGTTTTTTCGCCAAAAGCATGTCCATCACTGCAAGGGTTTCTTGGTAGTTTTCATCATCGATGATCAACTGAACAAGGCGACGAGTATTGGGATCCAACGTGGTTTCACGCAATTGCAGTGGGTTCATTTCCCCCAGCCCTTTAAAGCGCTGAACGTTTGGTTTCCCACGTTTACGGCTTAACCTGTCGAGAACCGCATTTTTTTCGCTTTCGTCTAATGCGTAAAAGGTTTCTTTGCCTAAATCGATACGATACAACGGCGGCATTGCCATATACACATGCCCCGCTTTCACTAACGTTGGGAAATGGCGTACAAATAACGCACACAATAATGTGGCGATATGCAAACCATCCGAGTCCGCATCCGCAAGGATACACACTTTGCCATAGCGTAGCTGGCTTAAATCTTCACTGTCAGGGTCGATACCAATCGCCACCGAAATATCATGAACTTCCTGTGAAGCTAGTACTTCATCAGAAGAGACTTCCCATGTATTCAGTATCTTACCGCGAAGTGGCATAATCGCTTGATATTCACGATCACGGGCTTGCTTCGCTGAGCCCCCTGCCGAATCCCCCTCAACAAGGAACAACTCTGTCATACTTAAATCTTGCGAGCTACAATCCGCCAGCTTACCTGGTAATGCAGGGCCGCTTGTCAGCTTTTTACGCACCACTTTTTTCGCAGCACGCATCCGACGTTGAGCGCTTGAAATCGCCATTTCTGCAAGTTGCTCGGCAATTTGCACATTTTGGTTTAACCACAGACTAAAGGCGTCTTTGACCACCCCAGAAACAAAAGCAGCACATTGGCGTGAAGACAAACGCTCTTTGGTTTGCCCCGCAAATTGAGGGTCTTGCATCTTAACTGAAAGCACATAAGTACAGCGCTCCCAGATATCATCCGCAGATAATTTTATACCACGAGGCAGGATATTACGGAATTCACAGAATTCACGCATCGCATCAAGCAAGCCTTGGCGCAACCCATTTACGTGAGTACCGCCTTGTGCTGTTGGAATCAAGTTCACGTAGCTTTCAGTGAGTAGCTCACCACCTTCTGGTAGCCATAATAGTGCCCATTGCGCCGCTTCCGTTTCACTGGAAAACTCGCCAGTAAAGGGTTTTTCTGGCAAGGTTTCTAAGCCATCAACGGATTCCATCAAATAATCCGTTAACCCATCACTGTAGCACCAGCTTTGCTCTGTATTATTGAGCTGATCCTTAAACGTGATTTTCACGCCAGGGCATAAAACCGCTTTGGCTTTTAAGTTATGAGTTAGACGAGAAACTGAAAATTTCGGGCTATCAAAATAGCTTCCATCAGGCCAAAAATGCACGCTGGTACCTGTATTACGCTTCCCACAAGTACCAATTACATGCAAATCTTCGACTTTATCACCATTTTCAAAGGCGATTTGGTAAACTTGGCTATCACGGCGCACAGTCACTTCAATACGTTTTGATAACGCATTGACGACGGAAATACCCACACCATGCAAACCACCTGAAAATTGGTAGTTTTTATTAGAGAATTTTCCTCCTGCGTGCAACTGACCTAAAATCAATTCAACTGCGGAGACTTTCATTTCTGGGTGAATGTCGACTGGCATTCCGCGCCCGTCATCAATCACTTCAAGGGATTGATCTGCGTATAAAATAACTTCAATGTGCCCCGCGTGCCCAGCAAGCGCTTCGTCGACACTATTATCAATTACTTCTTGAGCCAAATGGTTCGGCCGCGAGGTATCGGTATACATCCCCGGACGACGGCGAACAGGCTCCAAACCACTGAGGACTTCAATAGCCTCTGCGTTATAACTAGATTGAGTCATGTTGTCATTCTGCGGTAATTGGTGGTTAATTGAACTATTCAATCAGTGAGTTACTGGTGATAATAACAGTGTTCATGCGTTTTAGCACTATTTCTCTACTAATTGAAGAAAATGGACAATTTGAGAAAAGTAAGCGTCAAAACCAGTAAAGGCATGATTACCGTCAGGTTCCACAGTCTGTTTACACTTTGAAAGATAGGTAACAGCTTCGTGATAATCAAGTACTTCGTCACCCATTTGTTGTAACAGCCAAATTCGATGAGATGCAGAAAGCTGTTCAATATGCAGTGATTTTAGCTCGCCAATATGTTTTGGTTCCAGAACATATTGTTCATGAGTATAGGGATTAATATTGACACCCAAATAGTCTTTCAGCAAGTCAAACGGGCGTACAGCAGGGTTGACTACCACTGCGGGAAGGTGATAACGCTCTGAAAACCAAATCGAAAAATAACCGCCAAGCGATGAGCCAACTAAACCAATGCGCTCATGACGATGCTGTTGAATAATCTCATCCAACATCGCTTCGGCTTGCGCAGGGAAATTGGGTAATTGAGGAACAATCATATCAATGTGTGGATAATTGACCTCAATCCATTGTTTTAAGTGAGTCGCTTTTGCCGATAAAGGCGAGCTATTAAAGCCATGAATGTAAAGTAACGTGGCCATAGTGAATTAATAACCGTCTGAGTCTAGATCAGGGCTAAACTCACGTGTCTCTAAGCGATGCACCGTTGTCGTAATATGCCTTTGCCCTTTTTCGTTCACGCTTAATTCAAGGTATCGCCAACCAGGCGCAACAGTATCTAATGCAAAATTCGTACAGTGCGGCTTAAATTGCACGCAAGTCGATGGGGTCGCTAATAAACGAATTCCATGCCAATTTTCATCCATTTCCTGATGAATGTGCCCGCAAAGCATCGCTTTCACGTTCGGATAATTTTTTAAATAATCCGCTAAGATATGTGAGTTTCTTAAACTGTGCTGATCAAGCCATGTACAGCCCGATGGCAGAGGGTGATGATGCAGCATCACTAATGTAGTGCGTTGTGGTTCCGCATCTAAACTCACTTTCATCCATTCCAACTGCTGCTCAGAAAGCTCTCCGTGAGGGACGTCTTGCAATTGGCTGTCCAGCATAAGAATTTGCCACTCGTCACCAATCAAGATTTGCTTCGCACTCGAAATCCCAGCCACTCGCAGGCTTTCGACCATTGCAGGAGGATAATCGTGATTTCCAGGGAGCCAAACACAAGGTGCAGGAATACGTTCGATGCCTTTTGCAAAGTGTTGATAAGCTTTTGGTGATTGGTCTTGAACCAAATCCCCTGTCGCAACGATCAAGTCAATTGGGAGATTTTGTGCTGCGATAGCATCAAGTACCGCCTGATAGCTTCGATACGTATTTACACCTAAAAGGGTGTTTTCTGTATCAGCAAACAGATGCGTATCAGTAACCTGTAAAATTCTCACTACATTAGAGTGCTTTGCAGTCACTTCAAGCTGGCTATCCAAAAGTCTTCCTTTTCCATAAATATTGTTTATGCCTAATCTATTCTATTCATTACAACTATACAAAAACTCAACACACTTGCAGTTCACCTATCTAACTTATGAATTCTTTTCATAACACCCTAAAACAACACGCTGAATTACGCTAAATAATTCAAATTACAAGAAGGCGGCAATCGGAGCTATCCCAAGGAGCATACATAAGTATGTGACTTGGG
>NZ_JBBPXM010000013.1:0-85827 GCF_050446505.1 Providencia sp. SP181
TGACGAGTATTTATGACGAGTATTTAGTCTTCGTCGTTATACGCAGGCCCCGCATAGTTGTCAAAGCGCGACCACTGCCCATTAAACGTCAACCGCACCGTACCAATTGGCCCGTTACGCTGCTTACCTAAAATAATCTCCGCAACCCCTTTAAGCTCGCTGTTATCGTGGTAAACCTCGTCGCGGTAGATGAACATGATTAAGTCCGCATCCTGCTCAATAGACCCCGACTCACGTAAGTCGGAGTTAACGGGGCGTTTATCCGCACGTTGCTCAAGGCTACGGTTCAACTGTGATAATGCCACCACAGGCACATTAAGCTCTTTCGCTAAGGCTTTTAGCGAGCGAGAAATCTCGGCAATTTCAAGAGTACGGTTATCAGAAAGCGAAGGAACACGCATTAACTGAAGGTAGTCAATCATGATCAGGCTTAAACCACCATGTTCACGGTAAATACGCCTCGCACGGGAGCGTACCTCTGTAGGCGTCAAGCCAGATGAGTCATCAATGTACATGTTGCGCTTTTCCATCAAAATCCCCATCGTGCTGGAAATACGCGCCCAATCCTCATCGTCCAATTGGCCGGTACGAATACGCGTTTGGTCAACGCGAGAAAGTGACGCAAGCATACGCATCATGATCTGGTTACCTGGCATCTCCAAGCTGAAAATAAGCACTGGCTTTTCTTCTGTCATCGCCGCATTTTCACACAAGTTCATCGCAAAGGTAGTTTTACCCATCGATGGACGCGCTGCCACGATAATTAAATCTGAACCTTGTAACCCTGCAGTTTTCTTATCAAGGTCTTGATAACCTGTAGAAACCCCCGTTACCCCATCATGAGGTTGCTGGTAAAGCTGCTCAATTTTTTCGACGGTTTCGGACAAAATAGCTTCAATGCCTTTTGGCCCTTCATCTTTGTTCGCTCGGGATTCTGCGATTTGGAAAACTTTGCTTTCCGCTAAATCCAACAAATCTTCACTGCTACGCCCTTGTGGGTCGTAACCCGCATCTGCAATTTCATTGGCAACAGAAATCATGTCACGCACAACAGCACGTTCGCGAACGATGTCTGCATAAGCATTAATGTTCGCCGCACTTGGCGTATTTTTGGATAATTCAGCTAAGTAGGCAAAGCCCCCTACGCTATCAAGCTCACCTTCTTGCTCTAAGGATTCGGACAGGGTAATTAAGTCGATAGGCTTGCCCCGCTCTAGCAATAATTGCATCTGCGAGAAAATCGTGCGGTGAGGGCGGCTAAAAAAATCAGCGTGTGTGACCCGTTCAGAGACAGTATCCCAACGTTCGTTATCCAACATCAAACCGCCTAAAACAGATTGCTCCGCCTCAAGAGAGTGCGGTGGAAGTTTCAAACCTTCCATTTGGTGATCCCGAGGGGCATCTGTTTTAAAATTCGATGAGGGTTTTTTAGCCATACATTTGCATCCAAGTCTATAATTAACGAACAGCTTCTAGTATACGCCAATCTGATTTTTGTTGTGGCTTTCTTTACGCCCTCAGGCAAGAGAATTGCCTGCTAACGTTTTCAACAAAAAGCACAAACCAATAATTCTTCTGATTGAAACATGGCGTTATAGTAAAACGATTGATATTGTAAACAAAACTAAATGGTTCTTATTGGAGATTGTCATGGCAAAACGTATCGAGTTCGCGCAACATGGCGGCGCTGACGTTCTAAACTTTGTAGATTATTCCCCAACCGCACCTGCTGATAACGAAATTCAAATCGAAAACCGCGCAATCGGCATTAATTTTATCGACACCTACGTTCGCAGTGGCCTTTACCCTGTCGCTAAACTGCCAAGTGGTCTCGGAACTGAAGCCGCTGGTGTCGTCGTTAAAACAGGTGCCCACGTCATAGGTTTCAAACCTGGAGACCGCGTGGTGTACGCCCAAGGCCCGCTGGGTGCCTACAGCGAAGTGCACAATGTACCTGAACACGCTGTTGCTCATTTACCTGATGGCATTACCTTTGAACAAGCCGCAGCGAGTTCACTCAAAGGAATGACGGTATATTATTTATTCCATCAAACGTATCAACTTAAGCGTGATGAAGTGTTTTTATTCCATGCTGCCGCAGGTGGCGTAGGCCTAATTGCCTGCCAATGGGCAAAAGCACTGGGTGCCAAAATGATTGGTACCGTGGGCTCTGCGGATAAAGCACTGCGTGCAAAAGACGCGGGTGCATGGGAGGTGATTAACTACCAAACCGAAGACATCGCTGCACGCGTTAAAGCGATCACTCAGGGTGAAAAAGTCAGTGTGGCTTATGACTCTGTGGGGCAATCCACATGGCTTGCTTCTTTAGATTCACTGAAACGCCGCGGCTTGATGGTCAGCTTTGGTAATGCATCAGGCCCTGTAACTGGGGTGAATTTAGGGATTTTAAACCAAAAAGGAGGGTTATATGTCACACGTCCTTCTTTAGGGGTTTATGTCACTAACCGTGCTGAATTAGACCAAGCTAGCAATGCGTTATTTGAGATGATTTTAAGTGGAAAAGTGAATGTGGATGTTCCGCAATCGCAAATTTTTGCACTAAAAGATGCCCAAAAAGCGCATACTACGATTGAGTCGAGAAAAACCCAAGGGTCGAGTTTATTAATTCCGTAATAAGCCACCCAACATGCAAAAAGCGCCACTTGGCGCTTTTTTGGTGTTTACTCGCCAGTTATTCACCGCGAGTCACAAATTCCAGTGCTTGCTCGACAACCGCTAAGTCCGCCCCTTTCTTGTGGGCATTTTCACTTAAATGACGGCGCCACTGGCGTGCCCCGGGGATCCCTTGGAAAATCCCTAACATATGGCGAGTCATATGGCCCAAATAAGCGCCCTTCGACAACTCTTTTTCGATGTAAGGGTACATGGCTCTCACCGCATCAACACCATTTGTCACGGAAAAATGTTCACCAAACAGTTGGTTATCTACCGCCGTTAAAATTGATGGGTTCTGGTATGCTTCACGCCCCACCATAACACCATCTAAATGTTGCAGATGCTGTTTAGCTTCTTCCAACGTTTTGATGCCCCCATTAATTGCCATGGTCAAATGCGGAAAATCACGCTTTAACTGGTATACTCGCGGGTAATCTAAAGGTGGAATTTCACGGTTTTCTTTCGGGCTCAACCCTGACAACCATGCCTTACGTGCATGAATAATAAACATTTCACAGCCGCCCTTGGTAGAGACTGTTTCGATAAAATCACACAAAAATTCGTAGCTATCTTGCTCATCAATACCAATTCGAGTTTTGACCGTAACTGGGATGGATACCACGTCTTGCATCGCTTTTATACAATCCGCCACCAACTGCGCATCCCCCATCAGACAAGCTCCAAAACGGCCATTTTGTACACGGTCAGATGGGCAACCCACATTTAAGTTTATTTCATCATAACCGCGTTCTTCGGCCAATTTAGCACATTGGGCTAACGCTGCAGGGTCGCTACCACCTAGTTGCAACGAAACAGGGTGCTCTTCTTCACTAAACGCAAGGTAATTTCCTTTTCCGTAGATGATCGCCCCAGTTGTCACCATTTCAGTGTACAGCAAGGTATTTTTACTTAACAAACGATGGAAATAGCGACAATGACGATCAGTCCAATCGAGCATAGGCGCAACAGAAAAGCGGTTTAAATTTTGATAGCCTTGTTTTGGTGTATTTTGATGCATTATTTACTTGCTTTATAAAATCAATGGAATAGCTCAAAAATAAAGAGCTAAGAAAAAATAATGAGCGAGTATACCATAGCGGTCACTTTGTGTGATGGCTAACTATCGTTTTTGATGAGCAAAAAACCCTCAATACCGTTTTGGCACTGAGGGCTGATAAATTTATCATCAGGTTAAAATAAAGGCTATTTTTTCCCTGAAAGCAATGCATAGCTGGTCATCAGATTACGATAATCTGGGATATGGTTTGAGAATAGCGTTCCTAAACCTTCCACGTCATTACGCCAATCACGGTGTAATTCACAAGCAGCACCAAACCAGCTCATCAGTTGAGCACCTGCTTTTGACATTCTATCCCACGCGGCGTCACGTGTAATGGGGTTAAATGTACCTGAGGCATCAGTGATAACAAAAACTTCATAGCCTTCTTCCAGTGCAGATAGTGCAGGAAATGCCACGCACACTTCTGTCACAACACCCGCAATAATTAGCTGTTTTTTACCTGTGGCTTTGACAGCTTTTACGAACTCTTCGTTATCCCACGCGTTAATTTGGCCAGGGCGGGCAATAAAAGGGGCATTAGGAAAGGTTTCTTTTAATTCAGGGACTAACGGGCCATTAGGGCCATCTTCAAAAGATGTCGTCAAAATAGTTGGTAAGTTAAAATACTTTGCCAGATCGGCAAGTGCTAACACGCTATTCTTGAATTTATCTGGATCTTGGTCACGAACTAACGATAACAAACCCGTTTGATGATCAACAAGTAATACAGCTGCATTATCTTTATCTAGGCGGTTATATTTAAAACTCATCTCAACGACTCCTCAATTATCAGATAAAAAGTGGCATTGAATCTACTTACAGCCTCATAAACACCACTTTTCATCAAAAATATTTCAATAAGAGAAACTCACACAATTCATTATTTAGTTTCTGCGCTCATTGTGACAAAGTTACCCATACGCGCACTGGTAATTGTGTAGCTGTCTGCACCCGCTGCTTTGGCTTTAGCGGCAATCATCGCTTCGGTTGAAGCCAGTGTATCGCCTGTTGCAGTGATTGTTGCTGCTGATGCACCAAATGCGACCATAGATAATACTGAAGCTGCCATCAAAGTTTTTAATATGTTCATAATCTAATTCCTTCACTGTGTATACGATGAGACAACCCTTGTTGTCTGCGATGAAGGTATCATAGCGGTAATGACATTTAGGTTAAATCTAATAATATCGCTCGACTCATTCAAATTAATTGAATGTTTTGATTTATCTGAAACCCGCCTATGCAATAAAACCGAGAAACATAATCAAACGGCCTTGTGATATTCTTTCCCACTCGTTGGCTTACTTCCGGTGCAACCTTTATTAGGAACTGTATATGGCGCTCAATAACCGAACACTCCCTAAGTTTAAATACCATCCAAACCCAATTGAAACAGAAGCATTTCTGACAGATAAAACAGTAAACTGTGATTGCTGTCAGCAACCTACTGATATTTACTATGAAAGCCCGTTTTATTCTATTGATGATATTGAAGCACTTTGCCCATGGTGTATTGCTGATGGCTCTGCGAGTGCAAAATTTGACGGGGAATTTCAAGACGCGGCCAGTGTTGAAGGTATTGATTGTGAATATGATGACGACGGCGAGTTTTTACAAACCATAAACCCCTATCCGACTGAAAAGTTTGATGAGCTGATTAAACGAACACCGGGGTATCGTGGATGGCAGCAAGAAATTTGGCTCGCACACTGCCAAGAATCCTGTGAATTTATAGGCTATGTTTGTTGGGATGACATCAAAGATAGGCTGGATGAATTTGTTTCCCTTGAAAATGATATCGCTGAATATGGTTTTTCAATCTCAGAACTGGAAAATATTCTCCACCAAGATAGCGATGCCCAAGGTTACTTATTCCGTTGTTTACATTGCAAAAAGCTGCGTTTGCATTTTGATTTTAGCTAATTCACCACGATTAAACCGCGTGAGGATACTTATCTTCACGCGCTCATCTTCAACTATTCATCAATTCAATAATGTGTTCGGCCAATTCTGGTGTGGCGGTTGATAGCAAGCTCCCCGCAAACATGGCTTGCTGCCGTTTGCCATCTAGCGCACACACCTCACCGCCAGCCTCTCGGATACACGGAATCAGTGCCGCGCTATCCCATGGTTTCATGATGGTATCAATCGCAGCGTGAATACGCCCACTGGCCACCATGGCATGTTGATAAGCATCATTAGCAAAAATAAAGTCCCTCGCTTGGCTGACGACGGCATCAAGATGATAAATATGAGCCCCTTCTCGCGGGTTATAATTACTACTGTGAATACCAGATGCGCTTACCACTGCTTCTGATAATAATTTAGGCGATTGACTACCCAATTTCAGTTGCCTTGGTGCCTGCCCTGCGGTTTGCGTCCAGCAGCCTTCCCCTTGCGAAGCCCAGTAGAGAGTAGATATGGCAGGAAAGCTGATCACACTGAGTAATGGTTCCCCATTTTCCACATAAGCGATTAAGGTACTAAATAATGGCACACCATAAATAAAGGCACGGGTGCCATCGACCGGGTCAATCACCCAACCCGAGCTAAATTTTTGCTCACCGGCAAAGCCAAACTCTTCACCTAAAACAGCAATATTCGGGGTACGCTGGGCAAAAAGCGCTCTGATAGTTTCTTCAACGCGGATATCCGTTTCCGTGACCACAGAACGATCGGGTTTATAATCAAATTTGCCCGAACCTTGAAATGCCTCTACTGTCATGGTTTTGACTAAGTTAGCGGCTTCGAGTGCAATATCTAACATGCGCTGGCTCCTGACTGAAAAAACTGAGTATAACGGGTAGGTTATGGAAAAAAGAGGGCTAAAGTGCCTTATCAACCAACAGATAAAGCACCGAGTTAACCATTAAACTTGTTGCAGAGAAACGTTACCAAATGTCATGAAGATCAGCGTATGCCCCGCAATGCCACGGTATACCCCTTGCTGGTTGTTAAGCTCACAGGCCAGCGCGGTTAATTGCCATGCGTCATATTCTTCGATTTGGCTGACCCGCGCTGTTAATAATGCGTTGTCTTTGCGTTCACCATAGGCTTTCACCGCAATCGCATCTTGTGTTAATGCGCTGTCAATAGAACTGTTTGCCCAGCCCCACATCCAACTCCCTTGGCTTTGGTCATAGGTACCAACAATTTGTACCGGTGCGGTTGCCACTATATTGTCTGGCGCATGAAAAATAATGGTGCCTTCGTCTTGATTGACTGACCAGTCTGCCTCATCTAACTTCCACGTATCGCAATGGAATTGGTTTTTAGCTTGTAAGGCATTCATACTGCGTTCAATTAATGCCTCATAAGGCATTTGTTCCAAGTTATTACTCATTTATTACCCAATATTTTTCAATGCGTTGATAATCAGCTGCCAAAATTTATGGTGGTCTAGCTTCACGGCGACCTGTGTGTGGCAATCCGCTGGAGCAGGATGGCGGAAATCAGCAACGGTCATGCCAAGTGTGAGTGAACCAGTAAGTTCGATATCCACAGGGACTTTTTGCGTGGTCATTACTGAAGGGTCAATCACATAAGCGACTGCACAAGGGTCATGAACAGGTGGGGCATCAAAGTTTTGAGCTTGCTTATACATCTTGCCGAAAAAATCCAGTAGTTCAACGACAAATTGCGAACAATCGGTACCAATCGCAGCAATTTCGTTTACGATTTCAGGTGTTGCCAATGCTTGATGGGTCAAGTCTAGCCCAACCATCGTTAATGGCCATTTTTCATTAAAGACAATATGTGCCGCTTCAGGATCAATTTTGATATTAAACTCCGCCACCGCACTCCAATTACCGACATGGTAGCCACCTCCCATCAAAACCACCTCTTTCACCCGCTCAACAATACGTGGCTCAAGACGAGCAGCAAGGGCAATGTTTGTCAGCGCACCTGTCGGAACTAATGTGACGGTTTTCGGTGGTTGGGACATGATGGTGTCAATAATCAATAAAACAGCATGTCTTTCATCAAGCTGTAAAGTTGGCGTGGGTAATACAGGCCCATCAAGCCCTGAATCGCCGTGAATATCAGGTGCAACCTCAATGCCACGAACTAATGGGCGAATCGAACCCGCAGCAAATGGAATACCCGTGATCTTCGCCATTTCAGCGATTGCCAGTGCATTACGAGTCACTTTTTCAAGGGTTTGGTTACCTGCAACGGTTGTTACAGCCAATAAATCGATATCTGGGTTACCGTAAGCCAGTAATAATGCGATAGCATCATCATGACCAGGGTCACAATCAAGAATGATTTTTTTGCTCATACCTTACCTTATAAATTTGGAGTCAGAGATGGCTCTGACTCCAATGTAACGACCCGATAAGGCAAAATCTACGCTTAAAGTCTGAATACGAAGGAAATTATTTTAAAACATGCGCATAGACACGTTTTTTCTCGCCTTCATTTTTCGAAATATACACGCCTTGCAGCTCTGGTGCGAAGCCTGGTAACGCATTAATCCCCGCTTCAAGAGCTTTGAAATAACGCAGCACAGGGCCTGACCACACCTCCCCAGGCACAACACATAAGACGCCAGGTGGATATGGCAAAGCGCCCTCTACCGCAATGCGCCCTTCGAGTTCATCCAATGGCAATAGCTCACAATTGCCACGAATAAATTCTAAATGCGCTTGTTGTGGGTTCATTTTGACTTCAGGGAAATGCGCCTTGCGGAACATCTCTTTTTGCAACTGCTTGATATTGTCATTAACGCTCAATTGATGCATTTCTTGGCATAAACGACGCAATGTATAACCTTGATAATGCTCTTGGTAGCGCTGGTATACTGATGGAAGTACATCTTCTAATAACGCATCTTCATCCAATAATTGTTCAAAGCGTACTAAATGAGATACTAACAGTGCGAGTTTTTCCGTCGTTTCTGCAGGGGTTAATAAAAATAAAATCGAGTTTAAGTCACATTTTTCAGGGATCACACCGTGTTCACGTAAAAAATGCGCCAAAATAGTTGCAGGTACGCCAAACGACTCATATTCCCCACTTTCGACATCAATACCTGGCGTCGTTAGCATCAGCTTACAAGGGTCTACAAAGTATTGGGCCGCCGCATAGCCGTCAAAGGCATGCCAACGCTCTTGTGGTATAAAATTAAAGAACCGTTGCTCAGAGGCAATCTGTTCGGTGGGGTATTCATGCCATAACTTGCCATCTACGGTTTCAGGAACAAAAGGCTTAAAATAGCGGCAGTGCTGAAGGATCGATTTTCGCACTTCAACCCCCATTTTAACGCAGTCCATCCACATCATTTCACCCGCTGCACCTTGGTGAATGCGTGCATTAACATCTAACGAGGCAAATAAGGGATAAAATGGGCTAGTAGAGGCGTGCATCATAAAGGCATTATTCAGTTTCTTATGGGAAACAAAACGTTCTTGTCCTTTGATATGGTTATCTTTTTTATGAATTTGTGACGCTTGTGAAAACCCCGCCAGTTGCTTGTGCACTGACTGAGTGACCATAATGCCTGGGTCGCTTTCATTTAATTCAAGCAACAAAGGGGAACACTGGCGCATCATCGGGATGAACTGTTCATAACCCACCCACGCCGAGTCGAATAAAATATAGTCACATAAGTGGCCTATTTTATCGACCACTTGCCTTGCGTTATACACGGTGCCGTCGTAAGTACCGAGTTGGATCACCGCCAAGCGAAAAGGGCGCGTTTGTTGCGTTTTTTCAGGCATCACATCTTGGATTAACTCACGTAAATAACGCTCTTCAAAGCAATGGGCATCAATACCACCAATAAAGCCAAACGGGTTACGCGCCGTCTCTAAATAAACGGGGGTAGCACCCGCTTGAATTAATGCACCGTGGTGGTTGGATTTATGGTTGTTGCGATCGAATAACACCAAATCACCAGGTGTTAATAATGCATTTAGCACCACTTTATTGGAGGATGACGTGCCATTTAACACAAAATAGGTTTTATCCGCATTGAAGACTTTAGCGGCAAATTTTTGGGCTTCCTTGGCTGCCCCTTCATGGATCAGCAAATCCCCCATTGCCACATCCGCATTACATAAATCGGTACGAAACAGGTTTTCACCATAAAATTGGTAAAATTGCTCCCCCGTAGGGTGGCGACGGAAAAATTGCCCGCCTTGGTGCCCCGGACAGGCAAAAGTGACATTATGACCCGCAGCATAATCCATCATTCGGGCAAAAAATGGCGGTAATAACTGCTCAAGATACTGGTTTGCAGCATCAAGTAATTGGCGGCTATTTTCTTCGCGCTCCGATGGCGTTGGTGGTAATAATGCCGTGATGTATGGCGGTAAACTCTCATTTGTTGGTAGCTGTTTATCACTGATGATAAACAGCGGAATACTCAATTTACTCTGAGCTATCCTTTCCCACAGCCCTTGGTCAGCATCTTGTTCAGATAGCACTACCGCAGCAATATTGTTTAACTGTGCATCGCGAACATCTACCCACTGAAATTGGTTAGTGAAATAGATTGCAACCCCCTGGCTACATGCCACATTGATTTTGTTCATAGCAGTCTGGCTCTTAGTTAGCTGAGGAAAAGAGGCGGTCAATATACTTGATAGATCAGGGAATTGAAATGATTTGCACTGCGGTAAAAAAGCGGGAAATGAGTGGAGTCGAATGTTTTTTATAAGTCACTGGTTAATAGCATAAAAATATTCATGCTACTCGACACCTTAACCAAAATATAAAATCAGATAAATTAAAATTTATAGATAAAATGACCAACTAATAGCAGAAATCTATGAAATCAGTCGGTCAATTTATCCTGTATGGGACGTTAGTGGTTTTTTTCCACATACAATGTTTGTGATGGGAAGGCGAAGTCTGCACCGTGGCGCTTAACAATCTCAATGATCTTTAAATAGACGTCCTGTTGCGCCGCTAACCACTCTGCCCAAACCGTGGTTTTGGTAAAGCAGTACACCATAATATTTAACGACGAATCCGCAAACGCATCAAAATACACCAGCAGCGTTTGGCTGGTATCAATGTTTTCATCTTGCTGTAGCATTGTGCGAATATCGTCGACGATCGCACCAATTTTATCGGAATCTTCGTAACGTAAGCCGATTTCCGTTTTGATCCGCCGGTTGGTCATGCGCCCAGGGTTTTCCACACTAATGGACGAAAATACCGAGTTGGGGATATACAATGGCCGATGGTCAAAGGTGATGATCTTGGTGATCCGCCAACCAATTTCCACTACCGTACCTTCAATATTTCTATCGGGTGAACTCACCCAATCCCCAATATTAAATGGGCGGTCAAAATACAGCATCAACCCTGAGAAAAAATTACTCAGGATATCCTTACCCGCCATACCGATGGCAATACCACCGATGCCACCAAAGGCCATCAGCCCTGATAGGCTCATACCAAAGTGTTCACCAAACAACAGTACCATAACGACAAATACCGTGGTTTTAAACACCCGGGCCACAATACGAGCCGAAGTTGGATCACTGCCCTTTTTGATTTGTGTCTTCTCTAACCGATTGGCAAGTTGAAACAATTTTCGCATTAAAATCAAAGCAATTAATGCGATCGTGATAAAATTGACCAGCGGTGTGGAAATAAAATTCAAATCAAAATCAGCCGCGGCCATATCCACATATTGTGCCGCCACGATCACAATGCCACAAAGCACAATGGTTTGAATAACATGGATCAGGATGCTTTTATGTTTATGTTTGTGTTTACGCCGCTTATGAAAAACCTCAAAAGCTAAATAGACGGCAAGACACACCGCAATCAATGTCATCCCAATGGCGTACTTTTCAAGTAATGCTTCTATCATTTCTAACCGCCCTAAAATTTACCTGATAGATATTATTTTTATGTGTTTTACTGTGTATGATGTTAAGTTATCTTGTTATTAAGATAACAATTATAAATATAATTTTCCCACTAATTATCAATTACCTTTTAGATTATCCAATCATGAATAACAACTCATTTTCCCCTAATGATAAAGAAATACAAAATGTTCATGCCCTTGGCCCATACCAAAAGTACCGCTATTTTGTCGGTAAGGTCGCTGACTGGGAACAAGTATGGACAGTAAGTGATGGGCAAAACTTCGTCACCCTCAGGGATCAGGAAAACGGGATTGCTGTTGCGTTGTGGCCGGCTAAAGCTTATGTCGAGCTATGTTTAGTGCATCAGTGGGCGCATTTTACGCCAATGCAACTGACCCTTGAGCAACTCATGACAGAGCTCCTTCCTGATATGCATGAGGCGAATATTAAAGCTGCCATCATGATGAAACCCAATGGGGCCAATGCACCATATTATGATGCTTATGATGCCTCAATGTTACTTGCTGATTTAGCAGAAGAGTGCCAGCAGTACGAATGAGGCAGTTAACCACTGCCTCTGGTGTCGTCAAAAAATCACGATTTTTCCACGCCGGTGGTAACCGTAAACTGGCGCGTTTCCCCTGCCGCTAACCAAATTAAGGTTTGGTTATTTTTTGCGGCTAAAAAGCCTTCTGGGCGGCAAGTGGCGGGTAATACAAACGCCCCCACTTTTTGGTCGCCATTATATAAAATCCAACGCGTCGCATAATTCAATTCGCTGGACTTAAATTGCGTAACAAAGGTATCTCCTGCGGGTGAAGTCATTCTAAACTCAGGGTTTTCTGTATATTGGCTCAGGTTATCCATAAAGAACACAATTTCAGGGTCACACATTTGTGGCTGATTAAGCTGATTTAGCTTTACGGCTCCCGATTTCAATGCCTCGTTAAATTCAAGCCATTTTTCCGTTGGGTGAACATGCCCAGGTATCGATTCACGTAGTTTAATTGCGTTATCAGGCACGTTTTGTGTCAATGTTGCATTATCCACATAGGCATAATTCATATGGCACATATATTGAAGTGGCATAGGAACCGATGCTAAATTGGTGACTGACATTTGAATATCAAACAGTGCGCTATTTGCCTTTAACTCTACAGAAGGTGTTGCGCGGTAATGGTGGCCAAACCCCATCACATACTCATATTCGCCGCAAATTTTTAAACCGTTTTCGGTCAATTCTAGCCATGCGCTGTCCATCGGTGCGCAAGGCATTTCGCCATGCAATGGGTGGTTATCCTCTGGTGAAGGGCAGCCATTACTGATTAATCCTGAGTGAAAAGCAAAACAACCATAGGTTTCAATGACTGTAGGAACCGATTTAGGCGCTGAAAACATATTTTCCATTTTCAGATTTTGGCCACAAAATTCGGCATCCCAAACCATTTGCCCTAAAAAAGGTAAAATCGTTAGATAACCTTGTTGATTTTCAATACGTAAACCTTCCACGCCAGTGTGATAACGAAATGCAGTGGCGGTGAATTGGTCATTTTTAAGAATAAGCGTCGGGTTTTCCGTAAATACGCTTTTGTGAAGAGGAATTTGTGTATTCATTTTCATACTCACGGTTAATAAAGGAAATTGGGTAGCTTTCACTACCCAAACTAGAGATTATTTGTCTTCTTGCTTCGCTTTAAAGCGGCGTTCTCCAACAAAATAAATACCGACATACACAAAGCACAGCATTGAAACTAAGAAAGAGAGTTGTAGGGAATGTAATACGTCGGCCACGTAACCTTGAACGGCAGGCACCACAGCAGCACCGACAATTGCCATCACAATCACCGCCCCTGCCATTTCAGTGTGTTCGTTATCTACTGTATCCAATGTGCCTGCATAAATTGTTGCCCAGCAAGGCCCAAACAGAATACTCACCATCACGGCGGCATAGACCGCGGTGAAGCTAGGAATAAATGCAACATAAATTAAGAACAGTGCACCAATCACCGAGTAAATAATCAGGACTTTTTCGGCATTAAAGCGAGTCATTAAGATATTGGCGATAAACTTACCAATAAAGAAACACGCAAAGCTGTACACCATGAAATTCGAGGCATCACGTTCGTTAATATCGCCCATTTCCAGCGCTAAACGGATAGTGAATGACCAAACCGCAACTTGCATACCCACATATAAAAACTGGGCAATGATCCCTTTTCTAAAGCGGCTATTTTTTGCTAAATATCTTAAGGTTTCTAATGCGGTTGGGCGTTTATGATCTTGGGTTTCTGCCACTTTACATTTCGGGAACTTAGTAATGAGGAAGAGGATCATCACCACCACCAATACCATAATCATATAACGGTAAGGTTCGAGGGTGTTTTCCAACATCGCTAAGCGAAATTCATGAATTTGTTCTGCATTCATGCCTGCCATCTGGCTTTGTAAGCTATCCCCTTCGGAGAAGACTAAATATTTACCCAGTAAGATCCCGCCCGCAGCACCAATTGGGTAGAATGTTTGGCTGATATTTAAGCGTAATGTGGCGTATTGTTTAGGGCCAATCATTGAGCTGTAAGTGTTCGCTGCAGTTTCAAGGAAGCTTAAACCAATCGCAATGGCGAAGATTGCCGCCAAGAACATAGTATAAGTTGCCATATGGGACGCAGGGAAAAACATACTGCAACCTGCGATATAGAGAATTAACCCCACCATAATCGCATATTTATAACTGGTTTTTTTGATCACTAAAGAGGCTGGGATCGCAATTAAAAAGTACCCGCCATAGAATGCACTTTGTACTAAAGCTGATGCGAAGTTACTGAGTTCAAAGACACTTTTGAACTGGGTAATTAAAATATCATTTAATGCTGCGGCGCATCCCCACAAAGGGAATAAGCACGATAGTAGGATAAATTGGAATAGAGGAGTCCGACTCAGGTACCCATCAGGTAACTGAGTGATGTTCTTAATGTTCATAGTAACCCTTATATTTTTATAATTTATACCCTAGGAGTTCCTATTCCGCTCTAATGGCGAATTAATACGTCAAAGGGTATACAGCTACGTTGAGTTTTATTATTTAGCTATGCGTTTGAGGTGTTGATTTGCACAAATTCATTGAATTGCTCAACACTTGGATAAGAAGATTGAGTCCCTTTCCCTGTCACACTAAATGCAGAAAACATCACTGCTTTTTTCAGTGCTTCTTCAATATTCCCCGTGTGTACATAATAATGAGAGAAACAACCAATAAAGGCATCTCCCGCACCACTTGTATCGATGGCATTCACTTTGATTGCCGGTATGTATAACTCGCTATCGCGGGTCATCCACAAAGCGCCTTTTTCCCCTAAGGTCACAATGAGGTTTTTTAACCCTTTATCCAGCAGAGATTGTGCTGCTCGGCGGACGTTATCCATCGTGTCGACTGGCATATTGGTTAAAATTTCTAATTCCGTTTCATTCGGCACAAAGAAATCACAACGACAAGCAAAATCCAGATCAAGCGAGCGCTGTGCAGGAGCTGGGTTAAGCAGGACAGGGATCCCATGTGTGTTACCAAATGAAATCGCGTGATAAACTGTTTCTAACTGCACTTCTAATTGCAGAACGATCAACTTACATTTCTTCAGATCTTCCGCTGCACGGTCGATATCTTCAGGTGATAAGAACTTGTTGGCGCCTTTGACGATCAGAATACTGTTTGATGAGTTTTGATTAACAAAAATCGGCGCAACACCGCTTGATGTACAAGGCACTTTTTCAACATAACGGGTGTTAATACCGTAAGATTCAAGGTTACGAATGGTATTATCTGCGAAAATGTCATCTCCAACTTTGGTTAACATAATCACTTTTGAATTTAATTTAGCAGCGGCAACCGCCTGATTCGCACCTTTACCACCACAACCTATTTTGAACGCGGGCGCTTCTAACGTTTCGCCTTCTTTTGGCATTTGATCAATGTAAGTGATCAAATCAACCATGTTTGAACCAATAACTGCTATATCCATGATGCCCCTCGTGTTAAATAAATCACATAATGATATGATAGTAACATTATCATGTTGCAAAAATATCATTTGTGATTAGGATCTCGAATAACGAATGATCAAGTGTTACATCTACCACATTTCCTCATTCTTTGTTGTCTATCCCACATTTATATAGGAAAGTTGAAAATGCAAGACTTAGCAAAATATATTGATCACACTTTACTTGCTGCTAACGCAACTGTCAGCGATATCACAAAATTGTGTGCAGAAGCGGCTGAACACCACTTTGCTTCCGTATGTGTAAATACAGGCTATGTTCCTTTAGCCAATGAACTTTTAAAAAACAGCGATGTAAAAGTTTGCTGTGTGGTAGGCTTCCCATTAGGTGCTTGCTTAACAGAAGCAAAAGCTTTTGAAGCAGCTGAAGCTGTGCGCCGCGGTGCGGATGAAGTGGATATGGTGATTAATGTTGGCATGTTAAAAAGTGGCGATTTAGACTTTGTCCGTAAAGATATTGAAGCCGTATTTGCTGCCTGCGGTAATGCAACATTAAAAGTCATTTTAGAAAATTGCCTGTTAACTGATGAAGAAATTACACAAGTTTGTGAAATTTGCCGCACAATTAACGTCGGTTTTGTGAAAACTTCAACAGGTTTCAGTACAATGGGGGCGACTGAGCACCATGTTGCGTTAATGCGTAAAGTCGTTGGCAGCGAAATCGGTGTCAAAGCCTCTGGTGGCGTGCGTGACCGTGAAACTGCGATTAAAATGATTGAAGCGGGCGCAAACCGAGTTGGTGCGAGTGCCAGTGTTGCGATTGTCACAGGAACGGCAACAAAGCCGAGTGACTACTAAGTGATGGGGCGCGGTTTAACCGCGCCAATTTTGTATATCATAAAAGGATTGTAGGGTGATAGAAACTAAACAAAAAGAACGCCTTCGCCGCTTAAGTGAATGTTTGAAACGTTCAGGACGCATTCATCTTAAAGAAGCCGCTAGGATACTCGAAGTCTCTGAAATGACCATCCGCCGAGACCTTAACGCTGATGCAGAAGGCCCTATTCCGATGTCACTGCTTGGTGGCTACATTGTTTCTGTTACCCAACCTGTAAATTTAGTTGCCCAGGAGCAGCAAGCCGATGTTTTCACGCCAGATCAAACCGAAGAACTCTATATTCCTAATCTCGCGGCGAGTATGGTCACAGAAGATGACGTTATTTTCTTCGATAATGGCATTGAGATGGCGACCTTGATTTCCCTTATCCCAGAAGAAATCAGTTTCACGGGAATTTGTTATTCCCATAACGTTTTTCTCGCCCTTAGCCAGAAAAAAAACGCCACCGCCTTATTATGCGGTGGTGAATACCGCCCTAAAAGCGACTCGTTTTACAACCCTTCTCTCCCTTCCTTGCTTGACTCCATTAACCCCAAAAAGGCCTTTATTTCTGCCGCAGGCGTCCACAGCACATATGGCGTAACCTGTTATAATATTGACGATTTACCAATGAAGAAAAAAGCGATGGAAAAATCCATCCGTAAAATTTTATTGGCACCTTATAACTTGTTTGATGAAGTGGCGACCGCCAATATGGGGGAATTATCACAATTTGATGTGATAGTCACAAACAGGCAGCTTTCCGATGAGTATGAGACTTACTGTCGTAATGGATTTGTGAAAGTAATTTACTGAGTCAAAAATAGGTGGCGGGCTTATCATTGCCCGCTAAATCAAATCTTCACCGTCAAATAATCTTCGGCAATTTGAGTCTCCGCGAATTCAGCTTGGCACTCCATTAATAACCTTGGAATATCTTCGCTCATATAACGCCCACTCAAGTGAGTGGCAATAAAACGCTTTACCCCTGCTTCACGGGCTAATTGTGCCGCTTGCACTGTTGTTGAGTGCCCACGCTCATTCGCTTTTTCTGTAAAAGCTGCTTCCAACGTGGTTTCATGCACCATCACATCCGCATTTCTAGCAAGTTCAAACGCCTGTGGCGTCGGTTGTGTATCTCCAAAAATAGCGATAACTTTACCAGGGATAGGTTCACCAAGGTAATCTGCACCATTAACCACACGACCATCTTCAAGGGTTATGGTCTCACCCGCTTTAAGCGCTTGCATCCATGGGCCACGGGGAATGTTATCACTCGCCAATTTGTTCGCATCTAACGGCCCACTTTTGGCGTGTTCTTCAATACGATAACCATAACATTCTACACGGTGATCAAGAGAGTAAGCCGTCACAATCAACTCGCCATCATCAAATAACTGCCCCGCATCAATTTCAATAATTTCAATTGGATAAGTCATATAAGACACACTAAGAGACAACACCGTTTCAATATATTGCTTGAGCCCTTTTGGCCCATACAGTGTCAATGGCTCCGTTGCCCCGCCCATTGAACGGCTGCACAAAAGCCCTGGTAAGCCAAAAATATGGTCGCCGTGCAAATGGGTAATAAATATTTTCTCAATTTTTGGTGCTTTAAATGGGCTATTAAGGATACGGTGCTGTGTCCCTTCGCCACAGTCAAACAGCCAATAACTTTTTCGAATGCCGACCAAATTTAATATCATACTGGTGACATTGCGTTCTTTTGTCGGCACCCCTGCACTGGTTCCTAAAAATGTAAGTTCCATACTTCCTCTATCTATTTATTTGTTCTTATTAAAGTAAGATTTTTTCCAAACAATAAAATATCAGCTTGTTCTAATTATTATTCGATATGCTCGCGGATGTTAATCAACGTCACCAATTCCAAACATTTCCAGCGTACAAAATTCCTTTCCGTATTAATCCAATTAATTCCCAAGCGTTTCCAGTCGCTCATATTCCAAAATAATAGTAATGAATATCCAGACTAGGAATAGATTTAATGTTTTGCTCTAAAAATAAATTTCCCACCCTTTGTGCCTTATTGATGGCGGTCGGGCCATTAGCTATGGTACCAATATTACCCAGCTATGCAAAAATGCTAACACCAGATGAGCTTCCAATTTTAGGCAGCCCTAACCAAATGGCAGAAAATAACGATGGCGAGCGCAATTTAGCTCAATACAGTAAAACTGCAGCAACATTGATCGACTCACAAAAAAGTGGCCATGAAATCTCACAAATGGCGCAAAGTTATTTCAGTAATCAAGCCGCTAATGCCGCGATAGAAGAGATTACCCGTTGGCTGTCAAAGGCTGGTAATGTGAAAGTTGGCCTGAATTTCGATCAACAATTATCCCTTAAAAACAGCCATTTTGATTGGCTGATCCCTTGGTACCAGCAAACTAATATGTTGTTGTTTACCCAGCATAGTATTCACAATACAGATGGGCGATTACAAAGCAACAATGGGGTTGGTCTACGTCATTTCAATGATAAGAGCACTGTGGGTATCAATGCATTCTTTGACCATGACCTTTCACATTACCATTCCAGATTAGGCCTTGGCGCTGAATACTGGCAAAATTACTTAAAGCTAAGTGCGAATACTTATTTCCCTGTTTCTTCATGGCGTAGCTCATCTGAGCTACCCCAATCTTATAATGCACGCCCTGCTCGTGGGTGGGATTTACAAGCACAAGGTTGGCTACCCGCTTACCCTCAACTCGGTGGAAGCCTTAAGTTTGAACAGTATGTCGGTCATAATGTGGCTTTAATGGGGAAAAATAAACTGCAAAAAGATCCCATGGCAGCCACTCTCGGCGTAAGTTGGACTCCTTTTACTCTTGTCACCTTTAGTGCAGATCACAAAATAAGCAGTGGATTACAAGATACCAGTGCCAAAGTACAATTTACTTGGGCATTTGATAAGAATTTCATTGAGCAAATAGACCCATCTAAAGTCGGTGAATCACGGCATGTTTCGAATAATCGCTTTGACTTCGTCAATCGCAATAACAATATTGTTCTTGATTATCAAAAGAAAACTGAAATTCAATTGAAACTCGTAGCAAAAGTTCAAGGGGAGGCAGGACAAGAGTTACCACTCGTACAATCAATAACAACTCAATATCCACTTAAAAAGATTGTCTGGAATGCACCTGAACTACTCGCTGCGGGCGGTGTTATTCATGCTTCTGGCCAAAATACTACCGTAAAGTTACCGCCTTATAAAACCGCATCAACCCCTTCAGAAAGTAAAAAATTGAATCGTTATCATTTAAGTGCTATTGCCTATGATATTAACGGAAATGCCTCATCAACAAGTAACACTCTGATTGAAGTCACTAATATCAGTACCGTAACAACTAGCCAGGCGCGTATTCATAGTTTCACTATCGACCAAACAGGCGCTCTCTCCGATGGGAAGTCAGCGAATATGGTCTCAGCTTATATTACCGATGCTAAGGGCAACCCTATAGCAGGTGAAACCGTCAATTTTACCGCTACTTTAGGGGATATTGCGGCTCAAGGTATTACTAATAAAGCGGGGATCATTAAAATGCCTTTGACGAGTATGAAAAGCGGAACAAGTGAAGTTACCGCAACTATCAATGGCCAAAAAGAAACCATTGCCGTTTATTTTATCAGTGGAACTTTGAAAAAAATTGAGATCCTGAATACTCAGTCAACCTATGCAGGGAAAGAGATAACGATGTCACTCAAATTAACCGATGTGAATGGCAATCCAGTATCTGGTGCGGATGGGATCATAATGGTCAACATTGGCAATAAACAAATTCCCGTCAAGATCGAAGAAAGTTTAGTTAATCTAGGTGAGTATTATGGGTTACTTTCAGGACAAATGGCTGGTGATTACACCATTTCCGTTTCTTTAAATGGAAAAACATCACCTAAACATACGTTAACTGTGAATCCACCACTAACTATCAATGCGATTAATTCTGATGGTAGCGGTCCTAAAGGCCAGTTAGGTGTCGTCGAAAACATTGAACTATCAACATCGTCCACTCATCATGTCACCGTTGGTGGTGATGTACTCATTACGGTCACTCTCAGCGATGCCTTTGGAAACACACTTGAAGGTGTAAACCCAAACAATATCGACCTTGGCCACCATAACGCCAATATATTAGACTGGAATGAAGAAAGCGATGGAGATTATTCTACCTACTTAACACTATTACCATCTGGTGACACTAACATTATTGCTTCAATCAATGGGCATTCAAGCCCTAAGCTTACCGTGTCAGTAACACCTTAGCGTCTTAGACACTCCCCCCTCTACTTTAGAGCGGGGAGTAAAAAAACTTTATTAATCAAAAGATAGCAACGCACATTTCGAACGATTCCACAACACGAATACCCTTTTCCGTTTAAATCCAATCAATTCACAAGCACAGACCACTATTTGCCCTGAAAATAACAGTATTAATATTGATATCAGGATATATGTTCGATGAATTCCCCTTCGTCAAAATTGAACTCAAAACTACCGAGCAGTTTAATACTCTCTACGGTAATTTGGTTCACGGCTATTGGGCTAATAGTGCCAAGTTATGCCCAAATCGCCTATTTAGACGATTTACCTACGCTAGGTAGCAATGCCTTTCAATTTGAGGGAACCCAACCAGGAGATAGCACTGAACGTTTTTTAGCAGAATATGGGCAAAATGCAGCAAACTTTGTATCTGAAGAAAAAAAACAAAAAAAACTTGCAGATATGGCACAAGATTACGCTCGCCATAAAGCCGCAAATATCGCTACTGATGAAATAACACATTGGTTATCTAAAGCAGGTAATACTAGGCTAAATATTAACCTTAATGAAAAGTTATCAATTAAAACCTCTCAATTAGATTGGCTAGTACCTTGGTATGACCAACATGACTTTTTACTATTTTCTCAGCACAGTATTCATCGTACTGATGGTCGTCTGCAAAGTAATAATGGTATTGGATTACGTCATTTTCATCAAAATAGCATGGTCGGGATAAATGCTTTCTTTGACCATGATTTATCCCATTACCATTCGCGCTTAGGACTTGGTTTGGAGTATGCTCAAGATTACGCTAGGGTGAGTACGAATAGCTATTTAGGGCTATCGACTTGGCGTAGTGCATCCGAATTAGCCTATGATTATTATGCACGCCCAGCCAACGGCTGGGATATTCAACTTGAAGGTTGGCTACCCGCTTATTCTAATTTAGGTGCTAACCTAAAACTTGAACAATATTACGGTGATGACGTAGCTTTATTTGGTACAAATGAACGCCAGAAAAACCCAATGGCTGCTACCGTCGGTGTCAACTGGTCTCCATTCCCCCTCCTTGCTCTAAATGTAGAACATAGAATAGGTAATAATGGAGCAAATGAAACAGGTGCAAAAATTGCGTTCAACTGGTTGTTAGGGAGAAGCTTAGAGCAGCACCTTGATACTTCAGTAATAGAGGCTAATCGTCATATTCCCAACAATCGCTATGACTTTGTTAATCGTAATAACAATATTGTGTTGGAGTACCAGAAGAAAACCTTAATTTCGTTATCATTACCGAAAGTTATTCAGGGCGTGACAGGAGAAGAACGCTCTATTATCCGCAACTTAACCACTAAATATCCTCTAGAAAAAATAGTTGTAGATGCCCCTGAATTAATAGCGGCTGGGGGAAGACTCCACCTTAATGGAATAGATAGTTCAGTAAAATTGCCGTCTTACAAAATTACCAACAACGCATTAAAAAACCAACAGCTCAACCTCTATCGCTTAACCGTGACGGTTTATGACACGAAAGGCAATGTTTCACCACAAGTGGAAACGTTAATTGAAGTAACTGGCACAGGCGCGCTCACTATCACTCATGAAAATACCAAGAAAAGAAATAATGGTATCGCTGATGGTAAGGACGCAAATACATTCGCCATCGTAATTAAAGATCCTCTTGGTCACCCTGTCCCCAATGCGAAAGTCAACTTCGTATTGCCTGCAAATCTTAGATCTATTGACCAAAAAAATACGGGATATTATTCATTACTTAATCATTTTATGTGGAAAGCCAAAGCTAAAAAAGCGGTTTCTGAGCAAAAATATAACATTATCGCCAATGATAAAGGCGAGGCATCTATACAATTTACTACTTTTATATCAGGAAGTTATGTAGTAAAAGCAAACACTGAGTATGGCCCAGAAATTAATGAAATGTATCACTTTAAACCCGATATTAGTCAGTCATTTATTAGTAGTATTGATATCATTCGAAACAATGTAGCGGCAGATGGGATCAGTAAAAACAAAATCAAACTGCGTATTATAAATAATAGCCGACAAAGCATTGCTGGTGCACTTGTTCACTTTGAAGCCTCAAATGGCATTATCTCACCAGCTAACCTGACTGATGAGTATGGAAATACGGAATTAGAGATCAGCAGCTTAGTTGAAGGTTCTATAGATATCATTGCTACCTTGAATGGCGATAGTAGAACAATACAAGTGAATTTTCTAAAGTATGCACCTACCTCATATATTCAACCAAGCACAGAGAGTCTTTTCAAGCCCTCAATAAATGAGCAAAACAGACATACATCGTTAAGTTTATTAAGGGAACTATTTCAAAAAATTGGATAACACTACTTGCGATAAAATAAGTTTAATTTATTTGCTCTCTCAGAGGCAAAATTTGGTTCTTAACATTTTTTAATTCAACTCGCCAGTTGATGGATTTATTGGATATATGCACAGTATTGTTTCTTTTAACATTGCCAGTAAAAGCCTTCCACTCCACGTCTTTCCATTTTGGAAATTCCTCTTCTGTTTAAGTCAGAGTAATTCACAAGCTCTTACCTATATAAAAATTCAACAATAACTGAGTTAATATAAAACTAGGAATAAATTGAATGAACCCCGCTACGTCAACGATAAAATCCACACTGAGACACAAGATTTCAAATGGTTTTGTCCTCTTTACGACAATATGGTCTTCAGCCATCATACTCGTTATGGCTAGCCATGCAAAAATGCTAACTTCTGATGACCTGTTAACACTGGTGAATATTCCCGTACTAACAGATGATAACAAGGTAGGGCAGTTTATTACTGAATATAGCCAAAGCGATGCAATAGATGATGTCCATGCGAGTGCAAGTGGTATTGCATCAATCAAGAAAAGCGCACTGATTGAGCAGCCACTGAATAACTCAAACGAAATGGGTCAACAAGGCAGGAAAGGCGTTATTGACAAAGTGGCTATCACGCTTGATCACAGTCACCGTTTTCAATCTGGTAATCCTCTTGATATCACGGTAACGGTGACTGATACCTTTGGTAATGGCTTAGCGGGCTTAAATACAGAGAATATCGATATCGGTAAACACAAAGGTAATACCTTAAACTGGATGGATAATAACGATGGGTCTTACACCACTACTTTGACATTAACAGACGTTGGGAGCAATGATTTAACGACCTTCATCAATAGTACCCGTAGCCCTCTCACTGCAGTACAGGTTAATAACGCAGCAGGAACATCCCATGTTGATAAGGTGAAAATCACTAACATAGAAAAGCGGGTGTCTGGCACAGATAGCATTGCGATTATCGAGCTAATCGATAAATATGGCAATTTGGTGACCAGTGAAACTGAAATTACCGTCAATATTGATGGGCAAGCCTATACACGTCCGGCGAAAGAAGGAAAAACGGGTATTTATCATGTGACATTACCTGAGCTAAAAGCAGGCAATCACAATATTAACGCGAGTGTGAATGGTAAATACTCAACTGACACAACCTTAGTCGTCAGTCCTATCCAATCAAGTCGAAAAAATCAAACTGAACAGGTAGAAAAAATAAAAAAAGCATTATGGGCCATATTGTCATAACAGCGGTGATCAATTTGAGAGGGCTCAAAAACTTTAATCTCGGCAATTAATGGCTATCTCCCTGAAAAACCATTTCAGGGAGCCTCAGGTTAGAAAGTAACGAACACAACAAACCGTATCTACCAAACCATAAATCTCAGCCTCAGCGGGGATATTTATTTCTGCAATTTAGCAATATAAAGCCTCTTAACCGTCAGCTTTCACACTATCCCAATCTAACCCAAATTTCGCCAAATATTTTCGTAGTCTATCTGCATCATTGGGTTGTTTTTTCTGTTGCCGAGATACCGCAAATAGTGCACGCCCCGCCTCTGAAAGGGATGAAGAACGGCGGCACACATCCAGTACTGTGGCTAACTGTTGTTGGTCGAATAAATCAATTTCACCCACGTGTTTAGGTAATGGATTGCTTGATTTAACTTGCCACTGGGATTGCAAACGCTCAATTTCCTCTTCAGCTATCGACTTGGTGACCCGCCCTTTTTCAGCAAATGTTGCCATTCGGCTAATCGATGCCCCCAGTTCGCGGAAGTTACCGCGCCATAACGCCTGTTCTGAGCACGCAAATTTCACATACACTTTGCGCGCTTCGCTATCAAAACGGATTTGGTTTTGCGCATCTTGGCTGAACTTCACAAGCTCATAATCGATATTCGGCTCAATATCTTCACGGCGATCGCGCAAACCAGGTAAAGCAAACGTCCACATATTGATGCGGGCGAATAAATCTTCACGAAATTTCCCCTCTTCAACCTGTTGCACCAAGTTGCGATGGGTTCCCGCAATCAATTGAAAATCACTGTGAATTTCTTCATCGGCACCATAAGGGAAAAAACGTTTTTCTTCGATGGCTTTAAGCAGCATCGCTTGCTCATCAAGGCCGAGCTCAGCGATTTCATCGAGAAATAAAATGCCGCTATCCGCTTCTTTTAACAACCCTTTTCGGGAGTTTAACGCCCCCGTAAATGCCCCTTTCACATGGCCAAACAACGTCGACATGGCATTATCACCGCGTAACGTGGCGCAATTCACTTCCACAAACCGCCCTTTCACTTGGTGACGGCTTTCACGCAATTGGTAAATTCGTCGAGCCAGAAATGATTTCCCCGCACCTGTCGGGCCATTCAATAAAATAGGGGCTTTTGAGCGTAGCGCCACCCGTTCAATTTGCTCAATCATGGTATTAAACGCGCTGTTACGCGTGGCAATACCTGATTTTAAAAACGAAACTTGCTGCTGTTGCTCTTTTTGGAAGCGACTAGTGATATGGGTGTAACGGCTTAAATCAAGGTCAATCACCGTGTGAATACCCATCGGGTCTTTTTCCCTGCCCTTTTCACTGGGTGATGTTTGAATAAGTTTAGCGGGCAAATAATGCGCTTCAGTTAATAAAAACCAACAAATTTGTACCACGTGCGTCCCTGTAGTGATGTGCACAAGGTACTCTTCGTTATCCGTATCAAAGGGGTAACTCGCAGAAAAATCGAGCAGCGAGGTATACACCTCCTCGAAATCCCACGGATCTGCAATATCCACCTCATGCAATACGACCTCCGTTTGCGGTGAGGCTTGCTCGATATCCTCTTTAACACGCTGCGCCATCGAGTAGTCATTGACCTGATGAATCAATTCAAAGCGACCAATATTGATATTCGGCTGTTGGCATAGCCCCACAGTTGGACGCCATTTGGTCCAGCGATTGGCTTTTTTACCTCGCCTGTCTAATACCGTGCCAAGCACACCTATCACAACCTTGCGTTTCTCGCTCATGATTTATATAAATTTATAAAATACGATATAAAAAGATAATAAATAGCCTAATTCATTTTCTCTCTCATTGTAAGCAACATTTAGCAAAAAAATAATTAATCTTTATTTTTCATTAAGATAAAAATATTTTTCACCTCATTTAAAAAGTTGGCACGCTTCTGGCAATTATAAATTTATCCACTGCCGGAAAATGTCTGAACTTCGCGTTCAACCGGTGCAGACATGGTGGCTGTTGTCACTACATGGTCTGTATGCCGCCGTCGGTAAGATACCTTGGTAATAGCCTAGCTATCAGGTTCGACTCCTGAACTTAAAATACGATTCCAAACGTAAATAAAACCTAGCTGAAGTTTAGCTAACAACTGGCACTCGAGAGCCTCACCGAGTGATGAGCAGAAATTTAGACAGCCGATCTGGCGCTCTTTCTTTCCCCTCATAACTTCGTTTTGTTCTTCAGCGCCAGACACATAAATAAAAGGAAAAATAATGAAAAAAATAAATGTTGCTCAAGGACTTATTGCACTAACGTCAAAAAATGGTGATTTCAAACAACTGTTAGTGGCAGGCGAGCACCGCGTACAAGATTGGTTTAATAAACTGACGGTTTCATTTTTCACATTAAACAATGAACCGATTGAAGAAAAACTGGCAAATCATTTGCGCCAATTCCATATGGATTGGGTAAATACGTATTGTGTTGATATTAATTTATCCGATGATGAAGTCGCTTTTTTATACTTACATCATCATTTAGTTGAAATTATCGCGCCACAAACACGCCGTTTATACTGGAAAACCAACGATGATTTACGTATCGAAAAACATAACGTGACCCAATTAGCCATGACCAATGAATTAACGGATCATTTAGTGCACAAAAAAGGGGTTAAAGGCCGTGATTTATGTGTAATGGCGCAAATTTTTGCGGGGCAAATTGGCCTGCTCAAAGTGGATGGTGAAATAAAAAGCCTGTTAGAAGCGGGAAATTACGGTTTTTGGTCAGTTAAACAGAAGCCTGAGATTCAAATCATTGATGTTTGCTCACAGTCCATTGATAAACCAATTGATTCTGTGCTTGCTGAGCAAATTCGCCAATATCACCCAAATTGGGTAGCCTCCTATGGCGTTGATATTGATTTATTAGATGATGAGATTGGTTTTTTATATTCACACAATAACTTGGTTGAAATTTTATCGCCAGCAACGCGCCGTCTGTACTGGAAATCTGGCAATACACTGCGCGTCGAAAAACAAAAAGTGGGGCATTTAGTGTTACCAGAAGCCTTAACACAGCGCTTAGCCGCGAAAAAACGTATCAAAGGCAGCGAGCTATGCCTTGTCGCTCAAATACCCGCTTGGCATATTGGCGTGTTAAAAATTGATGGTGAAATCACGGGTTTACTTGAAGCAGGTACGCACGGTTACTGGCGTGTAGAACACACGCCTGAAATTGACATTATTGATACGCGTTTACAATCACTGGAAGTCAGCGGGCAAGAAATCTTAACCAAAGATAAAGTGACGTTGCGCATTAATTTATCGGCTAACTGGCGCTATGCCGATGTGCTACATGCATTTTCTCAATTGAGTCAGCCAGTAGAACATTTATACCGTGAATTACAGTTTTCATTAAGGGAGATCGTGGGCACCCGCACACTGGATGAACTATTAGAAAACAAGCAGTTAATCGATGAACTCATGCTAATGCAAGTGGTGCAAAGTATTGCGGAGTTTGGCTTAGAGGTCGACAGCATTGGTGTAAAAGACATTATTTTACCGGGCGAAATGCGCACTATATTGTCCCAAGTGGTTGAAGCTGAAAAATCAGCACAAGCTAACGTGATCCGCCGCCGCGAAGAAACGGCCGCCACGCGTTCGCTGTTAAATACTGCCAAAGTGATGGAAAACAACCCTGTTGCGCTGCGCTTAAAAGAGCTCGAAACCTTAGAAAGCATCGCACATCGAATCGACCAAATTTCCGTTTACGGTGGATTAGACCAAGTATTAAACGGATTGGTAAAAATTAAGGAATAACAATGAGTCATAATAATTTCAATCAATTAATTCAAGAAACTGGCGTACCTGTAAAAATGTGGACTAACGGCGTTCCTGTTGATCCGAAAGCGGTAACACAATTGCAAAATACCGCCAAGATGCCCTTTATTTTTAAACACTTAGCAGTAATGCCAGATGTACACGTAGGGAAAGGATCAACCATCGGGAGTGTGATCCCAACCAAAGGGGCGATTATCCCTGCCGCAGTGGGAGTCGATATCGGTTGTGGAATGATTGCAGTGCGTACATCCCTAACCGCGTCTGATTTGCCTGATAGCTTACAGAATATTCGTTTTGCTATCGAAGCCGCTGTGCCGCACGGACGAACGACTCATCGACACGGACGTGATAAAGGAGCATGGCACCGTACACCAGATATTGTGGATACCCATTGGGCGCATTTGGATGAGGACTTTAAACGTATTTGCGATAAGTACCCAAAACTACGTGGGACTAACCATTATAACCACTTAGGAACGCTGGGAACGGGGAACCACTTTATTGAACTGTGTTTGGATGAGCAAAATCGTGTATGGGTGATGTTACATAGCGGGTCACGCGGAGTAGGAAATGCGATAGGTAACCTATTCATTTCATTGGCACAAAAGGATATGCAGCAACATATCGCTAATTTGCCAGATAGGGATTTAGCGTACTTTGAAGAAGGCAGCGTGCATTTTAATGACTATATGGAAGCCGTGGGTTGGGCGCAGGATTTCGCCCGCCATAACCGCGAAGTGATGATGCACCGTGTGTTGGAAGCACTTTCACGTGAAATTCCAAAACCGTTTACCACCCAACAAGAAGCGGTAAATTGCCACCATAATTATGTGCAAAAAGAGCAACATTTTGGTGAAGAAATTTTGGTGACACGAAAAGGCGCAGTGTCTGCTCGAAAAGGCCAAATGGGGATCATTCCAGGGTCAATGGGAGCGAAAAGCTTTATTGTGCGCGGACTGGGCGATGAAGAAAGTTTTTGCTCTTGCAGTCACGGTGCAGGCCGTGTGATGAGCCGAACTGAGGCTAAAAAGCGTTTTTCAGTCAGCGACCAAAAAATGGCAACTGCGCACGTTGAGTGCCGAAAAGATAGCGATGTGATTGATGAAATTCCAATGGCATATAAAGACATTGATGCCGTAATGGCAGCGCAATCATCATTAGTTGAAATCGTGCATACCCTACGCCAAGTGGTGTGTGTGAAAGGTTAAAAAAGGAGAAAGCATGGAAACCAACCGTGGAAGCGTATCCGTGCTAATGAAAGAACGGATATACCGTACCTTAAAAGACATAGAAGAAAGTCACCACGTTAAAGTTCTTTTTGCTTGTGAATCAGGCAGTCGCGGTTGGGGCTTTGCCTCCCGCGACAGCGACTATGATGTGCGATTTATCTATGTTCATAAATTAGACTGGTACTTAACGCTAGACCCCAAGCGGGATGTCATAGAGAAACCGATAGATGATGAGCTGGACGTTTCTGGCTGGGAATTATCCAAGGCTTTAAAATTAATGCGTAATTCAAACCCCGCATTAATAGAATGGCTACATTCCCCTATTGTCTACTTTAAAGACAATGATTTTTTTGCTGAGCTAGAGCAACTTGCTGCAAGATTTTATTCACCATTAAAGTCTAGATATCATTATTTATCAATTAGTAAGCGTAACTTACATACGGATTTTAAAGGTAAAGAAGTCAAACTTAAAAAGTATTTTTATCTGCTTAGAGCCGTTTTAGCACTGCGTTGGATAGAAATGCATAAAAGTATGCCACCGATGGCTTTTTCAGAATTAGTGACTGCAACCGTTACCAATAAATCTGTGTTGGCAGAAATTGAAGCACTGTTAGTAATAAAGTCGAATGTCGACGAAAGCCATTATGGTGCAAGGCGCCCTGCGATAGATGCACTAGTGATGGAGACCGTTGAACGCGCTGAGCGTTTGGATTTTCCTGAACCTGCATGTCGAGACAGCAGCTTGTTAGACCTATTTTTCCGCGAAACTGTGTTGAAAAATGACTAATTCAACAGGTTATTGTTCAAAAAAGAAGACCATCAGAAAATCTTGATGGTCTTCTTTCAAAAGCAATATCAAATACCTAATGAAAATTGACTTATCGCAAAAACGAATTTTTATAAATGAGAATGGGGATCTTGCGTATGATGTAATACTGCCAGCACCTCAATACCTTCAGGCGCTTTTCGATAATAAATAATATGACTTTCGACAGGGAAGCTGAAAATCCCCAAATACAAATCTTCACTGCGATCACGCCCAAGAGATGGCTGGCTCGCGAGTATGTCGGTCATTGTCACTCGTAATGAGTTAGCATAAGCCTCTGCAACATTAGCCCCCCATCTACGCATAGAATAAAGCCTAATTGAGCGGATATGGCCTTTCGCTTTCTGAGTAAACCTAACGCTCATCCTTAAGCCTTATTATCAAGTTCATCCCTAGTTAATGGAGCAAATACATCATCAATACTATGAAATTCCCCGCGCTCTGCTTGCGAAATAGATTCAGCCAAAACCGCTTTTAAGTTCTGTAATTTTAACTGCATTAACTGGTCATATTCATCAGAAGAGATAACAACAGCAACACGCTTCCCATGTTTACTTATTTCAACAGGCGCACGTTGAACTTTCATCAATAAATCACCAAATTGATTTTTAGCAACTTGTGCGGAGATCGTTTCCATACATCACCTACAGGATAAAATGGCTTGTTTAGTCATTATAGCTAAAATGGCTTAAATTACCAATAATGCAAAAGTATCGCTCACCTTGAATTCCCAGTACGTTAGACAAAAAATAAGACCATCAGAAAATCTTGATGGTCTTTTCTCAAAGCAATGTCAAAACACTTAACTAAAATTTATTTATCGCCAGCATGCATTGCGCATCACTGAAAATCGTCCTGAGCCCATAAATGCCAATGCAATGGCACTTAAGAAGAAATACACAATACTTTCAATCGCCCATGCCCCTGTTTTATCCAGAACGAAGGTTTTATCTAAACCAATCATCAGCCATGCAACAACCATGGTAAACGCCACTAACAATGCAGATGGACGAGTTAATATCCCTAAAATAATAAAAATAGGGGCAACGACTTCGCCTAGAATAGTGCCGTAAGCGATAAATTCAGGTAGACCGTAAGAAGCCAGTAACGCCTTGATACCACTAGCACCTGTCATTAACTTGCTCATTCCATGGAACAGCATTAGCCCGCCCACAGAAAGACGTAACAGTAATTTTCCCGCATCTTCATGGGACAACAGCCGATTAAATAGATTGACCACTTTATACCCCCTTCGCTGTAAATACCTATCATTAAGTAGTATGACGTAAAAATGTATTATGGCTTAGAAAATTAAAGTGGGAATCATTTTAATTTGCATTTCTTATAACTAAATCAATTTTCATTTAATTATAAATTGTTAACTATTTCCTCATTCAAATATTACGTTTAATTAACCATTTAACATTCAAATATACTGAATTAAAAGTCACATTGATAAAAGACTAGCGGCATGATTTAACTGTGACTAGCGCTAACTCAGTTAATGGCGAATAAAAAGAATTTGGCATTGTTCTATTTAGTTGATGGTAAAACTGTGGTAACCAACTTTCCAAATGGTCAACAAGTAATTCTTTTAATGCACGCTCTCTCACCTCTGACGCTAATACCGCTGCCTGAAATAACATTAAACCAACATGGTCTGAAGGTTCTGGGTAACGTGTTTGCACTTTTAACCGCTCGCGTTGTAAAAATGCACTTAACGCTTGCGTTGAAGAACCTTGCAATACCCCCTCAGGGTCGAGATACACCGAGCCCCAAGGTGGAGCGGGTAATGTATTGGGGCCAATAAACAAATCAGCCCATTGCTTATGTAATTGTTGCCGTTCAATATTTAAAAACTGCGTGATTTGATGGCTCAATTGAGGACTTATTTTACAAGGCCATTGTTCAGAAAAATCATCCAATTTAAAAAAGCTTAATGCATAGTGACTTGCATCATCATTGGGCGAAAACAAATAGCAAGTCCCCAAAATATTAAAAGCCGCTGCGTAATGTGAAAAGTGGATCATAATGACCAAGACTTCCTAAAAAATGAATCACAATTGCCTTAAATATGAATAGAGTAAAAGCAATAACGCAGCATAAACTCAGCAACAATCGCACAGGTACACCCCAGCACTAAATAGCCCTGACCGTTTGAAGTTAATACCTCACTTGACGCTGTGCGCATACGACGGAATATACCAACGCCTAAAACTATCACCGCTAACATTCCTACCACCCAGCTGGTCATACGTAATGACCAAATCGCTTGATAAGCATGAATAGAATCGATAGGAAAGGTTATCGACTCATTGTTATAACTCGTGTGGACAAGGTAACTTTCATAAGCGGGTTGATAAACCAGGCGAATAAATAAGCTCACCCCTATAACTGCCCATAATATCCACAGCCCGCGGGTCGGAATTTGTACCCCAGCGCTACCTGCTTTAAAACGCAGTAATAAACTGATTAATAAATAATAACCCGCAGCGCCAGCCGTTAGCATCGTGCCGTAGAACATCAGATAAGTATTATCATTCATCCACGTTAACATTGATGTATAACGATAGATTGACGCCATAGCATATACATCACACAGCCCTGCAATAATCGCCATCCCCAGTAGCAGATAAGACAATTCTTTTTTAAACCAAAGCCATAAAAAAGTGAGTCCTAAAAATGTAAAGTAGGTGGCAGTAAGAACCACTTCTCGACTTAGCCAAGAGGAAAAAAGATTTAGCAACGAATTAGGTGCATTGAGTGGCACACCTAAGTGGGTAATCGAAGATAATAATCCTACCCCCGCAAAGACACAGGCCACAAATAAATACCACAAGAAAAATTGCGAATTAATTTTACCTGCAAACACCGAAGACAGTTTCTTTGCAGAAACGCCTAACATAATGCTTAACCCAATAGATAACTGCATCAAAAAGGTGAATAACAATAATGGCCATTCGTTCATTTGGTTTCTCCTTGTGTGTCTTGAGACTGACGACCAGAACCTTGGTGTGGGTGAATAACAAGGTTAGGGTGTGTAATCGAGGAATCTGGTAACCCTCGTACATCCGCCAATTCACCATAACGTTTTCTGAGCTCGTCAATTGAGCCAAACTGAATTGCACCTAATGGGCAGGTTGCCACACAAACGGGTTGCTCACCTTTGAGCTGCAGGTCAATGCAAAAATCGCATTTTGACATTTGTTGTGTCTCTGGGTTCATCTGCGGCGCGCCATACGGACAAGACCATGCACAGGTGCCGCATCCAACGCACTTGTCCGTATTAACCATCACAATGCCGTCACCTTCGCGCTTATGCATCGCGGTGGTCGGGCAATTTTTGACACACATAGGGTCGGCACAGTGGTTGCATGAAATAGATAACGTATAGGCAAAGACATTATTCACCAGCCCCCCTGTGCCGTTTTCGATAAACTCACCGCCAGTTACTTCGTAAACACGGCGGTATTTGCGCCCGACGTCGAGGTTGTTTTTATCTTTACAGGACACCTGACACGCTTTACAGCCAGAGCAGCGTGCCGAATCGATATAAAACCCGAGTTGTTTGTCACTAACTGCGGGATAAACGTGGAATTTACTCATGCTTTTGTTACCTCCACCAATAATGTTTGATGGGCATTTCCGTGAGCCATTGCCGTGCTACGCGCTGATGTTAATACGTTGGCGCACCCACCTTGGTCAATACCATTTTCATCAGGCTGCCACCATGCACCTGCTTGCAGTGCAACGACCCCTGGCATAATGCGCTGAGTGATTTTTACTGGCACTTGCGTTACCCCACGGTCATTGTTCACTTTGGCATAATCACCTTCAACAATGTTTCGGCGCTTAGCATCAATTGGATTAATCCATAGCTCTTGGCGCTGGACTTCTTGCAGCCATGGGTTAGCAAATTGCGTTGAGTTGGCGCGATTTCGGCCTTTCCACGTAATAAGCTGCAGCGGGAAACGTGTCGTTAATGCATCTTCTGGCCCTTCAATCGCTGGGACATAATGAGATAACGCAGGAATATCAACATCATGACGCTCATACAAACGCTTCGAGAAAATCTCAATTTTCCCAGATGGCGTTTCAAATGGGTGTTTTTCAATATCATTAATGTTTTTTTCAAACGCCACATGCCCGATATGCGGTTTGTGTTTCAGTAAATGACGACGTTTTACCAACAGCTCATCAAAGGTAGGAATTCCATCCTCAGGGCGTTTTTGGTGGGCATCGTTAACGAGATGTTCAATCCACTGTTTTTCTGTACGGCCTTCACTAAATTTCTCGCCAACACCGAGCTTTTCAGCTACTTCACACAACCATTCATAATCACTGCGGCGTTCAAACTCTGGCTCAATGACTTTTTCAGATAAAATAATGTAGTTACCCGTTCCCCAAGTTCCCCCCACATTCCAGCGCTCTAAAAAACTGGTTTCGGGCAATAAAATATCGGCATATTTGGCACTCGGTGTCATATATAAGTCGCTATAGACGATAAATTCCACCTTACTTTCATCCTCCAGTACTTTGGCGGCGTGCAATATATCGGGATTTTGGTTGGTCATATAATTACCCGCTAACGAGAAAATCATTTTTATCTCGGTATCGAGCTTTTCGGCATTTTTCAGGCCGTTATTTGGTGTGACAAGGCTTTTATCTTCACAGGCTTGAACCCAATTGGTAATGTTGATTTTCGCCTTAACTGGGTTTTCGAATAAGCTTGGGCCCGCCAACGTTTTGCGTAAATCTGGGGTAACGGCCATACCATACCCCGCAGCCCAACCCCCTTTCACACCTACATTACCCGTGATAGTCGCTAATAACGTTGCACCACGCGCTGAGCGCTCGCCGCAAATATGGCGTTGAGGCCCCCAACCTTGCATCAATGCTGCAGGTTTAGTACCTGCATATTCACGTGCTAACTGGCGGATGGTATCTGCGGGAACTTTGGTTATGGGTTCCGCCCATTCAGGGGTTTTCACTACCCCATCTTTTTTGCCCATTAAATAAGCCACCAATGACTCATTTTCAGGCACACCATCAGGCATCTGGTGCTCATCAAAACCGACTGTATATTTATCAATAAAGGCTTGGTCATGGCGATTTTCACTGATGATCACATACATCATCGCGTCCATCATCGCGTTATCCGTAGTTGGTAAAATGGGGATCCATTGGTCAGCTAATGACGACGCAGTATCAGAATAGCGTGGGTCGACAACAATAAATTTGGTGCCATTTTTCTTCATTTTTTGGAAATAATGATTGGAATGCCCAAAAATGGTTTCATTGGGGTTATGCCCCCATAAAATCACCAATGGAGTATTTTCCAACGTATCCAAAGTACTGCCACTCGCGGAAGTTCCATAGGTATAAGGTGTTACCGCCATGGTGTTGCCATTACTGACCGAGTGGTAATTCTCTAAAAAACCGCCTGTGATATTGAATAAACGGCGTAACATGTTCGCACCAGAAAAAATCCCCCCAGTAACCCCAGTACTTAAGCTAACAAAGCGTGAAGCGGGGCCATATTGTTCATTGATTCGTTGCATGTTACTTGCGATCAGCGTGGTGGCTTCCTCCCAACTGATCCGCTCAAAACGCCCTTCTCCACGTTTACCAACACGTTTCATTGGGTATTTCAGCCGGTTAGGGTGGTAAACAAATTTCCGATAACTACGACCACGCACGCATGCACGCATGATTGGCATCTCTTCATCAAGATCAGCATCAGGTCGAGTGCTAATACGCGTGACAACACCTTCTTTAACATGCGCACGAATATCGCATTTCCCACCACAGTCAAAACTACTGCAAGTGGAAACGACGCGTTCCCCTTCATTATTAATCGTTTTTGTTGGAATGATATCTGGGTTTTCTGGCGTTGAAGCAACCGTATTTGCGGCTAAAAAAGGGACAGCCATGAGTGCAGAGCTGCCCTGAATAAACCGACGACGGGTTAAAGGTTCAATCAGGCCGACTTGCTCATCATTCTGATTGTTGTAATTTTCCATGATAACTCTACCTCAGGCATACATTGGGTTTCCGCGCTAGGGTAATCATTTTCCGTTTTACCAACTTTCGAAAAACAGCCAAAGAGATCGGAATTTCAGCCAACCATGGAAAACATGTGGTTATATCAATAAAAATTGCCTATATTCGAAAAAAAAATCATTATGTTTGTATTTCAGCCAAGAGGAATTTCCATGAGAAATATCCCCCTTAAAACCGTTGATTCGGTTCCACGTGATGTTCTCGCGATCGGAACTGATTACTTACCGAATGTGTTACTGGACTCTCATGTTCACCGCCGCGCACAATTTTTATATGGTGCAACAGGTTTGATTGAAGTGAGCACAGATGATGGCGAGTGGGTTATTCCTCCAGATAGCGGTGTGTGGATCCCCTGCAATACGCCCCATGAAACCCGCATGCTAAATGTGAGTACGCGCAGCTTGTATATCGAACCCGCAGCGGCACCACGCAAAGGGAATAAATGCGAAGTGCTCCGCGTTTCACCATTACTTCGCCAGTTATTACTGGAAGCTGTCGATACGCCTATCGAATATGACCTTCATGGCCGTGATGGCGCCATGATCCAATTGATCTTGCACGAAATTGAGCGTGCGGAGCCTTTACCATTTTATGCGCCGATCCCACGGGATGAGCACCTCGCCCATATGTGTCGTGAATTTTTAAAGGCGCCTCAGATCACCTCTCTTCCCCAAGAGTGGGCAGCGAAACTCCATAAAAGTGAGCGTTCTTTTAGCCGCTTTTTCGGAGCACAAACGGGATTGTCTTTCTCAGATTGGCGCCAACAAGCTTGCTTGCTCAGTGCCATCACTCATATTTCCGCAGGAAAATCGATTACCGAAGTGGCTTTTGACTTGGGTTACAGCAGTGTCGGGTCTTTTTCCACCATGTTTAAAAAGTGGCTGGGACAAAGCCCTTCTAGTTTTATCCAGCGCATTGGTGAGTAATATCAGCCTATTATTCACTCATTGCTATCCGCTGACTGCTAACTTTATGCGTTCATTGCATTTTTCATTTTTTAACCTTACGCCAGCCCCTATTATCCGTTAGGATAAAACAAAAAAGGAGCTTGCAATGACAACCAAATTCTATAGTTATCAACCAACTAAAGGGCATGGTCTTCCCCATGATCCTATTCCATCTTTAATCGGCCCACGTCCTATTGGTTGGATCTCAACCTGTGACAGCCAAGGCCGAACCAACCTTGCTCCTTATAGCTTTTTCAATATTTTTAACTATTCCCCCCCCATTTTGGCCTTTTCCAGCGTGGGTAAAAAAGACTCTGTCACCAATGCCATCGAAACAGGGGAATTTGTCTATAACCTTGCGACACTAAGCCTTGGTGAGCAAGTTAATATGAGCAGTGCCACCCTTGAGCGAGGGGAAAGTGAGTTTGCTTTAACACAACTTTCCACCCTACCTTCAACATTGATTTCGCCACCACGCATAGCACAAACTCCCGTCTCGATGGAATGTGTGGTCACTCAGTATCAGCAACTTAAACGCGCTGATGGCCAATTACTGGATACGTGGATGGTCATGGGAGAGGTTGTCATGGTGCATATTGATGAATCCACCTTAACTGATGGGCTTTATGATTGTGCAGTGCAAAAACCGTTGCTACGTGCAGGTGGCCCCGCAGATTACTATTGGATTGAACAACAACAAAATGTGAAGATGTACCGTCCAAAATAATCAATATTTTCAGCAGTCTGCGAACAAGTTAGACCGCTGAAAATATCACCTATTCAGGATAAAACTGGCAATTTAATTGTTCATCTGGCGCAGGGTAAGAAAAATGTGCGGTGATTAAATCAAACTGTGTGTCTGAGGTGTGAAAAGGGTTTTCACCTGTTAAATTACGCGCTGCAAGGCGTGCTTTGCACTCATCATTATCAACCTGTAAAACGTGAAAAACATACGGTACATTCGATAATTGGGCGAGTGACTTTAGCCATTGTCGCTGATTCGGCGTATTCGCGGGGAAGTCCATCACAACCGTATTACCTGCATCCATCAATTGTTTGATATGCTTTTCTAACACCTTTTTCACCAACGTACTTTTGGCGATATAGTGGGTGAGCTCAGTGACTTCATTAGGGTACAACGTCGAAAGCCATTCATCTTCACTCAATAAAACCGTTCGAGGCTGCTTAGCTAACTGTTTGGCGAGAGTTGACTTCCCAGACGCAATTTTCCCACAGAGAAAATGCAAACGAACTTTGTTATCAGAGAGTTGTGGTGTTCCAGTTAAATTCATATATGTTTCCTTGCTGATGATTTGACCAGACAAGAACAAAAAACCCGCCTTGCCTGGCGGGTTTCGGTTGTCGCTTATCCCCACCACTAAGTGATGGTAATAATCATGCTTAAACGTGCGACAACCTGTGACATATTTTTTTCCTAAATAGAGTTAACGCTAACTTATCAGCCATCAATACGATTAGTCAAATACGGTTTTCACTCTCATTTATATTGTTCAGAAAAAGGCCTGAATAAATTCAGGCCTCAGACTGCTGACAAACCGATTAGGTTTGGCTGCAGGTTGGATAGTTTTGAAAATAAACGAGGAAAATCAATTTATTGATTTTCGGCTGATAACACAAAGCAGGAAAAACCACGCTTTTATCCTGCTTTGTCAACAACCTCAGGCCTGAATAAATTCAGGCCTTTAATTTCATAAACTAGTGTTTACCATTTTTATGGTGATTCAGCGTTTCTTCTTTCAGATCCAATTCATCGCGTAAACGGTGATAAACCCGCTCATTAATGTTTTTATTTTTCCGCATGAGATATAGCGCTTCACGTTTTGCTTTCAATGCAGAGTTAGACATTTGACGTTCCATCTCAATCATTCGATGTAAATCATATACATCAGATTCTGTTTCATCGGTGTTATCGAGTCGTCTGCCATAAATTTCTAACAATTGTGCCCCAACCTCGGTACGCATAGCGATTTCATCCATATCCTCTGAAGGGTGGTTCATTAGCTCACGTAAGTGGGCCATAGCCGCTTCATTTAGCGCTAACCGAGCACGAATTTCATCATTGTCATATGGCAAGTCTTGGACTAAACCTTTTGTTAAAATCGGTAATGCAATACTGGCTATCAATAATGAACACAGGATAACGCCCATTGCCAAGAAAATCGCCACATCACGATTTGGGAATAGAGAACCGTCTGGCATCAATAATGGCAGTGTTAAAATACCTGCCAATGTAATTGCACCTCGTACACCTGCCGTCGCCATAATCGCCATCATACGAATATGCACCACATCCGCTTCTTTACCACGGCGACGGTTATGGAATACGGTCAAGGTCATTGAGATCCAAACCCAACTAAAACGTAAGATTGCCAGCGCCACCGTAATAATTGCAACGTAAACAAATAACATCCAAGGATGGCTTGCCCCTGCGGCGGCCGCAACTTCTGGCATGTTTGTCCACATACCTGGTAATTGCTCACCCAACAAAATAAAGATCATCCCATTCAATGCCGTTTGAACAGTGTCCCAAACGGCTTTACTTTGCATCCGTGTCGCTGCCTGCATACGCCCTGCAATTTTCTCATAGTGCATAGCAATACCCGCAACAACCGCGGCTAAAATACCAGACACATGCAAGTGCTCTGCAAGTAAATAAGCCGTAAACGGCATTAGCAGGCTGATCATGATTTGGATAGCAGGTTCCTCACCTGTACGCTTAACCAAAAATTGGTTTAACCAACCAATTGCCCAAGCGACCACTAAGCCAATTAAAATTCCACCGAATGCGACAAAGACGAATTCTCCCGCCGCTGAAGCAAGGGAAAATGTCCCCGTTAACGCGGCCACTACGGCAAAACTAAAGCAGACTAAACCTGTTGCATCGTTGAGCAGTGACTCGCCTTCCAGTATGTGCGCCATCCTCGATGGTAATGGAGAGTTTACTGTCATCGCAGAAACTGAAACGGGGTCGGTCGGCGACAAAATCGCGGCAAGCGCAAAGGCAACGGCCAATGAAATGGCAGGAATTAACCAATGAATAAAGAACCCCATGCCAATAACAGTAACCACAACAAGGCCTATCGCTAATGACATAATCGGTTTAATTTCTTGGAATAAGGCTTCTTTTGGAATACGCCAGCCATCAAGAAACAGCAATGGTGGAATAAATAAGAAGAGGAATAAATGAGGCTCAAATTCAACCGTAAAACCATACAGAGACAGCCCAGCTCCCAGCGCTATCTGAATAAGGGGTAATGGAATAATATCTTTGAGCAATCGCGAGATAAATACACTCACAATAACCGCAAGTAAAAAAACGAGTACAAGTGTCACAACTGACATTGATTGCTCCATATTTAGCTAATCATTAATTATCAGTAATGAAGTTAATAGATAAATTGAATCAATGTAAAGTAGCAATTAATTAACAGATACAAAAAAAACAAAATTCAGAAATTACCTATCTATCATTAGGTTATCATTTACCCCAATAGTGTCACCAAGTGTGAGAAAGTTACCTATCAACTTGATAATTAACAATAAAAACATCCGTAATACACAAATCATTCATCTAAGATAAGATAGCTCTCTAAGTTATCATTAATTGATTATTCAATTAAATTTTTAGTGTTATTTTTATTTTTTAATTGTTTTTTGCTGGTTGCTTTTTTCTCAGTGTTTCCTGTCTCACTTACGTTCTCTAAGCTATGGCGCTCAATTAACTCCTGTAAGACTTCTTTAAGCATCTTACTCTTACGCAGACCTAGTGGAGCGAGTACCACCTCTTCATGTTGTTGTGCTTCAACTAATAGCCCATCGACTAATGCCATCCCACTGGAGGTAACACTCACCAATGTAATTCGCTTATCACTCCCACTATGATTATTGTGACGGAGCACATGCCCTTGCTGTTCTAAGCGTTGTAAAACACGAGTAATTGTCGGTTGTTTACTAACTGTTTTTTGCGATAGTTCAGTGATCCCCATCGAGCCATTACCCGCTAATGTTGATAGCACCCGCCACTCCAATACCGATAACCCTTTTTTTTCAACAATTGCATGAAATTCAGATGAAACTAACATCCATGCCTGCCCTAATAGGGCAGGCAAGTAATTATCAACAAAAACCTTTGAGTCTGACATCTGTCCCTCTCGATACGCGCTATGCATAATTGCATTTAATCTAGCCCCTCAAGAGTAGCAGAAGGAGACGATAATTCAGCTAAAACTTTCCACTGAGTAAAGACCCAAATCCATCAGCCCGTGTCTCTAAGCCAAGCTTTTTCAACATCATATAGGTTGTCGCCACCGAAGAAGACAGCACAGGTAAACCCACTCGGTCTTCAATTAATTGCACCGATGGCAATGATGGCATTTGCACGCAAGCCGATGCGACTATCGCATCCACGTTGGAGTTGAGTCTCTTAGTGATTTCCACTGGCGCCAGCGGGTCTTGCCTACCCACTGCTAAGTTATCAGGGATTTCCAACGAAATGCTGTCCACCACTTCAATACCTTCGCTTTCAATATACTCAATCACTAATTGCGTCAACGGCTTCATGTATGGCGTCAAAATAGACACTTTTTTTGCACCAATGGCATGTAGCCCATCCACTAACGCCCCCGCACTGGTCACAATCGGTGCGGGGTGGCCGTTATCCACCGTACGTTGATGTAAACGGCTTTCCGATACGCGGTGGTAACCTTTCCCCATGCTCATGATGGCAACCAAGCAGGCATACCCCAGGACATCCACCGCCGCATCCGATAGCTCAAGAGCGCAGCGGTCGCTGTCAGAATCCATTTGAGCCAGCTCCTCTTTGGTCACTTTTTTCATCCGCATACGACTGGAATGAAAGGTAAAACGCTCCGCAAACTGCGCTTCCCGTGCTCGTAAAATAGCGGGAATTTCCGTTTCCATAGTGGTGTTCGAGGACGGAACAATCTGCCCAATCCGAAATGTGCGTGCCAGACTCATCATTTTTTCTCTCCAAACGGTTCATCGCTATCAGTCATGGGATTTAATTCATCCACACTTTGCCCCTCGCCATAAAAGCGGGCAGCACTCAATGGACGGCGATTTACCTGTAAATCGAAGATATCAAAGCGGTTATAGTGCCCCGTGATATCGTGCATTTGCCGCGGTTGAATACAGCGGTTTAAATCAATATCACCGTACACAATCCCTTCTTTATCAATCAGTGGTTCCCCCACCACACGACCATCGGGGCCGATAATGCCCGAAAATGCACTGTTTGGGCGAGCCAACAAATCACGCGCTTCAGGGTGGCTCGCTGACATCGCATCGATAATCTCCGTCGACACCGTCGAGCAGGAAACGATGGTGAACACTTTTCCCTCAAAACAATGTGCCGACGCACGCAGGCGGATGGCCTCAGCCATGTCATAATCTTTCGGAGCCACAGGCAGTGCAATATAGCTGGCAATGTGCACTAATTCCCCTTGTGCCAATAACGCAAAGCGCGCCAAGGTATTGGTATTTTCCCCGCACGCCAAGGCACCCAGTGGCCCGACGCTGGTTTGGTGCACTTTTAACGAGGACGCATCGCCATTTGCCCATGTCAGTTTTTCCGCCCATGTCGGCACCAATTTGCGGTGACGTCCCAGAATTTTACCCTCATCAGAAATGGTCACTAACGTGTTATACAAGGTAGCAATACCGTGCGGGTTACGCTCATTGACGCCAATCACCACATTGATACGGTGACGTGCCGCAGCTTGAGCGATTTTTTGGATTTCTGGCCCTGGGACTTCAATGGCCGATTTGCACAGTTTTTCAAACCACGGGCTGCCGTCAATCGGGTTCATCACCCAACTCCAATACGGGTAACCCGATATAAACACTTCAGGAAACGCCACTAATTTGGCACCGTTATCCGCCGCCTCTTCAATCAGCCGACAGGCTTTATCCACAGTGGCATTCGTGTCCAAAAACACGGGGGCCGCTTGCACCGCTGCGGCTTTAAATTGCGCTAAGTTCAACATGCTTTGGCTCCTTTTTTACACCGCCACTACAGGATGGCGCAGCTCACCAATGCCTTGTACATATGCCTCAATCACATCCCCTGGCCACACCCACTCTTGCGGTGAGCGTCCTGCCCCCACACCTTCAGGGGTACCCGTGGCAATAATGTCCCCTGGCTCAAGAGTAATCCCCTTGCTGATATCTTCAATTAACGCGTTCACGTTAAACAACATATGACGAGTGTTGGATGATTGCTTGGTCACGCCATTAACTTTTAAGCTTAAGTCCAAAGTGTGTGGGTCTGGAATTTCATCCGCAGTAACAATACATGGGCCAAATGGTGCGTAGGTATCTTGCCCTTTTGAGTAAATCCATTGCCCAGCGCGACGGCAATCACGGGCGCTCATGTCAATCATTAGGCTATAACCAAACACATAATTCAGCGCATCTTTCGCTGCCACCCCTTTGGCTCGCGTACCCATAATTACCGCCAGTTCCACTTCCCAATCCAGTTGTTGGGTAATTTGAGCGTTATGTTCAATTGCATCTCCTGGGCCAATCACTGTGGTCGGTGGCTTAGAGAAAATCACGGGCTCTTTAGGAAGCTCTTTCGATGTGTCTAAGGTACGACTGGATTCCGCCACGTGCTCAACATAATTGAGCCCAATCCCAAAGATGTTTTTGCGGGGACGTGGGATCGGTGCCAAGATTTTCACGTTTTGCACTGGCCAAGCCGTTCCTACAGGAAATTTCCCTTGGTATGTGTTCAGCAACTCGGTCCCCACACGTATCCCTTGCGGGCCTAAATCAATAAAGTCCAGCATGTTATCGGGTAAGTACAGCCCTTGCTCTTCTGCCAAGCACGCCAAGTCGACGACTTGGTGGTCAACAATCGCACCCAAACGGGCCGCAGCAGTGATATCAGAACGGTAAGTAATTAAGCGCATGGTGTTTTCTCCTCAGCATACGGCGTTTCGCCATCTGCCTATTTCAGGTAAAATCGGTTAATCAAATATAAATAAAAAATAAACTAACAAAATCAATTGAATAAATAATTTCATCGAGGTTAGGACGTGAATCTTGCCCCTTACTCCACCACCTAGCCCGTCATTTTTTGATGGCCATCGTTGTCCACTAATGCCTCTTCGTAATACAACCCCAATGACTGCATCACGGGTAAGTCGTTAAAACAGAACAGGCACGCATCATCAGTCTGTGAGGTGTTCACATGCTCATGGAACATCCACGATGGCACACAGAAAATATCCCGTTCTTGCCAATCAAAGCGCTGTCCATTAATAATCGAATACCCCTGGCCTTTCGCCACTTGGTAAATGAAGCTCCCCGTGTGACGATGGGCTTTGCCAACAAACCCTGGGCGCAGCAATTGCATACTCGCACCGATGGTGGGCATCACGTGACCACCCGTTACAGGGTTGGTGTAATGCATTAGCACATCATCAAATAGCGAACCGTCGGCCACGTTTGCGGCTCGGCACAGTGCCTCATAGGTTGGCCCCCATTGATATTTAAATAATGGCGAATAGGGTTTATCCCAGCCGATATCGTGTGGGCGTAAGGCAGTACCGCCCCACATCCCCACAGGGTAATCAATAGGGCGCGTGTGTGCTTGGTGTAAGTCTGGATGGACTTTGTAAAAACCCGCTTCCATCGCATTGACCAGCGGAATGTCCAGTCCATCCTGCCAAATGCACGGCAAGCCATCTTCCGCGACACCGTGTTCGTGCCACGTCCCATTCGGGGTTAGTACAAAATCATTCGCTTCAAGCATCATCTTTTGCCCTTCCACGATGGTGTACGCTCCGCGCCCTTCCATAATAAAACGTAGTGCTGAAGAGGAGTGGGCATGGGCAGATGCTGCTTCCCCTGGGTGCATCACTTGCAAGCCAGAGTACAACCAGCCCACGGCTGCCGCCACGTCTTGACGACCTGGGTTATTGAGATAAACCACTCGCCTCCCCGCTTTTTCAGGGGTCACCAGCTCCACTGAGCGCAATACATGTTCACGCAAATCACGGTAACGCCATAACACAGGGACTGACGACGACTGCGGCTGCCATGGCTCAATCTTGTTTGCTACCGTCCACAAGGCCCCCGTTTTCAGGTCGGCTAACTCTTGGTAATACGCTACAAGCTCAGGGGTATCTGCTACATCTGCGCGGCCTGCCACGCTTTCACGGTATTGGTCATGGGATTTCATGTTCATCGGCTCGTTCTCCTCATTCACGGGGCGATTAACGCCCGTTGGATTTGACTTGCTGCAACAGCTGTTGACGCCCATATTCATACGGCGCAGGCCACGTGACCTCCCAACCGTGACGGGCACATTCGTGCAGCAGCCACGCAGGGTTCGATAATAACGGGCGTGATAGAGCACAAAGGTCAGCACGCCCCGCGGCAATAATGCTGTTGACTTGGTCAGCATCTGTAATTGCCCCCACCGCTATCACAGGGACTCCCGCCTCATTGCGCACGCGGTCTGCCATCGGTGTTTGGAACATACGCCCGTATACGGGTTTTTGTTCAGGGGACACTTCCCCTGATGAACAATCGATAAGGTCAGCACCCACTTGTTTCATCGCCTTGGCCATCAATACGGCCTCGTCCACGGTGGTACCACCCTCAACCCAATCGGTGGTCGAAATACGTACCGCCAACGGTTTCCCCCACACGTGGCGTACCGCCTGGATCACCGCCAGTGGGAAACGCAGGCGGTTTTCAAGGTTACCCCCGAAGTTATCAGTGCGCTTATTCGTCAGTGGCGATAAGAAGCTCGACAATAAATAGCCGTGCCCTGCTTGTAACTCTAACCAATCAAACCCCGCATGGTCTGCCCGTTTAGCTGCTGCTACAAATTGGTCAATCACCGTCGCCATTTGCGCTTCTGTTAAAGCCGCTGGCGTTTGGGACACGTTCGGTAAATACGGCAAGGCAGAAGCAGATACGAGCGGCCAATTCCCGCTCTGCAATGGGTAGTTTTCCTGCTCCCACCCCCGCTGGGTTGAGCCACGGCGCCCTGCATGCCCCAACTGAATGCCGATTTTGGCCGTACTGTGTTGATGCACAAATTTTGTCACACGTTGCCACGCCACCGCCTGCTCATCATTCCATAACCCTGGGCATCCCAATGTCATACGAGCATCTGGGGCAATAGCCGTCATTTCGGTCATCACTAATCCCACACCACCTAGGGCACGGCTTCCCAAATGCACTGTGTGAAAATCACCCACCACACCATCAGTGGCGCTGTATAACAAAGTCGGCGAGGCCACAACGCGGTTGTTCAACGTAATATCTCGCACCTGAAATGGTGTAAGCATTGGAGGAACATGCCCTGTTGCGCCTGCTTGCGTAGCAAACCACTGCTCATAGTTATCCAGCCACGCCGCATCGCGAACGCGTAAATTTTCATGGGAGATGCGCTGAGAACGTGTTAGCAGTGAGTAGGCAAACTGCTCAGGGGCAAGGTTTTCATAGCGACGAACATTTTCAAACCACTCAGTCGAGTTACGCGCTGCATTTTGAATTTTTAGCACTTCCACGCTGCGTACCGCTTGGTAATGTTCAAGTCCTTTACGCAAATCCCCTTCTGTGGTTTTCAAGCTTTCACACAGTTCAATCGCATCTTCTAAAGCCAGTTTGGTGCCTGACCCAATAGAGAAGTGGGCGGTGTGCGCCGCGTCCCCCATCAGCACCACAGGTACGTCTTTACCTGGTGAAGGCTGTGTCCAATGCACCCAGTTATCACAAATCACCCGTGGGAAACGGATCCAAATTGCTGCACCGCGCAAATGCGCTGCATTGGCAATCAATTTCTCCCCATCTAACCACGGGGCAAACAGTTTTTCACAATACGCAATGCCATCTTCTTGGGACATCTGATCGATACCCGCTTTGAGCCATGTTTCTTCGGTGGTTTCAACGATAAAGGTCGATAACCCCTCTTGGAACTGGTACGCGTGAACTTGGAACCAACCGTGTTCATTTTTGGCAAATAGGAAGGTAAAGGCATCGAAAATCTTTTTGGTGCCTAACCAGACAAAGCGGCAACGACGCGGGTCTATGTCGGGCTTAAAGACATTTTCATAGCGGGTACGTACCGCGCTGTTAATCCCGTCAGAGGCAATCAATAAGTCCGCGTTGTACTCACGTGCAATGGCTTGGTCATCCGTTACTTGGGTTTCAAATACCAGCTCCACCCCCAGCTCAAGACAACGATCTTGTAAGATATTCAATAGCTTTTTACGGCCAATCCCAATAAACCCGTGCCCACCGCTGCGATTACAGGCACCATTAAAGTGAATGTCGATATCGTCCCAGTGACTAAACTCTGCAGAAATGGTCTGCGCAGACACGGGGTCAGCGTGACGCAAATTGTTGAGCGTCGCATCAGAGAACACGACACCCCAACCAAACGTGTCAAACGGGCGATTGCGCTCAACGACCACTACGCGGTTCTGTGGGTTTTGCAGTTTCATCAGTAGCCCAAAGTACAGCCCAGCGGGTCCCCCGCCAATACACACTATATTCATGAAAGTACCCCTTTGTTTATACCGCTGACTGAGCCGTGAGTGCCTGATGTAAGGCCTCTGGAATAGGAATGGCTTGGTGTGTAATCAACGAAGTTGTAACGTAGGTTTGTGTCACTTGCATACGCAGCTCCCCCGTCACACTGATACAGCGTTGGCGCAGCGTGAGTGACTTGCGCCCAATTCGCTCAACTATCAGCTCTAAGATGACGTCATCCCCCATGCGACTAATGGCTTTAAACTCAGCCTCTAGGTGCACAGTAGGTAACCCGAAACGTTGTTCGAGGATGTATCCAGCAAACCCTTGGGGGATCAGCGCATCAATCCAACGTTCAAGGAGGTTATTGAACATCACGAAATATTGTGGATAAAACACGATCCCTGCAGGATCACACTCAGAGAAATGGATCTTATAGGGTTTAGTAAATTTCAATAAACTCATGATGTTATCCTTAATCCATAGCCAAACGTTGGCGACATTTCTTTAATTCATGGCCATATTCATCAGCAAGCGCAGCTTCACGTAATTCGCGTAAGCTAATCGGCGCTAATTTGCTACCTTGCCGCGTCACGATGTCCATCAAAACCTGAAAATTACGCAAACCTCTCGCATGAGTATCGCTATACCCTTTTACTACCCGCTGGCATTGCGCAATTTCAGTTGCCAAAGCGGGGTTTGTCCGTGCGGCATCAACCACTGCTGTGAGCCATTTTTCAATTCGCTGATTTTCTAATTGATAGCGTAAAGTTGAGCGTCTACCTTTTCTCCAAGCGGCGAGCACATATAACTGTAAAAACCCCCACAAAGAACTGGTAGTGATTGTTCGCCCTCGTTGCGTAAGTTTGCGAAGCGCTTTGTGAAACCAATGTGGCTTCATCAACCAATTACCTAAATTCTTGGGAAGCGTTTCGCAAATCTCTTCAATACGTGGATGCATAAATTCATTGATATCCAATAATTGGTCATCTTTAGCGTGAACTTCATTACGTACTCGAGTGAATCGGCTATCACGAATTTTGAGGTCAGCCACGCGAATGGTGTCTTCATAAGACATCCATAATGCTAAGTGGCGAACAAGTGCTCGTTGTAAACGCTCATCTTGGCCACCTTCTTGCGCAAATAGGTTGTTAAGGCGGTCTAAATACAACGCAGCATAAGCAGGGTCTTGGTAATCAATTAACCGGCGAACACCTTCTGTCACTAAATAATGAACATGAGGAGCAAATTCATGATCAATACGCGCTAATAGCGCAGAAATTTGTTTATTTTTAGGGGGTAACGAAACTGTTTGAGCTGATTGAGCTTGGTATGCCTCTTCGGGTTGCGCGGCTTTTTCAGCACCAAGCGCAAATGCACGCAGGCTGGGTTTTACCCCGACACCACCGCGCACGATGGTTTCTTCAAATTGTGTGCGGCTAAAAGGTAAAACGCCTGAACCAAATAAAGCGCCAAATAATACTGCGCTGATCACGCTACCGCTTTCTTGAGCGGCTTGCGCCATATCAAAGTGAATGAATTGACGAGCTGCAAGCCCCGCGTGGCGGATCAATGCTTGGCTATCAACCCGACCGTCACCCATGGCTGATTTCTCAGCAATAGAGTAAACACGGTGTGTAGAGCTAATTAACGTCGTGCGTTCTGGCGTAACAAAACCACGTTGAACAGAGCGACCGGCCTCCATAAGTTCAGAGGCAAGGACAACATCCACATCGCCTGGCATTGGCATCAATGCCAAAACAGGTGCTGGCGTTTCTGGGTTATCCGCGCCAGGAAACAATTCAACGTAATAAATCGTTGCTCCTGTACGTTGAGCAACGCCTGGTACAGAGGTGGTTTGTGCAAAATAACCGTTTTCTTCGCCTAAATTAACAATCCAGTCCGCGAGGACGCCGCCGCCCTCACCCCCCATGGCTAAAATGGCGATTTTAATGGGCTGTAATGCGATTGATGATGGAGATGAAAGCATTTATTCCCCCTTAGAAACTGAGTTCTTCACGACGACGTGCATCACGACGTTGTAAATAGCCAATAAACCAACCGCGGACACGGTGGCGTAATTTGTCCCAGCGATTTGGATTGGTAATAATTTGTGCTTTAAAAAACGAAGGGCATAGAACGGCAGCGTGTGAAACCTCGCCGCATAAACCACATCCCACACAACTGTCCATCACTGTCGCCACAGGATCTGTTCTTAATGGATCTGGATTTGGTTTTATCGATAACGATGGGCAACCCGAAAGGCGAATACAGGAGTGGTCCCCCGTACAGGTGTCAGGGTCAACACCAAAGCGCTCACGGACAACGCGTTTTCCTGCAGCAACATCACTACGAACTTTTTTCTTTTCGCGACGCTGTAGATTTAACATGCATTCACTTTGCGCAATCAGTACTTTAGGGCCTTTCTCATCGGTAGTCAGTGCTTCACGCAATGTATTAGTCATTGTTTTTAAGTCATAAGTGCGCTTGATGGTTTTCACCCAATTCACACCAACCCCTTTAACTGCTTTTTCGATTTCATGGCCTGTGCTGCGGGTTGGGTTAAGTGCTGTTGATGACAAGATGTCTTGCCCACCTGTTGCTGATGTATAACTGTTATCAATAACAATGGTTAAGTTATCACTACGGTTAAATACGCTATTAGCGATACCACTGGTTAAGCCGTTATGCCAAAAACCGCCATCCCCCATGACTGAAATCGCGCGTTTCCCTGCTTTGGCATTTAATGCCGCTGCTCCTGCACCACCCAAGCCATACCCCATTGTTGTATTACCGAGGTTGAATGGTGGAAGAATAGAGAATAAATGGCAGCCGATATCAGCACTGACATGGTGCTCGCCAAGTTCACGCTCAACCAGTTTCATTGCTGTAAAAATAGGTCTTTCAGGGCAACCTGTACAAAACCCTGGTGGGCGCGCATGCACAGTGTCATCGAGTGTTGGCTCTGCTGCATTGACATATTCAGGCAATAATTCTTCGGTTTGCCCAGCAGCAATGTTAATTGTTGGAATACGAATTTGTTTCGCAGCCGCTTTGACTTGAGGTTCTATTTTTCCGTATCGTTCAAAAAAAGAACGCAGACCTGCAAGTACCGTCGCGGTGTTATACTCTCCCGCCATTGGCAGCATATCTTTACCATGTAATTCAATATCGATGTTTCGCTGACGTAAAATGCTAGCAACATTCTGCTCAACAAAATTCGGTTGTCCTTCTTCCAACACTAAAATCGCTTTTTTATTACGACAAAAACGTTCAAACTCTTCATCAATTAATGGGTAAGCAACATTCATGACATATAATGGAATTTTGCTATTACCAAACACATCGGCTAAACCAATTTGGTTGAGCGCGCGGATCAATGTGTTATAGCACCCCCCTTGTAACGCGATGCCAACATCATCAGCATCCTCAGCAAAAAACTCATTTAATTCACGTTGTTGAATAAACTTAACAGCTGCTGGCCAACGTGCTTCGATTTTCTCTTTTTCATGCAAAAAGCTCGCAGGAGGCAACACAATGCGGCTCACATCGCGAGTTGGGTTTTCAAGTGCATCTTTAACTGTAAATTTTGGATGTTGGTTATCTGCACAAACAAATTGCCCATGCACATGACATGAACGAATACGCATTTGCAGCATAACGGGTGTATTACTGGCCTCAGATAAATCAAAACCATCTTTAACAGCTTGAACAATCGAAGGTAAATTTGGACGAGGGTCAAGTAACCACATTTGTGATTTCATCGCAAATGCATGACTGCGCTCCTGCATAATTGAGGAACCTTCGCCATAATCTTCCCCAACAATAATCAGTGCGCCACCTAATACACCGCCTGACGCAAGGTTTGCCAGAGCATCGGAAGCAACGTTTGTTCCAACAGTTGCTTTAAATGTTACCGCGCCGCGCAAAGGATAATTAACAGAAGCCGCTAACGTTGCAGCAGCAGTCGCTTCGCTTGCACTATTTTCGAAACGAATACCATATTCAGACAGAATATCCTGTGCATCTGCCAGAACATCCATGAGATGTGAAATTGGCGCCCCCTGATACCCTGCAACATAGGAAACACCAGATTCTAATAAGGCTTTTGTCACTGCAAGAATGCCTTCACCACTGAAAACATCACCTTGCCCTTGTCGTAACTTTTGAACTTCTTGAACAAACGAGCGCTCAGCCATTTTAACCTCACCAGTCAACGTCAGAACGTTTTTTATCTTTTTTGTGTTTCTTAGTTGTATCTCTTTTGTTAATTAAAGGTCAATCCATGATTAATCATGTAAATTGAATTTATGCAGAGAGTGGATAAGCCCTGCAGATAAGGGACAGATCACCTTTAAAAACAAGAGAAAAAGAGAGATTTACGACAAGAAATAGCCCATAAAGAAGAACAAAAGATAATGTATAAAAAAGGCGTTAAATCATTAAGCAACAGTCAATTACCCCTACAATAAAAAAGGTTTTGGCATTTTAAACCACTAAAAAATTGATTTTCAGATAATGAAACCAATAAAAAGTTAAATTAAAATACAAATAGAACGAACAATATGATTAATCATGTATATTTTACTAAAACAAAATAAAAATAACTTTATTTTTTATATTGTTATGGCTATCACAATAACCACACTGTTTCTGATTTCTTGCACTTTCTGGATAGTTTTTGCACATATTTAGCTAGGTAAGAAAAATTGTTTATGATATGTTCAACTGACAATTGGTTAAAAATATTTTAACGGAATGTTAATAAAAAAAGATTAATCATCATAATAAATAAAATAAAGTATGTTGAATAAAAAACCTAAAGCACTTTTGCCTTAAATAAAGTAATTAATTGAATTCATTGAGAAAACCTATAATAAGCAAAAATAGCCAAGCCACTACTTAAGTCAGTCAATGGGGGGTTGGCGACTCATTTTGGAGGTACCTTCGATGTTGAGCAACTCGTGGTCCCATTCATCTGCGCCTCAGATTGAAAATCAGATCTGTTCGTCAGAACGTTTGTTATTTACATCTGCTGATCCTGAAGAAATAAAATCAATGGTGGGTCGAGTGATGAAACCGCACCAATTTCATCAACTCAATCCCCATCAACGCCTTGATGCACGTATGCATTATATTCCTATGGGTGATATTTCCTTAAGCCGCTTACGCTATGGTGCGGATGTGACAATTGCACCAGGAAAATTAGAGGATTTTTTTCTTTTACAAATGCCACTTGCAGGCAGTGCTATCATTGAAAGTGGTGGAAAACGTCTAGAATCTACACCGCAAATGGCTTCTTTATTAAGCCCTGAAGAGTCAACAATCATGCGTTGGAATAGTGATAACGACCAATGCATGTTAAGAATTTCTCGATCATTATTAGAGAGATCATTAGTAGGCCAACTTGGCCATACGCTGGATAAACCACTCGTGTTTGAATTAGGCTTTGCATGGCAATCTTGTATTGAATGGCGCACGTTGATGAATTACCTGATTGAATGCGCTACAAGAACCCCTGATCTTCTGCAACATAAGTTAATTGCCACGCAAGTGGAGCAATTAGTCTCTGTTACGCTACTTTCTACACACGCCCATAACTATACTGAAGATTCGGGCTTACGCCGAGCGACAATCCGTCCCCGTCATGTTCGCCGCGTGCAGGAATACTTAGAAGCTCATGCCCATGAGCCAATTACAGTGGAGCAATTAGCACATATTGCAGGTGTCAGTTTACGTAGCTTATATGCAGGGTTTAAAGAGTTTTTAGATATTAGCCCCATGCAATATTTACGTGATTTGCGTATGGAGCGCGTACGTGCAGAATTGTTATCAGGTGAAGCCACCAATGTCACTGGGGTTGCACTGCGTTGGGGATTTGCACATATGGGCCGTTTTAGTGCTGAATATAAACAACGCTATGGTGAATCACCAAGTCAAAGTATAAAAAAAGCTTAATAACAATAATTATTATATTTATTAAGCTATTGTATATAATATGATATTAAAATATAAGAAAAAAAACCCCTCTTTACTCTAAAGTATAGAGGGGTATCTAATATAGAGACAAAAATGAAAAATACGTTATTCAGATTTTCAATTAATTTTTAACTCACACATAAAAATTCAAAAATAAGACCATAAAGCATTCATATAAATTTTTACGTTAAAGCAAAAATGTTATATTTTTAAATGATTAAAACACTAAAAAATAAATAAAAATCAATGCAATAAGAATATCTTAATATAGAAATTTAATGCTAGTTTATATTACAACTAAAAACCGAGCGAAATAATATACACTTAAAACATTAAGTCAACTCTATTTTCAATATTAAGGATAAATTAGTTAATTTAACTTACACCAATAAAATGGAAGTTAAAATCCATTAAACCTTCATTTAAATATAAAGATACATTTTTATCTTTTTATTCACAAAGAATATCATTTATATATTTACAGTATAAATAAAAAAGCACAGCATGGTTTTTATTATGCTGTGCATTCAAATCAATAAAATTAAATAGTTAGAAAGGAATAGAGGCTTTTAAATAAATTTGATAACCTTCTGGGCGGTTTCTGACTTCAAAATCTTTTTCCCATTTAGCAGTAAACAACCAGCCTTGTGGATTCGCGTAGCGAATTGAAGGGCCGATGGAGTAAGCACGCGCTTTTCCTTGGGCCGAATTCGGGCCACTGTCATCTGTTGTTTGCCAAAAAGCATAGCCGCCAATCCCTGCTACCCACCCATTACCAAATCCCCAACCTAAACCATAATCTGCATGAAAGGCTTGCCCTGAGCGAGTTTTCGTATCGTTATTGCGAAAATTGAAGTCATACATCATTTTTAAATCCGCATTCACGCCCACAGGGGGAATATAGCTAATTGCCCACACGGGTTGTAACGCCCAATAATTTTTACCTAAACTAGAAGGGTCTGTTTTACTGTATTTTCCTGTCGGTGCATAGGCATCTAACCCAACCACATAATGTAAATCTGCCGAAGGGTGGAAGCCCAGTGCAGGTCCAAACGTTACATCGCCTAGCCCACGACTCGTCTCTTTTTTACCTGCCGCTTTTGCAGTCACATCCAATAATGGCACGATGGTATGGAAGGCTAAGTCACCACCCAGTATTTTTTGATCCGTTACCCAAATTAAGCGAGGAGCCAATACATTCACATTCACGCTAAAACCTGGCACAGGAATTTTATCCCCTTTATTATCGCGAATACTGTCATAATGGGCATTTCCACCATACATCAGCACATGTACACCTTGCGGAGGTAATGCACCTGACATAAAGTTTTCGAGACCATCGGGATAGATCCCTAGCCCACCCCCTTCCGTCGCGAGGGTACCAAACGAAAGTATGCTGAGACACGAACCTGCAACAAGCTGACTGATTATTTTTTTATTCATCATGTTTCCTGCCATAGTGGGTTTTCTTACTGTGTGTGCTTTGCCTGTTATCTCGCAGTTCCCTTGCGTTTTATTTATGTCCTATTTTTTCGTCAATTTTTGCGCTACAAGGTAACCTGAACCACCGCTAAGACCAGGGCCTGGATGTGTTGATGCGCCAATATGAAAAAGGTTTTTAACCGCTGTTTTGTGTGTTTTTGTTTGACCTGATGCTGCAAAAGGCCGTAACCAGAAAAATTGGTCGGGGGAACAAGTACCTGAATAGGGATCGCCACCGACAAGATTGCAGTTATAACTTTCTAAATCTGCAGGAGAAATTGCGTGGCGCCCCACGATCAACGAAGAAAAACCAGGCATGACTAACTCTAAACGTTGCTGAATTCTATCCGCGACCGCCTCTCGTACCTCTTCATTCCACCGCCCATCTTCAGGGATGCGAATTTCTCCTGCGGAATCACCTTTTAGGCGCCTTGGCAATTCTTGCATTTGGATCCATAAAATCCATCCGCCATCTGGCGCACGGCTGGGATCTAACGTAGTAGGTTGCCCAATGCCAAACGTTGGTTTTTCAGGTAGATAACCATTATTAGCTTGAGTGACCGACAAACAGACTTGCTCCATACTTTCGGTGAAATGAACAAGTGGCACATTTAATAATTCGGGATTACACCAAGGTGGTGGCGCACTTAATGCAAAATGAATTTGCATACCTGCACGGCCATAGCGGTAGCCTTTTGCCCTTTCCATCACCTGAGGCGATACATTATCGAGTAATGAGCCATATAGCTGCGTTGGGGTCACGTTGCACACCACACTTTCGGTAGCTTGGATCATTTGTCCATTGACGATAACACCCGTCGCACGGCTATTTTTCCCCTCACCTTGAGTCACTATTTTCTCAACGTGCATTCCCGTTTTAAGCTCGCCACCATGGGCTTCAATCACTTTCGCAAATGCCTCAACGATGCGATAACTGCCGCCTTTGACGACAGGCATCCCACCAGCAACAACGGCAGCGAAGGTTAATTTACCAATTAGCGCCGAACTCGATTCATCAGGCCCTAACCCTGTGTGAAGTACCCATGGCGCCATCAATGTGCGGCTAAAATCGTGTTGTAATTCACGTTCTGACCAACGACGAAAGCTTTCCACACCTGATTTAGCAAAATCCAACAACCCATCGACACCCCGTTTACGCCATTCAGAAAACAACAGCTTTAACATACCGCCGCTATAAGGGTTTTGCCCTAATAAACCAAATGTGAGCGCCGCATCTTGGGTGAATAATTTGTCTGCCATTTTACGAAATGCTAGCCCATCACCAGGCGCAATGAGATCGAGCTGTTTCGCGGCCTCAGCAACATCCCGCTTCAGTGCAATAGACTTCCCATCGGGTTGGACTAACCCTGTTGAATAGTCGCATTGGGCAAACTCTAATCCATACTTTTTCAGATGGGGTTCTAATTCTTGATAGCCGGGGCTACCAACAAACAGTGAATACCAACAAGAAAGCAGATCATGGGTATACCCTTCAAATAAATTTTCAGTCCGAATACAACCGCCTAAGCGATCGTTTCGTTCTAACACCAACACCGATTTTCCGCGCACCGCCAGCAAAGCCGCGCACATCAAGGAATTCATCCCGCTACCAACGACGATCACTTGTGGGTTAGAAAGTGTTGCCATACCTCACCCCACTAGTGCCAAGACGCGTAATGGGCTACCTGATCCCCCTTCGATTTTCAGCGGAGCCGCAACAATTACCACGCCTGTTGGCGGTAATTTATCGAGGTTTTTCAAGCACTGTAGGCCATATTTATTATTGCCATGCATTAAGGTGTGGCATGGGTAAGGTACAGGCCAACTGTAGGACTGCCCTGCATCAGTATTGATGGTCTCAACACCAAACCCTTTTACGTCACGCTCGTGAATGAGCCATTCAACCGCTTCTTGGGAAGGCCCTGGTGTGTGAGCCCCATCTTCACGCATACTCACATAAGCCGCAGGATCATCCGCTTTTTTCGACCAATCCGTTCTAAAAAGTACCCAAGCCGCTTTGGGAATTTTGCCATGCTTTTCTTCCCATTTTTGCAAAAACTCGACCGTTAACACCCAGTCTGAATTTTCAGCCACTTCTTTGCTTGCATCAACCACCACGGCAGGGGCAACAAAATTTTCAACAGGGATGGTATCGACCGTGTTATTCGCTTGGTCTTTACCACTGATCCAGTGAATAGGTGCATCAAAGTGCGTGCCTGTATGTTCGCCACAACTAAAGTTATTCCAATACCAAGCAGGGCCATTATCATCGTAACGGGAGATTTGCTCCATACTGAACGACCACACCTGCCCAAACTGCTCAGGTAATTGCAGTGCAGGGAATGATGGCGATAAGGTTTGTGTTAGATCGACAACCTGAATATTGCCTTGCTGTAATTCTTTAGCGAATGTCATCAATGCTTGCTGATTCATGGTGTTTCTCCTACGCCAATGGCGATTCATGTAAAGCGGTAAAGCCACCGCCGTGGAAAACTAACGGCTTACCCGTTTCACTACCGATACGGCGCACATGCCCCACCATCAATAAATGGTCACCTAGAGTGTCTTGCTTGTGGTTTTCACAAACCAGCGTCGCAATCGCGCCGTGCAAAGCAGGCACGCCTTCAGGGGTTAGATGGATAGCCACCTCTTCAAACTTGTTTTCAATGCGTGGATTCGCAAAGCGCATAGCAAGTTCTTGGTGCCCGTGGCCTAAGATATTGATGGTGAAATGTGAGCAATCACGAAATACCGCTAAGTTTGGTGAATGATTCACTAAGCTCCATAAAACTAATGGTGGGTCGAGTGATAACGAGGCAAATGAGTTAATGGTTAGCCCCACATCACGGCCATCTGCGGTTCGTGTTGTCACGATTGCGACCCCTGTTGGGTAGCACCCGAGCAAATTGCGCAAGGTTTTCGACTCAAATTCGGTATGACCCCATTCCCTTTCGCACATAAATGTATCCTCTGCAATCATAGACATAGCCAATCCTCCCCGTTAAGCGCGGGCTTCTTCCATCATTTGTGATTGAATGTAGGCCTCACATGCCGCCCCATCTTTCCACCAAGGGAACAGAACTGGCGGGTAGTTAAAAGCATTTGCAATAGTGTGTGCGAGGGATGGTAATTGCTGGGCAGCACCTAACAGATGCAAAATATGTGGCTCTGGTGGCGCTAATAATGAGTTTGTCCACTCCACAACATGGCGACCATATTTCCAGAACTGTTCGAAGGTGTCGTTCATCCACTGTGCAGTATAGGGCTTATCACCGTGCGCTAAGATCGCGTCATAGTAGACTTTACAAGCCTTAGTCGCGTTATTCGAGCCTTGGCCTGTTAATGGATCGTTCGTCACTAACGCATCCCCTAAACCAAACACAATCTTACCCGATGGCAACGTTAATACAGGCTTGCGCACCGTCGGTGCAAAGCGCCCAGCTAAGATTCCGTTATCATCCGTCAATTCGATATTACGACAGCGATCGGCTTCCCAAGGTAAATAGGTGTTAAGGATTTTTTTACTGTACGCCAAATGTTCTTGCGGTGTACGCGCCTCCCCCCACTGATCCATTGGGCCACCAGGGATACCTTCAAAGACCATAATGTGGCAATCACCGCTATTGGTCAGGGATGGAAACACAAAGTACTCACCAACACCAGGGATCAAGTTAAACGACACTTGAGAGTATTCAGACGTTGGCAACATGCCGTGCACATAAGTGAGTGCCAAGGCACGTTGGGGTTTATCATATGGCGAGCGCGTTTCATCACGTTCAAGCAGTTTAACAATTTCCCCTTTCCCCCCCGCCAACACAACGAGGTCATGGGTTTCTGCCAAACGCTCCAGCTCTGCAACGCCAACATCTTCAATACGTAAATTGCCGCCACGTGCTGCAAACAATTCCATCCAATAAGGCATTTTAATGCGCTGATCGACGGCTTGTGCATAGTTGTCTAAGCGCGAGCGCCAAGAAATGGCTTTTTCACCTGTTTTTTCAGGATGAGGAACAGTAAAACCGATGCCTTCAACAGGAGGGCATTTGTCTTCCCAAAAGTTAATCCCCAAATCACGCTCAAATTGCAGCGAAATATCAAACATGCATTGACTCGACATCACACGGCCATTTTTAACATCCTCTGGTGTGCGGTTTGTCGCAACAGTAACGAAATAGCCTTTATCTAACAAACCTAAAGCCAACGGCATCCCCGCTTGACCACCACCTACGATAGCAATACGACGCATAGTATTTTCCTCAGCAAAGTTTAAATGGTGTCTTATTGTGCAAGACGGGGAATTGCAGGTTTAGCCTGTTCAGGGCCCATAGCGGAGTAACCGCCATCAACGGCGTAATCTGCGCCAGTCACGAAACTCGCCAGATCAGAAAGTAGGAACGCAACAACTTGAGCCACCTCTTCAGGGTCACCCACGCGTTTTAATAAGTGATAATCCGCCGCAACACGGTCGGTTTTTTTGCGGTCTCCCCCCGTAATTTCATCCATCACACGGGACCATGTCCAGCCAGGGGAAACCGAATTCACACGAATACCGTTATCGGCATAATCCATCGCTTGGCTGCGAGTCACTTCCAGCATCGTTGCTTTTGATGCGGGGTAGAGCCAACGGCCTGTTTGAGCAACAGAAGACGAAATACTGGTAAAGTTGACGATGGCACCTTTACCTGCTTTCACAAAGTGTGCTTTGGCAAATTGCGCCGCCATAACGGCACTGACCACATTGATATTTAATGCAGTTAACCAGTCTTGTCGTGAAGATAGCTGGCCTTCGTCAAGATAAGTCGCGGCCAGATTAACCAAAAAATCGAGTTGCCCATACTTTTGAGCAACACGATCAATGCCCTGTTTAAGTTGTTGATCGTCAGTGATATCCACAGGCAAGAAATCAATATTTGGCTCACTTTGTGCGACTTTTTCACCATTGACTGCGTCAATATCAAAAATAGTGACTTTAACACCATAACTGCTCAGCACTTTTGCCACTGTTGCGCCAATTTTGGTCGCGCCCCCAGTCACAATTGCAATTTTGCTATTCAAACCTTTCATCGTTGACGCCCTCTTTTCGCTCTCATCTTATTACAATGAATTTACAAAAAATTAACATAACTAATAATTACGCAGAATGAGCGAAAAGCTGTAGCCGCTGGGCGCAAAAAATATCCACCCAGTGCGGCAATTTAGTCAACAAAGCGATGATATATGAGGGGAAATAGCCACTTTTCGCAGCAGCTATCCAAAAAATGAAAAGTGTGATTAATAGCAGGACATAATTCTATCGTTATTTAAGGCCGCTCTAAAATACGTGCGCCAGGGCCTCTTTTCCCTAATACGTCATCAGGGTTACGCAACGGGCAATCACTTAATGATAAACAACCACAACCAATGCAATTATCCAATTCATTACGTAAACGCGTGAGCTGCCGAATACGTTTATCCAACGAAACACGCCATTGTGTGGACATTTCCTTCCACTGCTCCGACGTAAGTGCACTATTTGCAGGAAAACGGCCTAATGCATCCTGTATTTCTTGCAATGGAATACCTGTACTTTGCGCAACTTTAATAATGGCAATATAGCGCAATACGACTGAATGGAATCGCCGTTGGTTGCCGTGTGTTCGAGTACTTTGTATTAATCCTTTTGATTCATAAAAATGCACAGTAGAAACAGGAACACCTGAACGTTTAGCGACCTCACCAACCGTTAGTGCCCTTGTAGGATCGATGTTTATTCCGCCATTTTTTTGGGGTTTTATCGCTTTCGTGTCTTTACTTGCCATTTTTGCTTACCTTTGCTTGACCTCAACTTAACTTAAGGTTTTATAGTGCGACCCTGTGACTTTGTCAATTGACGTTATTTTTTGAAAGGGGATAGGTTCATGCCATTGGTTATCACCAAAATGTTAGAAAGCAATAGCTTATGGTTTATTGCTCGCTTACTTGTCTTGGTTTTATTTATTTCATCAGGGTTAGCCAAAGTACTTAACTATGAAAGTAGTCTCGCTGAAATGCGTGCTGCTGGTCTGCATCCAGACTGGTTCTTCAATATAGCCTCTGCCGCTGTGATGCTGATTGGCTCAGTTTTCGTATTACTTAACCGTTTGTTATGGCTTGCAACAGGGGCACTTGCCACCTTTTTGTTCCTCACCATTGTGATTGTGCACACTTTTTGGAGTTATACGGGAGAACAAGCACAAATCGCCATGTTTTGGGCTATTGAACATATTGCTGTCATTGGTGGGTTAATTGCCATCGCGATTGCAGGGCATTTTCGAGGTCTTTATTTCTCGCTGAAAATGCAGAAATAGAAGGAAAATTAAATGAGTAAAAAAACAATAATCACACTATGTACTATTTTAATCGCAGCAGGGGGCGGTAGCGCCATTTATTCCACCTACGCACAAAATGAGGGCGACAAAAAAGCGGCATACCAATACCCGCCAACCAAGGTTGCACTCGCTACGGTCACTCTAGATACGGCACCACGAACGTTTTATGGTGTGGGAGAATTAGAGGCTGGCAGCCAAGTGCAAGTTGCGGCAGAAACGAATGGCCGCATTACTAAAATAATCTTTGAATCTGGACAACAAGTCAAAAAAGGCCAAGTTTTAGTGCAGCTCAATGATGCCGTAGAGCAAGCAGATTTATCTCGCTATCAAGCACAGATGCGTAATGCAGCACGCTTATATCAAAGAACCAGTTCGTTATCTGCACAACATTTAGTAGCTGAAGCCCAAGTGGATAGTACTCGAGCAGAGCGCGATATTGCTCAAGGGCTCATTCGTCAAACTCAAGCGTTAATTGCGCAAAAAACCATTCGTGCACCTTTTGATGGCACGATTGGTATTCGTCAAGTGCATGAAGGACAGTATCTAACACCTGGTGAAACCATCGCAAGTTTGGTTGATACCAAAACGTTAAAGCTGAATTTTTCATTAGACGAGCAAGCATCCCCTGAATTACATCAAGGGCAAGTGGTTGATGTTACGGTAGACGCCTACCCAAATAAAACCTTCCCTGCTCGCATTACTGCGATTGATCCTCTCATTGGTAAATCACGCACTATTGCGCTACAAGCGACATTAGAAAATAGCGATGGCACGCTCAAAGCAGGTATGTACGCCAACGTGAATGTGGTTCGCCAAGCCAATAATCAGGTACTTACTATCCCAGAAACAGCTGTCACTTATACCGCTTACGGGGATACAGTCTTTATTACAGAGGGTGAAGGTGATGCCATGACGGTCAAACGCGTTTCCGTCAAAACAGGCCAACGTTGGGATGGCAAAATTGAAGTTGAACATGGGTTAAGCGCTAACGATAAAGTGGTCACATCAGGCCAATTACGCCTCAATAATGGTTCTGCAGTTACGCCAGTTGCGCAAGATACCTTGTCTGAACCCACCGTACACACTCAGCAAGGTTCATAAGGAGGCGTGATGAAATTTACTGATATTTTTGTACGCCGTCCTGTTTTAGCCTTAGTGGTCAGTGCGTTAATCGTGTTGATTGGCTTATTTGCTCTGAGCAAATTACCTATTCGCCAATACCCACAGCTAGAAAGTGCCACAGTGACGATTACGACACAATATCCTGGCGCATCAGCAAAACTGATGCAGGGGTTTGTCACCCAGCCTATCGCTCAAGCCGTTTCTTCAGTTGAAGGCGTCGATTATTTATCTTCATCTTCTGTACAAGGTAGCAGCCTTGTCACCGTGCGTATGGAATTAAACCGCGACTCAACTCAAGCCCTTGCGCAAGTGATGGCGAAAGTTAACCAAGTGCGCTACAAGTTGCCGAAAGAAGCTTATGACCCAGTCATCGAGTTATCTTCTGGCGAATCAACCGCGGTTGCCTATATTGGGTTTTCAAGTACCGAGTTGTCCATTCCTGCGCTAACCGACTATATTTCTCGTGTGGTCGAGCCGATGTATTCATCTATTGAAGGCGTCGCGAAAGTACAGGTATTTGGTGGGCAACAACTTGCCATGCGCTTATGGCTTGATGCCGATAAACTAGCTGGCCGCGGGCTTTCTGCTGCTGATGTTGCACAAGCCGTTCGCCAAAATAACTACCAAGCTGCACCAGGTAAAGTCAAAGGCGAATATGTCATTTCTAATGTCTATGTGAATACCGACTTAACTAATGTGGATGAATTCCGTGACTTAGTGATCCGCAATGATGGTAATGGATTAGTTCGCTTAAAAGATGTTGGCACCATTGAACTCGGAGCCGCCTCGACAGAAACGAGTGGCTTAATGAATGGTGAACCCGCAATTTACCTCGGTTTGTTTGCAACCCCAACAGGCAACCCACTTGTCATCGTTGATGGCATGAATAAATTAATGCCAGATATTGATAAAACTTTGCCACCAGGAGTGAAAGTGGAAATGGCCTTTGAAACTTCACGGTTTATTAAGGCCTCTATCGACCAAGTTATCAATACGTTAGTCGAAGCTTTGCTAATCGTTATTGCCGTAATTTACCTATGTTTAGGCTCAATTCGCAGCGTGATTATTCCTATCCTAGCCATTCCTTTATCCATGCTGGGTGCTGCGGCTCTTATGATGGCTTTTGGCTTTAGTATCAACTTATTAACCTTACTAGCAATGGTTTTAGCGATTGGACTGGTGGTCGATGATGCCATCGTGGTGGTAGAAAACGTCCATCGCCATATTGAAGAAGGGAAATCCCCTGTATTAGCTGCCTTAATTGGTGCCCGAGAAGTGGCAGGGCCCGTCATTGCGATGACCATTACCTTAGCCGCCGTTTATGCGCCTATTGGCTTGATGTCTGGCCTAACGGGCGCGTTATTTAAAGAATTCGCCCTAACGCTTGCAGGTGCGGTGATTGTTTCTGGTATCGTGGCATTGACCCTTTCCCCTGTCATGAGCTCCTTTATGCTGAACTCAAAACAGAATGAAGGCCGCATGGCACGGATGGCAGAAAAATTCTTCACCACACTGGCGCACTATTACACCATTTTATTGAATTTTTCGTTAAAAAACCGTTGGATAACGGGTGTGATTGCCGTGGCGGTATTCATCAGCTTGCCAATGCTTTACCAATCCGCACCGCGCGAATTAGCCCCTGTTGAAGACCAATCGAGCGTATTAACCGCGATTAAGTCCCCACAACATGCCAACCTTGAGTATGTCGAACGGTTTTCTCGTAAATTACATGATGTTTTCACGGAACTACCTGAAACCGAAAGTACGTGGATTATTAACGGAACTGATGGCCCTTCCGCAAGTTTTGGAGGTACCAACTTGTCTTCTTGGGAAGAACGGGATAGACCGGCTTCTGCTATTCAAACGGATTTACAGGGGCGCGTTGGCGATGTGGAAGGAAACAGTATTTTTGTTTTCCAATTACCAGCCTTACCTGGTTCAACAGGCGGATTGCCGATTCAAATGGTGTTAAGAAGCCCACAAGATTACTCGGTGCTATATAAAACCATGGAAGAAATCAAGCAACAAGCGCGGGAAAGTGGTTTATTTATGGTCGTGGACAGTGACCTCGACTATAACAACCCTGTGGTAGAAGTACGCATTAACCGCTCTAAAGCCAACAGTTTAGGCATTCGCATGCAAGATATTGGTGAATCCCTGACTTTATTAGTCGGCGAAAACTATATTAACCGCTTTGGGATGGATGGCCGTTCTTACGATGTGATCCCACAAAGTATGCGCAACCAACGCCTGACGCCAGAAGCGCTTTCACGCCACTATGTCAAAGCAGAAACTGGCTCAATGATACCGTTATCTACGGTAGTAGATATTCATACACAAGTTGAGCCGAACAAACTCACGCAATTTAACCAACAAAATGCGGCAATATTCCAAGCCATTCCTGCTCCTGGTGTTACTTTAGGACAGGCAGTTGCTTACCTTGATGAAATTGCCAATGAACTTCCAGCTGGCTTTAGCCATGACTGGCAATCCGATTCGCGCCAATATAAACAAGAAGGTAACACCCTCGCCTTCGCCTTTATGGCGGCGCTTATCATTATTTATTTAGTACTCGCCGCGCAATATGAAAGCTTGGTCGACCCGCTGATCATTCTTATCACTGTACCATTATCGATTTGTGGTGCACTAATCCCACTAGCCTTGGGCTATGCCACACTAAATATTTATACCCAAATCGGCCTTGTGACCTTGATTGGTTTAATCAGTAAGCATGGAATATTGATGGTGGAATTTGCCAATGAATTACAGGCTAATGAAGGATTAGACCGCCGTCATGCCATTTTAAAAGCCGCGCAAATTCGTTTACGCCCAATTTTAATGACAACAGCGGCCATGGTGATTGGCTTGGTGCCGTTGTTATTCGCCACGGGTGCGGGTGCTAACAGCCGCTTTGGCCTCGGGTTAGTCATTGTCACAGGGATGTTAGTTGGGACGCTATTTACGTTATTTGTTCTACCAACCATTTATTCAGTATTAGCACGCAATCACAGTGCTACCACATTGACACCTAGGCGTTATGAGCTTGCTGAAGCCAATCGCCTGATCAAAGAAACTCAGGAGACTTCACAATGAGAAATACAGCAAGTAACAAGCAAAACCTTCGCCAAACGCCTCATACTGTAGAGATGAATACGATGAGTAACAGTATGGCAATGCTGTTAATTTACCACGGGGTAGCGACTAACACTGGCAAGGCCAGCATTGCAGATAATGAAATAATGACGACTAAACCAACTCGTTAATTAGCCTTTTCAAACCAAACCGCATAATTCATTATGAGTTATGCGGTTTTTCATCACTACCCTTCGTAAAAGGCAAATATCAAATTGCCCTCTCGAATAATTATTGGATTACCAGGAAGCGCATCAACCAATTCATGTTGTGAGCCTTCCACAACGACAGCTACATTTTTGTATTGATGGCTTTCTAACAATGCAGGTAATTGACTCAAGCGATAAAAACGGTTTGCAGCATCAGGATATTGCAGCCCGTAGCCTAATTCCCCCGTTTGATGCAACATCGTAATATCACTGCGTTTTAGCACCCAAGCTAGTGCCGTGCCTAAACCCACATTGTTGGTCAATAATACCGATTTATTTTCCAGTTGATGCGAATACTTGGCGACTAACTTCTGAGGGGTATTGTTACTTGCCACATAATTTGGGATCACATGGCCCACACTTAAACTAATCGCTACCGTACATACAGCGGCTAAATACCAAAACCGCGGCTTCATTGAAATAAAAGCAACCACTAGCCAAAAAATAAAGGCCCCTGCCGCCAACCCTAATTTATAGCTTTCATCTGCCTGATAAATATTAATTTTAGGTATATATGGTGATGCAATGATTACGCCCGCAGCCAGCCCGCCAATCACCATATTAATCACCGCGTTTGCACGGATGGCGAGTGTTTTTTTCTCTGTTAGCATTTTTTCAATATACGCAGCCATTAAGATCGCGATGGGTGCAATACACGGCAAAATATACGTGAGTAGCTTACCTTTAGTGATGCTAAAAAAAATAAACGGCGCAAGGAACCATAATAAGAAATAAAAATGCATCCCTTTTTGCTGCCATGCTTGGCGCAAAGCACCAAATAAGTAACCTAACCACGGCAAAACTGCCGCCGTCATGATAGGAATATAAAACCAAAATGGGGATTTGTTTTGAGCGTTATCAGCCATAAACCGCTGAATATGTTCGACCCAGAAGAAATAACGCCAAAAATCAGGTTCACGGCTGGCAATCACAAATGCCCATGGCAAGCAAACCACAAAGGCCGTAAAAATCGACACAAATGAAAAAACAAAAACGTCTTTAAATTTTTTAAAATAAATTCCAGCGACTGAACACACTAACACTGGCAAAACTAAAACTAAGAACCCCTTCGTTAATACCCCTAAACCACAGACCACCCCCAGTAAAATATAGGCCAAGAGCTGGTGGGAAAATCGTTTAGTGGTCAACCCCCATTGGAAAAAGAAAATCACCATCGTGATAAATGCGGTAACGATAGGGTCAAGAATGTTATAAGTGCCAATGGTAAACACCATCAACATGGAAAGGTAAATAAACGTGGCATTAAACGCGATACGTGGGTTTTTCCACGCCATTTTAGCGCTAAGGTAAACAAATAACCCACTGATTAGTGTACTAAATACAACACCAAGGCGAACAGAAACATTATTTTCACCAAATAACATTTGAAAAATAGCACCAACCCAATAACCAAAAATGGGTTTTTCGAAATAACGAACATCCAGCAGTTCTGGCACACTCCAATTATAACTGATGATTAGTTCACGACTAATTTCAGCATAACGGAGCTCGTCAGGCTGCCATAACAGCCGCCCGTTTAACGGCAAAAAATAGGTTGCAACAATAAATACAAATAGTAGACACCACTTAAGGCAGGCAATTTTATTATTTGCCATAATCATCTCATCTCAACCATTCTTGTTATTAATATTTAATACTTTTAAGCTGTTAGCGTGAAAGCAACGCTTGCCATTTTCTATTAGGTTATTATCATTGCGACAATTAAACCCCGCATAAACAAATCAATGATTACCCTGTTTTTCACATTGATATTTATAAACAATCAATAAATGAATGAATACCACATTTTATTCATCTTAAAAAAGAGATAAGAATCGAGTGTTAAGACTCGTTATATAAAAAATAGTTCATTCACGAAGGGGATTCTATTAATATTTAAAAATTAATTAATTCTTAATGTTTAAAATTAAAATAAAAACCTTTTTATTTACGCTCAAACAAAAAAACCAGTCATGGTATTACCCATAACTGGTTTTTCTTGATAACAACTAACAACTATTTTGCAGCGACTAAGGCTTGCTCAAGGTCTGCAAGAATATCGTCAATATGTTCAATCCCGATAGATAAACGGATCATATCTCGTGAAACACCTGCTTGGGCGAGCTCTGCATCATTTAACTGACGATGAGTTGTGGATGCAGGGTGACACGCCAGTGACTTGGCATCACCAATATTCACCAGCCGAACAATCAGTTGCAGTGCATCAATAAAACGAGCCCCTGCTTCTTGTCCGCCTTTAATACCGAACGACATAATGCTCGCAGGCTTACCGTTCATGTATTTCTGCGCTAACGCGTGCTCGGGATTACTGGGTAATCCCGCATATTTAACCCACTCTACTTGAGGGTGTTTTTCAAGAAAATTAGCCACTTTTAGCGCATTTTCTGTGTGTCTGTCCATTCTTAATGCCAAGGTTTCTAAACCTTGTAAAATCAAGAATGAATTAAATGGGGATAATGCAGCCCCCGTTCCACGTAAAGGGGCAACACGGCAACGAGCAATAAAGGCTGCTGCACCAAAGTGTTCAGTATAACTGACTCCGTGGTAAGCCACATCGGGCTCAATCAGTAGTGAGAAACGATTTGGATATTGTGTCCATGGGAATTTCCCAGAGTCAACGACCATACCGCCCAGTGATGTACCATGACCGCCAATATACTTAGTCAATGAGTGAACAACAATATCCGCGCCATGTTCAAAAGGTCGGCATAAATACGGCGTTGCGACCGTATTGTCCACAATGAGTGGTACGCCATGACGATGTGCAACTTCCGCCAGCGCAGCAATATCGACAATAAACCCAGCGGGGTTCGAAATAGACTCACAAAAAACTGCACGGGTTTTTTCATCAATCAGCGCTTCTAATGCCGCTAAATCATCGTGTTCTGCGAAACGAGTTTCAATCCCTAAGCGAGGCAAAGCATGAGCTAATAAGTTATAAGTTCCGCCATACAGCTTTGCAACAGAAACTATGTTATCCCCAGCTTGAGCAATAGTTTGAATCGCGTAGGTAATCGCCGCCATCCCAGAGGCAACCGCCAGCCCAGCGACACCGCCTTCCAGTGCAGCAACACGTTTTTCCAGCACATCATTAGTCGGGTTCATAATTCGCGTGTAAATATTACCCGCAACTTTTAAATCGAACAGATCCGCACCATGCTGCGTATCATCAAAAGCATAAGAGGTGGTTTGGTAAATCGGAACGGCGACAGACTTCGTTGTCGGGTCTGGAGAGTAGCCGGCGTGAATCGATAATGTTTCTAATTTCATTTGTTATCCTTGTTATGATGCACTGGAAAAACACTGCCAGATTAGGTATCGAGTAAGAGGTTCGATGCTGTGTTAACACTAGATATTACCTAAGACTCTTTGATAGACAACTATCTGAACTTGAAATTATTTCATATGAGTTAGTTCATTTTGTTATAACTGTGCGTGATTTTCATCCTCTTCATCTTAACCATCAGGTTATATCAATGTCGATGCTTATAACCTATTGCATCTTGATATAAAAAAAGCCACGCCCCGTAAGGCTGTGGCTTTCTCTGTACGTTATTTTCTCAGATATTTACTGAAACGCGCCGTAAATAACCGATGTAATAGAAGCTAATCCGCAGATAAAGGTAAAAATTTGCGCCAGTTTTGATGTGCTAAATTTCTTCATTGCAGGAATAATATTCATCGATACTACAGGCAAAATGAACAGGATAGCAGCAATCATTGGTGCCCCCATCGTTTCAATCATGCCTAAAATACTTGGGTTACGAATGGTGACAATCCATGTAGTAATCACGATAAACAGCATCGATACCATTTCAATTTTCTTTAGTGAGAAAGAAGAACGTGATTTGATTAAACCCACTAAACCTTCATGAGCCCCTAAAAAGTGCCCAAAATAACTTGATATGATTGCGGCGAAGGCAACAATTGGGCCTAAATAAGACAGAATCGGGGATGGATTAATATTCGCAATATGCGATAACACACTGATATTTTGTTCTTTGGCAATAGCCAGTTCTGCTGGGCTCAACGATAGCACCACAGAGAAAACGAAGAACATCACAAAACCCGTGAGCATCAGAGCTGCGCCACCAGTGATCATATCAGTTTTGATAATTGCCTTATCACCAAATTGTTGACGTTGGTCTTTGGTAAATTGGCTAATGATTGGGCTGTGGTTAAATGAGAATACGATCAATGGGATCGCCATCCACACCACAACTGGCATTGAACCCCAGTCTGGTGCGACTTCTAGCATTGACATATTCCATTCAGGAATTAAATACAAAGATAGTGCTAATAAAATAAATACCAGCGGGTAGACCATAAGCGAGGTCAGCTTTAACATTAAATCACGGCCAAAAACCACGCCTGCTGTCATTGCTGCAATCAAAACACCCGATAATAACCAACGTGGAAGCGGGTCCATACCGATTTGATTCACGAGGAAAGAATCGACAGTATTTGTTATCCCAACACCATAAATTAATACAATTGGGTAAATCGCAAAGAAATAGGCAAAAGTAATAATATTTGCGCCTGTTTTACCGAAATGCTCTTCAACGGTATCGGTAATATCTGCATTTGGATTTTTAGATGATAAAACAAAACGTGCAAGCCCTTTATGTGCTAGCCAAATCATTGGCGTTGCAATCAATGCCAACACGACTAATGGCCAAAACCCCCCGGCTCCCGCTTTGATAGGTAAAAATAAAACGCCTGCCCCAACTGCGGTACCGAATAAAGAAAGTACCCACGTAAAATCCTTATACGTCCATTTACTTACTGGCTTATCCGTAGCAACCACTGCTTTTTCAATTGTGCTCATAGTGTATTTTTCATCATTAACGTTATTAAAAAAAGATGAGCCGATTTTGCATTAAATGCGTACCAGTACCTAATTTAATCGCGTTATTTCACTCAACTTTTTGGCGTAGATCTCGTTAATAACGTTAAACAAAAAAATGAGTTGTCATTGTTCTGCTAAAAAATATTTTCCTACGTTATTAAAATAGTATTTTTTATATATAAAGCATTTAATTTCATGCAAACAAAAAAAATGGCTGGGTAAAGTTAACCCAGCCATTTATGGCAATCATTAAAAATTTACAGATGAATAGGGACTAAAATTTCAGTAGCAATAACCACAACAACCAAGCCCACTAAGACTGGAACTGAAGTTCTTTTCACTACTTCAAACGGTGAAATTTTTGCCATACCAGAAACTGCAACCACAACCCCTGAAACTGGGGACAAAGTACGTCCCAAGTTAGATGCTTGTAGCATTGGAATAACCAAGTAAGCAGGGTTAACTCCCATTTGTTTTGCTAAGTGTGGGATTAATTCCACAAAAGCATAGAATGGCGCATTACCTGAACCCGTAGTCATCGCCGCTAACATGGTGATAATCACTAATGCAATCATCATCACAATAGCGCCTGACCCAAAAGATTGTGCAAGGTTAATCAACCCTGAAATAAAGCCAATTGTGCTTAGACCTTGCGCAAATACCCCAGCAGCCACTAACAGCATGACCACCGTTGCAAATGCATCCGCCATGCCTTTATAGCAAACTTCCAAACCACCATAGACGTGTTTAGCACTGAAACTGCGTAAAAATTCAATAATTGCAGCTAAAATAATACAGCCAACAATAATCGTAACAATGTGCAATTCAGGTGCCCATTTTCCGTCAAACACTAACACGCCAATAATGGGTGTGAAAGGTAAGATGGCATAGAAAGAAGGCGCATGAGTTTTGATTTCATTCACATCTAACATTTCTGTTTTAACGTGCTCTTTTTTATCGAGATAACGTTGCCAGAAGAAATGTGCAATCGACATCGCAACAATCGCAGCGATGGAAATCGGTAATGTGGTTTTAAAGGCAAAATCAATTAATGGCATTTCTGCAGCTTGTGCCGCCAAGATCACGTCACCCGATGTTGGAGCCAAAATAATTGCAGCAGGTGAAGCACAAATTGCAGCAGCTGCACCGCGGCTGATCCCAACGTTTACCATCACGGGGAATAAGGTTGCCATTAATAGCACCCCTAAGCCAGTTGCCGATGAAACCGCCAGTGACATCAAGCATGCTACAATATAAGCCGCTACCATTAATAAATACGGTGAGTTGATCATTTTCAGTGGTTTCGACGCGATTTTTACCACGACATCGTTGGCACCAATGTGTGTCATATACGACGCAAACCCACAAAGCACCATGATCATCATACCAAGGTCACCACCTCGGCTCATTAGGAGGAATTTAATGTATTCCAGAATGTCTGTTACACGCCACCCCGTCGTTGGAACAGAACCAGGTAAAATACTTTTTCCCATAATAGCGGTAATAATCAGCAGTAAAATACCGCCTGTCATTAACACGCCCGTTGCCGAATACCCTTTGATGATATAACGCCCAACTCCAATGGCGACAATGACGCCGATTAAGAGCTCAATCATTTGTTTCTCCTGCCTGTCTTATTTTGTAATTATAAAAAAAATTACTCTGCCTAATAGTTAAGCAAAATTCACTGACGATGATCATGTCAGCAGATGTTTTTTAATATAGAAATGAGTAAAAATACAAGAGAAATAAATAATAAATCTTTTTACTAACTTACTTTGCAGATAATTTTATCGATTATTATTTGAACACTGGAGGATAAGGCTTTTATTCATAAGGAAATGATGAGCGTGATAGGCCAACTTAACAACATGTCTGTTTATCATCGCTAATTAAATACGTAAATTTACCCATTAAAGAGTTCGTAAATCATATCACCAAAAAAACCGCGATATTGTAGATAACGAATTTGCTTACTTTTCTCTTTAAAATCATCGGGCAATACATCACCAAATTTTTTGTTGCGCACTTCAGCTGCTTTTTCAAACCAATCCACCTCAATATTGGCAAGGTGTTGGTCGACAAGTGTTTGAGAAAACCCCTTTTGGCGCATTTCTTGTTTGATACGTAGCGGCCCGTAACCTTTACGTACATAGCCTTGCAGTAATAGAGCAACCACACGGTTATCATCGAGAAAATGTTGCTCGCTTAATCTATCCAACACCTGTTCAATCACAGTTTCATCAATGATGCCGTCATTTTTTTCGTACATACGCCGTTTCATCCGAGCAAATAACTCAGCTTTTCCATAATCACGGCGTGAAAGCATAAACAGGGCGTATTGGTAAAGATCAGATTCATTCATCAAATTAAGCTTTTAACTGTCAATTGGGCGCATTGCGCGCCCAGTCTATCATGCCAAACGCGACTAATGAACTTGTGCGCCACTAAGCAACTTGTAAATCGTGTCAGGGGTGTAGCTGCCGTCTTGGAAATAAATTGTCCAATCCGTAATGTCATCACGGGTTAATGGATAAACCTCCCCTTCTTGCATTGTTTGCACATAGAAAGGATGGTTGATTAAGCGCCCTTCAAATTGATCCCCATTCCATGAGACAGGCTCGAACCACATGTGTTCATGGCCATCAAAGTCCTCTTCCGCATCGTGATAACCAATGCCACACTTCACCAAGAAACGCCATTCTGACCCTTGTTCTTCATCATTTTTACCGAGGAACTTAGCGAAGAAACCTTTTTTCTGCACCGCGGGTTTCGGGCCATAGTTATCCAACATATGGGTGAAATATTCCCAACGCAGCTTCGCTTTACGGGACATATCCGCCGTTTCTTCATCTGTGCGCATAAACATCATCGCATTTTGCTCTTCAAACCCTTCAAAGAAGCTTTCCAGCGTTGGGTTTTCTTGCGTTACGCGAAATAACATGGCGGACGGGTGCTGGTGAGACTCGTCTCTATCATGCCAATCCCCCATAAAACGTTCAGATGTTTCATCACCAAATTCGAAATTCATCTCTTCCAGCGGTTTTAAATCATCCACTGGCGTTGATTTACCCACGTGCAACAATCCTTCCTCAAAAGGTAATGCCACCAAGTATTCATAACCTGATTGTGTTTGCCCAATAAAAATTGGCTCATTAAAGACAATTTTACCGTGGGTGATGCTGTTATTCACAAAACTCCAAAACAGTTCGGGAATACCATAATAAGAAGAAATCGGATGCGGGATAATAATTTCAGCTTCGGATAACCCACAACGCGCTAAACCATGGGTATGGAACCAGTACATAGTCGGCGCGCGTTCTTCTTCAGGTTTATCTTCGTTATCGTCTTGGTCATAAATCGCATGAACAACATATAAAGAATCAATACTTGGCATTAAATCATCAATTAATTGGAAATTTAACCACTCACGAGTAAAGACTTTCCCTGCCGCTGAAATATCCAGCCCTAATAATAAATCGGGCACTAGAATTTGGATGATTTTTAATTGCTGCAAGTAATTAACCAACGGTTGATCATGGAAAACACACTCGACAATAACCGCTTGTGCCGCAGCACTCGCTTCGGCATAGAGTTCAGGGGTAATGGGGTCAGTCGCAAAATAAGGATTAATTGTATAATCTGGGTCGCTATCCACTAACGCCACATAAAAACGCAGCTCTTCTTCCCCTTTTTTACAATTAAAGAAAAAACCATCTTCATCAGGAATATAATCAATTTCACCTTCAGTGAAATAGGTTTGTTCTTCTAAACGCTGTTCAAGTAATGCAGAGGTCAATTCAGATGCAGGAATAGCAACCATCATGGAGGCTTCTTTTTCACCTTCACCTGCAGCTGTATCAAGGTAGTATTGTTTATTGTTCATTATTCAGACCCGTTAATAAGTGACTGAGGCGAGGATATCAGCTTATATTCATTAAGAATATTGTGAATATTCTTAACCAATTCAGATTGTGATTTGATCCCTCACATTTCATCTAAGTAGATAAATTATCATTATTCGACAATGATTTATTCTACTTTTCATACGCTATTGGCTAAGGCACAATAGTGCTCTTTCTTTTATTTCCCTTAAAATAACGGGTAAATAACTCCATTCCAATATAGGTGATGAAAATATGGCTGACTTAACAAAAGAACAAAAAGAATACGTTGATGACCTCGCGATGCAGCGTGTTTTCGATATGAATAATGACGATGTATTTGTAAATGCGTTAGAGCAAAAAATCCATCAGATGGAAGATCACCTAAAAGCCTATTTCCATGAGCGTGTCCGTTTTCACCAACAAAATAAGCCATAAACCCATTTTTTATTTAAGCCGATATGATTCATATCGGCCTTATTCTTTACAACAGAATAACCATCTTAAATATTCCTTCAACATACTTGGGTTAACTTGACTTCGTGGTTTAAAAAGCATTAAGCGCCACCCGAACAATCAACATCAATGATAAAATTCCGACTAATATTGTGAGATTATCAATAAACCGCTTTATACACTTCATGATTCCCTAAATATTGAGTTAACTTTATGAAACGCATTCAACTCAGCACTGCGCTGATCCTTTCATCCTTTATAAGCATTTCTACCAGTTTTGCCGACAGTGACCGCCCTTTATTTTCAGTCACCATGAGTGAGTCTGGTGTCCCTCAAAATAATGGCCAAGGGGGTATTACTCGTTCTTCTTCCTCAGAGTCACGAGTATTGCCTATTTGGGGGGATGAAGCCCGTGCCAGAGGTTATGACTTACCTGAACCTTTTGGGGTGAGTTATGGGTATATGAATATGCGTCAAGACATTGTCGTAGATAGAATCGGTTTTATTACCCCAGAAAACCCTGGTTTTTCAGATGCATTGCATATTGAAGCTGGCCACACTCGACAAAAAAGTGAAACTCACACATTAAAGCTTGATTCATGGGTGTTCCCATTTCTAAACATCTATGGTTTATATGGTCACACAAAAGGTAAATCGCATACCACACTAAAAGGTGGGAGTATGGACTTTGGCGGTGGTTTTGTTATCCCATTAGATCCTATCCTCAAAGGTGAACCTTTTGATTTAGATTTTAAAGGGAAAACCTACGGTGCTGGTTTTACTTTAGCTGGCGGCTATAACGACTTTTTCACCACGTTAGATTTAAACTATACAAAAACCGATCTTGATATTATTGATGGGGATATCAAAGCACTTATTATTTCTCCACGTGTTGGTTATACTTTTACTTTCAATCCGCTCATTGAAGGACAAGGGGACACTAAAGTTCAAATATGGACAGGTGCGATGTATCAAGATATTACTCAACGATTTAAAGGTGATATTAGTAAACTTAACCTACCTGCTAAATTCCAAGGTATTATTGACTCCATGGATGAGCCTGGCATGAAATTCGATGTTAAACAACATCTTGCCCATAAATGGAATAATACGGTTGGAGCGCGCGTCGAATTTACACGTAACTTTAACGTTCTCACTGAGTTTGGTTTTAATAATCGCAATACTTTCTTTGTCTCAGGAGAATTTCGTTTTTAATGAAGCGATTGGCTCTTATACAGGGGCTGGCACTCGCTAGCCTTTTTATGCTCTTTCCTGCAAAAGCAGATATTTTCCCCGAACGCCCGCAAATCGATGGCTGGCTAAATGAGCTTGGGGGCGAAAACCACTTTGATGAAAGCAAAACGATTGATTGGGGCGTTTTGCCTGGCCCATTTTATACCCCAGAAATGGGCATTGGTATTGGCACCGCACTGGTCGGGCTCTATCGAATAGACAAAGACGATAAAACAACACAGCCTTCTTCGATTGGGCTCAGTGGCTTTGCCTCCTCTACAGGTGCTTTTGGTTTAAATTTCACCAATTATAATTTTCTCGATAATGACCAGTGGCGGCTATTTGTCTCTGGCACAATAAACAACGTGCCAACCTATTATTGGGGAAAAGGCTATGCGGCAGGAAAGAATGACCATAATAAAGAAAAGTACCATTCTCAAGAATTTCAAATTACCCCAAGAGCACTTTATAAGCTAACCGATGCTACCTATGTTGGCCTTGGCTGGAACTTTTCATCCATCAATGCCAGTGATCCTGATGATGGTGCAAAAACCTACTTTGCAAAATCCGTGGGTGGACGGTCAGTCTTAAATTCAGGGATCAGCGCTTACTATAGCTTTGATACCCGCGATTTTTTACCCAACGCACATAAAGGCCAAACTTTTGAGGTAGTTTATACTTATTTTGCACCAAGCCTTGGTAGCGATACGCGTTTTCAAACCACACAGTTACAATATGCCTACTATCATGAGCTAACGCCAAACACCGTTGTTGCCCTTGATAACTATGCTCGTTTTGCGACAGGGAATGTACCATGGAACCAGCTTTCCCTATTAGGTAATGGCAACCGCATGCGTGGTTATTACGAAGGGCGTTATCGCGATAACAATATATTCACCAGCCAAATAGAAGTGCGCCAGAAGCTGGATTGGCGCCATGGTGTTGTCGGTTGGTTAGGCACAGGGACGATGAGTGATGCATCATCGGACTTAGGTAAAGGGCACTGGCTACCAACGGTTGGTGTAGGTTATCGATTTGAATTTAAACCAAGAATGAATGTGCGTTTAGATTTTGGCATGGGCCGTAACAGCTCTGGGGTTTATTTTCAGGTGGGAGAGGCATTTTAATGGGTAAGTGGTTGACTGCTCTAAGTTTTACACTATTTTTAGCCGCTTGCCAAAGCCGTGAGCCACTTGAGCTTTCCGCCATAAAACCTGTGTTAACCACATATTCATTCGAAGAAGCACCTCAAGCCTGGCCTGTGGTAACGTCATTGCCTCCTCCACAAGGCTTACGCGCCTGCTGCGCTTTCGGTTATAACCTACAAGCGGAACTGTGGGGGCTCCCCGTTCCATTTTATACTATCGATAATATTGTCGAAGCCGATAAACTTGGCGAACACCATTATAATGATAGCTTTTTGGGTGCGTCTGCAGCATTGATGGGGATAAGCAATGAGAAAATTGGCTTACTCTATACTGAGCAAGGCGGATTTATTGATATCTCCCATGTTAGGGATACCGCAGATTATACATTCTATTTGTTCAGCCAAATTTATTCGCGCCTCGGTGAAGCATGGTCACTAACACTCAGTGATGAACTTGCAGGCCGGCAAATCCATTTTAGCGCTTTCACACCGCCGCAATCCCCTGAACAACGCTATACCCTCAGCGCTTATCTTGCCGCGAAGCTTGCTTTTCAGCTAGCGGCTTGGCATGAAATCGCACAATGGTATGGTTATCAATCTGTCCCGGGTTTTTCTGAGGGTATTTCTGCATTTTCACCTGAAGACCTTTACTCGAATCTCCTCGGGGCACGCCTTGCGATGACTTTAATTCTACAGGGACGTGCAGCTTCTTTACCAATTTACTCACAATCAATGGAAGATATTTTACCGTTAGCCCTTGAACAATTAAGCAATACGGATAAAAAAACGACCCAGAAGATGTTTGATAGTGTAGATGGCTTATGGTGGAACAGTTACCGACGCGTACCTGAAAAATTTCTTGTTTTAACAAGGGACTACGAAATAAGTGATAGCCGTTTCCCTCTACTTCCTATGCAAGTGTTACCCACGCAACGCTTAATGCTAACCTTACCAAACCAATACCATCAGTATGATTTATCCTTACTGGCACAACTGCGCTTGCTCCCCACAAAACATATGGCGAATTTACCCATTCCTATTCAGTATTGGACTAAGAACGATTTTTCTTGGTTAGCTGAAGATGCAAAAAAACAGGATTTACAGCAACAAATATTGCAACCATAAACCGTTTTTCCTGCAATTTTAACGCGTCAAATTTCTCATATCTCCACCCATTCTTTGGCAAGAAAAAAAGTCATTTCTTTGCACTTTTTTTCGTTATCGAACGTCATTTTTATTTAGCTTAGGTCTTCTCTATCACATCTAAGAAAAGGATGAGTTTCTTATTTTGGCTAAAAAACAACCCACTGGTCGCTTATTTTTTAATCAAAGTAACCATAAAATAACTGTGCCATTTGTTCGTTTTTTAATCTAATTTAGCTTAAGTGAGAGGAATAGCAAAGGAAACACTGAAGATTTATTTATACATACACATACATGAACATACCATTAATGACTGAAATCTGATTAAAAATCATTTAAAACACAAAAACATAAAAAACACAACAAAATAATACAGTAGTTTTGCTAATGTTGGCTTGATAAATGTAGCTCGTGAAAAATTATTCTGCTACTATTCGCTCGAATTTTGTTCAGAGAAACTTAGGAGAAGCAAATGCCCTCTCGAACGATGAGGACAAAAGCCGTCTTCGCTTTCTTATTTTTATTATTATTTTCGAGCTTAAGTCTCGGCTCCACCAGTACCAGCAAAATGCTCAGTAAAGACTACTCAAGTAGCACTGTGCAAAATGTCAGTCAGGCTAAAACCTCACTGCCTGATTTGCGAAAATATCCCTCTGGTACGCCACGAAAGAAAGCATTTTTGAAAACGGTTGTCCCTGTAATTGAAAAAGTGAATAAGCAAATTTTGGAAGAACGTAATTGGTTGTTATCCGTTCGTGCAAATAAGAAGTGGAGCGCTCAAGAACTGCGCCGTCTTAGCCAAATTTGTGATAGCTATGGTGTGAAGTGTAGTAACCCAAAACGCATTAATTGGGACAAACTACTTAGTCGTGTTGACATCATGCCGACGCACTTAGTTGCAACACAAGCAGCAACAGAGTCTGGTTGGGGTACATCACAACTCGCTCAACAAAATGGTAATTTATTTGGTATGCGCTGCGGTAGCGGCTGTAAGGCCAACAAAGGTAAGATTAAAGGTTATTCGACCTACTCAACTGTAGAAGAAACAGTAACCGCCTATATGAAAAATATGAATACCCACAATGCTTATGAGTCTCTACGTACATCGCGAGCTAAGCAACGTTTATCAAAAGATGAGTTAGATACCAATAAACTTATCAACGATATGAAAGGGTACTCCGAGTTAGGTTCATCCTATAACCGCTATCTACAAGAAATGTACGCGAGTAACGAAGAATTGATTACACAAGCTCAAAAAAGAGCATCCACTCGCATCTAAATTTTTGTATCACCAGGTACAAGACATAAAAAAATCCACTTTGCTAAGTGGATTTTTTTTATTCTTTTTGAGTCGCATTTATTTGATTTTTGATTTTTTCAGATCTCAAGGGTTGCTCTAAATAGATAAAGTGGTGGCAAGGCGGCAAGAGAAGATATCCCTAGGAGCATACATAAGTATGTGACTAGGGTAGCTGAACGCAACCAACAAAGTCACCGCTTTAACTATGACGAGCAATATTCTGATTGCATAGAACCAGATAATAAATATCATAGGCTATCTTCTACCAAAATAATTAACATCTTTGAGTCTAATATGAATTTCTTCTCGTTTGAGTTTCTTGGCTCTTTTTTAATTTTTTTTCTTATTTATTGGGGCTGTCAGCCCAGCGCAAAACTACAAAATGGGCTCTTAATTACTGCTAGTTACTTTTTTGTTTATTCTTTTAGTCCTGACTTTGCTTATATTTTATTTGGCTATACCCTTTTTATCTACTTATTAACTAATTGGATAACGAACTGGCTCTCCAATCGTTGGATTTATGTCATTCTCGCTACAGGTATTATCGGGTGCTTTACGTATTTTAAATATTATTCATTCTTTCAAGAAAGCACCCAACAAACATTAGATAAATTCGGTTTTAGCGTTGGGCTGCCTATTTTAGAAATACTGGCGCCGTTGGGGCTTTCTTTCTATGCCTTTCATTCCGTCAGCTATACGGTTTCAGTGTGTCGAAAAGAGATTCAAAAAGCCGATTTTTTTGATGTAACACTATACCTTGCATTTTTCCCAAGCATCGTTGCTGGCCCGATTAACCGTGCGAAAAACTTTCTTCCGCAAATCCAAGCTGAAACTCGCACAATTCTAGATAGCCGCAAAGCCATCCTCTTAATTTCATTAGCGTTGGTAAAACTTTTCTTATTTAGTTCTTATTTATCTGAAAACTATGTTAATCCTATTTTTGATGCGCCAGTCGGTTATAGCGCAGGAGAGATCCTTATAGCCACCTACGCTTACGCTTGGAATATCTATTTTAACTTTTCAGGTTATACCAACCTTGTCACTGGGATTGCCTTATTATTAGGTTTCAGAGTACCTGTTAACTTTAATGCGCCTTATTTAGCCGCTAATTTAAAAGAGTTTTGGGTTCGTTGGCATATCAGTTTATCCACCTTTATTCGCGATTATATTTATATCCCCCTTGGTGGCAACCGCAAAGGTTTCAGCCGAATGAATACTAACGTCTTCCTTGCAATGGTCATTTCAGGGCTCTGGCATGGCGCGGCAATGACATTTGTCGTATGGGGTGCAATTCATGGCTTAGGGATTGTATTACTCAACCTTAAGACTTTGTGCATGGAAAAGTTGGGGTGGACAAAAGTTATTCCTAACAAAACGCTATCCATTTGGGTTTCGCGGATTATTACGTTCCATTTTGTCTGTTTTGCGTGGATTTTTTTCCGCAGTCAATCCTTTGATGACGCAATATTAATGCTCAACCAAATCATTGCGCCAGGCTTTATTGCTTCTATTCAAGCCAGCCTTGGTTTGTTAATTGCGTTCTGGGTCTTATTAATTGCTTATCCTTATTTTGTGCAAGGCTACCATGTTGTCGCGAAACATTATCAAAGCGTGCCTTGGTATTATTACCCTATTCCCCTTGCCATTATTTTAACGATTATGTTTATGCTTTCGCCTTCAGGAATGCCGGGGTTCATTTATGCTAACTTCTGAGTTTAAAAAGACCCTCGTTAAAATGGTTCAGGTGCTGTTAATTGTCTTAGTGGCAGGTTTACTCTTGATTTGGTTAAACCAAAGCTCTCTAGAGCGTTTCTGGCAGCAGAAATACCACCAAGATACCCCATGGGCAAAAATGGCAGGTAATCCTATCTGGGATTATGGGGCTTCTTTGCATGATGGCGCGTTAGAAGCGGGAACAACATTTGCTTATCATGCATCAGGGCAAAAGGCCAAAGAAGAGAAAGAAGCGACGCAGCTCGCGCTGGAAAACCAAGGCAAAAAACGAGTCTTTCCAACGGATTTCCAAGTGGGTCTGCACTTTCTTCATGGCTACACTTACCCAGCAGAAAGCTTGTCTGTCACTTTCCCTGAATTACTGAAACGCCCACAAGCCAGAGAAAAAGCAAAAGGGGTTAATTTTAGCGGCTTGGCTATCAAAAATAATCAGCCGATTGTTGCCAAACACATCGCCAATATCGAAAAAGATCAGAAGGTGTTATTTGCTGGTGATTCGATGATGCAAGGCGTTGCTCCTCATGTGAAAAATATGCTGTTGAAAAAGTATAATATCGATAGCATTAATTTAAGTAAGCAGAGCACGGGGCTCGCTTACCCACGCTTTTTCAACTGGCCACAGACTATTGCCAAAGCGTTGAATGACAATCCAAATATTAAAGTATTAGTGGTATTTTTAGGGCCTAATGATCCTTGGGATATGCCACCACAAACAGGTTATAAATACGTCAAATTTAAGAGTGAAGATTGGGAAAATGTTTACCGTGAGCGGATTAGTGATATAATATCCACCGCCCGCCAGCACAATGTTGATGTTATTTGGGTTGGCCCCCCTAATATGCGTAAAAATACGCTATCTGATGGTATGAAATTCTTACGAAGCCTCTACCAATCTGAAGTCGAGAGCAACGGTGAAATCTACTTCTCCGTCAATGATGTCTTTAAATATAAAGGCGATACCTACTCTGACTATATCGGCGATGAAAGCAGCACAATTAAATTACGAAGTGGTGATGGCATTCATTTCAGCGGAAAAGGCCAACAGCTCATCGCGGAAAAAGTATTTTCTCTGATCCACTTCGTAGAGGAAGAAAAGGAACCTCATGAAACTGAACAACCTGCGTCAAGCTAAGTCCAAAATTTTGGCTGGTAGCGTTATTGCGCTGCTGTCATTAGGCTTATTGTCTTGCCAGAACACATCAGACAAAACGCGAACACCGAGCTCGACGAAAGGTCAGGACGTGGTTGAGCGAGGGCAACTTGTAAATAACGCAGAACCAAACCTGCGTCAATTTGCCAATAAATTGCACCAAGGCAACCAGCAAGTGCACATTGTCCAAATTGGTGACTCTCATACTGCTGCTGATTTTTTCAGTGGCAATCTGAGAACGTTATTTCAGCAACGCTACGGTGATGCAGGCCCTGGTTTTATCCCACCAATTTCAGTACCAGGTCAACGCACTGCAACCATTAACCGCATGAGCGAGAAAAAAGAGTGGTCGCTATCTTCAAGCCGTAAAGATGAACGCTTTGATTACCCACTAGGGGGCTTTATTGCAGAGCCCCAAGCAGTGAACAGCAATGTATTGTTAAAACCATTACAGCCCGCGCTGGGGGCTTATCAGTTACAGGCGCTATATCAAGGTTCAAATGATTCACAAATGCGTGTATCCCCCGCAGCTTCCCCAAATGTGGCGTTACCTGCAACAGGGAACCAGTGGCGCTTCTCAACGCCAGTAAATACCCAGTTACCTGCGCAGATTTCCGTGAGCAAAGATAACAACCTAAAAATTGGCGGTTGGTTAGTGCGCTCAACAAAACCAGGCGTGATGGTGTCTGCACTGGGAATTAACGGCGCGACATTAACGATGGTCGATAAATGGCAGCCTCAGTGGAGCGAAACGTTAGCACAAATGTCCCCTGATATGATCATTTTGGCCTACGGTACCAACGAAGCATTTAATGACACATTAGATTTAGCCGCTTATGAGCAAAATTTGCGGGCGAAAATACGCTTAATCCGCCAGCAAATGCCAAATAGTGTAATTCTATTGGTCGGCCCGAATGATTCACTAAAATTTAGTCAGGCGGCAAGTTGCCAAGCACAAATGCCCGTGAACTTACTGAATGTGATTCAAATTCAAAAAACCGTCGCTGCGCAAGAAAACACGCTGTTTTGGGACTGGCAAGCCTTTATGGGTGGCCCTTGCTCAATTCGCTCATGGGCAGCGCAAGATTTAGCGCGACCGGATAATGTCCATTTGTCTGTTGATGGTTATAAAAAGAGCGCACAAGGGCTATATAGCCAATTAAATCAAATATTGAATTAGCAGCGTCTTTATTTCCCCAATAATAAATTTCAGAATTAGCGCTAAATTTCCCCTCAATATTAGAGAAATCTCTTACTGAGGGGCACATCACTCTTTGTACTATTCTTATTCCAATTTGGATTTCTTCTGACTTATTTATATTTAACTAAATTCCGATTTATTAAAATAATAAAAATCACAATAAAAACAGTACATTGAAATGGATTCCATCAGATAACACATGATTATCTTTGATTTTTTTTCGGCTTATAAAACATAAAAAATAACGATTTTTAATTAAATAAACTCATGCGATATAAAACTAGTATCCCATCTCATTCAATGAATAACATATTTGTATGTTCAAGCACTATTAATAAGCGATGAATAAAAACCTTAGATATGTGTTCTATTGACTACTCACAGCCGAGATAGATCCCAATCAAACCTATAGGATTTTATGGCTGATTTCTGTGAATGATACTTTTAGGTTTATTTTATGTCGACTACATTCTGTGAAAAATCATTTTACTCATATATTAACTCTTTACCTGATATAGCAAAAAATAGCTTTTATCTGATGCACTCCCTATTACTAAAAGTCACTACAAATGAAATTAATATACGCATCGAAAATGGGGAATGGCAAACACTCACTCCCTCAAATATCTGTTTTCTTCCTAAAGGCAAGTCTATTGAGATTATCAACAATGATAATTCTCACCCTTCCACCGTTGATATACTCCCTATCACCGATGAAATGTTAAAATACTTTTACCTACAACATACTGAGTTTTTGGTTAGCGAAAAAAAAACAAAGCTGAATAATCGGGTCTGTTTTACTAATTTGCATGAAAATCCTATCATTGAAAACGCATTCTTATCTATCAAAAAAGAAATATCAACATCCACTGATAAACATAAGATTAAGATTTACTTGAACTTTATTTTATCATTTTTTCTATTAGTCGATGGATTCATCCCTTCTCTCCATGAATCCATAAATGTATCAATAAAAGACAAAGTGTATGACTTAATTTTTCACAGTACTGGAAAACAGTGCTGTACTTTAGACTCTGTCGCAAAACAATTACACATGAGTGCCTCCACACTAAAACGGCGCCTTGCAAGTGAATATACGAGTTTTTCTAAAATCAGTTTAATGTCGAGAATGAATAAGGCCATGATATTATCTAAAGTTAATAAAATGCCCATGATACGTATTGCACATGAGGTAGGTTATGATGATGTCCCTTTTTTCATGTCAACGTTTAAAAATTACTACCGTAGCCAACCTTCTCCTCTTTTATAATTTTTACTCTCCATCGGTATCTACAAAATGGATAAATCTGCCTACATTTATTGTCTTTTATCAAAATTATTGAGCAAAATAATTTATTGATTTTAGCTGATAACTCGCTTTGCCAACAGCCAAACACCACCTTAAAATAAGGTGGTGTTTGGCTTTATTAAAAGTGAATATCTTCTGTCGACAAATTATTATCAACCTCTGGTAACTGCATGAAAGCGGACGCCAGTTCATTAGACTTTGTTGGAGGCAAACTGCTATTTAAAGTATCAACGGTAATTGTCCCTTTTTGCGGAGCGGATTGATTCCCTGCCACATCGGTTGCCGTTATCGTATACTTATGCAATCCGTCTTGCAGTACGGAGGGGGGAACCGCAAACGACCATTCCCCTTTTTCGTTCGTCGGAAT
>NZ_JBBPXM010000014.1:0-81877 GCF_050446505.1 Providencia sp. SP181
AGCTTGGGGAGCATACATAAGTATGTGACCCAAGTAGCCGAGTGAAGCCAACACCGCCACAGCTCGAAATATGACGAGAATTTAGGCTGGGTTATCGATATCGACAAACTCGGCGTCCAACCCCTGCTCATCAACTAGCCACTTGGTTAACGCCTTAATCCCGTAACGCTCTGTGGCATGGTGCCCTGCGCTGTAAAAATGGATCCCCATTTCCCTTGCAATATGAATCGTTTGTTCTGAGACTTCCCCTGTGACGAAGGCATCAACACCAAACTCTGCGGCTTGCAGAATAAAACCTTGCCCGCCCCCTGTGCACCATGCGATTTGACGAATTTCTTCTTTCGCGTTGTCGCCACAGTGAAGGACTTTACGACCTAGGCGCGTTTCTAGGCGATTGGTCAATTCTGCTGGGGTAATTGGCTGGTCAAAAAAGCCAAATGGCATTAATGGGTCAATTTGGCCATTCACTTGGACGCCCATGATATAAGCAAGCTGTGTATTATTCCCTAATTGATGGTGCGCATCTAAAGGAAGGTGATAACCATAAAGATTAATATCATTAGCTAATAATGTTTTTAATCTATTCTTTTTCATACCTTTAATAATGGCAGGCTCATTTTTCCAAAAATAGCCATGGTGAACAATCACCGCATCCGCTTTTTTCTCAACGGCGACATCGAGTAAAGCTTGGCAGGCAGTCACTCCTGTGATGATTTTATGCACATGAGGGCGTCCTTCAACTTGCAGCCCATTTGGTGCAAAATCTTGAAACTCACTCACTTTGAGCTCATCGTTAATGACTTCTTCTAATCTTAAGTTATGCATGATGTTGTCCTTTTTACTGCACAGCGAATCTATAACGCCATTTTGAATATAATTTACTGATAATCAATAATCATAAGCGGAAACATACTTTTTTTCTGTGTTATTTGAAGTGCATCATTCGAAAAGAAAAGTAGGGGTATAAAAAACAAAACCCCCACAACGAGTCATTGCAGGGGCTCTTATCAATTACTTAAGACGCAAGGTTAACGATGGCTTTCAAGTGTGGTCTCTGAACGCTCTAACCATACAGGCTTATCGCTTGTTTTCGACCAAACTTTATTTAAGTAACTGTAATATTTAGCTCTTTTCGGGTGAAAAACCATAACAGGAAACGCAATAATGCCTGCCGTTACAGCAGCAGTGCGGCGTGCAAGTACCTGATTACGGGAATATTCGCGGTATGTGGACATCGATATCCTCCTTCAGTTGCCACTTTATTTGTCGATCCCAGCTTTGCTCTAAAAACTCCCCAAATACAGCTATTTCACAGAGCGACTAAAACCGAACAGATAATACGAGAATTAATTAACTGAATATAGAATAGCGCAAACTGTGTAATAAAACTACTCATCTGACCACTAAAATTAAAATATTACTAATAATTCCCCATTATTCTGTATTTTTACTACAAAATTTAACCCAAAATCGTTAAAAACAAACATTGTGGCAACAATTAAATAACAGGTTAAAATTTAAGTGTTATTAGTTATTTCACTTAAGAGTGTCTATTCCTCGCTTAGTTGATTAAAAAATGTGTATTTTTATACTTTTTTTACACCTAGTCCTATCTTTTTATCAGCTTCTTTACAACGAACTCTCTACCCTTATTTCATGGAAATAATAAGGAGAAAACACTGTGTCATTACTTTCCATTTTTGGGGCAGTTCTCGTTGTTCTACTGCTGGTTTATCTGATTTATGCCCTGCTTAACGCGGAGGATTTCTGATATGGCCACCACAGCATTTTTACTGATTGGCAGCTTCCTGCTGGTCTTATTTATCTTAGCTAAACCGTTAGGTAATGGAATTGCACGTCTTATTGACAGTGATATTCCTCGTCCTTTAATGGCTAGTGAATCATTGCTTTGGCGTTTAGCGGGGATTAAACAACCTGGAAAATCAGCTGCCGAAATGAATTGGCAACAATATGCCTTAGCCATTGTTTTATTCAATGTGCTCGGTTTTGTTTTGCTATTCGCCATTTTAATGTTTCAGGGCAGCTTGCCGCTCAATCCACAGCACTTTGCTGGTATGAGTTGGGATTTAGCCTTCAATACTGCGATAAGCTTCGTAGCAAACACCAACTGGCAATCTTACAGCGGTGAAAATACGTTGAGCTATTTAAGCCAAATGGCAGGCTTAACCGTACAAAACTTCCTCTCAGCCTCTACGGGTATAGCTGTGGTTTTTGCCTTGATCCGTGCTTTTTCACGCCATGGCAGTAAAACATTGGGGAATGCATGGGTCGATATCTACCGTATCACCTTCTATTTATTATTCCCTCTCGCCATTGTTGTTGCTTTATTTTTTGTCAGCCAAGGGGTGATCCAAAACTTTTCTGACTACCTCTTAGTTGACAATTTAGATAACACAACCCAACTGTTACCAATGGGCCCTGTCGCATCCCAAGAAGCGATTAAATTACTGGGAACCAATGGCGGTGGCTTCTTTGGTTCAAACTCCTCTCATCCGTTTGAAAACCCGACTGCATTAAGTAATTTTGTTCAGATGCTGGCAATATTCTTAATCCCTACCGCGTTGTGTTTTGCCTTCGGTCGTTCTGTGGGTGATAACAAACAAGGACATACCTTGTTATGGGTTATGGGGATCATTTTTGTTATCGCCGCCATTGTGGTCATTAAAGCGGAGTATGTTGGCAATCCATTTCTAAGTGAGTTACACGCCAATAGTAACGCTAACATGGAAGGCAAAGAAAGCCGCTTTGGTATTCTTTCCTCGGCTTTATATGCCGTTGTCACAACCGCTGCCTCCTGTGGTGCTGTCAATGCGATGCATGATTCCTTTACAGCGATGGGCGGCATGGTGCCAATGTGGTTAATGCAGATTGGTGAAGTCGTTTTTGGCGGTGTCGGCTCTGGTCTGTATGGCATGTTGCTGTTTGTTCTTCTCGCTGTCTTCCTTGCTGGACTAATGATTGGCCGTACTCCCGAGTACTTAGGGAAAAAAATTGAAGTCCGTGAAATGAAGATGGTTGCACTGGCAATTTTAGTGACACCAACCTTAGTGCTACTTGGTACAACCATCGCCTTAATGACCGATGCAGGACGTTCAGGCATTTTAAACCCAGGCGCCCATGGCTTTAGCGAAGTGTTATATGCCTTTTCATCGGCTGCCAATAACAATGGTAGCGCATTCGCAGGACTCAGTGCCAACACCCCGTTCTACAATGTGCTACTTGCTATCGCCATGTTTATCGGCCGCTTTGGCGTCATCTTGCCCGTACTTGCGATTGCGGGCTCAATGGCACTTAAAAAATCCCAAGCACAAAGCCAGGCTACATTGCCGACCGTAGGCCCACTCTTTATTGGCTTATTAATCTTTACTGTCCTCCTTATTGGCGCACTGACTTTTGTCCCTGCATTGGCACTAGGTCCAATTGCTGAGCAGCTACAAATTGGTTTTGCGGGATAATCAGGGGAAAAAAATGAAAAAGCAAAAAACACCTTTATTTGATAAAAAGTTAATCCAACAGTCTATTATTGATGCCGTAAAAAAATGCACACCACAAGCCCAATGGCGTAACCCCGTGATGTTTGTGGTATATATCGGTAGCCTGATCACCACCTTATTATGGGCAATGATGGCAGCAGGTTTGTCTGAAGGAAGTGCATGGTTTAGCGGTATGGTCACCTTATGGTTGTGGTTTACCGTACTGTTCGCCAATTTTGCTGAAGCCTTAGCCGAAGGACGCAGTAAGGCCCAAGCCCAAAGTTTAAAAGGTGTAAAACAGCAAAGCAATGCCACTCGCCTTACCGCGGCCTCATTGGATGCAACACAAGAAATTGTCAGCTCCGATCAACTGCGCAAAGGTGATATCGTGCTGATCCGTGCAGGGGAAACCATTCCTTGTGATGGGGAAGTTCTTGAGGGCGGAGCATCTGTGGATGAAAGCGCGATCACAGGGGAATCTGCTCCAGTGATCCGCGAATCAGGTGGCGATTTTTCCTCTGTGACAGGCGGAACACGTGTGCTGTCCGACTGGCTGATTGTTGAATGTACCGTTAACCCTGGGGAGACATTCCTAGACCGCATGATCTCCATGGTCGAAGGCGCACAGCGCCGCAAAACACCGAATGAAATCGCCTTAACTATTTTGTTAACTGCACTCACCATTATCTTTGTATTAGTGTGTGCAACTTTGTATCCATTTACGGTTTTTGCCGCTGAGTATGCAGGGGCTGGCAGCGCGGTTTCCATATTAGTACTGATTGCATTATTAATCTGTTTGATCCCAACGACCATTGGTGGCCTGCTTTCCTCTATTGGTGTAGCAGGTATGAGCCGCATGTTAGGTGCGAATGTTATCGCCACCAGCGGGCGAGCTGTTGAAGCCGCGGGGGATGTGGATGTTTTATTGCTTGATAAGACAGGCACCATCACTTTAGGAAACCGCCAAGCCTCTGAGTTTCTGCCTTTAACTGGCGTTACGGAAGAACAACTAGCAGATGCAGCACAGCTTTCTTCACTCGCTGATGAAACCCCTGAAGGACGCAGTATCGTCGTGCTTGCGAAACAAAAATTCAATTTACGTGAAAGAGATATTCACGGAATGAATGCTACTTTCGTACCATTCTCTGCAATGACCCGTATGAGTGGTGTTAACGTCGGTGAACGCATGATCCGCAAAGGTTCTGCCGATGCCATTCGTCGCTACGTTGAAGCTAATCATCAAAAATTTCCCGAAGAAGCCGATAAATTGGTGGAGAAAGTCGCCCATTTAGGAGGAACACCATTAGTTGTCGTTGACGACCAAACTGTTTTAGGCGTCGTCGCGCTCAAAGATATCGTCAAAGGTGGGATGAAAGAACGATTTGCCCAAATGCGCAGCATGGGGATCAAAACAGTGATGATCACGGGGGATAACCACTTAACTGCCGCTGCCATCGCGGCGGAAGCGGGTGTCGATGATTTCCTTGCCGAGGCAACCCCCGAAGCTAAGCTTGCCTTGATCCGTCAATACCAATCAGAAGGCCGATTGGTCGCCATGACCGGTGACGGGACAAACGATGCGCCTGCACTCGCCCAAGCTGACGTTGCTGTTGCCATGAACTCGGGCACCCAAGCCGCGAAAGAAGCTGGGAACATGGTAGATTTAGACTCAAACCCAACCAAACTTATTGAAGTCGTGCACATTGGTAAACAAATGCTAATGACTCGTGGTTCATTGACCACCTTCAGTATTGCAAATGATATTGCCAAATACTTTGCCATCATCCCTGCCGCCTTTGCCGTGACATGGCCACAACTTAACGCGTTAAATATTATGCACTTGCACTCACCTGCTTCTGCCTTGCTTTCTGCGGTAATCTTCAACGCACTGATTATTGTCTTTTTGATCCCATTGGCACTTAAAGGCGTGAATTATCGCCCAATGAGCTCCCAATCACTTTTGCAACGAAACTTAGGCTTATATGGTTTAGGTGGCTTGTTGGTGCCTTTTGTGGGGATCAAATTGATCGATATGTTTATTAGCCTATTTGGTATTTAAGGATTTGATTATGAGCATGATCCGTTCGTCCATTATCATGTTATTGGTGCTAACCCTATTAACTGGAATAGCCTACCCTCTATTGGTCACAGGCCTTGCCAATGTCTTTTTCCCATGGCAAGCAAAAGGCTCTTTAATCACACAAGATGAGCATGTTGTCGGTTCCAAACTGATTGGGCAAAATATACAAAGTGAGGGGTATTTTCATGGTCGCCCCTCCGCCACCGCGGAAAGTCCATACAACACGTTAGCATCTGGGGGAAGTAACTTTGCGGTAAGTAATCCCTTGTTACAACAAACGATGGCTGAACGTAGTAAACTGCTGCGTGCACAGAATCCTGAAGCTGGAAATGCGATCCCTGTAGACTTATTGACTGCCTCTGCTAGTGGTCTTGACCCTAATATTTCGGTTGACGCGGCCATTTATCAAGCCCCACGCATTGCGAAAAGCAGACAGGTTTCATTAGAGGCCGTAAAATCATTAATTACGGCACAAACAGAAACGGCCTTGCTGCCCTTTTTAGGTGAACCCGTTGTGAATGTGCTACAACTGAATTTGGCACTAGATGAATACATGCAGCAAATAAATAGCCAACGTTAATAAGGTGAGTTATGAAAAATCAGGAACCTGCTCGCCCAAACCCTGATGACTTATTGGTAAAAGCCAATGAAGATGGCCGAGGTAAATTAAAAATTTTTTTCGGTGCCTGTGCTGGCGTCGGAAAAACCTACGCCATGCTACAAGAGGCTCAACGCTTGCGTTCACAAGGGTTAGACGTCCTTATCGGCGTAGTAGAAACCCATGAACGGGAAGAAACTGCAGCCTTATTGGATGGGCTTTCTGTGTTACCACACAGAAAATTGCAGCACCGCGGTCGTCGCTTAAATGCGTTTGATATTGATGCAGCAATTGCGAGACACCCTGCCATTATACTCATGGATGAGTTGGCATTTAGTAACCCAACAGGCAGCCGCCACCCAAAACGCTGGCAAGATGTTGAAGAGTTATTAGATGCAGGCATCGATGTGCTTACCACCATTAACGTTCAACACATTGAAAGTTTGAATGATATTGTGGGGAGCATTACGGGTATTCGTGTTCGCGAAACGGTTCCTGACCATATTTTTGATGCCGCTAATGAAGTGGTGTTAGTCGACTTGCCCCCTGACGATCTACGCCAACGCCTGAAAGAAGGCAAAGTGTATATTCCAGGGCAAGCCGAACGCGCTATTGAGCATTTTTTCCGTAAAGGAAATTTAATCGCGCTACGTGAGCTGGCTTTACGCCGCACCGCCGATCGTGTCGATGACCAAATGAGAGAGTTTCGTGATGGCAAAGGGGACGCCCCCGTCTGGCACACCCGTGACGGGCTTTTATTGTGCATTGGCCACAATATGGGTAACGAAAAACTGGTACGTGCCGCGGCGCGACTTGCTGCAAAGTTTGGCAGCGTGTGGCATGCGGTTTATGTCGAGACTCCCACCCTCCACCAGCTCCCTGAATCTCAACGCCGCGCCGTACTCAAAGCGCTGCGCCTTGCCCAAGATTTAGGGGCAGAAACTGCTACCCTATCCGACTCTTCAGAAGAAAAAGCCATACTCCGTTATGCACGGGAACATAATTTAGGCAAGATATTGATTGGGCGCCGCGATAAACACCGTAAATGGCCCAAACTCAATTTCCGCCCTGGTTTTGCCGACCGCTTAGGGAAATTAGGGCCCGATCTCGATTTAGTGATTGTCGCCCTTGAAGAAAAAAGTGATTGGGATAAAGAACCTGAAAGAAAGCCGTTTTCTGAAAAATGGCGCTCTGATTTAAATGGCTACATGATGGCTATTGTGATGTGCGCTGCTATCACTTTATTTTCGAGAACATTTTTACTCGCGTTAGACAAAGCAAACCTTGTGACGCTGTACCTCTTAGGTGTTGTGTTGATAGCTCTGTTTTACGGACGCCGTCCTTCTATTTTTGCCGCACTCGTGAATGTTATTAGTTTCGACCTGTTTTTTGTTCAACCACACTTTTCACTCGCCATCATGGACATGCAGTACTTAGTAACCTTTACGGTGATGCTAATTGTTGGGGTTGTGGTGGGAAACCTAACTGCTGGTATGCGCTATCAAGCGAGAATTGCCCGCTATCGAGAACAGCGAACTCGTCATTTATATGAAATGACAAAAGAACTAGGGCAAGCACTCAATACAGAAGATATTGGTAAAACAGGCTATCACTTCCTTAATAACGCGTTTCAAGCCAAAAGCTGCCTATTAGTACCTGATGAAAATGGTGATTTATTACCACTGCAATGTGATGGACATACCCCCATGCAGATTGACAAAGCCATCGCAAAATGGAGTTTTGATAAGCGCCAACCCGCAGGGGCTGGGACAGATACTCTGCCGAGTGTACCTTATCAATTACAACCTATCACGACAGCAGACCAAACCCTCGCAGTATTAGCTATCGAACCCCGTAATTTACGCCAGTTGATGATCCCAGAACAACAACGCATGCTGCAAACCTTTACTGGGCTGATCGCCAGCGCCCTTTCGCGCTTACAGCTGACAAAACAAGCAGAGTCCGCTAAATTAGATATTGAACGTGAACAATTGCGTAATTCGTTGCTGGCAGCGCTTTCCCACGATTTAAAAACACCGCTAACCGTGCTATTTGGGCAAACAGAAATATTGATGTTAGATTTATCCGCGGAAAATTCGCCCCATACCGCGCAAGTAAACCAAATGCGTCAACAAGTGCTTAGCACCTCGCGTTTAGTGAATAATTTACTCGACATGGCACGTTTGCAATCAGGCAGTATTCAACCCAACCTTGAATGGGAATCTTTGCAAGAAATAACCAGTAGCGCCGTTAGAACATTAGATTACACGCTACACAGCCACCCATTGGAAATTAATATTCCTGCTGATTTACTGTTATATTGCGATGCTATGTTAATTGAACGGGTATTAATTAATTTATTGGAAAATGCCGTCAAATATAGCCATGAAGATACCCCAATTGGTATCAATGGCCGAGTCGAAAGGCAGAAAATTCATATTGAAGTCTGGGATGCCAGTAACGCAATTCCCGATGGGCAAGAAAAAACAATTTTTGATAAATTCTCCCGCGCTCAAAAAGAATCCGCAATTCCTGGCGTTGGCCTTGGGCTTGCTATCTGTCGTGCTATTATTCAATTACACGAAGGAGAAATTTGGGCACAAAACAATAATAAAGGTGGAGCCAGCTTCCACTTTGTTTTACCTTTAAAGCAACTCCCTGATATTGAAGCTGAAGTTTAGGAGACATTAACTTATTGTGAGCAGCCATCAAATTCTGATTATTGAAGATGAAAAAGAAATTCGCCGCTTTGTCCGACTTGCATTGGAGGGTGAAGGCTGGAAAGTTTTCGAAGCTGAGAATTGCCTACGGGGTTTGATTGAAGCAGGTACAAGGCAACCGGATTTACTGATTTTAGACCTCGGGCTGCCTGACGGTGATGGCCTTGATTTAATTCGTGATTTACGAAAATGGAGCAGCATTCCCATTATTGTTTTGTCTGCCCGTGAAGAAGAATCACAAAAAGTTGCGGCTCTTGATGCAGGTGCGGATGATTATTTAACAAAACCTTTTGGTATCAGTGAGTTACTAGCTCGAGTCCGTGTAGCACTACGCCGATTTGGTAAAGTGGGTCAAGAAAGCTCACAATTTCAATTTGGGGATGTCACTGTCGATTTTATTAATCGCATTGTCACTAAGCAAAACGAAGAATTACACCTAACGCCTATCGAGTTTCGTTTACTTAGCGAGTTAGTTGCCAATAGCGGTAAAGTCTTGACTCAACGACATTTGTTATTGCAAGTGTGGGGGCCTAGTTATATTGAGCATAACCATTATTTGCGGATTTATATGGGGCATTTACGGCAAAAACTGGAAAATGACCCGACTCGCCCTATTCATTTATTAACGGAAACAGGTATTGGCTATCGGTTTATGCCATAAGTCATTTTACACCCAATTCTCGGAATCTTTCCGCTAGTTTAAACCCCTTGGCTGGCTATAATTTCCCCATTATTTTCTATGGAGAGAAATTCGTGCAAACATTAACGACCCAATTATCAAACCGCTTTTCATCTGCCTTAGTCCTTTTTTTAGGGATTTTTGTGACTACTCAAGCCCTCGCGTTGAGCCCAGAAGAAAAAACGCGTACTGAATCTTTACTCACGGAACTTGGTAAGCAACAAAACCTGACATTTACTCGTAACGGCACAGAACATAACGCGGTCGATGCAGAATCCCATTTACGTTTAAAATTACGCAAAACAGAAAAACGCCTAAACACCACTGAACAGTTTATTGACAATGTGGCCTCAAAATCGTCCATCACAGGCGAAGCATACCAAGTTAAAGACGCTCAAGGTAACGTATTCCCCGCCAATCAATATTTACATGATTTATTAAAAGAAAAAGTAGATAGCAAGCCCGAATAGATTCTGCAGGCTTTGTAGATTACTATAAAAAACGCTGGCATTTATTTGCCAGCGTTTTTTTTGTTCTAATACTCGGTCTGGCCCCTAAATAATTTGTACCACAGGTAGGCGGCAAATTAAGTTATCCCGTGAGCATACATAAGTATGTGACTCGGGTAACTTAATGAAGCCAACACCCCTGTGGTGCAAAGTATGACGGGGACATCAAATTAAGAATTTTCGATTTTCGCCCAAGTATCACGCAACCCAACAGTCCGGTTAAACACTAAATGATCTGCGCTGCTTAACTTATTATCCGCACAGAAATACCCTTCACGCTCAAATTGGTACGCCTTTTCAGGGGCAGCATCTTTTAAGCTTGGTTCAACAAAGCCTTGGCGAATAACCAGCGACTCTGGGTTGATAACCGATAAGAAATCCTCTTCCGCACCAGGGTTTGGCACAGTAAACAGACGGTCATACAGACGAATTTCCGCTGGCAATGCATGTTGTACGCTTACCCAGTGAATAACACCTTTCACTTTACGTCCATCGGCTGGGTCTTTATTTAATGTGCCTGCATCATACGTACAGAAAATGGTTGTGATGTTGCCATCAGCATCTTTTTCCACACGTTCTGCTTTGATGATATATGCATTACGTAAGCGCACTTCTTTGCCTAACACTAAACGTTTAAATTGACGATTGGCTTCTTCACGGAAATCCGCACGGTCAATATAAATTTCATTGCTAAAAGGCACTTTACGCGTACCCATTTCAGGGTTATTTGGATGATTTGGCGCCGTTAAAATTTCTTCGCCTGCTGGCATGTTTTCAATCACCACACGCACAGGGTCAATCACCGCCATGGCACGTGGAGCCGACACGTTCAGATCATCACGAATACATGACTCTAGTGACGCCATTTCGACGTTATTATCTTGTTTAGTCACACCAATGCGTTGGCAAAACTCACGGATTGACGCAGCGGTATAGCCACGACGACGTAAACCTGAAATGGTTAACATGCGTGGATCGTCCCAGCCGTTCACGTGCTTTTCTGTCACTAATTGGTTCAGCTTACGCTTAGACATCACCGTATATTCCAAATTCAGACGAGAAAACTCGTACTGACGTGGATGGCAATCAATCGTGATGTTATCCAGTACCCAGTCATATAAACGACGGTTGTCTTGGAATTCTAATGTACATAAAGAGTGTGTGATCCCTTCTAGCGCATCAGAAATACAATGCGTGAAGTCATACATTGGGTAAATGCACCACTTATTGCCAGACTGGTGGTGTTCTGCAAACTTAATACGATATAAAACGGGATCACGCATGACCATAAATGGCGATGCCATATCGATTTTCGCACGTAAACACGCTTTACCTTCTTCAAAGCCGCCATCACGCATTTTTTCAAATAATGCGAGGTTGTCTTCGATTAAGCGTTCACGGTATGGGCTATTTTTACCAGGCTCCTTTAATGTGCCGCGGTATTCACGAATTTCGTCCGCACTTAGCTCATCAACGTAAGCTAAGCCTTTTTTAATCAGCTCAATGGCGTATTGATATAAAGTATCAAAATAGTCAGAAGAGTAACGAACATTGCCCGTCCACTCGAAACCTAACCATTTGACGTCTTCTTGGATTGAGTTAACGTATTCAACGTCTTCTTTAACAGGGTTGGTGTCGTCAAAACGTAAGTTGCACTGTCCCTGATAGTCCTTTGCAATGCCAAAGTTCAAGCAGATTGATTTCGCGTGGCCGATGTGTAAATAGCCATTCGGTTCTGGTGGAAAACGCGTATGGACCGACGTGTGTTTTCCGCTCGCCAGATCTTCATCTATGATCTGACGGATAAAATTTGTTGGGCGAGCATCTGCCTCATTCATTGTCATCATTCCTCAATGCCAAAAGCGCGCTAAAAGCGGTTAGTAACCAGATATATTCTACCATAATCCGTCAGGAAACAACCGTTTGATTGAGCTTAACCGATAAAAGCTATAGCAAAGAGGCAAACACAACAAAAAATAGGCACATTGAGCTCTGCTTGCTCGCCTTTTTTAGGTCAATAACATCACGGTTAATACCACTAACAGCAACAATGGGTAGCTTTGTGCATGGCGCTTATCGCTGAGGTAAGGCATTAATAATGAAGCAAAACGGATCCCCAACCAAGAAGCAGCAATCAAAATTAACGCGCCTTTGAGGTAAATCATGCCAAGAAAACCCGCGCCGAGGTCAACGTGCTTATCAATTGCAAAATAAAAGTAAGTTAATGTCCCTGTGATTGCCATCGGTAGCGTCAACGGGTTAGCAAAAGCCGCCGCTTGGATCATACTCGCACCGCGGCGTCGCATTAATGGAACGGTCATCACACTACCGCCCACCCCTAAAAATGCCGCCACAGCACCAATCACCACGCCAATCGGGGTATCAGCAAAAATGCCCCCTCGAGAAGCTTTGATACCTTCCGATCCTGTTTGCATAAAACCAGGGCGAATAAAACAATCCAAAATCGTGATTATCAAATAACTAATAAATATCCAGCGGATCAACGCACTATCTACCGATAACGCCACAATTGCCCCAACTATTCCGCCAATTGAAATCGGAATAATAAACGGCTTGATAATTGGCCAGCTTAGGTTGCCTTTTAAATAATGGGCACGGCTCGATAGCGTTGATGAAAAAATCATCACACAAGTGGAGGTTGCCACCGCAACTTGCATTGCCACTGCGCTTGCATCGCTTTGCGGCCCCCAGACTAAGGTAATTAATGCATACAACAGTGGAACCGTGATAAACCCACCACCAAAACCAAATAATGCAGTTGTGATCCCTGAAATAAACCCAAATAAGCAAAGAAGCAGTTCCACAGAAAATTCCTCATCAGTCATTGAGAAAATATCTTATCGATGAGTAAGCCGCCTTGCTTGTGCAGATTCGACAACCTGCTTTGAGATTTCGCCAACATTGTTAACATTGATAACTTATTTCCTACATGACTAAACCAACTAAGTGAAATAAATGTGCCTCTAAGAATTCATTTATTCAAAAAATATCCCGATAATAGTTAAATCTAAAAATTCACAGCTGGGTAAGTCAATGAAATGTATTAACTGCAATGAGCGCGAAGCGAATAAAGAGTCTGGTTGGTGTCATGAATGCGAACAATTGGAAGTCCATAAAATTAATGGCGTACTTTATCTGCCAGCTTTAGGGCTAATTATTACCGCATTTTTGTCTATCTTTGGGGCATACCAATTAGTCCAAGTTGTCACCTATTATGCTGAAAATACGAAGGGTGTTCCTGCATTTTACCTTGGCGCCATTGTGCTACAACTTGTCTATATAATTATCACACTCGTCGCTTGTTGGTTTTTCTTTAATAAGAAAAAAGCGACTAAATGGGTTATGATTTCCTACTACATTTTTGCGCTCATCGTAACGCTGTATTTTACCGTTTTTATCGCCATAATTTATGGTGCTAAATTAACCAACACAGATTACCAGCAAATACTCATGAGCACATTCAGTGCCGCGCTGTGGATTGGTTATTTCATTAAATCTGACCGTATCCCACAAGTTTTTATCCGATAACGTCCATAAAAAATGCCAGCCTTTTTATCGGCTGGCATCATCACAAACTTAAATCAGACTTAATACATTATTTCAGAACATTATAAATAACCGTTTCGCCTGCTTTCACGTCGCCTTCAACTAAAATCTCGACGCCAGCAAAATCATCGATATTGCTGATGATAACAGGGCTAATCATTGATTTAGCATTCGCTTCAAGGAACGGTAAGTCTAATTTCAGGATTGGTGTACCCGCAGTGACTTCGGCACCTTCTTCCACTAAACGCGCACAACCCTCACCTTTCAGCGCAACGGTATCGATACCCATATGAACGATGAGCTCTACGCCATTTTCAGTTTCAAGGCAAAATGCATGGTTAGTTTCAAAAATCTTGACCACTGTACCTGATGCAGGGGCTAAAACTTCACTGCTGGTTGGTTTGATGGCAATACCATCGCCCACAATGCGGCTAGAGAACGCTTCATCTGGTACATCATCGAGGGAATATACTTGCCCACTGACTGGCGCAACGAGGGATAAAATCGCATTGCCTTTCGCTTTCGCTGGCTCTGCTGCTTTTTTCTCTTCCGCGGCTGCAACAGGCGCAGTACCGGCAATCGGCCCTTTCGCAATCACTTCCGTCATTGCTTTAGCAACCAACTCAGCGCGCGTTCCTACAATCACTTGTACGTTTTGTTTGTTCAAGCGAATAACACCTGAAGCACCAAGACGTTTTGTCATCGCATCGTTAACAATTGCAGTGTCTTTTACCGTTAAACGTAAACGTGTGATACACGCATCGATATTCACGATATTATCGCTACCGCCTACCGCAGAGACGTACTGACGTGCTTCTTTTTGGATATCGCTATCCGTGGTATTGGCAGGGCTGAGGCTTTCATCGTAACCATCAATAGTTTCATCACCCGCGCTTTCTTCACGGCCTGGAGTTAACAGGTTAAATTTGCGGATCATGAAGCGGAAAATCACGTAGTAAATACAGAAGAAGACTAAGCCTTGAACAATCAACATGTACCATTGAACTGCTAATGGGTTACGCGATTGCAACAGCATATCCACTAAACCTGCACTGAAGCCGAAGCCCGAAATCCACTCCATTGTTGCTGCGATATACACAGAAATACCAGTCAACAGTGCGTGAATAACATACAGGATTGGTGCCACGAACATAAATGAGAATTCAAGCGGCTCAGTGATACCCGTGAAGAATGCCGCAAATGCACCCGCAATCATGATACCAGCTACTTTGGCTTTATTTTCAGGGCGTGCGCAGTGGTAAATAGCGAGTGCTGCACCTGGTAGACCAAACATCATAATTGGGAAGAAACCAGCTTGGTAACGACCTGTGATACCTACCGTTGCCAGACCTGCTTCGATAGATTTAGCCCCACCGAGGAAGTTTGGAATATCGTTAATACCCGCAACATCAAACCAGAACACCGAGTTCAGTGCATGGTGTAAGCCAACAGGAATTAACAGACGGTTAAAGAATGCGTAAATACCCGCACCGACAGAACCTAAATCTTTAATGCTTTCCCCGAAAGACACTAAACCGTTATACACCACTGGCCAGACGTACATCAGAACGAAGGCTAAGATGATCATTAGGAATGAGGTTAAAATCGGCACAAGGCGACGACCACTAAAGAATGACAACGCTTTTGGTAACTCAACACCACTGTAGCGATTGTATAATTCAGCTGACAGTACCCCAACTAAAATACCCACGAACTGGTTATTAATTTTACCGAATGCCGCTGGGACAGTTTCCAGAGGAACATTCATAATCATAGAATAAGATGCAGGAGAACACAGTGTTGTCACCACTAAGAAGCCGACAAAACCAGTCAGTGCCGCAGCACCATCCTTATCTTTCGACATCCCATATGCAACACCAATTGCAAATAGCACGGACATATTATCAATAATTGCCGCACCAGATTTAATCAGTAACGCCGCGATTGCACTATTAGCGCCCCAACCATCTGGGTCAATCCAATAGCCAATCCCCATTAGGATTGCTGCGGCTGGTAGTACAGCAACTGGCACCATCAGTGCCCTACCAATCCGCTGTAAGTAGCTAAGAATATTCACAAACTCCCCCTTATAACCTTATTTTGCCCCATTAACAGGATCTTATTGTTCAATCGATCAATGATCAGCAACCGATAATATTTGATGATTAATTATATCAGTTTCATACTTTAGATTAATTGTTTCGCGATGCAAAATAAATAGGTGCGATTTGTGATAAATGTCAACGAAATCGTTCATGTTCTGACTAAATTAGTAGCTATTATTGAAAACTTATTTTATGATTAAAAATAACTTATTTACGTCATTAACCTGTATATTCTCAGCGCGTTTAAAATGCAGGTGCAGCCGTTAAAACGGCACTGTATACCAACACCAACGCGTAATAAATTTGTAGTATAACGAGTATTCCTATATCTAATGCATAACACCAGGGATACACATATATATGAAAGATTTCACAGACTTATTAGAGGTAATTGAAACATGAGGCTAATCCCATTAAACAATGCGCATGATGTCGGCACTTGGTCTGCACAGTATATCGCTGATAAAATCAACGCATTCAACCCAACCGCTGAACGCCCTTTCGTTCTCGGCTTACCAACAGGTGGCACACCACTCGCAACCTATAAAGCGCTGATTGCTTTGTATCAAGCAGGTAAAGTGAGCTTTAAACATGTGGTGACATTTAATATGGATGAATATATTGGCATTCCTGCTAATCATCCACAAAGCTACCATACGTTTATGCATGATAATTTCTTCAACCATATTGATATCCAAGCTGAAAACATCAATCTGCTCAATGGGAATGCCCCAAATGTTGATGAGGAATGTCAACGTTATGAAGATAAAATTAAATCTTATGGCAAAATCAATTTGTTCATGGGTGGCGTAGGAAATGATGGCCATATTGCATTCAATGAACCAGGTTCATCACTGAATTCTCGTACCCGAATCAAAACGTTAACCCCAGAAACACGCCAAGCAAACTCACGCTTCTTTGATAACGATATCAACCAAGTGCCAAAATTTGCGTTAACGGTGGGTGTTGCCACATTAATGGATGCAGAAGAGCTAATGGTCTTGGCAACAGGTGCGAATAAAGCAAATGCAGTTCACGCTGCCGTGGAAGGTTCCATCAACCATATGTGGACAGTGAGCTGTGTACAAATGCATCCAAAAGCGCTGATTGTCTGTGATGAGCCTGCAACACTCGAGTTAAAAGTCAAAACACTCAAATACTTCAAACAGCTAGAATCTGAAATTATTGAGACGTTTAACTAAGATTATATTTATCAATCACCCGACTGGCGACGGCTAGTCGGTGACCCATTTTTCCAGAGGTCAGGAGTTTAAAACCATGTATGCACTAACTCATTGCATTATTTATACAGGTCATGAAAGACTGGATAACCATGCTGTCATCGTTGATGGTGAAATCATCAAAGAGGTTTGCCCTGTCTCTGAAATACCTGCAAATATCCCACAACACGATTTGCAAGGCGCAATTCTCTCTGCTGGTTTTATTGATCTGCAAGTTAACGGCTGCGGTGGCGTTCAATTCAATGACAACAAAGAAAATGTCACATTGAAAAATTTAGATATCATGCAAAAAGCCAATGAACGCACAGGTTGTACTAGCTACCTACCAACGCTGATCACTTGCTCTGATGATCTAATGAAACATGGCATTAACGTCATGACTGAATATTTAAAAGATCACAAAAACCAAGCCCTTGGCCTACATTTAGAAGGTCCTTATATTAATGTGATCAAAAAAGGGACCCATAACCCTGAATTTATTCGCCAGCCTTCAGCTCAAATGATTGATTACTTGGCCTCCCACGCCGATGCCATCACAAAAGTCACCTTAGCGCCTGAAATGGTCGACCTCGATTATATTCGCCAATTAAAAGAGGCTGGCATTGTGATTTCTGCGGGGCATTCAAATGCCACATACGAAGAAGCGAAACTTGGCTTTAAAGCTGGTATCCGTTTCTCAACTCACCTTTTCAATGCGATGCCATACATTTCAGGCCGCGGCCCAGGTTTAGTTGGCGCCATTTATGATACGCCAGAAGTGTATGCAGGCATTATTGCCGACGGCTTACATGTTCAATGGGCTAACATTCGGAACAGTAAGCATCTGAAAGGTGATAAATTAATTTTAGTGACGGATGCAACAGCACCAGCAGGAATTGATCCTCAAACTGGTGAAATGGATCATTTTATCTTCGCAGGTAAAACCATATACTATCGTGATGGATTATGTGTTGATGAAAATGGCACACTCAGCGGTTCGTCACTGACGATGATTGAAGCAGTCAGAAACAGCGTAGAACATGTCGGTATCGCATTGGATGAAACACTTAGAATGGCAACGCTCTATCCAGCAAGAGCCATCGGAGTTGATGAAACTTTAGGGTCAATTGCTCCGGGTAAAATTGCGAATTTGACCGCATTTAACCACGACTTCACTATTCTCGCGACTTACGTAAACGGAAAGGAAGTCTACAAAATGAGTAACTAGCTAATGAATCAAAGCCACTCGCTAAAGCAAATTGGTAATATTGACCTCGTCAAACAACTCAATAGTGCTGTCGTCTATAGCTTGATAGACCAACAGGGTCCGATATCAAGAATTCAGATAGCGGAACAAAGCCAGCTTGCCCCAGCCAGTGTCACTAAGATCACTCGCCAGCTACTCGAACGCGGTTTAATTAAAGAAGTTGACCAGCAGGCCTCCACAGGGGGCCGTCGTGCTATCTCTATTGTTTCTGAACACAAAAACTTCCACACCATTGGTGTCCGTTTAGGCCGCTATGATGCCACTATTGCATTGTACGACTTAGGCGGAAAAATGATTGTGGATGGGCACTACCCTATCTCTGAGCCTACCCAAGAAGCGGTCGAGCAAAAACTGATTGCCTCCCTCGAAGATTTTATCGAACAAAATCATCGTCGTATCAAAGAGTTGATTGCCATTTCAATTATCCTCCCTGGTTTAGTCAATCCAAATCGTGGCATTATTTTCTATATGCCCCACATCAAAGTGGATAACTGGCACCTAATTGATAACCTACAAGCCCATTTTAATATCACCTGTTATGTTGGCCACGATATTCGCAGCCTTGCGCTTGCTGAGAGCTTTTTTGGCGCTACTCGGGATTGCGAAGACTCTTTACTAGTGCGTATTCACAGAGGTGCTGGGGCTGGTATTGTGATCAATAAAGAAATATTGCTCAACCATCGCGGTAATTTAGGGGAAATTGGCCACATTCAAGTCGACCCTCTTGGTGAGTTGTGCCACTGTGGTAATTTTGGCTGCTTAGAAACCATTGCCTCCAACCAAGCGATTGAAGCGCGCGTTAAACAACGTTTAGAGCAAGGCTACTCCAGCACCCTTACGGCAGAAACTTGCACGATTTCCTCTATTTGCCAAGCCGCAAATAAAAACGACCCACTGGCCACCGAAGTTATTCAGCACGTTGGCCGGCAAATTGGTAAAGCCGTTGCGATTACCATTAACTTGTTCAACCCAGAAAAAGTGGTGATTGCAGGGGATATTACTGAGGCCGAGCAAATTTTACTGCCTGCGATTCAAAGCTGTATTGATACTCAAGCACTCAAAGGCTTTCGTGAGAACTTACCGATTGTCACCTCCCAATTAGTTCATAATTCAGCAATTGGTGCATTTGCCTTAACCAAACGCGCAATGCTTAATGGTGAATTACTGCAAAAGCTGTTTGATAATTAATTTCACTCTACTCAATGAACGAATAGAAGCAGGTTTTAACCTGCTTCTTTGCTTTGAGAGACCCACTATCAAAAAATACCTATCCCTTCACCCTGCTATTGTTCAATTTAAAATCTATTTGTATTTTATCAAATAATCTCGGTTTCATTGACAATCAAACGTCGAAAAATACCTTTATTTCTCCCTACTATTTTTTGAACAGACGAGTAGTCAAAAACGGATTTTTTTCAAATTAAGGGTTGTTTTTTGCTGGCTTTATCGACAAAATGATTATTCAACAAACAAACAGACGCATTTTCTGAAAAATAGTGCAAAAAGCTGTTGACTGTAGGGTCTGTAATTAGCATAATGCGCCCCGCAACGCCGATGAAGGTTAAGCAAAAAAAGATGGCTATGTAGCTCAGCTGGTTAGAGCACAACACTCATAATGTTGGGGTCACAGGTTCGAATCCCGTCATAGCCACCATTTATTTGCGGGAGTGGCGAAATTGGTAGACGCACCAGATTTAGGTTCTGGCGCCGCAAGGTGTGCAAGTTCAAGTCTTGTCTCCCGCACCATTTTCCTTCTCGGTAGTATTGAATTTAAGATTGGGGTATCGCCAAGCGGTAAGGCACCAGGTTTTGATCCTGGCATTCCCAGGTTCGAATCCTGGTACCCCAGCCATCTTAAAACATTCAATAGTAGAATTTCCCGGATGGGGTATCGCCAAGCGGTAAGGCACCAGGTTTTGATCCTGGCATTCCCAGGTTCGAATCCTGGTACCCCAGCCATCTACTATCCCCTCTTGTTGCAAAAAATCATCTTAAAGAAATAAAAAATGGCTATGTAGCTCAGTTGGTTAGAGCACAACACTCATAATGTTGGGGTCACAGGTTCGAATCCCGTCGTAGCTACCATTTCTTTTGTTGTTGGGGTATCGCCAAGCGGTAAGGCACCAGGTTTTGATCCTGGCATCCCCAGGTTCGAATCCTGGTACCCCAGCCATTCCTTTTTTCTTCCTTATCTTTCTAATACAGTCTCTTTTCAATTCGCTTATTTTCATTATCATTTTTATTAATAAATTAAATCAAGTTTAGAAGATTAGATAATAAATCCATTTTTCTTACTGAAAACCAATTTATTGCATAAAAATTTGCATGTTTATGCACTTTTTCAGTAGAATCGTACTCTTTTTTCATGTTTTTTATTTTATTAAATCTCGTGGATACTAATTAACCAGTAACTTAATCGTTTTAAATGTTAACCAAGCAACATTTCGCCCATAAAATTTACTTTTGCATAACTTTTCTATTAAATCTGTGACTTTAATCATTTCTATTTAACTGTTGAAAGTGGTAACCTGCGCTCGAATTGTAGTTAGGTATGATTGGTGACAAATAAGTCACTGGAAAACTCACTCCCATCTTCCGTTCCATTAATTAGTTCTCAAAAACTCAAATAAAAGTTTTAAACCTAATAATTATAAATTGCCAAAACGCAACATTTTTACAGAGAAAATTTATGCGAAACATGATAAAGCAACCAATATATAAAATCTTATATGTTCAGGTCATCGTAGCCATCGCCTTAGGTATTGCGCTAGGCCACTTTTTCCCAGACATTGGAGAGTCACTAAAACCGCTTGGTGATGCATTCATCAAAATCGTTAAAATGATCATCGCGCCAGTTATCTTCTTAACAGTGGTAACAGGTATCTCAGGCATGTCAAACATGAAGGCTGTGGGTAGCGTTGCGGGTAAATCAATGCTCTACTTCATTACCTTCTCTACTGTCGCACTCATTATTGGTCTCATCGTTGCGAACGTCATTCGCCCCGGTGATGGCTTAAATATTGACCCAGCAACCCTCGATAGCACAAAAGTAGCAGGTTACGTTGCCAAAGCACACGAGTCATCAATTGTTGGCTTCTTGATGAACATCATTCCTGATACCGTGATTAGTCCACTGGTAAACGGTAACATTCTTCAGGTTCTGTTTATTGCCGTTATTTTCGGATTAGCATTAGCAGCAACAGGCAAGCACGGGGAGCCAATTGTTAAGTTACTGCAAAACTTCTCTGAACCTGTGTTCAAAATGGTTGCGATGCTAATGAAACTCGCACCAATCGGGGCATTCGGTGCAATGGCATTTACCATTGGGAAATATGGGATCTCATCTATTGGCAACTTAATGATGCTGATAATGACGTTCTACATCACCTCTTTACTCTTTGTATTACTGGTATTAGGGGCTGTTGCAAAATATAACGGTTTCTCAATCATTGAGTTGATTAAATACATCAAGGACGAACTTTGGTTAGTTTTAGGTACCTCTTCTTCTGAAGCAGCACTGCCAAGCTTAATGAGAAAAATGGAGCATGCAGGGTGTGAAAAATCCGTTGTGGGTTTAGTGATCCCAACAGGATACTCATTTAATCTTGACGGTACCAACATCTATATGACCATGGCGGCCTTGTTTATCGCACAAGCTACCAATATCGAGCTCACGATTTGGGAACAAATCTCCTTGTTGCTCGTTGCCATGATCAGCTCAAAAGGTGCAGCGGGGGTAACAGGTGCAGGGTTCATTACCTTAGCCGCAACACTGATGGTTGTACCAAGTATTCCAGTTGCTGGTATGGCCTTAATTCTTGGTATTGACCGCTTTATGTCAGAGTGCCGAGCATTAACCAACTTAGTCGGTAATGCATGCGCATGTATCGTGGTTGCACGTTGGGAAAAAGAGCTAGATACCGAGAAACTGGCTCATGCATTCTCAGCAAAAAATGAAACGTTAGATTCAGTGATTACTGAAGATGACAGCATTAATACCAAAGAAAAAATCGCGGTTGATCTTGGAAATCCTAAATAGGATCGAACATTTCTTCTGATAAAACTTGATAGCTATCCCAAAAAACCTCTCAATCATGAGAGGTTTTTTATCTCTCACTTCTACAACTTTTTTAAAACGATACACAAGATTCAAGCCTGATAAATCACAATTTAAATTTATATTATTTAAAACTAATAAAAGGTGAAATTGAGTTATTTTAAATAAACAGTTAATTAGTAATACGTATAAATTATATAAAGGATATATTCTGTGATTATAGGTATTATTAGTGACATCCATCAAAACTCGGCCGAAGATAAAACAGTCTTAGCACAATCAATTATTAATATTGCAAACTGTGGGGCGACTGCTCTGCTCATGGCGGGAGATATTGGTGACTATCACGCCAATAGAAAAGAGGCATTGCAAACCTTCCAGAATAATTTCCCAACGAAATACCATCAAAATCTATTACTCATGCTTGGAAATCATGATGTTAGAACTGGAGCAGCTTCTGACGGTTCATTGGATCCAGACCTTATTGAGATATATCACGACTATCTTGATAATTGCCGCGTATCACGCTACGAAGGTACGATGTGCATAGATGCATGGATCGGAGGCTATCACTTTTTATGCTTAAACACTGATGTTGGCCTAAAGGATGAAATGGAGCTGAACGCTAATTCGCTCGCATGGTTAAAAGAAAAATTACCTGAGGGCGCAGTAGCGGATAAACCTATCTTTGTACTCACTCATCAAGCCTTTAACTCAACACATTGGCGAGCAGGCTTATTTGGTGGTTTTGGAAACCAAGATGAAGAATTAAAACAGATTTTTTTAGATTATCCCCAAATTATTTTACTGAGCGGACACATTCACAATGGCTTTGGGACAATTGAGTTCATTCAGCGACCTTTTGGAACACTCATTGAGATCCCAAGCCTTACTAAAGGTGAAAACGGCGTCACCACATCAGGAACAGGTTATTTATTAAAAGTCAGTGATGATAAACTTATCTTTGAAGCATGGAACTTCTATCATAATACTCAACTACCTGAATATGGCCATGCAATCCATTTACCCACACTATCTGTTCTCGCAAAAAAACTGGAAAACAATGATGATGAGGACAAACCTCGTTTATTAGCAGAAGCAAATTCATTAATGAATAAAAAATATCATAATGATATACCAAGTGGTGATGCGACCTATAGACCACAAGAATATTATGGGCTCGAGAAAAACTACAGCCCTGAGACTTGGAATAATATTAATTCACTTCGCAAAAAAATAATCGATCTCGAAACTAATATTGAATATCACGAAGTATCATTTGAGAATACAGAAATTATCACTCAAAACATGCTCAATGAAGCCTTAGCCTTATCTGATAATATTGCCATATACTTAAAAGACGGTCATTGGTCTCCTGAAATATACATTTCCGATGCAAATAAAAAAAATCAAACCATCAAAATAAACTCCTCTGCGGGTTATAAGAGCACCGTAATTACATCTCAAGAGACTTTTGTTATTTCCAAAGGGGAAGAATACTTATTAAAATCAAAAGCCTTTTTTGATATCCAAAAAACAAAATAACCTTGTTTATCATTCAAACATTATCTCACCCTAAAGTATTAGGGTGTTTAGAGTGAAATATTTCACTGAACATGAAAGCACTTATCATTTACAGCCCTAATGCATATTTCAGGGCAAGTTTTTTCGCTTCCCCAGCTCTTTGAGCCGCCATCAACCCTAGGTTTCTCAACATTTTTAAACCTGGAAGATTCTCGCTAAACGCCATATAGAACACATCCATTCCTGCTTGCATGACCAAATTATCAGGCAAACGGCGACGCTGATAGCGCTTTAAGACATCAACAGAATACCAAGGTTGCAAATATTCACGTGCGTAACTCACCACATTCAGCAAACTCTCTACATCACGATAGCCTAAATTAACCCCTTGCCCAGCTAAAGGGTTGATTGTGTGCGCTGCATCGCCAATCAATGCTAAACCATCAATAACATAACGGTTAGCATGGTGACGTGTTAAGGGGAATGCCCCTGATGCAATTGCGGTCACCTTGCCCAAACGCTCAGGGAACGCTTCCGAAATCGCACCAGTGAGTTGTTCCATGGACATACTTTGCAAACGTCTAATCTTTGCTGGGCTGTCATACCAGACCAATGAGGCCCAATTATTGTATAACGGTAAAAATGCCCTCGGGCCTGATGGGAAAAATTGCTGCCACGTTTTGTCTTGTTGAGGTTGTTCTGTTTGAATGGTAATCAACATACAAGCTTGGCGATATTGCCAACCGCGGCTGCCAATCCCTGCCATTTTACGCACTTGGGAATTTGCGCCATCTGCGCCCACAACTAATTTTGCTTCTAACAGACGGTTATCATCGAGTTCTAATCGCCACGCTTTTTGGTTTTTGGGTTGGTATAAATTCACCAGCTTTGCGGGGCAAACAAGTTCTAAATTACTGTATTGTTGGCACTCTTGCCATAAAGCAAGCTGCAAGACTCGGTTTTCAACCATAAAACCTAGCTCTGGCAAACCAAGGCTTTGGGCATCAAACACCACATTGCTATCGGGTTCTTCCCATGTTTCTAATTGGCGATAAGGCACACTGCGCATGACTTCTACATGCTGCCATGCACCGAGTTGCTTTAATAATTCGACTGAAGCGCGGCTAATTGCCGAAATGCGAACATCTGGGGTACTGTGTGGCTCAAATGGTGCAGGTTGTGCCTTCTCAAGCAAAGCCACCTTCATCCCTTCTTGGGCAAAGCCCAATGCCGCCGCTGCGCCTGTCATTCCCGCACCTACCACGACAACATCATAAGATTCGATTTGTTTATTCATCACATTGGCCACTATTTATGAATTGATTGCCGTATTGTACCGAAAATTTATTACCCTCGCAGACAATATCTCCACTTGAACTCTAGTCACTGAAGCCCCAAATGAATACAATACGTCCTAATTTTTAAAACAATAGGCAAATTGCCTGCCCTTAAATTTCGTGAAGTGATATTATTTCTTGCTATCTTTGCATTTATCCCATCATACAATGATGTTCTTAATCAAAATGCAAACGAGTTCCCAAAAGAGGGTAGGACTTTGGATTTACAACGCGTTTCGGGGTCCATTACACTAGCCGCTTCGAAAACACCGGATATACGACATGTCGACGAATAAAAAGTTATACATTAAAACGTGGGGCTGCCAAATGAATGAGTATGACTCATCCAAAATGGTCTCTTTATTAGAAAGTACCCACGGTTATCAACTAACTGAAGTTGCTGAAGAAGCAGATTTACTCCTGCTCAATACCTGCTCAATTCGGGAAAAAGCCCAAGAAAAAGTCTTCCATCAGCTTGGTCGTTGGAAGTTTTTTAAAGATAAAAACCCTGACATCATTATTGGTGTCGGTGGCTGTGTTGCGTCCCAAGAAGGGGATTTTATCCGCCAACGTGCGCCGAGTGTTGATATTGTCTTTGGCCCACAAACATTGCACCGTCTTCCAGAGATGATAAACCAAGTGCAAGGTACACGCAGCCCAGTTATTGACATCAGCTTCCCTGAAATTGAGAAGTTTGACCGTTTGCCTGAGCCACGCGCTGAAGGCCCAACGGCATTCGTTTCTATTATGGAAGGCTGTAATAAATACTGTACTTTCTGCGTAGTACCTTATACCCGTGGTGAAGAAGTTAGCCGCCCTTGTGATGATATTTTATTCGAAATCGCACAATTAGCTGCGCAAGGCGTACGTGAAGTCAACTTATTAGGTCAGAACGTTAACGCTTACCGCGGTGAAACCTTTGATGGCGAAATTTGCTCATTCGCAGAATTACTGCGTTTAGTCGCGGCTATTGACGGTATCGACCGTGTTCGCTTTACCACTAGCCACCCAATTGAATTTACTGACGATATCATCGAAGTTTACCGTGATACGCCTGAATTAGTCAGTTTCTTACACCTACCTGTGCAAAGTGGTTCTGACCGCGTTCTCACCATGATGAAACGTGCTCATACTGCACTGGAATACAAAGCCATTATTCGCAAACTGCGCGAAGCGCGTCCTGGTATTCTTATCAGCTCTGACTTTATTGTTGGTTTCCCAGGTGAAACGACTGATGACTTCGAAAGAACGATGAAACTGATTGCTGACGTGAATTTTGACATGAGCTACAGCTTTGTCTATTCCGCGCGTCCTGGTACGCCAGCAGCAGATCTCCCTGACGATGTCACTGAAGAAGAGAAAAAACAACGTCTATACTTATTACAGCAGCGCATTAATCAGCAAGCATTGAGCTTCAGCCGCCAAATGGTGGGTACCGTTCAACGTATCTTAGTTGAAGGAACATCCCGTAAAAATGTTATGGAGCTTTCTGGTCGTACTGAAAATAACCGTGTTGTGAACTTTGAAGGCACGCCAGATATGATCGGTAAGTTTGTGGATGTTGAGATTGTAGACGTCTATACCAACTCATTACGCGGTAAAGTTATTCGTACAGAAGATCAAATGGGCCTTCGCGTTCACGAATCACCAGAATCTGTTATTGCACGCACCCGTAAAGAAGATGAGCTAGGTGTTGGCAGTTTCCAGCCCTAAGCCACAACCATAGGATATTCAGTGACCGAGACAAAAAATTTGCAAATCGCAACACAAGAAATCTTTCTAGAACCCGCAGATAATCAACGTTTAATGAGCCTCTGCGGGCCATTTGACGATAATATCAAGCAGCTAGAACGCCGCCTTGCTATCGAAATTAACCGCCGTGATAACCGCTTTAAGTTATCGGGTAAGCCACTTAATGTACAAGCGGCGAGCAAAATTTTGCGTCAACTGTATGTCGATACCGCGCCTGTGCGCGGTGTTATTCCTGATATCGACCCTGAAAATATTCACTTGGCCATTTTGGATAGCCGCATTTTAGAGCAATCCGCCGAAAGCGTTCCAGACTACGGCAAAGCGGTGAATATCAAAACCAAACGTGGCGTGATAAAGCCTCGCACACCAAACCAAGCGCAATATATTGCCAATATTTTGGACCATGATATTACCTTCGGTATTGGCCCTGCAGGAACGGGGAAAACCTATTTAGCGGTAGCTGCTGCGGTCGATGCCTTAGAACGCCAAGAAGTTCGCCGCATTTTGCTTACGCGCCCTGCCGTTGAAGCTGGTGAAAAACTGGGCTTCTTACCTGGGGATTTAAGCCAGAAAGTCGACCCATATTTACGTCCGCTTTATGATGCGCTATTTGAGATGTTAGGCTTTGAAAAGGTTGAAAAACTGATTGAGCGCAACGTGATTGAAGTTGCCCCGCTGGCATACATGCGTGGTCGTACTTTAAATGATGCATTTATTATTTTAGATGAAAGTCAAAACACCACCATCGAGCAGATGAAAATGTTTTTGACGCGGATTGGGTTTAACTCCAAAGCGGTTGTGACTGGTGATATCACCCAAGTCGACTTACCGCGCGGCAGTAAATCAGGTCTACGCCATGCCATTGAAGTGCTCTCTGGCGTGGATGATTTAAGCTTTAATTTCTTCCACAGTGAAGACGTAGTTCGCCACCCTGTCGTTGCCAAAGTTGTTATGGCCTACGAAGCGTGGGAAGAACAAGATAACAAGCGCCGTCAACAGTTACGTGAAGAAAAAGAACAGCAAAAAGAGCTGGAAAAGCAGGAAAACCAATAAATGAGTGACATCATTCTCGATTTACAAATTGCGTGTGAAAACCCTGAAGGTTTACCTTCTGAAGCACTATTCGAGCGCTGGTTAGCCGCTGTGTTACCAAAATTCCAAGCTCAAAGCGAAGTCACTATCCGTGTTGTCGATGAAGCGGAAAGTCATCATCTCAACCTCACTTATCGTGGAAAAGATAAACCCACTAATGTGTTATCTTTTCCTTTTGAAGCACCACCTGAAATTGAGCTTCCTCTGCTCGGCGATTTAATTATTTGTCGCCAAGTAGTTGAACAAGAAGCTATTGAACAACAAAAAAGTGCCGAAGAACATTGGGCGCATATGGTGGTTCACGGCTGCTTGCATCTGTTAGGTTATGACCATATTGAAGATGATGAAGCTGAAGAAATGGAAGGTTTAGAAACCGAAATTTTGGCTGAATTGGGTTATGAAGACCCCTATCTTGCAGAAAAAGAGTGACCTAACTATAATTTTTTAGGCATCTTTTACGAAGAATGCATTATTTTACAAAAAACTGATGGTAATTTTGCAGATAAACCACCGGTTTTATGCTAAAAAAGAATGAAGTAAGCTGTTTTTTATTAACTAACTAACGCTCTAAGTACTTTACCTGCTAACTTTTTTGTATGAGCATACGCAAGTATGTGATTCAGGTAGCCAAGTGCAGCCAACAACGCTGCGGTTCGATATATGACGAGTAACGACTATTCAATACTCTAAATAATTCGGATTGCAGCTAGGCGGCCAGCGAGGCTATCCCGATGAGCATACACAAGTATGTGATTCGGGTAGCCAAGTGCAGCCAACAACGCTGCGGTTCGAAGTATGACGAGTATTTTTTGAGGAAAAAAAAATTAACCGCCATGAGCGACGATAACTCTTCGAGTAGCGATAACCCTGGTCCTAAGAAAGGGTTCTTTGCACTGTTAAATCACCTTTTCCATGGTGAACCTAAAAATCGTGATGATTTAGTCGAATTAATTCGCGACTCTGAACAAAACGATTTAATCGATCCTGATACCCGTGAAATGCTTGAAGGGGTTATGGATATCGCGGATCAGCGCGTGCGCGACATTATGATCCCGCGTTCCCAAATTGTTACCTTAAAACGTAACCAAACGCTTGATGAGTGCTTGGATGTCATTATTGACTCTGCTCACTCACGCTTCCCTGTTATCAGCGAAGACAAAGACCACATTGAAGGGCTGTTGATGGCAAAAGATTTACTGCCATTTATGCGTACGGATGCCGAGCCTTTTAGTATCGACAAAGTCTTACGCCAAGCGGTTGTTGTCCCTGAAAGTAAACGAGTAGACCGATTACTCAAAGAGTTCCGTTCCCAACGCTACCATATGGCTATCGTTATCGATGAATTTGGTGGTGTTTCTGGTCTTGTGACCATTGAAGATATTTTAGAGTTGATTGTGGGTGAAATTGAAGACGAATACGACGATCAAGATGATGTCGATATTCGCCAATTGAGTCGTCATTCCTATTCTGTCCGCGCACTAACGCAGATTGAAGATTTCAATGAGGCGTTCAATACCCATTTTAGTGATGATGAAGTAGATACCGTTGGTGGCTTAGTCATGCAGGCCTTTGGTCATTTGCCTTCCCGCGGTGAAACCATCACAATAGATAATTATCAGTTTAAAGTTGCTATGGCAGACAGTCGTCGAATTCTTCTGCTTCACGTGAAAATTCCAGACGATGCGCCAGTTCCTACTTTGGAAGAAGAACAGACTTAATGAACTCAACATCTATGTATCAAAGCCAGTGGTTGCGGTTACTGCTGGCTTTATTATTCGGAGCCAGTGGAACACTGGCTTTTTCGCCTTTTGACATCTGGCCTGCTGCGCTACTCTCAATTTTATTTCTCCAGCTACTCACCCTAGAACGTAATACAAAACAATCTTTTGCGATAGGTTTTGCATGGGGCTTTGGCCTATTTGGCAGTGGCGTCAATTGGGTTTACGTCAGTATTGCTGATTTCGGCGGAATGCCAGGCCCAGTCAACGTCTTTATTGTTATTTTATTAGCCGCTTACCTTTCGCTGTATACAGGGCTATTTGGCGGGTTATTGGCTAAATTTGCGCCTAAAGCCAATATTTGGCGTTTGGTTTTTGCCGCTCCCGCCCTCTGGCAAGTCACCGAATTTCTGCGTGGTTGGGTGTTAACAGGCTTCCCATGGCTGCAATTTGGTTATAGCCAAATTGATGGGCCGATGAAAGCACTCGCCCCTGTATTTGGGGTGGAAATGGTTACATTGCTATTATTTAGCATCAGTGGCCTGTTAGTACTCGCTATCTTGCGCCGCAGCTTTGTTGCGCTCACAGTTGCAGTTGTTTTGATTTTTGCCCCATTAATTGCCAAAAATGTGCAGTGGTTCACCCCCCTTGATGGCAAAAAAATGGAAGTGGCACTGGTTCAAGGCAATATTCCTCAATCAATGAAGTGGGAAGCCAGCTTTTTACAAAAAACCAAAGACACCTACATGGAGCTCTCTCGACCGTATATCGGTAAAGCCTCTTTGATTATTTGGCCTGAATCAGCAGTGCCTTCCGTTGAGCTCGATAACCAGACCTGGCTTAAATCTCTCGACCAATTATTAGCGGAGTCAAATACTCAGTTAATTACAGGGATTGTGGATGCAAGGCCAATAGATGGTGAATATACTTTCTATAATACAATCATTGTATTAGGGGATAAAAAACCGTATTTATACCCGTCTAAAAACCGATATAACAAACACCATTTAGTACCATTTGGTGAATATGTACCTTTAGAAGATTTGCTGCGCCCTATCGCCCCTTTATTTAATTTGCCAATGTCGGGTTTTAGCCGTGGTGATTACGAACAAGCGCAATTAGCGGTTGGCAATATTCATCTGACCGCAGCTATTTGTTATGAGATTATTTTAGGTACGCAGGTCAGGGATAACTTTAAACCAGATAGCGACTACTTACTTACCGTTTCAAATGATGCATGGTTTGGAAAGTCCATAGGCCCTTGGCAGCACTTCCAAATGGCGCGGATGCGTTCCTTGGAGTTAGGTCGCCCACTATTACGCTCAACCAATAACGGTATCACAGCAGTGATCAGTGCGGATGGTTCTATTCAAGATATGCTTCCACAATTCAAAACTGCCACGCTTGCTACAGAAGTGACACCAACCACAGGGTTAACCCCTTATGCACGCTGGAGCAACTACCCAATGTGGGGAGCTGTCGTGGTCTTTGGTGTGCTTGGTTTTGCAATGAACCGACGCCGTAAGCACTGAGTTATTAACTGGCCTCAATAGTCAATAAACGTCTATTGAGGCTAGTGATATTAAACTAAGCAATGAGTTGCCCCTGTATATCAGCAATTCCCACCGTTACAATACATCCTGCGTTAAATTGCAAAAAATCCTCTTCAATCCCATCTGAAAAAATTACGCCGTTATCAGGCATTAAAGACTCCAATGCTAACGGGCTATTAGGTTCTATCGTTCCAAATACCCACTTTATACCCGTTGTTTTACTGAGAAATGGCTCTCTCACGCTAAACTGTAACTTGCTATCTCCCCATGCAAATCCACTCGCAAGTGGATGGTTTTTCGTGCCTGTTATAGCCTGAGCCCCCGCTAAAATAGATTGAAACCACCCTGTTGACCCTAGTCCTGTCGAAATAATGATCCCTGAGGACGACTGAAACTCTTGTTCACCTTGCCAGTTAAGGAGATACCGCGCTGATGTATGGCTTTTCGGGCCAATAAATAAGTCATTTACCGCCAATAAAGACTGCCCATCATTCGTTATCGCCTCAGCAAAAGTGACCGACTTTTGCGCCGTTTTCCCTTTTAATGTTTGAGTCACGACCTCCTTTAATTGGCCTATTTCAAAAGGTAATAACTTACCATCCCAGCGTTTTGGATCTGGATTGATAGCAATCACAGGCTGCCCCTGCAAGTATTTTAACGTATTCGCGACCAAGCCATCTTGCCCAATCACCACCACAATATCCTGTTTGGAAAATTGATAACTGGGCAATAATTTTCTTTCTAGTAATTGAAATCGACCTAGTGATTTCAGTACTGATTCTGCTTGAACTAATTGTCGCTGGTATAAATCATGTTCAAGCAAATAATCATCAACTTCAACATGGTTATGTTCTAAATAGAATTTCGCTTGCGGCCATGTATTAAAACGTTCAATGAGTTCTTGTAAGCGTGTCTTACGCATAACCAAAACAAAACGTGCATCATCAATTACTTTCATTATTTAGCCCCCTTTTTCATTAATTGACCGAATAAATCAGGGGAGATATTGAGCTCACCTATTTTCCCTGCATTTTGAGCCAGTGATTCAAACGCCATCGCCATCAACTGTTCAGGGCCCATTTTGGCAAGGGCTAACGCTTTTAAGTTCTCCACGGGTAATTGGCTATAAGCTTTCATTTTTGATTCAATGGCATAAGCATCCGCATCGGATTGAATACGCTGGTTCCCGACACTAAGTGCCACCAATTCTTGGCGTTTCTCTTCAGCATTCACTTGTGCGGTCAGTTCCTCTTGTTCAATTTCAGCCCGCTCACGTAATAATTTACGTTCATTGTCTAACCGAGCTTCTTCGATTTGCTGCTCCTTTGCTTGAACAGAAAGATCGGTTTCTAATTCAGCTTCCTTGATAGTGCGTTCTTGTTCAACGGAGAATTTGCGCCTTGCGTAAATAGCATCATCCGCCTCTTTTAAAATAGACTCCCTCGCCTGCGCTTCAAGTGCTTTCAAGGTTTCTGGCGATGGTGTAATCGCTGCAATAGAGACCTCAAGAATGTCTATTCCTAATGAATTGATAACCGACTGCTCAGTTAACTGCTGGGAAACCAACGTGACTAATGAACGGCTAATTAATAGTGCATCACGTAATGATGTACTTTGGATTTTTGCTTGGATCACTGTTTGTGCTGCTCGTACTACCCTGTCGCTCATCTTTAACGGATCTTCAGATGAATAGCCTTTCCCATCTTTAGTTAAGTTAAAATTTAATACATCGGCCGTTTTTTCAGGCTCTTTGACTTGAAATGAAATTTGCCCCTGTACTCGTAAGCTTTGAAAATCAGCCGTTTGCAGATTAAAAATAAACGGCGCCTCTTGAGCATTGAGAGGCAAAGCGGCTATCGATGTTTTGTCTGCGTTATACCAAAAACTGATCCCTTTGCCTTGCTTACGTACCTTTCCATTCACTGATTGAATAACAAAAGTGGATGAGTCTGCTTTGAAATATTTAAAGTTAATCATAGTGGAACCCTCATTAATGTCTTTATGACCTTAATTAATTATTGTCCTATAGACACAAACAAGTCAAGCATTAAATGTCTTAATGACAATAATTGTTTTTGCGTGTATGATTTAGCCCTATACTTCATCTTTAACGTTGAGTGGTAACAATATGAATGAAAAAGAGTTTCTCGCTAGCTATGACAGAAAAGATTACTTATCACCTTTACTCACTGTCGATGCCGTTTTGTTTACTTACCATGAAAACACGTTGAAGGTATTACTGGTTGAACGAGCAAGTTTCCCCGAAAAAGGGAAATGGGGCTTACCCGGGGGATTTATTGATGAGCAAAGTGATCAAACGTTAGAAGAGACGGTTTTGCGCAAACTAAACGAAAAAACAGGCGTGATCCCCCCTTATATTGAGCAACTTTGTACAGTCGGCAACCACCAACGCGATCCGCGTGGTTGGTCTGTAACAGTGTGCTATACCGCGCTGATCGCTTATCAAGCCTGCAACGCGCATATTGAAACGGTGGACTCCGTCAAATGGGTGGCGATTGATGAGATTGAGCATCTTTCTCTCGCTTTTGATCATCTAGAACTTTACCAACAAGCCAGAGCACGCTTAACACAAAAATCACTGTATTCCATTGTGCCAGGATTTGCCCTTCCCGATGAATTCACCTTAGCAGAATTGCAACATGTGCATGAAGTCTTGATTGGTAAGCCATTGCAAAATAAGTCTTTTAGACGTCGCCTAGAACAAGCAGATTTATTGATTGATACAGGGAAAAAGCGCCATGAGCGCGGCCGACCCGCTAATTTATACCGTTTAAAGCCCCAATCAGCCGATTACCGTTTTATTCGCAATTTAGAGTTTTAGCTATTGATATGCCTGATAAAAATGCTTATCAGGCACTATAAAGGAGATTAGTGGCAAATAGCTGGCGTCACAATGTAGGTGAAAACCAATTTATCTGATTTATGGTAATTGTGTGTGATCCCTTCAGGGAACATTTCATGCAGCATTTTCATGCCAACGTCTTTACCACAATAGTTTTTATCTAAGATTTCACGCATATTTTGCTGCCAGTTCTTTCCTTCCAGAACATTATCAGGGATCCCCTTGATGGTGTACTGATAAAACAGCATACCATTTTGGTTTGCCGTAACTTCCGTCAATAATGTGACGTCGTCAATCAACATCGGTAATGCTTTTGTCATTTCGGTCAAGAAAACCTCTCGTAATAACGTCGGGTCATCGTCTCCTTTGGCATTAAACGCATTAATTTTCTCTTCCGTTGAATTGGCTTTTATTTCATCATAACGCTGTTTTAATTCTGAATTTGCAGTCGTTCCTGATGTTTGTTCAACGGGCTTTTTCTCTTCGGCATCGGGGGAACATCCCGCAATTAATACCGCACCTAGCAATAACCCAACCACTTTTTTGAACACAACCATCCCATCCTCCCATTTTATTATTTATATGCCAGATGAGTTTACCACAACGATAAATTAAACTTATAGACGGAAAAGTCCCCTTTTTTAACCCAAAGGGGACAATGAAGATACTAAAATGAGGCCAACCACATGCGCATTTTTAAGCCGTAAGAACTGGTCCAGCCCGAAGTAAAACTGACTAATTCACCGTTATCAATCACCATAAATGTTGGTGTTGCACTAACCCCCACTGCATTGGAAAGCTGCCCGCTAATGTCGTTGATCACAGGAAACGTTAAGTCCTTGCTTTCCATTCCCTTTATTAAACGCGGTGTTTCACCCGAACGTATTGCAACCGAGATAATTGGCATACCTGATTGACTTAAATCGGATACCGTTGGCGATGTTAAATTGCATACCCCACACCATGTTGCCCAGAAATAAACCAATATGGGTTTTTCCTTGCTTAGTTCAGCCAATGAAACGGTCTCACCATTAACCAAAGTGTGTTGCTCCAATAGCACAGGTGCAAGCGCTTGTGGTTTGCGCCACAAGTCCATGACGGTAAAAGCAATAAATAAAATAATCGCCAAAACAATAATTTCTTTAGACCACTTTTTCAGTTTATTCATAAGGTTATTAACCTATTTGTTATCAAATAGTACAAATCTAGAATGTAAGAAACCAAAACATTCAATTGAAATGAATGCCTTGCTATTTAAAATGCTTGGTTTTTATCCTCTAAATAATTCGTGTTGAGGCTAGGCGGCAAACGAGACTATCGTGGGGAGCATACATAAGTATGTGACCCACGTAGTCGAGAGCAGCCAACAACGCCATAACACGAAGTATGACGAGGATAACCAACAACGCCACAGCGCGAAGTATGACGAGGATAACGAGGATATTATTTGAGCTTAGCTAGCTGCTCCTTCACCACCTCTTCAAACTGCTGTGCATCGATAGCCCCTGGGATCATCTCATCACCCACCAGCGTTGCAGGCGTTCCGTTTACCCCAAGTTTTTCTGCTAACATCATATTTGTACGAATGCCTTCACGGCTTTTCTCACTCGCTTTAAGCTTGTCGTTACCCGTTGCTTTGAGCGCATCTTTGATATTTGCATCTGACAGCATGCCTTGCTTTTGCATAAATTTATGATGCAATGCTTCAAATGCTTTCGGGTCTTCTTGCCAGAGTGTCATGGTTAATTGTGCTGAATCTAACGATGTTTGGCCTTTAAATGGTAAATACTTGATCACCACTGCAACGTCATCTGGGTATTTTTTCACGATATCCATCAGTTGTGGGTCAAAACGTTTGCAATATGGGCAGTTAAAATCGGTAAAGTTAACTAACACCAACTTGGCATCTTTTTTACCTATGCGCGGGCTTGTTGGGTCGTTAAATAAGGCATTGTGCTCGGCTTTTAGCGTTTCTTTCATCTGCGCTTGTTGTTTTTCACCTTGCTTCGCTTGCAGCGCAACAATAGCTTCTTCCAAAATTTCTGGGTTTTCAACTAACGTATCACGTACCAATTTACGCACTTGTGCTTCTTGGTCTGCCGTTAATGGGGCGGCTTGAGCTGTTGCCCCCATCATGAGAGATGAAAATAGAACAGCTAAAATTGTTTTTTTCATTTTGTGGCTCCTTTGGCCTGATTCATAACTGAGATTAACGATTCACGGTCAAGTATTGTTGACAGCACCTCGCCGCCGGCCAAGTTAGGGCCATAAATCTGATTAAAAGGAACTGCGACTTGCCCACGTTTTTGCAAGAACGCAGTAATTTCAGGAGACGGTTTGGTCCAATCTCCACGTAATGCGACAACATCTGGCTCACCTAATAGCTGCTGAATATCATCTCTTAATAGTACATTGTATTTATTTGCCTTGCAGGTAACACACCACTCTGCCGTTACATCAATAAAAACGCGCTTGTTTTGTGCTAGGGCATCGGTAATTGCCTGCTCAGTTAAAGGTTGCCAATTCACTGTATCTTTGACTAATGAGCGACTTCCTGCCTGCTGTCCTTGGGTCATCCAAACAAAAGTGCCCGCAAACAATGTAAATAATACTAAGGGGAAAATAGCCGCTTTTATCCCTTTTTTGATAGCAATAAAGACCACCAGCAAGACTAAGAATATCATGGCAATCGCGGTGGAGTAGGTTGCACCAAAATGAGGAATTAATAAGCTAATTAACCAAAGGCTAGACACTAACATCATCAAGCCAAGCACCGCGCGTAATTTCAGCATCCATGTGCCAGGTTTCGGAAGTAATTTTGCAATAGCAGGGAAAGCGGCAATCAGTAACCAAGGTAAACTCATTCCAATACCTAATGCAGTGAAAATTAACCATAACTCACTCATTGGCGCGGCGAGCGCAAAGGCTACAGCGGTGCCCAAAAATGGTGCAGAACACGGAGTGGCTAATAACGTTGCAAATACGCCTTGCCAGAAATGCCCACTATTCCCCTGTCCCCCCGCTGTCGCGAGGCGTGTATTCGCTTTACTGCCAAGGTTAATTTCGAATAAACCGAATAAATTTGCTGTAAACAATGCGGTAACTAGAACCATAAAACCAATAAACCACGGGTTTTGGAATTGAATTCCCCAACCAACTGCTTGCTGGCCAACACGTAACAGCGTCATCAACAGAGCGAGTAACCAGAAAGAAACTAAGATCCCAGAGGAAGAGAGTAAAAATTGACGACGAATGGTTTTTTGTTCACCCTGTGGCACCATCAATACGGAGCCGAGTTTCATTGCAAGCACAGGAAGAACGCATGGCATCAAATTAAGAATTAGTCCGCCAACGACAGCGAACAAGACCACTTGCCACAACGAAATTGTACTTCCCGCTCCATTTGGGCTAATTGTGCCAGTAAATGGCGTCACTTCACTGCTAATTTGCTGGGAAATGTCACCATCAGTGACCACAAATGATACGGTTTTTCCTGTTAAGTTTGGTGATTCCTCCCCCCAATCATCACTTACATCAATGATTGCGGTAAGGCTATTCCCTGATGTTTTAATCACTGGCACCCCTAAAACAGCGCCATCGACTACATCAGTGAAAATATTTGGTTTAATCCATGCACTACCTGAATTTTTTTGCAGCTCAATAACCAATTTTTCATTGGCAAAACCCGCTTTTGCTTGTTCAACCAAACCACTCGTTGGTGGCACGGCCCCTTTGGCTTGGTTAAAAGCCCACGTAAAATCAGCGGGGGCTGGCTCCGTTAAATCAAGCTCAAAAGGATAATCGGTTAAAATACAGACATTGCTACAGGTCGATAACGTTAAAACACCTGTTAATTTATCGAGTTTGTCTTTGCTAGAGACTGTAATGGGAAAAATAATATCGCCCATATAGCCTTGAGTTGACACCCCAGCCACATCAAAACGCCCAGGTGCGGGCCATTGCCAATCTATTGTATCGACGGGTGTTGACCAAACGATTTCAGGTGCGACGCCCCCTTCTCCCGGTGAGCGCCAATAGGTCTTCCAACCATCATCGAGTTTCACATCCAGCAAAATATCAATTTTGCCATCGTCCTGTTGAGTCGAACTCAGCAAACGCACTTGAGCATGCATTGGGGTGTTATCACTCATCCACCCAGTTTTTGCAGGTTGCAGCCACCCCGTATCCGCAGCCTGTAAGCTGCTCGAAAATAGAGCACATAAAATCAAAAATGAATTAATTAAAAAACGCATTGTTTCCTCCAGAATAAATTACACCAACGAATTGAAATTCGTTGTGCGCTAATTCCGAAGATTACAAAACTGTAAGTGTCGTCTGACTCTTGGAGGGGCATGCTTTTCTTCATTGTTTGCTCTAGATATAAATAGATTAGTGCAAAATACCATTAATGCAGCTAAAGCAAGAAACATAAAGAAGAAAGGCTCGATAACAGCAGGTAGCAAAGTGATTAATGATTTAGCACTAAGCTCACAACTAGAAAGATGCGTACTGCTATCACTTTGTTCTAATTGAGATTTATCGGTATAGGTAAGGTTAGATCCAGCATGACTTTGTGCGTGAACTAAAACGTTCGGCACAAAAAAATTGGCAAATAGACGCTCTCCGACGGCGCGCTGATTCATACAAATCAATACCATCAGACAGGCGAATATCACTAATCCTTTACCTAATTTTAAATGCCTGTTCATGCGTTTCTCGGTATATCTTCCTGAAATAACACCAATTAAACAACTTTAGCAATAATAACGGTAGAAATCTAACTTTGACTAAAACCGTTATGCCATCTATAAGTTAAATGGAGGTTACATCTTACACAGCAAAACATTCCGTACAAGTAGCATCATCTAACTTTACAAATACATTTCCCTTTTCGATAAACAAAAACTTACCTATCTCTAAAACTCGGCACAGAAATTGCTACATCTTATACAGGAATGAAAGTGGCGATAGTTTGCACCCTAACAGTGCGCGATTATCAGTTTTAAACAATTTTTAGTCGTTATTCACCATATTAGTGCGCTGATTCAAGAATGCACCAAATAATATGCGAGATAGCTCCCGAAATTGAAACAATCCATTTTCATTAGTTAACAAATTTAATTACTTTTTAACAATAATAAAACATACAGCCGATGATCGTGGCGTTATCGAAATCCTCGACACATCAGCAAACATAACACAACAAAACTAACGTCATTCAAGTGTAACCTCGTTCCATGACAGGTCACCTTTGAAATATGACGGGTTTACACCGATGTTCTAAAGGAGCTGTAATTATGCGTATAAGTAAGCTTGTATTATCAATGATGATTTTAGGTGCGACCTGCGCAGTTCAAGCAGACGAGCTAAACGGGACTCTGAAAAAAATCAAAGATAACGGTGTCATTGTTGTTGGTCACCGTGAATCTTCTGTACCGTTTTCCTACTATGACAATAACCAGAAAGTCGTTGGTTATTCACAGGATTACTCAAACGAAATCGTTGATGCAGTGAAGAAAAAATTAAATATGCCAGATCTGCAAGTGAAATTAATCCCAATTACGTCGCAAAACCGTATCCCATTGTTACAAAATGGCACCTTTGACTTCGAGTGTGGCTCAACCACCAATAATATAGAAAGACAAAAACAAGCGGCGTTCTCCAACACAATTTTCGTGGTTGGTACACGCTTACTGACTAAGAACGATTCTGGCGTCAAAGATTTTGCGGATTTAGCAGGGAAAAACGTTGTTGTAACCTCTGGTACAACGTCTGAAATCCTGTTAAATCAATTAAATGACGAAAAAAACATGAAAATGCGCATTATCAGCGCCAAAGACCATGGTGATTCATTCCGTACTTTAGAATCTGGCCGTGCCGTTGCCTTTATGATGGATGACGCACTGCTAGCGGGTGAACGTGCTAAAGCGAAAAAACCTGAAATTTGGGAAATCGTTGGTAAGCCACAAACTGAAGAAGCCTATGGCTGTATGTTGCGTAAAGACGACCCGCAATTCAAAGCACTGGTTGACGAAACTATCGCAACCGCACAAACCTCAGGCAAAGCTGAAAAATCCTTTGATCGTTGGTTTAACCAACCTATCCCACCAAAAAATCTGAATCTGAAGTTTACGTTGTCCGATGAAATGAAAGCACTGTTTAAAGCGCCAAATGACAAAGCACTAAACTAATAAAAAAGACAAACAGGGTGTTACTGGAAGTAAGGGTTGCAAGGCGGTCGTTCCCCGCCTTGCTCACTCTTCACAGTATTCGGGACAATCTAATTGCCCACAGGAAGTCAAAATTATGTCAATTAATTGGAATTGGGGAATATTCCTTCAGGAAGCCCCGTTTGGGAATACCACTTATTTAGGGTGGTTAATATCTGGCCTAGAAGTCACTGTCACACTTTCTATTTGCGCATGGATTATCGCATTCTTAGTCGGTTCATTTTTCGGTATTTTACGTACAGTCCCTAACCGCTTTTTAGCCTTTTTAGGTACCGCTTATGTGGAATTATTCCGTAACGTGCCACTCATCGTGCAATTCTTCACGTGGTATTTAGTGATCCCTGAGCTGCTTCCCCGCTCAATTGGCGATTGGTTTAAAATGGAGTTAGATCCTAACTATCAATTTTTTATTTCTTCAATGTTATGTCTGGGGTTATTTACCGCAGCACGTATGACCGAACAGGTACGCGCCGCAATACAATCACTGCCTAGAGGGCAAAAAAGCGCAGCGTTAGCGATGGGCTTAACCTTGCCACAAACCTATCGTTACGTATTATTGCCAAATGCGTATCGCGTGATCTTGCCACCAATGACCTCAGAAATGTTGAACTTGGTGAAAAACTCTGCCATTGCCTCCACCATCGGCTTAGTCGATATGGCGGCACAAGCAGGTAAGCTGCTCGATTACTCAGCTCACGCATGGGAATCATTCACTGCAATTACATTAGCTTATGTAGGTATTAACGTCGTCATTATGATTTTGATGGCGCTATTAGAGCGCAAAGTTCGCTTACCTGGCACATTAGGAGGGCGATAAAATGATTTATGACTTTGATTGGAGCTCAATTGCCCCAAGCATGCCCTTCTTAATTGATGGCTTTATTGTAACGGCTAAAATCACATTAACTGCTATTGTGGTGGGGATTTTATGGGGAACCGTCTTGGCGGTCATGCGTTTATCAACTTTCAAGCCAATTAGCTGGTTTGCTGCGCTTTACGTGAATACGTTCCGTTCCATTCCACTCGTTATGGTCTTGTTATGGTTCTATTTAATCGTTCCAAGCTTATTACAAAATGTTCTAGGCTTATCACCAAAAAATGATATTCGTTTGATTTCAGCAATGATAGCCTTCTCTCTTTTTGAAGCGGCTTATTACTCCGAAATCATTCGTGCGGGTATTCAAAGCATTTCCCGTGGACAAGCCTCTGCTGCGTTAGCGCTAGGCATGACACAAATGCAAACCATGAGACTCGTCGTGTTACCGCAAGCGTTTAAAGCGATGGTACCACTGTTATTAACACAAGGTATTGTGTTATTTCAGGACTCATCCCTTGTGTATGTCCTGAGCTTAACCGACTTCTTCCGTACCGCCACAAATATTGGTGAGCGAGATGGCACACAGGTAGAGATGGTACTGTTTGCAGGTCTGGTGTACTTTATTATCAGTTTTGGCGCTTCAATGTTAGTGAATTATCTTAAGAAAAGGACTGTTTCATGATTACCCTGAAAAATGTATCCAAATGGTATGGCCAATTTCAGGTGCTCACAGACTGCACAACTGAAGTTAAAAAAGGTGAAGTTGTCGTCGTATGTGGGCCATCTGGTTCGGGTAAATCCACATTAATAAAAACAGTGAATGGCTTAGAACCTATTCAGCAGGGTGAGATTTTTGTGAATGATATTCAAGTCAATAGCAAAAAAACAGACCTTGCAAAACTACGTTCTAAAGTGGGGATGGTATTCCAACACTTTGAATTATTTCCACATTTATCGATTATTGAAAACTTAACACTGGCGCAAGTTAAAGTGTTAAATCGCGATAAAAAGGAAGCAGAAGCAAAAGGGCTTAAGCTCTTAGAACGAGTTGGCTTAGCAAGTCATGCAAATAAGTTCCCAGCGCAATTATCTGGTGGCCAACAACAGCGCGTTGCTATCGCTCGCGCACTTTGTATGGATCCAATCGCAATGCTGTTCGATGAACCCACATCAGCACTTGACCCAGAAATGATCAACGAAGTGCTAGATGTCATGGTGGAACTCGCCAATGAAGGCATGACCATGATGGTGGTCACGCACGAAATGGGCTTCGCCAAAAAAGTGGCTAATCGCGTGATTTTTATGGATGAAGGGAAGATTGTTGAGGATAGTAAAAAAGAAGAGTTCTTTGCTAACCCGCAATCCGACCGCGCCAAAGATTTCTTAGCGAAAATTTTGCATTAATTTTTTACAGGGAGCCACTTGGCTCCCTCCTCTTCAGATTGCAATTTCACACCGATTCACACACCAAATTGCGATTATCCGCGAATAAAAATCCACAACAACTCGCTGAATTTGAAATAGTTCAAGAAACCACTACCATTTGCCTGACTTTTTAGTTAAGTTGTTTGGTTATCAGAGTAAAATATTCTGACTCCGTTCCCCGAAAAGCAATATCCAGCTTCCCCCGTAGGTTCAGCTAATCAACTATTGTTGTTTTCGGTGAGGATCCGCTATGCTATGCGGATCTTAATTAAGAAAGACATTCACGCTACAAATGTAGCATTTATTCACCATAGGATTATCGGTGCCATGCAAGAACAATATCGTCCAGAAGATATAGAGCCTAAAGTACAGCGTCACTGGGATGAAAAAGCAACTTTCAAAGTGACTGAAGACAACAGCAAAGAAAAATACTACTGCCTGTCCATGCTACCTTACCCTTCTGGTCGACTACACATGGGCCATGTACGTAACTACACCATGGGTGACGTTATCTCTCGTTACCAACGTTTGTTGGGGAAAAACGTTCTCCAACCAATTGGTTGGGATGCGTTTGGTCTACCTGCTGAAGGTGCTGCGGTTAAAAATAACACTGCTCCTGCGCCATGGACTTATGCCAATATTGATTACATGAAAAGCCAGCTTAAAATGCTCGGCTTCGGTTACGATTGGGATCGCGAAGTCACGACTTGTACCCCTGAATATTACCGTTGGGAACAATGGTTCTTCACTAAGCTGTATGAAAAGGGTTTAGTGTATAAAAAAACCTCAGCGGTCAACTGGTGTCCACATGACTTAACCGTTCTGGCTAATGAACAAGTCATTGATGGGTGCTGCTGGCGTTGTGATACCCCAGTTGAGCGCAAAGAAATCCCACAATGGTTCATCAAGATTACTGACTACGCAGAAGAGTTGCTCAACGATCTGGACAAATTGGAAGATTGGCCTGAGCAAGTTAAAACGATGCAACGCAACTGGATCGGCCGCTCCGAGGGGACTGAGATCACCTTTAATGTTGCTGACCGCGATGAAACCTTAACGGTTTATACCACTCGCCCTGATACCTTTATGGGTGCAACTTATGTTGCCGTTGCCGCAGGTCACCCTTTAGCAAAAGAAGCCGCTACAAATAATCCTGAATTAGCGCAATTTATTGATGAATGCCGTAACACCAAAACCGCAGAAGCGGATATGGCAACGATGGATAAAAAAGGGATGGCAACAGGCTTATTCGTTGTACATCCATTGACTCAAGAAAAACTGCCAATTTGGGTCGCAAACTTTGTATTAATGGAATACGGTACTGGCGCGGTTATGGCCGTCCCTGCTCACGACCAACGTGACTGGGAGTTTGCTCGCAAATACAATCTGCCAATTAAAGCCGTCATTGCTGATGCAGAAGGCAACGAGCCTGATTTATCCCAAGAAGCCATGACGGAGAAAAACGCACTGATTAATTCAGGTGAATTCAGCGGGTTAGACCATCAAGCTGGTTTCAATGCGATTTCAGACAAACTTGTTGCACTGGGTGCAGGCCAACGTAAAGTCAACTATCGCTTACGTGACTGGGGTGTTTCACGTCAACGTTACTGGGGCGCGCCAATCCCAATGGCAACATTGGAAGACGGCACTGTCGTTCCTGTTCCAGAAGATCAACTGCCTGTGATTTTGCCTGAAGATGTTGTGATGAACGGCATTACCAGCCCGATTAAAGCAGATCCTGAGTGGGCGAAAATGACCATTAATGGTCAACCTGCACTACGTGAAACAGATACCTTCGATACCTTTATGGAATCTTCTTGGTACTACGCACGTTATACTTGCCCTCAATATGATGACGGTATGTTAGACCCAGCCGCAGCTAACTACTGGTTACCTGTAGACCAATATATTGGCGGTATTGAACACGCTATCATGCACTTAATGTATTTCCGTTTCTTCCACAAATTGATGCGTGATGCAGGGCTGGTCAACTCCGATGAACCTGCAAAACGCCTACTGTGCCAAGGCATGGTACTTGCTGATGCATTCTATTACACGGGAAGCGATGGACAACGTGTTTGGGTTTCCCCTGCTGATGCCATTGTTGAACGTGATGACAAAAACCGTATTACTAAAGCTGTAGACAATGAAGGCCATGAACTGGTTTATACTGGTATGAGCAAAATGTCTAAGTCTAAAAATAACGGTATTGACCCACAATTAATGGTCGAAAAATACGGCGCAGATACGGTTCGTTTATTCATGATGTTTGCAGCACCGCCTGAGCTAACCCTTGAATGGCAAGAGTCTAGCGTTGAAGGCGCCAACCGCTTCGTTCGCCGTGTTTGGCGTTTAGTGCATGAACATTCTCAAAAAGGCGCTACATCTCCTTTAGATATCAGTGCATTAACGACAGAGCAAAAAGACTTACGCCGTGATCTACACAAAACAATCGCTAAAGTCTCTGATGATTTTAGTCGCCGTTATGCATTTAACACGGCAATTGCCGCGATCATGGAGTTCTTGAACAAATTAGTCCGTGCTCCACAAGAAACCGAGCAAGACCGTGCATTAGTCCAAGAGTCTCTCGAAGCCATTACACTGATGCTGTCACCTATTATCCCACATGCTTGCTTTGAAATGTGGAAAGCTTTGGGTCATCAAACAGACATCGATTTCGCACAGTGGCCTGTTGCTGATGAAAAAGCCATGATTGATGACACTAAGTTGGTTGTCGTTCAAGTCAATGGCAAGGTGCGTGGTCGTATTACCGTTCCAGCCGATGCGACACAAGAATTTGTCTTAGAAATGGCGCAACAAGAGCCTAGCGTGTCAAAATACCTTGAAGAGGTGAGTATTCGCAAAGTAATCTATGTTCCAGGCAAATTGCTTAACCTTGTTGTAGGTTGATATTAGGCTGTTGGCTGATAAGGAGGCCAGGTGCGTTATCTAATAACTTTATTTTTGAGTCTTGCGGTACTCGTTACCGCAGGTTGCGGTTTTCGTTTACAAGGAACAACGCAAATTCCTGAAGAATTGAAAACATTGCAGCTGAGTTCAAACGATCCATACGGCTACCTGACACGTGCCCTTCGGGAACAATTGCGACTCAATAACGTGACGATCCTCGAAACAGGCAACGCGAGCGTCCCTATTTTGAAAATCACAAGTTCCAGTGAAAATACTGAAACTGTATCGATTTATCAAGATGGTAAAGCTGCTGAGAAACAATTAACGTTCACTATGAATGCGCAGGTTTTAATGCCAGATGGTGCAATATACCCGCTGCAAAGCCGTGTAGAACGTACTTTCTTTGACAACCCATTAGAAGCACTTGCAAAAGATGCGGAAAAAGAGATTGTTAAGCAAGAAATGCAAGAGCAGGCGGCACGCAATATCGTCCGCAAGTTACTGTTGGTTCACTCAGCTGAACTTGAAAAAGCGAAAGCTCAAGCCGCTGAAGCTAACACGCAACCATAATGACGCGTATTTACCCTGAACAGTTGGCCTCTTCGTTACAAGAGTCTCTAAGAGGCCGCTATTTAATTTGGGGCAATGAGCCCCTTCTTCTTCAAGAAAGTCAGGATGCGATTCGTAAAGCCGCTATTGAGCAAGGGTTCGAAGAGCATTTTACTTTTGCCCTTGAGCAAAACACGGATTGGGATGAAATTTTTAGCTTGTGCCAAGCACTGAGCTTATTCGCCAGCCGTCAAACACTCACTTTACTGCTCCCCGAAAATGGCCCAAATGCGGCAATGGCGGAAAAATTAAACCAGCTTTCTCAATTATTGCACGCCGATTTACTGTTGGTGCTGCGTGGGCACAAGTTAACCAAAGCCCAAGAAAACAGTGCTTGGTTTAAAGCTATTAGCCAAGATGCGATTTATGTCAGCTGTTTAACGCCTGAATACCAACGCTTGCCTCAATGGGTGTCTAAGCGCGCATACAATATGCGGTTATCCCTCGAAGCTGAAGCAAACCAATTGCTTTGCTATTGTTATGAAGGGAATCTATTGGGGTTAGCTCAAGCTCTTGAGCGACTTTCATTACTCTACCCCGATGGCAAATTGACCTACCCACGAGTTGAAAGCGCGGTGAATGATTCCGCACATTTCACCCCTTTTCATTGGGTTGATGCCCTATTAGCGGGGAAATCTCGCCGCTCATGGCATATTCTTGAGCAACTTCAACATGAAGATGTTGAACCTGTTATTTTATTGCGCTCAATCCAACGAGAATTAATGCTGTTGATCACCTTAAAACGCCAATCAGCGACTACACCTTTAAAAACCTTATTTGACCAACACAAGGTCTGGCAGAACCGCCGTGGCGTGATGACTGAAGCTTTGCAGCGTTTAAGTTTGCATCAATTACAATCTGCACTCATGTTATTAACTCAAGCAGAGGTTCACATTAAACAAGACTTTAGCCATTCTGCATGGCCCGATCTTCAATCCCTGTCTATGTTGCTGTGTGGCAAATCATTTGCAGAGAATTTTATTCATGGTTAATCAGTTTGCTTTTCCAAAAAAAAATACGGGTCTGCAAGCCTTATTTGGCGGAACATTCGACCCCATCCATTATGGTCATTTGCGCCCTGTTCAAGCACTCGCAAAGCAAGTTGGGTTACAAAAGGTTCTTTTGCTACCAAACCACGTTCCGCCTCATCGCCCGCAGCCTGAAGCAAGCCCATCCCAACGATTAGAAATGGTAAAATTAGCCATTCAAGGTAATCCGTTATTTACAATTGATACACGGGAACTCGAAAAAAATTCGCCATCTTATACCATTGAAACATTGACAGAATTACGCCAAGAAAAGGGCTCGACGCAACCTTTAGCGTTTATTATTGGGCAAGACTCATTACTTTCCATTAATACCTGGCACGGGTGGGATAAAATATTAGATAACTGCCATTTACTGGTTTGCTCACGTCCAGGGTATGCAACACAATTTACTGACCCGAAAATGCAAGCATGGCTTTCACAACATAAAACAGCCCAGCCCGAAAAATTGCGCAGTACACCCCACGGTTATATTTTTTTAGGGGATACACCGCTTATTAATATTTCCGCTACAGAGATACGCCAAAAATTAATTGCAGGTGATAGCTGCCGTGATTTAATTCCTGAAGCTGTTTTACAGTATATTCACCAGCAAGGTCTTTACCAACGATAAGGCCTTTCTCTTAATACATTACAGTTAGGGTAAGGCGCAAAGAAATATTGTCCCTTGAGGTAGTCATCGGGATATTGCTGTAGCAATTGCTGCATCATCATTAATGGCCGATTAATGGGCAAATAACCTTCTCGATAATCATTAATTAACCACAACAATCGTTTTTTCTCGTCTTGAGTTGCTTTATGTTTAAAATAGCCTTGCATATGGCTAAGTGCATTTACTTGAATATTTTTAGGCGCTACGGTTGCAAATATTTCCATCAAGCTCGCTTTATATTGATTAAAAAATAACGTCAAATTACTGCCTTTGCGAATAGTCGCCACTAGACGACCTGTTAATTGATACCCCACAGGGGAGTACGCCATAATCAAATATTTATGACGACTATGAAATTGAATTATTTCATGATGAGTTAACCGCTGTTGCAAATATTCAAGCCGTTGCAAGGTATATAATTGCGTTAAAAAAGCATCCCAGTGGGGTATATCTTGCAATTTATCTCCCGTTAAAATAGGTATATTCGCAGGAAATAACCCGATTAATTCGGATAGATTCGATAATGAGCAGACCACTCCCAACGCCCCCGCTGTACAAGAAACACTCGATAGATTGGTTATGGATTCCACAATAGGAGCGATGTCATCCTGTATTTCTATCGGGAGGTGATTAATCCCTTCAAACATAAACACTTGAGGCTTAATTATTTGCACTCTGTTCATCCCATTCTAAAATATTTGTTAGGGTAAAAATTTCTTTTGTTATTTTGTAAAGTTAACACAAACTTCTTGCCCAAATGAGCAGATATCCCTATAAATTTCACTTCAAAATGAATAAAAAAGAATTTAGCCGATTTTTCTTAAAATCTAGGGTAAAATGACTCTGCTGAAAATGAGTCTAATTCGTTTATTGGCAGCAAACTATTTGTCTATAAACTACAAACAGTATTTAACATCATATTCTGTTTGTTTGAATAAAAGGTGAACCTTTTGCAAGGAACTGAACTCCAAAAATTTATTATCGAAAGCCTCGATGATGCGAAAGCCGAAGATATCATCACTATCGATGTTCAAGGGAAATCAAGTATTACCGATCAGATGATCATCTGTACAGGAACCTCAAGCCGCCATTTGATGTCCGTCGCTGACAGGTTGATTGACGCTTGCCGTAAAAACGGGTTAATGCCGTTAGGTGTTGAAGGGCAAGGAATTTCTGATTGGATTGTTGTTGATCTTGGCGATGCCATCGTTCACATCATGCAAGATGAAAGTCGCCGTATGTATGAATTAGAAAAACTCTGGAGCTGAGGTTGAAATTACAGCTCATTGCCGTTGGAACAAAAATGCCGGACTGGGTTCAGACCGGCTTTATGGATTATCTCCACCGATTTCCTAAAGATATGCCGTTTGAACTAACGGAAATTCCGGCAGGAAAACGTGGAAAAAATGCCGATATCAAGCGTATTTTGGAAAAAGAAGGCGAGTTAATGCTTGCCGCAGTAGGGAAAGGTAATCGCATTGTCACACTGGATATTCCAGGTGACCGCTGGGATACCCCAAAACTCGCTGTCCAACTTGATAAATGGAAACAAGATGGTCGAAATGTCAGCTTGTTGATTGGTGGTCCCGAAGGCCTTGCCCCTGCTTGCAAAAAAGCAGCGGAGCAAAGTTGGTCATTGTCACCACTTACGCTACCACACCCTTTAGTTCGAGTCCTTGTTGCCGAAAGTCTTTATCGGGCATGGAGTATTACGACTAATCACCCTTACCACAGGGAATAGTCAGGTTTTAATATGTTCAAAATGGCAATGGGATGAAAACACAACGCACCCCTTTTCGCGACCATACCGCTGAATCTGTCTTATTTATTCGCCGAGCGCTTATTGCCTTCGGCGTGATTGTTATTTTGACTGCCATTCTTGTCACTAATTTGTATCATCTGCAAATTGTTCGTCATGAAGATTATCAAACTCGTTCAAATGATAACCGAATCAAATTAGTCCCTATTGCGCCAAGCCGCGGAATTATTTATGACCGACGAGGAACACAACTTGCGCTTAACAGCACATTCTATCAACTAGAAATCATTCCTGAAAAAGTCGATGATTTAAAAGAAACACTTGAAAAATTACGCAATGTTGTCGATTTAACCGATGAAGATATCACTAACTTTGAAAAAGAGCGTAAACGTTCACGCCGTTTTACCTCTATTGCACTGAAAACTCAACTTAATGAAGTACAAGTAGCGCGCTTTGCAGTTAATCAATACCGCTTTCCTGGTTTAGAGGTCAAAAGCTACCAGCGCCGTTCTTACCCTTATGGATCCGCATTAACTCACGTGATTGGCTACGTCGCAAAAATTAACGATAAAGACGTAGAACGCTTGGATAAAGAAGGCGTATTGCCAAACTATGCTGCGAGCCACGATATTGGAAAATTAGGCATTGAACGCTTTTACGAAGATATCTTGCACGGTAAAACAGGCTATGAAGAAGTCGAGGTCAATAGCCGCGGTCGCGTGATCCGCCAGTTACATGAGCAACCGCCTCAAGCAGGGCGTGATATCTATCTCACTATCGACCTAGAACTACAAACTTATATCGAAAAACTGTTAACCACCAGCCGCGCCGCTGTCGTCGTAACCGATCCTCGCAATGGAGAAATACTGGCTTTGGTATCAAACCCGAGTTATGACTCAAACTTGTTTGTTAATGGTATCTCGAACAAAGATTATCAGGCGTTGCTAAATAACCCAGATAGACCGCTTATTAACCGCACTACTCAGGGGCTCTATCCTCCTGCATCAACGGTAAAACCATTTATTTCGGTTGCTGCCCTAAGCGAAAAAGTAATCACACCGAATACCACCATTTTTGACCCTGGCTGGTGGCAACTTCCTGGCTCAGAAAAACGTTACCGTGACTGGAAACGTTGGGGGCACGGTAAATTAAATGTTGTTAAATCGATTGTTGAATCAGCGGATACTTTCTTCTATCAAGTCGCTTATGATATGGGGATAGACCGTCTTTCTGCGTGGATGACGCGTTTTGGTTTCGGAGAATACACAGGCATTGACCTTGCGGAAGAACGTTCAGGTATCATGCCAACCCGAGAATGGAAACAAAAGCGTTATAAAAAACCCTGGTATCAAGGAGATACAATTCCGGTTGGAATAGGACAAGGCTACTGGACAGCAACACCAATCCAAATGTCTAAAGCATTGATGACGTTAATCAATGATGGCCAAGTCAAAACCCCTCACCTGCTGTATGGCACGAAACTGGGTAACGCAATGGTGCCTTATGAAGATAAGGAAACCAAGCAAATTGGTGACATTCATTCGGGATATTGGGAACTGGCTAAACACGGTATGTATGGTGTCGCAAATGCGCCGAACGGTACGGGTCGTCGCAGCTTTATTGGCACCCCCTATAAAGTGGCTGCCAAATCAGGAACTGCACAGGTTTTCAGCTATGAAACCTATAATGCAAGTAAGCTGGCAGAACATTTACGTGACCACAAATTAATGATTGCTTATGCACCTTATGATAAGCCAACAATTGCTGTCGCGATTATTTTAGAAAACGGCGGTGCAGGTCCAGCAGTTGGTGATATTGTTCGCCAAATATTTGACCATGTCCTGCTTGGCGATAACCGAACTGAAGTTGTCTCATCAGCAGCAGGTGTGGGGGAAGATCGCTAATGCGTGTTTTAAGAACCTTTTTTATGAGCAATAAAGATTATGACTGACGATAAGAGAAAAAATTCATTATCAACGCGTCTGCACATAGATGTACCTATGTTATTGATCATTATTGCATTACTTGCTTACAGCGCGTTTATCATGTGGAGCGCTAGTGGGCAAGACCCTGAAATGATGGAAAGAAAACTTGGGCAAATTGCCACAGGTTTTATTGTCATGATTGTGATGGCACAAATTCCTCCTCGGATGTATGAAAGTTGGGCGCCGCACTTATTTATTTTTTGCGTGATTTTACTGATTTTTGTAGATGTGTTCGGGCAAATAAGTAAAGGGGCTCAACGTTGGTTAGATTTAGGCTTTGTACGTTTTCAGCCATCTGAAATCGCTAAAATAGCCGTTCCTCTGATGGTAGCGCGCTTTATGAACCGCGATTCGTGCCCGCCTTCATTTAAAAATACACTGATTGCCTTAATACTGATTTTTGTTCCAACACTACTCGTTGCCGCACAACCTGACCTTGGAACCTCTATTTTAGTCGCGGCTTCAGGGCTGTTTGTTCTCTTTCTTGCGGGGATGAGCTGGCGGCTTATCGCCGTTGCAGCCATCGCACTTGCCGCCTTTATCCCGCTGTTATGGTTCTTCTTGATGCATGATTATCAAAGAGCTCGCGTGATGATGCTACTCGATCCTGAAACAGACCCGTTAGGTGCTGGCTACCATATCATTCAATCTAAAATCGCCATTGGCTCTGGTGGGCTCATGGGCAAAGGTTGGTTACATGGTACGCAATCTCAACTGGAGTTCTTACCAGAAAGGCATACCGACTTTATTTTTGCTGTACTGGCAGAAGAACTGGGTTTGGTTGGTGTTCTTATTCTTTTAGGTCTCTATATACTGCTAATCATTCGTGGGCTGTATATCGCCGCAAGTGCACAGAATACGTTTGGCCGAGTGATGGTTGGCGGTTTGATCTTAATCCTTTTTGTTTATGTATTTGTTAATATCGGCATGGTAAGTGGTATATTACCCGTTGTTGGGGTCCCCCTCCCCTTGGTGAGTTATGGGGGGTCTGCCTTAATTGTATTAATGGCTGGGTTCGGTATTATCATGTCGATACATACACACCGAAAATTTCTATCCAAAAGTTTATAAAATGAGGCTTAGTATGCGTTTACAATGGATAATGCTTGGCATCACTGCCGCGCTACTCAGTGGCTGTGTGACAGAAGACGTTAAGCAGGCACCACAAGTGCCGACAAATGTGCCAACACAAGATGTATTAGGTGCAGAGCCTCATTATGAGCCATATCATCCGACGGCAAATAACGACTATTCCCGTAATGGGCAACAATATCAAATTGTTCGCGATCCAGCTCAATTTTCACAAGTCGGTTATGCATCAATTTACGGTGCTGAATCGACTGGCAATATGACCGCAATTGGTGAGCGCGTAAACCCCGTTGAATTAACGGCTGCACATCCTACGCTACCAATCCCAAGCTATGTTCGCATTACCAATATGATGAATGGCCGTATGATGGTCGTTCGTGTTAATGACCGTGGCCCTTACATCCCAGGTAAAAGTATTGCAGTTTCCCGCGCAACGGCAGATCGCTTAAATTTAATGCCGACAACAAAAATCAAAATTGATGCAATTTCAGTTGCACAAGATGGCAGTTTATCTGGTGCAGGTACCGTTGGCTCCAACTTTGTCAAACAAAGCTATGCCCTGCCAGGACGTCCACAATTAGGTTCAGGCCCAATGGGCACACCTGTAATGGAAAATTTACCAACGCCAGAAAATGCACTGCCAGTTCAACAACCTAAAGAACCAATGCAGCCCACCATGCCTGACATGAGCTTGCAAACACCAACGCCTACACCTGCGCCTCAAGCTGCGAGTGAAGAAGCGGTACCTGAACGCGGCTTTTTAGTTCAAGCAGGGGCAATTAGTAGCCAAACCAATGCACAATCGATGCTAAATGAGTTAAAAAACCAGTTTAATGTGCCTGGTCGTCTCCAACCTTACAATGGAATTTACCGCGTACAATTAGGGCCATTTAGTACAAGACAACAAGCTGTCGAGGTTCAAGGGCGTTTGCAGTCCGAACGCAACCAAGCTTCGATGGTTATCGCACCTTAAGGCTTCAAATATGTGAAGAGGAAAGAGATAACACCACTTCACATATGAAAAAGATAAAATGCAATAAAATGATTGGCGCAATGTAAAAGGGGCTTTTTTGTTCACTCACTCTTTTGCTACACTGCGCCTCCTTGTGTTAACCGAATTTCGGATGTAATGGTACAACCATGAATAATGTCGCTCCATCACGCATTGTGCGTCACACTGTGCTGGGTTCTGCACTGCTGCTTTTGACTGCCAATATTGCAACTGCTAATGAAACTTTTCCAAATACCTCAATTCCTGCGGCACCGCCAATTGATGCAGAAGCTTATATTCTGATTGATTATAATTCAGGAAAAGTCCTCGCTGAAAGTAATGCAGATCAGCGCCGTGATCCTGCTAGTTTAACCAAAATGATGACGAGCTACGTGATTGGTCAAGCGATTAAATCAGGTAAAATTGGTGCGAATGACATGGTCACGGTAGGTGAAGATGCATGGGCAACAGGAAATCCTGTGTTTAAAGGCTCCTCATTGATGTTTTTAAAACCAGGCGATCGCGTCAGTGTTTCTCAGTTAACGCGCGGTATTAACCTGCAATCAGGTAACGATGCCTGTGTCGCGATGGCGGATCATATCGCGGGTGATCAAACCAATTTCGTTCAGCTAATGAATGGCTATGTGAATAAACTGGGCTTGAAAAATACCCATTTCCAAACGGTTCATGGTTTGGATGCCGATGGGCAGTATAGTTCAGCACGAGACATGGCACTGATTGGCCAAGCACTCGTACGTGATGTCCCTGAAGAATATGCTATCTACAAAGAAAAAGAGTTTACCTTTAACAATATCCGCCAAACAAACCGTAATGGCCTGTTATGGGATAAGAGCCTCGCAGTTGATGGGATCAAAACGGGTCACACTAATGCCGCAGGGTACAACCTAGTTGCCTCTGCAACTGAAGGTGACATGCGTTTAATTTCTGTCGTTATGGGAGGCAAAAGTAGCAAAGGCCGTGATGCAGAAAGTAAAAAATTATTAACTTATGGCTTCCGTTTCTATGAAACAGTAAAACCACTGCAAGCAGGGGTCGATTTTGCCAGTGCACCCGTCTGGTTTGGTGATGAAAACGAGGTCAAACTCGGTGTTGTCGAAGATCTCTACCTGACTATACCGCGTGGTCGTTTAAAAGACTTGAAAGCCAGCTATGAACTATCCACTACAGAGCTGCAGGCCCCATTAACAAAGGGCCAGCAGGTGGGGACAATTAGCTTCCAACTAGATGGCAAAACTATCGAGCAGCACCCATTAGCGGTGCTGAAAGATGTTGAAGAAGGTGGTTTTTTCAGTCGCCTAATCGACTATATTAAACTGTTATTCCATCGCTGGTTCGGCTAGCCCTTGAAACGAAAATAAGTCATCCCCATATAGTAAGTATCAATATGTTTGTTGGATGAAGACAACTCATTGGCTGGTTTGATACCAGCCAATCTTTTTCAACCAGCGACACAATTTAAAAAAAATTAGGAGTGCCCATGAAAACGAAATTAGGTGAACTGCTTGAGTTCCCATGTCCATTAACTTACAAAGTAATGGGCTTGGCACAGCCTGAACTGGTTGATCAAGTGATTGAAGTGGTTCAACGCCACGCACCAGGTGATTATGCCCCTGATGTCAAACCAAGCAGCAAAGGTAATTATCACTCAGTGTCGATTACCATTAATGCCACCCATATTGAACAAGTTGAAACCTTGTATAGTGAATTAGGTGCATTAGAATTAGTGAAAGTTGTTCTTTAATGAACGCTTAACTGACAAGCCGAATAGCATCACTGCTGTTCGGCTTTTTTGTTTTATGGGTTAGATAAATAACAAATTAATAACAAAGCAAACTGGAGATATGCTTTTTGCGGAGTTATACTGCCTTCATTTGAACCGTTGGACACAAAATTTTGTCAGACAGAAGCATCATCATTCGCCAACTTGGCCATGCACCTTATCAAACGGTTTCTGATGCCATGCACCAATTTACTGAGTGTCGCACCGCAAAAACCCTTGATGAAATTTGGCTTGTTGAGCACCCGCGTGTTTTCACTCAGGGGCAAGCAGGGAAAGCTGAACATGTTTTAGCTCCTGGAGATATCCCTGTCATTCAAAGCGATAGAGGCGGCCAAGTCACCTATCATGGTCCTGGTCAGCAAGTCATGTATGTTATGCTTGATTTAAAGCGCAATAAAATTGGCGTACGTGAACTCGTCACTGCGCTGGAAAACACGGTGGTAAACACTCTAGCCCATTTTAATATTGAAGCTTACCCTCGCCCTGATGCCCCTGGTGTTTATGTTAATGGGGAAAAAATTTGCTCTCTTGGGTTACGCATTCGCCAAGGTTGCTCATTCCACGGGTTAGCATTAAATATTGATATGGATCTTGAGCCGTTTAACCGTATAAACCCGTGTGGTTACAGCGAGTTGAAAATGACTCAAGTCTGTGACCTCGCCCCCAAAGTGTCATTATCTGATGTTCAGCCTGTGCTAATTAGCCAATTCTGTGACACACTGGGATTTCATATTGTTCAATAATAATGCTATAATTTTTTAACATTTTTAAAAAATTTTTTAATGGGTGAGTTACGGCGCTCCCTGTATTTTGTTTAGAATTAGAACTTATCCATCAGCATAAAAGATAACTGGAACCGTCATATTATGAGTAAACCAATTCAGATAGAACGCGGAATTAAATATCGTGACGCCGACAAAATGGCGCTGATCCCTGTCAAAAATGTGGTGACTGAACGCGAAGAAATTCTACGCAAACCTGACTGGATGAAAATTCGGCTTCCCGCTGACTCAACACGTATACAAGGTATCAAAGCAGCGATGCGCAAAAATGGCCTTCACTCCGTATGTGAAGAAGCCTCCTGCCCAAATCTATCTGAATGCTTTAATCATGGTACAGCTACCTTTATGATCTTAGGGGCTATTTGTACCAGACGCTGTCCATTCTGTGATGTTGCCCACGGCCGTCCTAACGCACCCGATGCAAATGAGCCTGAAAAATTAGCGCAAACGATCAAAGACATGGCATTACGTTATGTGGTGATCACCTCTGTTGACCGCGACGATCTGCGTGATGGTGGCGCACAACATTTTGCGGATTGTATCAGTGCTATTCGCGAGAAAAGCCCATCGATTAAAATCGAAACCCTAGTCCCCGATTTCCGTGGCCGTATGGATCGCGCATTAGAAATCTTAACGGCAACACCACCTGATGTGTTTAACCACAACCTTGAAAACGTGCCACGTGTTTATCGCCAAGTTCGCCCGGGTGCAAATTATGAATGGTCACTAAAATTACTCGAAAAATTCAAAGAAGCTCATCCTGATATCCCAACCAAATCAGGTTTGATGGTTGGCCTTGGTGAGACTAATGCTGAAATCATTGAGGTTATGCGGGATTTACGTCGCCATGGCGTAACCATGCTGACCCTTGGGCAATACTTGCAGCCGAGCCGTCACCATTTACCTGTAAAACGCTACGTAAGCCCTGCAGAGTTCGATGAGATGAAAGAAGAAGCGATGGCAATGGGCTTTACCCATGCAGCTTGTGGGCCTTTTGTACGCTCATCTTACCATGCTGACTTGCAAGCTAAAGGCGAAGAAGTGAAATAAGTACTCAATTTATTCATTTAGTCACCTAGAGACCTGATTTGGGAAACCGAGTCAGGTTTTTTATTGCCAATCATTCCTCAGTTTTTTCCATAAAAAAACTCGCTCCAGTTAACTAGAGCGAGTTTACAGCTGTTCGTTTCTGATTGTTAATTGTTTAAATTACAGAGAGACAACGTTAACAGCAGATGGGCCTTTAGCACCTTCAGTGATTTCAAATTCAACTTTCTGGCCTTCCGCTAGGGTCTTGAAACCGTCGCTAGCAATCGCAGAAAAGTGAACAAAAACATCTTTGCTGCCATCTTCTGGAGTGATAAAACCAAAACCTTTAGATTCGTTGAACCACTTAACGTTACCTTTAACTTTAGACATCAAATTATTACCTTTAAAATAAAATAGACACACCATCTGTATCAAGCTCAGTACATCAGATCTCTGAGTTACTTGTCTACAACCTAGATCACGAAAACCAACTAAAATGATAAAAATATATTATTTATTGGTTATTTCCGCTCTGCTTTCGCCAATTATTCTTATCAATAGCAATTAATCCAACTAATAGTATCACCTATAGCGAATTATTTAGATTTTACTTCTCATGTAATAGCAGCCAATCTTTAATATCTAATCCCCCCGTGTATCCCACTAACTTACCATCATGGCCTAGCACACGGTGACAGGGCACGATTAATGAAATGGGATTACGTGAATTTGCCATTCCCACCGCACGGCAATAATTGGCAGAGCCTAACTTCAACGCTAAATCCTTATAACTCCAACGCTCCCCATAAGGGATCCCACATAGATGCTTCCATACTTTCTTTTGGAACTCTGTGCCATGGGGGTTTAACGCCACCGTAAACGTTTTTCTTTTGTGGTTAAAATATTCTTTTAATTCTTTAGCACACAGTTTGGAGTGCTCGTTTTTACTCTCTTTTTCTGTTTTTTCATCAACAAAATAGAGGCTCGTGATCCCTTCGTCATCCGCCGTAATATGGACCCACGGCTTAGGAAATTTATCTGGTGTCGCTAAATATTGATGGTACATAGTATCTCCTTAAAAGGATTCATTTACCTGATTGTATATACAGTTATAGAGTAAATTATTTCTACATTGCAATGCTATTTTTTCTTAGTGTGGCAAACGGAATCATCAAATACCCCATTTTTTTTATTTTCAATATAAATAACAACCTAGCAGATAATTAGAATAATTATCATTCAATATTCACTATTCACTATATATTGTGTGGTTGATAAATTTTCAATCTATATATAGTCTTTGAGTATCACATGCCAAGATGCTCTTAGAAATTTAAAAGGTGAATATGATGAATAAGATTACCATTTATAGTAAGCCCAACTGCGTTCAATGTAATGCCACCTATCAAGCCTTAGACCGCAAGCAAATCGCTTATCAGATAATTGACTTAACAAAAGATACCCAAGCGCTTGAATTAGTTAGAAAGTTAGGTTACCAACAGGTACCAGTTGTTGTTGCGGGTGACAAACATTGGGCTGGTTTTCGTCCCGATATGATAAGCCTTCTTGCCGCATAGGAAATCCCATGAAAACGGAATCACTCATCTATTTTTCAAGCCGCTCAGGCAATTGCCATCGGTTTGTTGAAAAATTGGGCTTGCCTGCAACGCGCCTCCCAATCGGGCCACAAGAAATGAGCCCTATTGCCACAAAACCTTATGTTCTACTGCTTCCAACCTACGGTGGCGGTGGCACAAAAGGCGCGGTGCCAAAAGAAGTGATTCAGTTTTTAAATATCGAGGAAAACCGTTTATTCCTTCGTGGTGTGATTGCTGCGGGGAATACTAACTTTGGCGATGCTTACGCAATTGCGGGGGATATCGTCGCACAAAAATGCCGTGTGCCTTACCTCTATCGCTTTGAACTCTTAGGTACTGCAAAAGATGTTCAGTCGGTTAAAGATGGCCTACAAACGTTCTGGCAACATGCCCACAACGAGAGCTTTTCATAATGGATACAATACAAAATAATACTGAAGTTGATTACCATGCCCTGAATGCCATGCTGAATTTATATAACAGCGAAGGTCATATTCAGTTTGATAAAGATAAAGAAGCTGCACACCATTATTTCCGCCAGCATGTTAATCAAAACACTGTATTTTTCCATGATTTAAAAGAAAAACTAGATTTTCTTGTTCAAGAAAATTACTACGAAAACGATATATTGCAGCAATACCGTTTTGACTTTATTAAGTCACTGTTTCAGCAAGCCTATGCGCATAAATTTCGTTTCCAAACCTTTCTTGGCGCATTCAAATACTACACCAGCTATACGCTGAAAACTTTTGATGGAAAGCGCTATTTAGAACGCTATGAAGACCGTGTTTGCATGGTGGCATTAACTTTAGCACAAGGCTCAGAATCACTGGCTAAATTGTATGTCGATGAAATTATTACGGGCCGTTTCCAACCCGCTACGCCAACATTTCTCAATTGCGGGAAAAAACAGCGAGGCGAATTAATATCCTGTTTTCTATTGCGTATAGAAGACAATATGGAGTCTATCGGGCGTTCTGTCAATTCCGCACTCCAACTATCCAAACGGGGTGGCGGAGTTGCCTTTATGATGACCAACTTACGCGAACAAGGCGCCCCAATAAAATTGATTGAAAACCAATCTTCTGGTGTGGTTCCTGTGATGAAAATGTTGGAAGACGCCTTTTCCTACGCGAATCAATTGGGCGCTCGTCAAGGTGCAGGAGCCGTGTATTTACATGCGCATCACCCTGACATTATGCGTTTTCTCGACACAAAACGGGAAAATGCAGATGAAAAAATACGCATAAAAACCTTATCCCTTGGCGTGGTGATCCCAGACATTACTTTTCAGTTAGCCAAAAATAACGAAGATATGTACTTATTCTCACCTTACGATGTACAACGTGTTTATGGCGTTCCCATGTCTGAAATCAGCGTCTCTGAAAAATACGCTGAAATGGTGGATAACAAAGCTATAAAAAAATACAAAATTAATGCCCGGGAATTTTTCCAAACGTTAGCTGAAATTCAATTTGAATCGGGCTACCCGTATATTTTATTTGAAGATACCGCCAATAGAGCCAATCCTATTGCAGGGCGAATTAATATGAGCAACTTGTGCTCAGAAATTCTGCAAGTTAATCGCCCTAGCCTGTATGAAGAGGATTTAAGTTACCAAGAAATTGGTAAAGATATCAGCTGCAATTTAGGGTCTATGAATATTGCCAAAACCATGGATTCACCGAACTTTGCACGATCCATCGAAGCTGCTGTCAGAGCACTTAGTGCCGTGTCCGATATGAGCGATATTCGTTCTGTACCGTCTATTGCACAAGGAAACCGTCAATCCCACGCTATTGGCCTTGGGCAAATGAACTTACATGGCTATTTAGCCCGTGAACATATTCATTATGGTAGTGAAGAAGCACTTGATTTTACCAATATCTATTTTTATACAGTGACTTATTACGCCCTAAAAACATCAAACCAATTAGCGATTGAGCGCAAAACCGCCTTTGTTGGCTTTGAGCACTCCACTTATGGCTCAGGTGACTATTTTGATAAATATATCAACGATATTTGGTTACCAAAGACACAAACCGTGCAGGAATTATTCCGACGTTCGGGTATCGAAATTCCCACACGAGAAGACTGGCAAGCCTTAAGACAATCAGTGATCACCTATGGTATTTACAACCAAAACTTGCAAGCCATCCCCCCCACAGGGTCTATTTCCTATATCAATAATTCCACATCTAGCATTCATCCAATTGTTTCTCGTATAGAGATCCGTAAGGAAGGGAAGATTGGTCGAGTCTATTATCCGGCCCCATTTATGGATAACGAGAATCTTGAGTATTACCAAGATGCCTATCAAATCGGCCCTGAAAAAATTATTGATACCTATGCGATGGCCACCCAACACGTTGACCAGGGCTTATCCTTAACGCTCTTTTTCAAAGATGATGCCACAACGCGAGATATTAACCGAGCACAAATCTACGCATGGAAAAAAGGCATAAAAACTTTGTATTACATACGATTACGTCAAACCGCTTTGGAAGGTACTGAAGTTGACGGCTGCGTATCTTGCACTCTGTAATAGGAATCAGAATATGACCACCAATACATCCGCAGCCCCTGTGAAGGCAATCAACTGGAACCGCATTCAAGATGATAAAGACCTTGAGGTTTGGAACCGCCTCACCTCTAACTTCTGGTTACCCGAAAAAGTCCCGCTATCCAACGATATCCCGTCGTGGAATACCCTCACTGAAGCAGAAAAAAAGCTGACTATACGTGTCTTTACCGGTCTAACACTGCTTGACACCATTCAAAATACGGTTGGTGCGCCTTGTTTGATGCCTGACTCACAAACGCCCCACGAAGAAGCCGTTTTATCCAATATTAGCTTTATGGAAGCGGTACATGCGCGCTCTTACAGTTCTATTTTCTCCACCTTATGTTCCACCAGCGATGTCGATGAAGCTTTTCGTTGGAGTGAGGAGAATAATGCATTACAGAATAAAGCTAAAATCATTCTTTCTTATTATTGTGATTCACATCCATTAAAGAAAAAAGTGGCGAGTGTCTTTTTGGAATCTTTCTTATTCTATTCTGGGTTTTATTTACCTATGTATTGGTCAAGCCGTGGCAAACTCACAAATACTGCTGACTTAATTCGATTAATCATTCGAGATGAGGCGATTCATGGTTATTATATTGGCTATAAATTCCAAAAATCATTATTGAATTATGATAAAAAAACACAATCAGAAATAAAGAATTTTACTTTCTCATTATTATTCGATTTATATGAAAATGAAGTAAAATATACCCAAGAGTTATATGACCCCGTAGGCTGGACAGAAGATGTTAAAAAGTTCTTACACTATAATGCCAACAAGGCTTTAATGAATTTAGGTTATGAAGCCTTATTCCCTGATACAGTCACCGATGTGAGTGCGGCAATATTATCTGCATTATCCCCTGACGCGAATGAAAATCATGATTTCTTCTCAGGTTCAGGTTCTTCTTATATTATTGGCAAAGCTGTCAGCACAGAGGATGATGACTGGAACTTTTAATCAATTGATTAATTTATTTTACATTTAACTTAAAGCATCAATACCAAACATACCCTGATGAATAATAATAACTTTATTTTTTAGGGTATTTTTTAGACTAAAAAATACTCAAATCAGTTCGTTTTTTATAGGGATATCTGTTTGATTGCTCATTTTTAATGAATTAATCAGGCATTTTTTTCATTTCTCTATTTTAAAACCCGAAAATAAGTTAATAAAATTAATGATTATGGTGTTTTATCTTATTTATTTTCATTCGCTAATTATTACATTATTGTTGTCTAAAAATTATCATCATTAATTCACCAAATCTCATTTGATTATTTTTAATTCTGTCAAAATAAATACAGTCTCACCAGCAAGTTAACTATCTCTATTAATTTTCATATTATTGCTCATACTCGCTACTTTCTTTTGATTATTTGAATGATATTCAGCATTTTTGACACTCATTTTTTTGATTAATTCTGCTTAACCAAGGGTTGTCAGGAGTTTTTATTATGCTAGGGTTTATTGCTTGCAATTTTTACTAATAATCTAATCAGGAGCATTTGAATTTAAACCATAATGAATAAACCCATTAAATTAAAATAGGAATTTCTGCCCTAATAATTTTCAAGCGATAGCCTACGTTTAGGTCTCAATAGGCTCGACTATCATCATTGAATCAACATTATTCATTTGGGCTCCAACTCTTTTGTTGATTGAAAATTGGGTAAATAATATATGGCAATAAAATTAGAAGTTAAAAATTTATATAAAATATTTGGGGAAAATCCTGACTCCGCATTTAAGCTTTTAGAATCAGGAATGGACAAAGATGCTATCTTTGAAAAAACGGGCCTCACGGTCGGTGTTCAAGATGTGAATCTGGCGATTGAAGAAGGCGAAATCTTCGTAGTCATGGGGCTTTCGGGTTCAGGGAAGTCCACTTTGGTGCGCCTCCTCAATCGCCTGATTGAACCTACCAGCGGCCAGGTGCTGATTGATGGGCAAGATATCTCTAATATTTCCGACAAAGCGCTGCGTGAAGTACGTCGAACTAAAATCAGTATGGTATTCCAATCCTTTGCGTTAATGCCACACATGAATGTGATTGATAATACAGCTTTTGGCATGGAACTTTCTGGCATTTCGAAAGAAGAACGCTATAAAAAAGCAATGGATGCACTGAATCAAGTTAACCTCGATAAATGGGCTAACTCATTCCCTGATGAGCTTTCTGGCGGAATGCGCCAACGCATTGGCTTAGCGCGAGCACTCGCTAATGACCCTGATATTCTTTTAATGGATGAAGCCTTTTCTGCTCTTGACCCACTCATTCGAACAGAAATGCAAGATGAATTGCTTTCTTTACAAGGTGATAAACAACGCACTATCGTTTTTATCTCCCATGACCTCGATGAAGCTATGCGAATTGGTGACCGCATTGCCATTATGCAAGGTGGCGTGGTCGTTCAAGTCGGAACACCCGATGAAATACTGAATAACCCTGCCAATGACTACGTCAGAACTTTCTTCCGTGGAGTTGATATTAGCCAAGTATTCAGTGCCAAAGATATAGCGCGAAGACGCCCTAATGCATTGTTGCATATCGCGCCTGGCTTTGGGCCTCGTTCAGCCTTAAAAGTGCTTAATGATGAAGACCGCTACCATGGCTATTTGCTCTCACGCGGCCATACTTTTGCTGGTGTTGTATCCATTGAATCCTTAGAAAAAGCGCTGCATGACAAAGCCGGAATTGAAGCTGCCATTTTGCCAGATATCGAGCCGATTCAAGGTGATACCTCCTTAAATGAAGTCATCTCGACGATTGCACAAGCACCTTGTGCGGTCCCTGTCGTCAACGAAAAAAATCGTTATTTAGGGGTGATTTCGAAAGGCATGCTACTACAAGCACTGGATAAGGAGACGCCAAATGAGTAAGCAAAATCAAGAAAATACCATCGACCAACAGGATCCATGGGCCGATACTCAAGTTGAGCAAACGCCAGAACAAACGCCTGAAACAACCTCATCAGACGATCCATGGGCAACAAGCTCCACACCAGACCAAAGTGCTTCAGATGATCCATGGGGTAGCTCACCCACAACAGATTCAGGATCCAGTGATTGGCTTGATGCAGCTCCAACAGATAGCATCGTACCCGATCAGTTTAATATTATGGATCCTTTCCAGCATACGCTTATCCCCCTTGATTCATGGGTTGCCCATGCCATCGATTGGGTTGTTCTCAACTTCCGCCCTGTATTTCAAGGAATACGAGCGCCCATCGATTTTATTCTTAGTGGGTTTGAACAATTTCTCACCTCGCTACCGTCTCCCGTAGCCATTATCATTTTTGCATTACTTGCTTGGCAATTTGCAGGACGAGCAATGGGAGTTGCCACCTTTGTTTCGATGATAGCCATTGGAGCAATTGGTGCATGGTCGGAAGCGATGGTGACGTTATCGCTGGTACTCACCTCATTGATGTTTTGTATTGTGATAGGGCTACCGTTGGGGATTTGGCTAGCGCGCAGTGATAGAGCCTCCAGAATCATTCGCCCATTACTTGATGCAATGCAAACCACCCCTGCATTCGTCTATTTAGTGCCGATCGTCATGTTATTTGGTATCGGTAATGTGCCAGGCGTCGTCGTCACCATTATATTTGCATTACCGCCGATCATTCGTTTGACCATTTTAGGGATCAAGCAAGTCCCTGCCGATTTAATTGAAGCCGCGGAATCATTCGGCGCAAGCCCTCGTCAAATGTTGTTTAAAGTGCAATTACCACTCGCTATGCCAACCATTATGGCTGGGGTTAACCAAACCTTAATGTTAGCGCTGTCAATGGTGGTTATCGCATCAATGATTGCAGTCGGGGGCTTAGGCCAAATGGTCTTAAGGGGGATAGGCCGCCTTGATATGGGCCTTGCATCCGTCGGGGGTGTCGGTATTGTGATCCTCGCCATCATTTTAGACCGCCTTACCCAATCTTTAGGGCAAGATACTCGTGGTAAAACACCGACTCGTTGGTATCAGAAAGGCCCTATAGGACTGGTCGTACGCCCATTTTGCAAAAAAAACAATTAATTTAAACATCCTCCATTCACCTGAGTGCCATTCACTTGGCACTTAACTTGGCTCTTCCCATTACAGCCAAGCTCGCTGCGAAATAAAACAGAGGGAACAATATAATGAAACATAAAATCATTCTTGCATCTGCACTGACAGCCATATTTACCGTTCCATTGGCAACCGCTAACGACCTACCTGGTAAAGGAATAAAAATTAATCCTGTACAAAGTACAATCAGTGAAGAAACATTCCAAACACTGATCGTTGCAAAAGCCCTTGAGGAACTGGGCTATGATGTTCAGCCTATCAAAGAGGTCGACTATAACGTAGCTTATGCATCCATTGCGAATGGTGATGCAACTTACTTAGCCACCAGCTGGGTTCCTTTGCATAATGCCCAGTATGATGCTGCTGGCGGTGATAACGTGTTCTATCGTCAAGGGAATTATGTCGTCAATGCGGCTCAAGGCTACCTCATCGACAAAAAAACGGCTGAAAAATACAATATTACCAATGTGGAACAACTCAAAGATCCTAAAATTGCCAAACTCTTTGATTCAAATGGCAATGGTAAAGCCGATTTAACAGGCTGTAACCCAGGCTGGGGTTGTGAAGCCGCCATTAATAATCATTTAAAAGCCTATGATCTCGAAAAAACAGTTGATCACAACCAAGGTAACTACGCGGCAATGATGGCAGATACCATTACCCGATATAAAGAAGGTAAGCCTATTTTATACTATACATGGACACCTTACTGGATCAGTGATGTGCTCAAGCCTGGTCGTGATGTGGTCTGGCTAGAAGTGCCTTTCTCTTCAATGCCAAACGGTGAAAAAACAGACACGACGTTACCTAATGGAAAAAACTATGGTTTCCCACCGAATACCATGCATATCGTGGCTAACAAAAAATGGGCTGCGGATAACCCTTCAGCAGCAAAATTATTTGAAGTGATGAAGCTGCCTATTGCGGATATCAATGCGCAGAATTTAAGAATGCATAACGGGGAAGCCTCACAAGCGGATATTCAACGTCACACAAATGCTTGGATAAAAGCTCACCAATCGACATTTGATGGCTGGGTGAAAACAGCGAAGGAAGCCGCTAAGTAAGCATAAATCACATAATAAAATGCCTAAAGCCACCCGCTAATCTGGGTGGTTTTTTGTATCAATGGCAAAAAGAAATAAACCAAGGTAATAAATTTTGTTTATAGTAGTCGCCTAGCTAATATTAGGTAACCCACATGAAACAGACCCAAACTGCTGAGCTAACAACGGGCCTCACAATTTTGATGGCCATTGCGACAGGCCTTGTCGTTGCCAGCAACTATTATGCCCAACCACTGTTAGATACCATTGCTGCTCAATTTAACCTGACAACTAATATGGCAGGGTTTATTGTCACAGCCGCACAGCTTGGCTACGCAGTCGGTTTACTGTTTTTAGTTCCTCTAGGGGACTTATTTGAACGAAAACGCCTAATATTATTTATGACGTTTCTTTCCGCTTCAGGCTTACTCATTACTGCTCTTTCAACCAATATTTGGCAAATCCTATTAGGAACGGCACTCACAGGACTATTTTCTGTTGTTGCTCAAGTACTTATTCCAATGGCAGCCTCCATTGCACACCCCAATAAACGGGGGAAAGCCGTTGGGATTATTATGAGTGGCTTACTGCTGGGGATTTTACTGGCGAGAACGGTATCTGGCGCAGTGGCAATGGTCGGAGGCTGGCGAGCGATTTATTGGGTCGCATTTGTTTTATTAATTATCTTATTAATTGTATTAGCGATTAAATTACCTCGCTATCATCAAAAAGCTAATCTTAACTACTTTCAATTACTTTGCTCTATTGGTCGATTATTTTTTAGTACACCTGTTTTAGCTGTCCGAGCCTCACTGGGTGCACTTTCTTTTGCCAATTTTGGTTTACTGTGGACAGCAATGGCATTTTTATTAGCGAGCCCCCCATTTAACTACTCTGAAGGAACTATCGGTTTGTTTGGCCTTGTTGGTGCAGCGGGCGCATTGATGGCATCTCAAGCAGGGCACCTTGTGGATAAAGGTAAAGGCAAGATAATCACCACAATTGGACTCGTTTTATTACTGCTCTCCTGGTTACCCATTGGCTTAGCAAAACACTCCTTGATCGCCTTTATTATTGGCATTTTAGTTCTTGACCTTGCCGTTCAAGCTGTCCACGTTACCAGCCAAAGCACCTTATATCGAATTATGCCTGAAGCGCGTAACCGCCTCACTGCAGGGTATATGACCAGTTATTTTATTGGTGGCGCACTCGGCTCGTTATTATCAGGTTATGCCTATGAGCGCGCAGGCTGGGAAGGAGTCGCAATTGCAGGCGTTAGTTTAACGGCCTTAAGCTTAATTATTTGGGTCATTGGTATCCGATTTGATCCAACTATCGCTGCTTCAGATGAATAATGCGTTTTCCTTTTCTGCGGCTGTTAACATTTTGTTTTAAATGTTATCAGCCGCACGTTAATACTTAAAAATACATAATATATTCAGAGTGGAATCATCACTTTTCTTACTCATATTTATGCATAATCAATAAATTACCATCAATAATTCAAGATAATAGTTATATGTTGTTATTATTACCATGGCAAAAGTTAACAAATGACACTGTTAAACAAATACTATAGCTCTTCAGTAAGGTATAATTATTGTTAATTCAATAAGTAATTACTGGTAATAATAATTATACAAAATTAAAAAATAGGTGCTTACACTTAGATGATCACAATATCTATCTAACTTGTAATTATTGGGTAATAAAAAAAATGGTATTGAGTTAATACGATGTGATTATATATTGTTTTATATGGTTTTGTTTGACGTATAAATTGCATTTATTTTGGTTAAATTATAGCCAAATAAACTTAAATAGGCTAGAAATGCACTTTGCGCTATACTGAAATCCATAAATTACATTCATAATATTTATGAATCATGTATCATTATCAAAATAAAATCATCGATATTAATTAAGTATAATTGCTAATTCTATCTTTTAATATACCATTTAGATGGTTGATGACAGTTGTAATCTTACCAACTGAAACTAATAAGGTATCCAAATAATGGAAAGTTCATTTACACCGACAGAAGAGCTTTTAAATGCTCGTGTCGCGCAACAAGATACACACGAAAAACCGATCCCGTATCAAGAGATACTCTTAACACGCTTATGTATGCATGTTCATGGAAAATTACTTGAATCTCGTAATAATATGCTACGAGCTCAAGGAATTAATGAAACACTTTTCATGGCCTTAATGATCTTAGATACAAAAGATTCACGCAGTATCCAACCTTCTGAGCTCAGTGCAGCGCTTGGTTCATCTCGCACCAATGCGACACGCATCGCTGATGAACTCGAAAAGAATGGTTGGATTGAACGTAAAGAAAGTCACAATGATAGACGTTGTCTACATTTGCACCTCACCGAAAAAGGCTCAGAGTTTTTAAGTGGTTTGTTACCGCCACAACATCGAGCGTTAATCGATATCTGGTCAGTTTTAGAAGCTGATGAAAAACAACAGCTTGATAAACTAATGCGTAAATTACTGACAAAACTGGATACTATAAAAGATTAACCATTATTTTTGTAAGGTTAATGTATTTGAGGCATTCGAAGGCTTAAAAGCAAAAAAAAACTTTTCAGCCTACAATATTTCATTATCCTTTCAACCTTGTGCTTTACGATATTCCCATCAAGCAACAAAATCATTTGTAGTCTCAGTTTCCAGTGGTTATTACTAGCTACTGGAAACAACCGTGATCCTTATCCATCAAAAATGGAGTAATACCAGTATGAGTTCCCCTGAGGAAATGCAACAAACGCAAGCTCCCCAACGAAATAAAAAAAGACAGCGCAAAAATGCCTTAATGTTTTTAACGTTTATTTTTATCGCTATTGGCGTGGGTTGGGGCGTTTACTGGTATTTAGTCCTTCGCCATTATGAGTCAACGGATAACGCTTACGTTGCTGGTAACCAAGTGCAAATTCAATCCCAAGTATCAGGGAGCGTCATGACCGTTAACGTTGATAATACTGACTTCGTACAAAGCGGTACTGTGCTAGTTGAACTTGACCCTCGAGATGCTGAACTTGCACTGGATAAAGCCAAAACCGAACTGGCAAATAGTGTACGCCAAACCCGCCAGCACATTATTAATAGCCGCCAGCTGCAAGCTAATATTGATGTTAAACGTTCTGAATTAGGGCGTTTACAAAACGACCTAAAACGCCGTGAAGTGCTAGGTAGTAGTAATTTAATTGGTAAAGAAGAGCTACAACACGCCCGTGAATCAGTCGTCAGCGCAAAAGCCGCATTGGACATGGCAGTTGAACAATATAATGCTAACCAAGCGATCGTGCTTAACTCGCCCATTGAAAAACAACCCGCAGTAGAACAGGCTGCGACTCAAGTTCGTAATGCATGGCTAGCCTTACAACGCACCAAAATTGTTAGTCCAGTAGACGGTTATGTCTCTCGCCGTAGTGTGCAAATTGGCTCACAAATCACCCCATCAACACCATTAATGGCTATCGTTCCATCGAGTGGCATGTGGATTGATGCAAACTTTAAAGAAACGCAACTTGCAGATATGCGTATCGGCCAACCAGCGAAAGTAACAGCCGACTTCTACGGCAAGGACGTGGTCTTTAACGGTACCGTGGTCGGTTTAGACATGGGAACGGGAAGTGCATTTTCATTATTACCTGCACAAAACGCCAGTGGAAACTGGATAAAAGTAGTACAGCGCCTGCCCGTGCGTATCGCGTTAGACCCTGCGCAACTTGAAGAACGCCCATTGCGTATCGGTTTATCCACTGAAGTGACGATTGATACTCTCAATAAAGATGGCAAAGTACTGTCAAAAGGCATGCGCGATGCGCCAGCTTACCATACATCTGCATTAGCAGTGGATATGTCTCCTGCGGACAAAATAGTTACTGAGATAATTAATAATAACGCTGGGAACAAATAATTGGGGGCGCAACTGACATGACAGCACCGCTCACTGGTTCAAAACTGGCTTGGATGACTATCGCCCTTTCCTTGGCGACCTTTATGCAAGTACTTGACTCAACCATTGCTAACGTTGCTATCCCAACGATTGCGGGTAATTTAGGAGCATCTAACTCCCAAGGAACGTGGGTGATTACCTCGTTTGGTGTAGCAAATGCAATCTCTATTCCCGTTACTGGCTGGCTAGCACGGCGTATTGGTGAAGTTCGACTATTTCTATGGTCAACGGGTCTCTTTGCCTTAACATCTTGGTTATGCGGCATTTCTGGCAGCTTAGAAATGCTAATTTTATTCCGTGTACTTCAAGGTTTAGTCGCAGGGCCACTGATCCCTCTATCCCAAAGCCTACTTCTGAACAACTACCCCCCTGCCAAGCGCAGCATGGCACTGGCACTTTGGTCAATGACCATTGTTGTGGCTCCAATTTGCGGGCCCATTCTTGGGGGCTATATTAGTGACAACTACCATTGGGGATGGATATTCTTTATCAACGTCCCATTCAGTGTGGCGATTATCTTTGCCATCATGCGCACTTTAAAAGGCCGTGAAACAAAAGTTTCCATCCAACGCATTGATACTATTGGTTTAGTCTTACTGGTTGTCGGGATTGGTGCACTGCAAATCATGCTCGACCAAGGGAAAGAGCTGGATTGGTTTAACTCAACCGAAATTATTGTCTTGACGGTGATCGCCGTTGTGGCGATAGCCTTCTTAATTGTCTGGGAGTTAACTGACGACCACCCTGTCATTGACCTCTCTCTATTTAAGGAACGTAATTTTACCATTGGCTGCTTATCACTCAGCCTCGCCTATATGCTGTACTTTGGTACCATCGTCTTGCTCCCGCAGTTGTTGCAAGAGGTTTATGGTTATACTGCAACATGGGCGGGCTTAGCCTCTGCACCCGTTGGGTTATTGCCACTACTGATCACGCCAATTATCGGTAAATTTGGTAACCGCATTGATATGCGTTATTTAGTGACATTCAGCTTTATTATCTATGCTGTCTGTTACTACTGGCGTGCTTATACCTTTGAACCAGGTATGGGCTTTGCAGCAGCTGCCTGGCCGCAATTTGTTCAAGGCCTTGCGATTGCCTGCTTCTTTATGCCATTAACCACCATTACCTTATCGGGGTTACCCCCTGAAAAAATGGCATCGGCATCTAGCTTATCTAACTTTACCCGAACGCTAGCGGGGGCAATTGGTACCTCGATTACCACGACAATGTGGACACAAAGAGAATCCATGCACCATGAAAATCTTGCAGAATTTGTCAATCCATACAATCCAAATGCGCAGCATATGTACAGTGAATTGGCTCAGATTGGCATGAATGAGCAGCAAAGTGCAGCTTACTTAGCGAAAACCATTACAGATCAAGGCTTAATCTTATCAGCTAATGAAATTTTCTGGTTATCCGCAGGGATCTTTATTTTACTGATGGTGATCGTCTGGTTCGCTAAACCACCATTTGGCGCTGGGTCGAAAGACGGTGGTGGCGCTCACTAACTTCAAATTAACCCTACATTTCCGTGTAGGGTTAATTTTGCTTCATTTTTTCCCATCAAATACACTAGTTCAACCATTAATCTGCTTAGGTAAACGCTCATGAAATCATGGATTGAAAACAGTCAGGTATTAGCATTGATTAATACAATAAGTGATATTCAGGCGGAGCAATTCCGCAGAAAACTTATTTGCTATGTCAACCAATACCAAGAGGTTTATCCATTCGATATTTTGGACGATGTTCAAGCCTATATGCAGTTAAAGTTAGAGGCTGATGACTTGAATTTTAATACAGTCCCCGATGAAATTAAGCAGGCTCTTACAGAAGGTTATTACGAATACTGCATCAGTTTAAACGAAATATCTGCGGCATATATGATAGTAACTAAATCCACACCATTAACGCGTTTAGATCTCATTCAGTTCACTAATCACTTATTAGAAGCTTATTCATGTAATTATCCAGAAAATGAATTTCTCGTGCCAAAACTTGCTGAGTTTGCAGATTTATTTACTCACTAACCAAATAGTAGATAGAAAAAAGCCATACGTGAAAACGTATGGCCTTAGGAATCATATCGATAAGACAATTATTTAACTTGGTTTTGCTGCCACCATTGTGCCAACATCACCCCTGTAGCAACAGAGACATTCAGGCTTTCAACTTTGCCCGTTCCGCCGATAAACAGGCTCATATCCCCTTGATCCCACGTACTATCGCTCAAACCATCACTTTCTTGGCCTAAAACAAGCACCATTTTGGCTGGCAATTTTGCTTTTGCTAAATCTTGGCTGCCTTTATGGCTTGACGTGGTCACGATGGTGTAACCCGCTTTGCGGAATTTCTCTAATGTGGACGTTAGACCGTCAGCATCAATAGCTTTAATGTGCTCAGCACCACCCTCTGCGGTACGAATTGCCGCACCAGATTCCAACATGCCCGCATCTTGTAAAATCACACCTTGCACACCAAAGTGGGCGCAACTACGCATGATCCCGCCTAAATTATGTGGGTTACCAACATCTTCCAGCGCTAATACACAATCTTTTTCTGCGGCTTGTGCTAAATATGCATCTGCGCTCATGCCGCCTCGTTTTTTGATAATAAAGCACACGCCGCCATGGTGTTCTGTTCCAGAGGCTTTCGATAACTCTTCATCATCAACAACATGGTAAGCTTTACGGTTTGCTGCCATCCATTTCAGGGCATCACGAAAACGTGGGGTGACAGATTGCAAGAACCATGCGCGAACAATGGCATCTGGTCGATTTTTAAACATCGCTTGGCACGCATTTTCGCCGTAAATTCGGGTCTCTTCTTGGCGTTGCTTGCGCAGTTGCTCAGGGTCGATTTGGCTTTTGCCAACAATCCCACCATGGTCATTTTCAAATTCTTCGCTATCTGGTTTAGAAACAGTGCGCCACGGAGAACGCTCACGCGGTGTACTCTCGCGGTTATCTGAACGGCGTTCTTGGCGGCCACCTTCAGGGCGATTTGAACGCCCCCCTCTTTCTTGACGACCACCATCACGTCGATCACCACCGCGTTTATCGCTACCACCACGTCTATCATCGCGACCACCGTCACGACCGCCACGGCGTTTATCGTTACCTTTGTTGTCCTGCTCTTCGCTGCGGACATACATCACTTTTACTTTGCCGTTTTTACCACTAAAATCATTCGAGTCGTTCATCACTATCCCCTACTAAGCTATGGCGCGAAGATTACATGATGTTGCAAGGCTACGCTACCGATTCGCGCTATTATCTCACCGAAAAGTTATTGAATATACCTCTATCGCATAGAAATCGTTTTGCGTACAATATGCGGCTTATTTTATGGCCTGTAAAACAGTAATCGAACATGACACCTAATGCCGTTTATCACCTCCGCCAGCAACGCCTCGCCTTATCGACAAAACCTTTTAAAGCAAGGGGCTGTCGCGTAAAACGCTGCCAATATTGCTTGCTACCCATTCCGCAATGCCTGTGTCAAAAAACGGCGTCCGCTCAAGCGAAAAGCCAATTTTGCTTAATCATGTTTGATGGTGAAGTATTTAAACCTAGCAACACGGGAAAACTGATCGCGGATGTTCTGCCTGACACCCTTGCTTTTCAGTGGTCAAGAACAGCTCCAGATGCACTACTTTTAGCAGCCTTACAGGATGATACCCGCCAGCCTTACCTCATATTCCCTGAAAGCTATGCACAAGAAAACCGTGTTGTCGTGAATGAACCGAACATCTCTGATAAGCCAGCTTTATTTATTCTATTAGATGGAACCTGGCCTGAAGCGCGCAAAATGTTCCGCAAGAGCCCGTACCTCAATAACATTCCAATGCTATCCATCAATACAAAAGCTCGGACAGACTACCTGCTACGCACACCATCCCGTGAAGAACAGCATTGCACCGCAGAAGTTGCCGCAACCATATTAGAGCTTGCTGGTGATATCCAAGCCTCACAGCAGTTATTTAGTCATTTTAGCCTGTTTCGTCAAAAATACCTTGAAGGGAAACCCCATCACCCTGTGGCACAAATGGTGTTAAACGCAGCGGTTCCCTAACTATTTTTAGGGACTGTTTTCACGATTTTTTTCGTAAGCAGTTCCAAGAAATAGCAACTTTCAGATAAACGTCATCATAAAACGTGAAGGTGCTTGTATAAATTAATTAAATTCACCAGATAAACTAGCGCAATATAAAAGATAGGGCATAGTATTCATAAGTATTACTCAGCCTCTTTTTATCTCTTGAACGATTATACCGTTCACCAAGCGAAGGGTTATCTTTATGGGTTTAGTGAGTCAGTTAGAATCTTTATTCAGGCCAAAATCAATTGTGGTCATTGGCGCCTCTGAAAACCCGAGCCGTGCAGGTTCGGTGATGATGAAAAACCTTCTCACCAGCGGCTTTAAAGGGCCGATTCTCCCAGTTAATCCAAATCGTAGCTCCGTCTTGGGGGTACTGGCCTATCCCTCTATTGACAAGCTTCCACTCAAACCTGACCTTGCGGTAATTTGTACACATCATTCGAGAAATATTACTTGTTTACAGCAACTTGGTGAAGCTGGCTGCAAAGTTGTCATTATCTTATCATCCCCTTCCATTCAATTTAATGAATTAAAAAAGGTGGCTCAGCAATACCAAATTCGGCTTTTAGGCCCTAATAGCTTAGGCTTTTTAGCGCCATGGCAAGGTTTAAATGCCAGTTTTTCTCCTATTCCAATACTCAAAGGCAAACTAGCTTTTATTTCCCAATCTGCGGCAGTTTCTAATACTGTGCTTGATTGGGCAAGGCATCGTGATATCGGTTTTTCCTATTTTATCGCTCTGGGTGATAGTATCGATATTGATATTGATGACTTACTGGATTACTTAGCCCGCGATAGCAAAACCAGTGCAATTTTGCTTTACCTTGAAAACATCAGTGATGCACGACGCTTTTTATCGTCATCACGCAGTGCATCACGTAACAAGCCTATTCTCGTCATAAAAAGTGGTCGAACACGCAAAGCCCAAGAGCTTTTAGGGGAAAAACCCAGCTTGGATGCCGCCTATGATGCCGCTATCCAACGCGCGGGGCTATTACGGGTGCAAGATACCCATGAAATGTTTTCTGCAGTTGAAACACTAAGCTATATGACCCCACTACGGGGTGAACGTTTATCAATCATGAGCAATGGTGCCGCGCCTGCAGCCATGGCACTGGATGAACTTTTACAGCGTAATGGTAAGCTGGCCAAACTCAGTATTGAAACCGAAAATGAACTCAGTGCCCTACTTCCACTTGACCTCTCTACACAAAATCCGATTGACTTGGGTGATGATTCCACAGTAGATCGCTACATTAACGTATTAAACAAAATGCTCGATAGCCATGATCATGATGCTCTTTTATTGATCCATACCCCCAGCGCGATCACTGAAAGCAAGTCCATGGCAGAAAAAATCATTAAAACCATCAAACAGCACCCTCGAGGAAAATGGCTGACGATATTAACCAATTGGTGCGGTGAATATTCATCCCAAGAATCCCGGCGTTTGTTTAGTGAAGCAGGGATCCCAACTTACCGCACTCCTGAAGGTGCCATAACTGCTTACATGCATATGGTGGAATACCGACGCAACCAAAAACAATTAAAAGAAACACCAGCACTGCCTGTGGGCATCACTGCCAATACACAGCAAGCGCATGAATATATTCAACAAGCATTAAAAAATAACAACTTACATTTAGATACGCATGAAGTTCAACCTATTTTAAAAGCTTATGGGCTACATAGCTTACCCACTTGGATTGCCCACTCAAGTGATGAAGCGATTGAAATTGCTGAGAAAATTGGTTACCCCGTTGCTTTAAAACTGCGTTCTCCCGATATTGTGCATAAATCAGAAGTTCAAGGTGTTATGCTATATCTGAGAAACTCGAAAGAGGTTGAAGATGCCGCAAAAGCGATTATTGAACGTGTCTCCACCAATTTTCCAAACGCTCGCATCGAAGGTTTATTAGTACAAAGCATGGCAAACCGTGCTGGCGCCCAAGAATTACGTATTGCTGTAGAATTAGACCCCGTATTTGGGCCATTGATAATGCTAGGCGAAGGGGGAATTGAGTGGCAACAAGAAAGCCAAGCTGCTGTCGCGTTACCCCCACTAAATATGGCACTCGCGCGTTATCTTGTTATTAACGCAATCAAAGGTTATAAAATTAAATCGCGCAGTGCATTAGAACCGTTAAATATCCCAGGGCTCTCAAGCTTATTAGTCAGAGTCTCAAATTTAATCATCGATTGCCCTAATATTACACGTTTAGACATTCACCCATTACTCGCCTCTGGCGATGAATTTACCCTGCTGGATGTCTCCATGACACTCAGCCCAAGTGATAGCGCAACAACCTCTAGGCTTGCTATTCGCCCTTACCCAAGTGAATTAGAAGAAACCATTCATTTAAAAGATGATTTAAGCTGCTTATTACGCCCAATACTTCCCGAAGATGAACCACTATTGAAGTCTTTTATCGAGCAGGTCACAAAAGAAGATCTCTATTATCGGTATTTTAGTGAAATCAGCGAGTTTACCCATGACGATCTCGCCAATATGACCCAAATAGACTACGACCGTGAAATGGCCTTTGTCGCAGTAAAAAGCCAAAGTTCCACCCCTGAAATTATTGGTGTTGTTCGTGCAATGGCAGATCCTGATAATCAAGAGGCTGAATTCGCAGTATTAGTACGCTCCGATATGAAAGGGCAAACACTGGGCTATCAGTTGATGCAAAAACTGCTTAACTATACCCGCGGTCATGGCATCAAAAAATTAACCGCAATCACCATGCCTGAGAATCGTAATATGATCAGCTTGGCCAAAAAATTGGGGTTTGAGGTTGAAGTACTATTTGAAGATGGTGTTGTAAACCTCACTCTTCATCTTTAACAACGCAGGGATGTGTCGCATAACCTGTATGGAAATTAAACAGATATGCAATTTATTCTAAATGGTTTGACTAAATATGCTATCATCCCTAGATCATTCGCTTAAAAATGTGCGCAAAGCGATTTGCTATTGGACTAATAAGAGAAAATTCACACTGTGATGTTGTCAAAATTAAAACAAGCAAAGCATCAACAATATTTGGTAAGTTTACCTAAACTCTCTCAAGATGTTGATGATGTCAAAACGCTATATAAGACAGAAGATTTTCGTGATGAACTGCTTAAACAAATTTCTCTCGCTGAAAATACTATCTACATTACGGCTTTGTATTTAGAGAAAGATGACGCAGGTAAAGACATTCTTCATGCGCTGTATGCGGCAAAACAAGCTAATACATCATTAGATATCAAGATTCTCGTCGATTGGCATCGGGCTCAACGAGGGCGCATTGGTGCAACCGCAAATTCCACCAATGCAGATTGGTATTTCGATGTCTCACAACATTATCCAAATGTCGACATCCCTATCTATGGTATTCCAGTCAATACTCGGGAAGCTTTAGGTGTCTTACATCTAAAAGGCTTTCTTTTTGATGATACCCTATTGTATAGCGGTGCAAGTATCAATGATGTGTATTTACAACGACATGAAAAATATCGTTATGACCGATATCACCTTATTAAAAACAGTCAGCTAACCGCATCAATGCGAAAATTTATTGATGACTCTTTATTACCCGCTGATGCCATTCATCGTCTAAATACAGAAACGCGCCCTAAAACTGCTGAATTTAAGCACCTAATAAAACAATTCCGCTTAGGGCTACGCGGGTCTTCTTACCAATTTGTCGGTAATGCATCAAATGATGAATTATCCGTAACACCTTTTGTTGGCTTAGGTAAGAAAAACGATCTCAACCGAGTGATCACCCACCTAATGGGCTCAACCAGCGATAAGCTAACTATTTGTACGCCGTATTTTAACCTTCCTGCTGTATTAGTACGGATCATCAGCCGATTACTACGTGATGGTAAACATGTAGAAATTATTATTGGCGATAAAACGGCTAACGATTTCTATATTCCACCTGAAGAGCCTTTCAAAATTATTGGGGCACTTCCTTATCTATATGAAATCAACTTACGCCGCTTTGTTAGTCGCTTACAGCGCTTTATTGATAGCAAACAGCTGACAGTAAGGCTTTGGAAAGACGGTGACAATACTTATCATTTAAAAGGTATGTGGGTCGATAATCAATGGCAATTGATTACAGGTAATAACTTAAATCCGCGAGCATGGGGCTTAGATCTGGAAAATGCAGTCTTAATTCACGATCCTAAGCAACAACTTCAAGATCAACGCCATCATGAATTAGAATGTATCCGCACTCATACAAAAGTCGTTAATCACTACAGGGAATTAGATAGCATTCAAACCTACCCTGTTAAAGTGAAGAAGCTAATTCGTAGGCTACGACGCATACGTGTAGATCGGCTCATCAGTCGTATTTTATAAATTTTCAACAAAGCGTCACTTTAAAGTGGCGCTTTTCAATTTAGGTGACTGGTAATGATCCCTAGTATCATAAGAACATTAATCATTTGCTCGCTAATGTTATCAACAACAGCATGCAGTGGTTTCCATTGGTCTAATGATAACTGGAAAGGTAAAGACAAAGCGCAGCATTTTGCATTCTCCGCGGCGATGGCTGCTGCAGGTAATGCTTATGCAGACAGACAAAATATGTCACATCGTCATGCCGCTCAATTTGGTCTGTTATTTTCTATTTCACTTGGTGCTGCGAAAGAACTCTATGATAGCCGCCCCGAAGGAACGGGTTGGAGCTGGCACGACTTTGCCTATGATGTAGCAGGATCCGTCGCTGGTTATACTTTATACCAATCTCTTAAGTAATCCTTATTCTCAATATCATCCCCTCTATTGCTATTAATACTTCGTCCATCATCGAAGTATTAATTAATGAAAAGTTTATATTTACGCTTTCTACATTAAGGAGAATTCTATGATTGCGGTGATCTTTGAAGCTATTCCAATCCCTGAGCAAAAAACGCGTTATTTTGAACTTGCTGCTGAATTAAAATCTGAACTAGTAAACATTGAAGGTTTTATTTCGGTTGAGCGTTTTCAAAGTATCACCACTGAAGGAAAAATTTTATCGCTGTCTTGGTGGGAAAATGAAGCCGCTGTGATGGAATGGAAACGTCATTTTATGCACCAAAGTGCGCAAAATGAAGGGAAAAAATCCGTTTTTTCTCATTATCGCATTCGAGTTTCACAGACCATAAGGGATTATTCCTTCGATAAAGAGGATAACTACAATGTATGATATTCATGTCATTATTGAAAACCAAGTGGGTACATTAGCATTACTCGCGACAACTTTAGGCCAACATGGTGTTGGTTTAGAAGGTGGCGGGGTATTTTCTGTCGAAGGAAAAAGCCATGCGCATTTTTTAATCACACAGCCTGAAGAAGCTAAAAAGGCACTAGCTAAAGCTGGCATACAAGTAGAAAGCATTTCACAGCCTGTAATTCGTATGCTAAAGCAAGAACGGCCAGGGGAGCTTGGTGACATAGCACAGTGCCTAGCAAACCACCAAATTAATATCCTAATTCAATATAGTGATCATCATAACAGGCTAATACTTATAACTGACAACAATGAATTAGCCTCAGAAGTAACTAAAAAATGGGATATCCCTAATGATAAAAAACAAAATTAACCAACCCATTGATGAAAATGAGCATTTAGAAAAATCCATTTCAAAAGTTGCCTCCGCTATTGCTGACTCGTCAAGGGTCAGCATTCTCTGCGCTTTAATGGATGGTAGAGCTTGGACAGCGACAGAGTTAAGCGCTGCAGCAAACATTGCACCTTCAACAACCAGTGCTCACCTAACGAAACTTTTGAATAACCACTTAATTAGTTGTTTGTCTCAAGGCAGACACCGTTATTACCGGCTTGCAGGATCGGACATTGCTGAATTGCTGGAAATATTAATGGGGGTTTCGATGAAGCTAGAATATCAGGCTCCAATCTCGACCCCTATTCATTTAAGAAAAGCGCGTACTTGCTATGACCATTTAGCGGGGGAAATAGCAGTTCAGATTTATGATTTTATGGATAAAAATGGCTGGTTTACATCTAAAGAAAATAAATTATCAATGATTGGTATTGAGCAATTTCACAACCTCAATATCAATATTCCAATGCACACTAAACGCAAAATGGCGTGTGCTTGCCTAGATTGGAGTGAAAGACGTATGCACTTAGGTGGAAGCGCAGGTGCTGCATTATTACACGCTTTTGAGCAAAACGAATGGATAGTAAAAACAGCAGGCTACCGTGAGGTTACGTTTACGACAAGTGGCAAAAAAGCTCTAAAACGCATTTTTGGCATTGATATCGTATAAACTTCATCACTAGAGACGTATATAACTTTTACGTTTCGCTATATTGTTCTAATACACCAAGTGGTGAGTGATTATTCGCAGTCTTATGCGATGTGGGTATACTTCCATAATTCTATGCGTTGCTCACTACTTTGTACTCCTCAACTGTATTCATTTAAATGATAAACTTAACAAACGGTATTCAGTAAGCCGTTCCCACTGTCATCCAAAAAAATAAAGTCCCAAGCTGCTACTCGCGTATTTTATATCTGAAATTACACTCACTGAATTAATAGCTTAGTTATAACACCTTGTCCTCTGGTGTCATCCCACTGTTTCCATAACGATGTGAGTTGTTACTCACTACTTTATACCTTGTCGTTACATTCACTATAGCGATAACTGCGGCGGTCTAGAAAGATCGGTATAAATCGCTAACATAATTAAATGCACGAACTATTTTCACTACTTTAAATTAATAGCGAATATTTTTATGACCAGTTTATTTAATCGTGAAACAGTTCGATAAAGATTATGGAATTACTAATATAAAGCTATTTAAGATAGGATTTTTAAATAAACATATAAAACAAAAACCCCGTGATTTTCATCACGGGGTTTCGATAAGTGGCGGAACGGACGGGACTCGAACCCGCGACCCCCTGCGTGACAGGCAGGTATTCTAACCAACTGAACTACCGCTCCACTTATTCTTTTTGCCTTTCGGCAGCTTACTGCTATTGAGCAATAAACTTTTAATTAATGTCTGGCAGTTCCCTACTCTCACATGGGGAGACCCCACACTACCATCGGCGCTACGGCGTTTCACTGCTGAGTTCGGCATGGGGTCAGGTGGGACCACCGCGCTATTGCCGCCAGACAAATTCGGTTTCGTTCACGTTTAGCTCAACACACTTTCGGTATCTTGCTAAACCCAAACTTCAATCTTGAACAAGCTGCTGTGTCCTTCACCTTTCGGCTTCTCACGTATATT
>NZ_JBBPXM010000015.1:0-81876 GCF_050446505.1 Providencia sp. SP181
TGGCTTCACTCACTCGCCCTAGTCACATACTTATGTATGCTCCTAGGGACTTCAATCGCTTGCCGCCTACTTGTGGCACAAACTATTTTGGATACTGCTTTAAATTTGATTTATTAACAATACAGTTATTTGATAATGAATCATTTTTTATGCATAACAAATCCGTTATGCGCGATATACAATGCCACAATGATATTTTTCACTCATGACAAATGATATAATTCAATGAATTAATAATCTAATTAATGCAACCCACGTTAATCGTCAAGCAAGTCAGAGTGTAACGATAAGCTTACTATAACAATAGGTTGTGTGGGTATAATTACCTGATTGAATGATTATCAAATCAGTCTACTCTTAATCGGAGACCAATATGGATGCTTTAACTCTTTTGTTGAACCGTCGTTCAGCTTCCAGACTCACTACACCAGCACCACAAGGCGAAGAACTTAACAATATTCTTGCGGCAGGAATGAGAGCACCCGATCACGGTGCATTACGCCCATGGCATTTCGTTATTATGCAAGATGCGGGTATTAAGCGCTTTAGTCAATTGCTAGAAAAAGCAGCGATTGAAGGCAAACTAGGTGCAGAAGTTGAAGAAAAAGCACGTAATGCACCTTTTCGTGCACCCTTAATCATCACAGTGATCGCGAAAATTAAAGATCACGCTAAAGTGCCACAGTGGGAGCAATTAGTTGCTGCGAGTTGTACTGTCCAAGCGATGCAAATGGCTGCAGTTGCACAAGGTTTTGGTGGGATTTGGCGCTCAGGTTCATGGACAGAAGATGCCGTTGTTCGTGCAGGGTTAGGTTGCGAAGAAAATGACCGTATTGTCGGTTTCCTTTACTTAGGCACCCCAGAACTAAAAGCGCCAGCAAAAGTTCAAACACCAGATATGGACAGTTTTATCACACATTTTTAAGGGAACAATAATGACTGAGAAAATTAGGCTAACGCAATACAGTCACGGAGCGGGTTGCGGCTGTAAAATTGCCCCGAAAGTGTTAGAACAGATTTTACATACAGAACAAGCCAAATTTCATGATCCACATTTGTTAGTTGGCAATGAAACTAAGGATGATGCTGCTGTTTATGATTTAGGTAATGGTATTGGGATCATCAGTACCACTGACTTCTTTATGCCAATCGTTGACTCTCCATTTGAATTTGGGCGCATTGCGGCAACCAACGCGATTAGCGATATTTTTGCTATGGGGGGTAAGCCGATTATGGCGATTGCGATTTTAGGATGGCCGATCGCTAAATTACCACCAGAGGTTGCTCGTGAAGTGATTGAAGGTGGTCGTGCTGCTTGTGCAGATGCTGGAATTTCCCTTGCGGGTGGGCACTCTATTGATGCCCCTGAGCCTATTTTTGGCTTGGCTGTCACGGGGGTCGTCAACACGGAGTATGTGAAAAAAAATAGTGCTGCAACAGCAGATTGTGAGCTGTTTTTGACAAAACCACTCGGTATTGGCGTGCTAACGACCGCGGAGAAAAAAGGTTTACTCAAAGAAGAGCACCAGCACCTTGCCGCAGAAACCATGTGCCAGTTGAATAAACTCGGCGCCGTGATTGCCCCCCTAGAAGGTGTCACTGCAATGACGGATGTGACAGGTTTCGGTTTACTTGGTCACTTAAGTGAGATTTGCGAAGGTTCTGGCGTTCGCGCACAGGTTTCTTTTAGCAAAGTGCCAAAATTAGCCGATGTTGAAAAATATATCGAAGCGGGATGTGTGCCAGGCGGAACATCACGTAATTTTGATAGCTATGGTCATCTTATTGGTCCTATGAGTGATATGCAGCGTCAATTATTGTGTGATCCTCAAACCTCTGGTGGGTTACTTATTGCTGTAAAACCATCTGAAGTCATTAAAATTAAAGAGATTGCACAGCAGCAAGGTGTTTTGCTACAGTCTATCGGAAGATTACTCCCCCATCAGGACAATGTCCCACTAGTTGAAGTGATAGATTAATTCATGCGTTTGTTTATTGCGGAAAAACCGAGCCTCGCTAGAGCGATTGCCGATGTACTACCAAAACCTCACCAGCGGGGGGATGGTTTTATTAAATGCGGTGATGGCCAAACGGTCACATGGTGCATTGGTCACCTTCTTGAACAGGCTGAGCCCGATGCTTATGAGCCACGCTATGCGCGTTGGAATTTGCAAGACTTGCCAATTATTCCTGAAAAGTGGCAGCTAAAACCGCGTGCCGCAGTAACCAAACAACTGAAAACCATCGAAGCACTGCTTAAACAAGCAACAGTTGTGATCCATGCAGGAGACCCTGATAGAGAAGGTCAGTTGCTGGTGGATGAAGTGCTCGATTTTCTAAAACTTGATGTGGAAAAACGCAAAAACGTTAAACGTTGCCTTATCAATGACCTTAATCCCCAAGCCGTTGAGCGCGCTATTGACCGGTTAAGGGAAAACCGCGAGTTTATCCCATTGTGTGTATCTGCCCTTGCAAGGGCAAGAGCAGATTGGTTGTATGGTATTAATATGACTCGCGCTTACACGTTGCTAGGGCAACGTGGCGGCTATCAAGGTGTTCTTTCTGTTGGTCGAGTACAAACCCCTGTTTTAGGGCTGGTAGTGAGGCGTGATGAAGAGATAGAACATTTTGTGCCTAAAGACTTTTTTGAAGTGAAAGCGCACATTGTCACCCCAAACGATGAACGCTTTGTTGCGACTTGGCAACCGAGTGAGTCTTGTATTGATTATCAGGATGAAGAAGGGCGCTTATTTCATCGACCGTTGGCTGAGCATGTCGTATCTCGTATTGAGGGAAAACCCGCAATTGTCACGCTGTATCAAGACAAACGAGAGTCTGAAATTGCGCCACTGCCTTTTTCATTGTCTGCATTACAAATAGAAGCAGCTAAAAAATACGCGTTAAGTGCGCAAGAAGTGTTGGATATCTGCCAGCGCTTATATGAAACCCATAAATTAATCACCTATCCACGTTCAGATAGCCGTTATTTACCCGATGAGCACTTTGCAGGGCGACATAGTGTATTAAATGCAATTGCGGTTCATCAACCTGATTTAACAGAATTTGAATTACCTGAATTAGATAAGAAAAACCGTTGCTGGGATGATAAAAAAGTTGATGCTCACCATGCGATTATCCCTACAGCTAAAGCAACAGCAGTAAAATTAACAGAAAATGAAAATCATATTTATCAGCTAATTGCACGCCAATATATTATCCAGTTTATGTCTGATGCTATTTTTCGCAAATGCACGATTGAACTGGAAATTGAAAAGGGCAAATTTGTTGCCAAAGCTCGCTTCTTAGCTGAAGCAGGCTGGCGGGTTGTTTTAGGCGGGAAAGAGCGTGATGCTGAAAACGATGGGATGCCATTGCCTGTTGTTGCTAAAGATGATGAGCTTTTGTGTGAAAAAGGAGAAGTGATTGAGAGGCAAACTCAGCCACCGAGGCCTTTTACTGATGCCACTTTACTCTCTGCTATGACGGGTATTGCGCGATTTGTTCAAGATAAAGCATTAAAAAAAGTATTGCGAGAAACAGATGGTCTTGGCACTGAAGCAACCCGAGCTGGGATTATCGATTTATTGTTTAAACGCCAGTTTCTGTATAAAAAAGGGCGATATATTCATTCATCTCCTGCAGGAAGAGCCTTGATTCATGTATTGCCTGACATGGCTACGTTGCCTGATATGACAGCGCACTGGGAATCAGTTTTAACGCAAATCAGTGAAAAGCAAACTCGTTATGATGATTTTATGCATCCACTGAGTGAAACATTGATACAGCTTATTCATCACGCACGCCAGTTTACTAATTTACGAGCATTTAGAGAGTTACCTCCGCCGCCAAGTAAAGGTGGTAAGAAAATGGCTAAAACTGCGAAGAAAAGTAAGAAGAAAGCGGATGGCTAAGTCAATAAAAAGGCGCTGATTTGAGCGCCTTTCCACATAATATTAACTATTTAGTTAAATCGAACTCAGACCAAACAGGGGCATGATCAGACGGTTTTTCCATTCCACGAATTTCATAATCAATACCTGTTGCAATACAGCGTTCTGCTAGCTTATTGGATGCCAGTAATAAATCGATGCGTAAACCACGATTATCATCGAAACCTTTCGAACGGTAATCAAACCATGAATAACGGTCATCGACATCTGGGTTTTTTGCGCGATAAGTATCAACTAAACCCCAACCTATTAGCTTGTCTAGCCACTCTCGTTCTTCAGGTAAAAATGAACATTTTCCTGTCTTTAACCAGCGCTTACGGTTGATATCGCCAATACCAATATCTAAATCTGTTGGGCTAATATTCATATCACCCATGATGAGTAGCTGGGAGTCCGCGGTTTGTGTGGAAGTCACATAACTTTGTAAGTCACGGTAAAATTTTTCTTTTGCAGGAAATTTTGTTGGATGGTCACGGCTCTCACCTTGAGGGAAGTAACCATTGACTACAGTGAGTAATCCCCGCTCTGTTTGAATGTCAGCCATAATGATTCGCCGTTGAGCTTCTTCATCATCAGTCGGGAAGCCTTTACGGACAGCGATAGGTTCATTTTTAGTCAGAAGCGCAACACCGTAGTGTGCTTTTTGGCCGTGATAAAAAACATGATAACCCAATTGGCTCACTTCATCATAAGGAAACATATCATCATGTACTTTGGTTTCTTGTAAGCCGATGACCTCAGGTTGATGTTTTTCGATGATAGCGGCAAGTTGATGCGGGCGAGCACGAAGACCATTGATGTTAAACGATATGAATTTCATGAATTTTTATCACCTATTTTTAATATTCTTATGGTTAATTCTAACAGATGCAATCGTCACTGTAACCCATATGATAGTGGTTATTGGCTAATATAAAAAATAACAATTAATTAAAGATATGAATTAGGGGGGTAATGGAAAATAGCTATATTAAAAATAAATAAGGATATATTTAATTATTTATAATTTATTGTGTGTGATTCAATTGTCATTAATATAAAGTTATGGTTGATGATTAAAAAATGGTTGTTAATTATTTGAAATAAGCATTGTTAATTTCATTTAAAGTCAATTGGTTATTTGTATTTTAATGTGATTTAATAGTGGTGGCATAAAAAATAATTAAAAGAAACAGTATAATATATTGCTTTGCTATGTTGGAAATTATAAAAATACTTTTATGAAATATTGTTACTCATTCAATAAAAAATTAAATTTTATTTTTTATTGAATGATTTTGGTTATGGGATAATCAATATATTATCTATTGGATAATAATTTTGTTGATTAACATATTAATAAATAGAATGGGGTCATAGATATGTTCTTTTCAAGAAAATTAGAGGCGTTTATGGCGGTTGTTGAAAATGGCTCGTTAAGTAAAGCTGCGAGAGTGATGAACCGAACGACGCCTCCTATCGCTAAGTCTATCAAGGACTTCGAAACAAGCCTAGGTAAACGGCTTTTTAAACGAGAAAAATTTGGAATGACATTAACTAAGGATGGCCAGGAACTTTATAATGATCTTAGAGATCTGTACTTGCAGGAGAAGGAAATCACTAAAAAACATTTTTCAGGTTATATTGTCAATGAAGCAAATATTTACTATGACTGGGGAAAGGAAAATCATTTGATTAATCTTTACCAAGCAGCTCACCAAAATAATGTACAAGTAAATATATTAAGGTTTAATTATGATGAGGTGGATGAAATAGTTGACTATGATGGAAATACACTGATTTTAAGTTCTGAACAAGTGATAAGTGAACGATTTTCATTACAAAAAAAAATAGAGAATTCACCATTGGGTATTTACTGTCGTAAGGCTCTTTATGAGAAATTTAATCATGACCTTGTCGCATTATTACAAGAAAGCACATGGCTTTGTGATCCTGCGTTTTATAAAAGTTCACTGATGAGTGATTTATTAGAAAAAATAGAAACACTCGATAATAAAGTGAGTGTGAGGCAAATGGATAATATTGGTTGTTGCCAGAGTTTTATTCAAGATGGTGATTTTATTGGCATTATTGATCACTATCCTGAAGAAGAATTAATCGATAAGTCATTAATATATATATCACTGAATAAATTATTGGGGCAGAGCGAATGTTATGTCTATAAGTCAAAGGCACATTCAAGTGTACTAAATCGTTTTATGGGGGTCGTTGATAAGCTTGGTGTAGAGTGTCTTTAAATGGTGGTGGGAGAAGGATTCGAACCTTCGAAGTCTGTGACGGCAGATTTACAGTCTGCTCCCTTTGGCCGCTTGGGTATCCCACCAGATTTTGAATTGCTGTAATCGGTCACAGCGGGCGGCATCATATCAAATGACGCGCCGCTGTAAAGCATTAATTTTCAAAAAACATTCGTTTGCTGTTTTTTTGTTCTTAATGATTGTAAATACTACAAATTATTACTAGAAAGGGCTTACGTGTATTTGTTTATAAAATGATAGTGCGGTTACCATATACAAATACACGTTGCGCCAACACCCAATACAATGCGTGACTTAAGACATTTTTTTCAACATCACGACCTGCTCGCATCATATCATCTGCTGTAAATGTATGGTCAACGTTAATCACGTTTTGCGTGATAATAGGACCTTCATCCAGGTTATCATTCACAAAGTGTGCGGTAGCGCCAATAATCTTCACACCACGCTCATAAGCTTGATGATAAGGGCGTGCACCAATAAAAGCAGGTAAGAATGAATGGTGAATATTAATAATTTGATTAGGATAATGCTGGACAAACTCAGGGGTTAAAACTCGCATATACTTTGCTAAAACGACATAATCAGGTTGATATTGATCAATCTGCGCCGTCATCTTTTCATCATGTTGTTCGCGAGTTAAACCTTCATGACTAATATGATGGAATGGAATACCAAATTGCTCAACCAAATTTTTCAATGTGTCGTGATTACCAATAACGGCTGCAATTTCAACATCTAACCCGTCGTAAGCACTCTTCATTAACAAGTCACCCAAACAATGTGCTTCTTTGGTCACCATGATAACAATACGGCGGCGGCCAGAAGCATTGAGCTCACGTTTTGAACCCGCGGGTAATGCGTCATCAAGATCGGCGAGGAGGGTTTCATCATTAAAAATACCCTCAAGTTCTGTTCGCATAAAAAAACGACCCGTATGGTGATCCACAAATTCATTATTTTGCACAATGTTGAGTTGGTGCTTGTAACAAATATTGGTGATTTTTGCGATTAATCCTTTCGCATCAGGGCAAATAGTCCTGAGGATTTTTTTTTGTACAATTTTGTGTTGCATGAAACTGCCTAATCCTTAACTAACAGAGCCTTATTTTTCAGGCTAATACATACGGCGTAATGAACTCGCGTAGGTAGATAGTATTTAGTGTTTATAACGAAAAGTATTCGTTTTATTCACAGCATTTTTTATATTTTTTGCCAGAACCACAGGGACACAAATCGTTACGTCCAACTTTGGGGGTAATACCATCGAGATAATACCAACGCGAATTCAAACGAATAAAGCGGGAACGTTCATGAATAAGCTGTTTATGATCAGCTTTTTCATCAATAAAGCAAGCCGAAAATTCGACATAGCCTTCATCGGCGTTTTTAGCATAAGAAGAACTAATAACACGGAGCCCTACCCATTGTGTATGCTCGAAGCTATTTGTCATTTCTTGCCGCCACTCTTGTGCATTGCAATCTGGATGCCATGTTTCAATTAAATAATCAGCGTTATGCAATACATAGGCACTATAACGTGAACGCATAAGCTGTTCAGGCGTCTCTGGGGTGGCTTCATTGCGTAAGAATGGGGCACAGCAATGTTCAAATTGTGCTCTGCTGCCACAATGGCACTTACTTTCTTCTTGGTGATCCATAATACTCTCGATAAAAATAAGTAGAAGGTTGAAAAATCACTATACTCAAATGATGGATGAAAAATGATTTTATTATATGAATAATAGTATTGTTAATTAAACAGGGTTATTGCGGTAGGTATCAAATGAAAAATAGAAAAATATTGATAATCGAAGACGAAATCACCTTCTGTACTATCTTGAAAACGTACTTAGAAAGTTTAGAGCTAGAGATCTATACCGCAAGTAATGGCCAACAAGCGATTGAGATGTTGACGGTTGAGGGAATTGACCCTGATATTATTCTTTGTGATCTAAATATGCCAGTGATGAATGGGGAAGACTTCATGCGTGAATTGGTTGCTAGTAATATAACCACACCTGTGATCGTTATTTCTGCAACGACAGATTTTACTCAGCTTGATCGCATGTTTCGTCTTGGTGCAAAGGATGCTTTACTTAAGCCAATAAAGAATTTAGATGAAGTCAAAATTACAATTTTGTCTGCTCTCTATCCCGAAGAAGATGATCTTAGCACTCAAATTGGTGATGAAATACACCAGATTGCGTCTCTGATGCAAAGTAATACGCAAGATATGCTAGCCGTCTTGAAACAATTGCAGCCACCAGTGCATCAGATTATTAATGGTTATCGAATTAATTATCGCCAATTGAATGAGGCTAACCGATTTGGACTGTTGCTAGATTTAGCGCCAATTTCAGAAAGCCAAATCGGTTTTTATTGCATTGATACAGAGCGCTCAGCACAAGAGGGGATCATGGCTGCGTTTTTGATTCGTGTTGTTTTCAATGATTTGTTGAAAAACGCGGTGAGCTACCCAGATAAAAAACTACCAAATATTGATAAAATTATTAATCAAATAAATCATTTGTTAGAAGACTCAGGGTTTACCGGCCATTTTCCTCTACTTCTTGGGTATTTTAATACTCAGAATAAAGCGATTATTATGGCAAGTGCAGGTTTAGAAGCGGAAGTGACTACAGAAGAATCCCATTTTAAATTAGACAGAAGTATTCCATTGGGTGCTCTAAAATTCTACCATCCGAATCATTTAGAAGTAAAAGGAACGGCTTGGCAGTGTTTAATTCGTAATAACAGCCAGAAAATAAAACTTATGTTTAACCCTGAAAGTTAGCATTATCTTAAAATGACTCACAGTAAAGCGCCAAATAAAGCTAATCAGACTCATCGCTATTTATTCATTAATAATTCCTGATATACTTCTGCGCACTAAAAAAACCTCATTCACTTTTTTGAAAAATGAGGTAAAGGTGTGCAGAAATTATATGGAGTATAAAATGACACAACGTAAGGTGCGTAAAGCGGTAATCCCCGTTGCGGGATTAGGAACAAGGATGCTTCCAGCAACGAAAGCGATCCCTAAAGAGATGCTACCAATCGTTGATAAACCGTTGATTCAATATGTTGTTAATGAATGTATTGCCGCGGGTATTAATGAGATTGTCCTTGTCACACATTCTTCTAAAAACTCAATTGAAAACCATTTTGATACAAGCTTTGAGTTAGAGGCCATTTTAGAAGCCCGTGTTAAGCGCCAATTACTCGACGAGGTGCAATCTATTTGCCCAAGTCATGTTACGATTATGCAAACGCGCCAAGGAATCGCAAAAGGGTTAGGTCACGCTATTTTATGTGCTAAACCCCTGGTTGGCGAAGAACCATTTGCAGTAATTTTACCTGATGTAATTTTAGATCGTTACAGCACAGATTTAACTAAATTTAACTTACGTGAAATGCTTGAACATTTCGAGGAAACAGGGGCGAGTCAAATTTTGGTCGAACCTGTACCCGAAGAGGAAGTTTCTAATTACGGTATTGTGGATTGTAATGGTGAAAGCTTACAACCTGGCGATAGTAAAAAGATTTTACGTATGGTTGAAAAACCAAAACAAAACGAAGCACCATCTAATTTATCCATTGTTGGCCGTTATGTATTATCTGAAAAGATTTGGGGTGCATTAGCGAAGACAACACCAGGTGCTGGTGATGAAATACAATTAACTGATGCAATTGCTTTAATGATGGAAAATAACGAGCCTGTTGAAGCCTACCACTTATGTGGTAAAAGCCATGATTGCGGAAATAAATTAGGTTACATGAAAGCTTTTGTTGAATATGGAATGCAGCACGATACATTGGGCGATGATTTTACACAGTGGGTGAAAGAATTGTCATCAAACATTAAATAAACCTAAATCGCTTCAATCCGTCAAATTTTATTAAAGGCTAATTTTATCTGTTAGCCTTTTTTGTGCAGATAAATCGGTAATATTAATGCCAGTAGCTAAGTATTAAGTGGTATATCTTACATTGCAAATGCAACAATTGTGGCATTTAGCTTTTACGATGAAAGTATTAAAAATATGCTTACAGAGTAGGTCAATAAATGCTTGTCTATGCACCTGTTATTTCTAATTAAGATTACATTTCTTTACTATAACAATATTTTATTTAATTTTTTTAGGCATTTGAACAACGAAGAATATGCATTTTAAGAGAAGTCTATATGAAATAATTGAAATTAGGATGCTGGTTTTATATGCATGAAGATACTTCTGACACAGAGAAATATAAAATAATATATAAGGCTATAAATAAAAACACCCTTCAAAAAGGGTGTTTAGAATACGTGTTTAGTTGATTAGATTAAGAAATCGTCTAACGATTTGCCTTGCTCTTCAATAGCAACTTTGATTACAGCAGGTGTACGGCCTTGGCCAGTCCACGTTTTTGTTTCGCCGTTTTCATCAACATATTTGTATTTAGCAGGGCGTGCAGCGCGTTTAGCACGAGTGCTTGTCGTTTTACCTGAGTCCATAGTTTGCAGAAGATCATTTAAATCTACGCCTTGTTCTAGGATCATTTCACGAACTTTTTCCAATTTACGGTTACGTTCTTCTAATTCCGCGCGTGCTTGGCTTTCTTCATCACGACGCTCATCAACAACGACCGTTAATTTTTCCAGCATTTCTTCTAAAGATTCTAAAGTAACTTCGCGAGCTTGAGCACGAAGAGTACGGATGTTATTTAACGCTTTTAATGATTCGCTCATTTTCCTGGTCTCAAATTATTTGTTGGCATGTGTACAGTAATAATAGAATGCTATTTTAAATTCTGCAATAGCTAAATTACGCCCCTAGTTTAAAAGTAATCTTTAACGAATGCAATTTTTTTACAAAAGAAATATAAACTTTTCGTAGATATATATACCACTATTATCAATAACTGAACTAATGAAAAAAATAGCAATATGAAAAAGTTTTACTAACTTAATATTCTGTAAAATGAGTAAAAGGTCTTTTTTACTTTAGCTCAAAACGAAGCGATGTCAGGGATTAACTTAAATTTTCTTTTTTTGATGAGGTTTTTGCCATCAGTGCTTCAGCAAAAACATTTGTCGTTAATATTGAACTGGTTTTTATTGCATATAAGATAATCATTATAAGTATAAAATACAGATATGTTTACGTAAAAAGAGTTAAATTTTCAATAAGTAAAGGTAAGAAAGAGTGGTTATAGTTAATCTAATGATATGTTTTATGATAAAATTATTTCGAATATAATTTTTGAGGAAACAGCGAGATGGCTCAGCTTTATTTTTATTATTCAGCAATGAATGCGGGGAAATCAACGTCTTTGTTACAGTCATCGTATAACTATAACGAAAGAGGGATGCAAACATTGATATTCACGGCAGAAATTGATAACCGTTTTGCCCTAGGAAGGGTATCCTCGCGTATTGGGCTATCAGCTGAAGCGTTATTATTCTCACCATCGACAAATATGGCAGAGATTATTAAACGTGAAAATAGCACACAGAAAGTACATTGTGTTCTTATTGATGAGTGTCAATTTTTAACAAAAGAACAAGTAGCGCAATTATGCGATATCGTTGATAACTGCGATATCCCTGTTTTATGTTATGGTTTACGCACTGATTTTGCAGGTGAACTGTTCGCAGGAAGCCAATATTTACTTGCTTGGGCTGATAAATTAATTGAGCTTAAAACAGTCTGTTACTGCGGCCGTAAAGCGAATAAAGTATTACGTGTAGGAAGTGATGGGATCCCAGTTTATGAGGGCGCACAGGTGGATATAGGGGGAAATGAGAAATACATCTCTGTGTGTCGCAAGCATTATTCAGATGCGATTGAACAAGCTAAATTAATGAACGCAGGGACTATTCCTAAAAAAGCTATTCACTTCAATTAAACGAAAAATAAAATGGAAAGTGAAAAATAACCTATTTTTAGAATAGACCTATGGGCTTTTAATGAAAGCCCTTGTGTATAATTTCTCTAATATATGATTGTGATTAATAGCATTATTTGACTTGTAAAACATTAAAGGCACTGCATTTGCAGTGCCTTTATTATTTAATTATCCAAAAAATTATTTTTTAGATGATTTTTTCTCTGCCGTTTTTTTCGTTGTCGTCTTTTTCTCAACAACTTTTTTTTCTGTCTTTACTTCTGCAGATGGTGCACTTGTATGTTCAATAAACTCACGGCCATAATATGAATCCAGTAATAACTGTTTAATTTCAGAGATTAATGGATAACGTGGGTTAGCCCCTGTACATTGGTCATCAAAAGCGTCTTCTGACAGTTTATCAACGCGGGCTAAGAAATCAGCTTCAGAAACACCTGTTTCACGGATAGATTTAGGAATGCCTAAGTCAGCCTTAATTTCATCTAACCACGCTAATAATTTCTCAATTTTAACACCCGTACGGTCATTTGCATTTGTGAGCCCCAAATGATCTGCAATTTCAGCATATTGGCGGCGTGCATGAGGACGGTCGTATTGGCTAAAAGCAGTTTGCTTGGTTGGGTTATCATTCGCATTGAAACGAATAACGTTACAAATTAGCAATGCATTCGCAAGACCATGAGGAATATGGAACTCAGAGCCCAGTTTGTGTGCCATTGAGTGACAAACACCCAAGAAGGCGTTAGCAAAGGCAATACCTGCTAAGGTTGCACCATTGTGTACACGCTCACGTGCCACTGGGTTTTTAGCCCCTTCATGATAACTTGCTGGCAGGTAATCTTTTAATAAGCTTAGCGCTTTTAAAGCTTGACCATCGGTAAACTCATTAGCTAACACGGAGACATAAGCTTCTAATGCGTGGGTGACGGCATCTAAACCACCAAAAGCAGTTAACGATTTAGGCATGTTCATTACAAGGTTAGCATCGACAATTGCCATATTAGGCGTTAATGCATAATCCGCTAATGGGTATTTTTGTCCTGTTTTATCGTCGGTGACAACTGCAAATGGTGTGACTTCAGAACCTGTACCTGATGTTGTTGTAATAGCAACTAATTTTGCTTTCACACCCATTTTCGGGAAACGGTGAATACGTTTACGGATATCCATAAAGCGTAACGCCAGCTCTTCAAAATGCGTTTCAGGGTGCTCATACATAACCCACATGATCTTCGCCGCATCCATTGGGGAACCGCCACCTAATGCGATAATGACATCAGGTTGGAAAGCTTGCATTTGTGCCGCACCTTTACGAACAACTGTTAACGTTGGGTCAGCTTCAACTTCAAAGAAAACATCGGTTTCGATATGGTGTTTTTTGAGGACATTAACCACTTCATCCACATAGCCGTTATTAAATAAATAGCCATCGGTGACAATAAATGCACGTTTTGCACCGTCAGTTGCAATTTCTTCTAGGGCGATAGGTAAACAGCCACGGCGGAAGTAGATTGAATTTGGAAGTTTATGCCACAACATATTTTCAGCTCTCTTCGCCACAGTTTTGGTATTAATTAAATGTTTAGGACCAACGTTTTCAGAGATAGAGTTACCCCCCCAAGAACCGCAGCCGAGTGTGAGAGAAGGGGCTAATTTAAAGTTATACAAGTCACCAATCCCACCTTGTGAGGCAGGGGTGTTGATCAGGATACGCGCCGTTTTCATTTTTTGACCGAAATAATTGACACGTTCATGTTCATTATCTTGGTCTGTATATAAGCAAGATGTGTGGCCAATACCGCCCATCTCAACCAGCTGCTCAGCTTTCGATACTGCATCCTCAAAGTTTTTGCCGCGGTACATGGCTAACAGTGGAGACAATTTTTCATGAGCAAAGGGCTCTGAATCATCGATCAGTTTCACTTCACCAATTAAAATCTTTGTATTGATTGGCACCGTAATGCCAGCCATCTCTGCAATTTTATAAGCAGGTTGACCCACGATAGCTGCGTTTAAATTGCCATTTTTTAAGATGATATCTTGAACAGCTTTGAGTTCTTTACCTTGCAGTAAGTAGCCACCGTGACTTGCAAAACGTTCACGTACTTGACTATAGATTTCATCGACAACGACAACAGATTGCTCAGATGCACAGATAACACCGTTATCGAAGGTTTTGGACATTAAAATAGAAGCCACTGCGCGTTTAATATCTGCAGTTTCATCAATAACCACAGGGGTGTTTCCTGCACCTACACCAATAGCGGGTTTTCCTGAGCTGTAAGCCGCTTTAACCATACCAGGGCCACCTGTCGCCAAGATCAGGTTAATATCAGGGTGATGCATTAATGCATTGGATAATTCAACTGATGGGGAATCAATCCAACCAATAATATCTTTTGGCGCACCTGCTGCGATAGCGGCATTAAGAACAATTTCGGCGGCACGGTTAGTAGCTACTTTTGCGCGAGGGTGCGGAGAAAAGATAATGGCATTACGGGTTTTTAAGCTAATCAGGGATTTAAAGATGGCTGTTGATGTTGGGTTTGTGGTTGGTACGATACCACAAATAATCCCAATAGGTTCTGCGATTGTAATCGTACCAAATGTTGGGTCTTCAGAAAGTACACCGCAGGTCTTTTCATCTTTATAGGCATTATAGATATATTCAGAGGCAAAGTGGTTTTTGATCACTTTATCTTCAACAATACCCATTCCAGACTCTTCTACCGCGAGTTTTGCGAGAGGGATACGTGCATCAGCAGCAGCAAGGGCAGCAGCGCGGAAGATTTCATCTACTTTTTCTTGCGAAAAACTAGCGAATTCGCGTTGAGCTTTTTTGACACGAGCAACGAGTTCATTGAGTTCGGTAACGTTAGTTACGGACATATAGATTACTCCTGATAAATGTTAAACTTTTTAAGCCAATGAGCAATGTATCTATTATAAAGAGGTTTAAAAAAGACCACTTAAAAAAGAAAGTATAGATAATATCTATAATAACGTAGCTCATCATCGCCTATTGGCTTAAAAACCTTGTTAAAACGTGAATTATTGATGATTGGTTCACCATTAACTCTGTCTATCAGTTAAGGATAGATTAACAAAACAGGAATTAAATAAAGTGATCTAAATCACGAAAATGGCAAGCTGACACCTTTCAGCATGGCTATTTTTGTACTATTTGAAATAGTGTTGTTGGTGTATTAATTAACTTTCACATAAGTAAGCTAAATGCGTCGAGATTGATAATAAAGCTAACAAAAAATGGGGTAAAAAGAGACATTCACAGAAATTAGTGCTTTTCTCAAGGAAATTTACTGCATCAGTGATAAAATTATTAAAGACATCAATAAACCTCTAACAAGAGTTATTTAAGGAAATGAATGAGTGAGTGCAGCATTACTTGACTTATCGGGCTACATTAAATTTTTTATCGGTTTATTTGCATTGGTAAACCCTGTGGGTATTTTGCCTGTGTTTATCAGTATGACTAATTATCAAAGTAATGCAGGGAGAAATAAAACCAATACCATTGCGAATACTTCCGTTGCTATTATTTTATGTACGTCATTATTAATTGGCGATTCAATCTTACAATTATTTGGGATTTCTATTGATTCATTCCGTATTGCAGGGGGGATATTGATTGTCACCATCGCAATGTCGATGATCAGCGGGAAAATTGGTGAAGACAAACAGAATAAACAAGAAAAAACAGAAACAGCGGTTCGCGACAGCATTGGTGTTGTGCCTCTGGCATTACCGTTAATGGCTGGCCCTGGAGCAATAAGTTCTTGTATTGTTTGGTCTTCAAGGTGGCATGGCTGGCAAAATTTCTTGGGTTTAGCCCTAACCAGTATTTTCTTTGCCTTTTGTTGTTGGTTATTATTTCGCTCCGCTTCGTTATTAGTACGCTATTTAGGGCAGACAGGGATCAACGTTGTTACGCGTATTATGGGATTATTATTGATGTCGTTGGGCATCGAATTTATCGTCACAGGGGTTAAAGCACTTTTCCCAGGTTTACTCTAAAACACCTCTTTCCAATGCTGCTGTTATGCATTTTGCTGACAGCAGCATTGAGAAAAACTATCGCCTTTCAAAAACAGTATTGTGGTATCCAATAGCAGGATATGTCGTTATCTAATCTCTTTCACAACAAACAATCAGCAATAATAAAAGTCACATCTGTAATTAAATATCGCATTTTTTGCTAAAACAGGGATAAAAAGTAAGGAATTGTGAGCTACGTAAATTTATTCACTATTTTAATTGGTGTTTGTTAATGATATGTTTGGAAGTGTGAAGGGGGGACATGCTGTACGATATGATGGGGTTTATGGTATGGCATTGATTTTAATGTGTTTAATGGTGTATTGATGAGTTTTTTTTAGAAATAGCATGAAATTTTTAACTAACAAATGTTAATTAATTGTTTTAATTATTCATATTCAAAGGGTGCATTTGGCCATGTTCGGCTAGATAAAAGGTTTCGTTAATTACTGCGAAGGTTGCTAATCATGAGGGATAAAATGATAAGAACGGCAATGGGTTTGGGAGCACTGTCATTATTTATTACGACATCATCAATGAGTGCCAATATTGTTAAACCTGTACAGTCAATTGTGATTAACAATGGTTCAGAAGTGGCTTCCCTCGACCCGCACAAAGTGGAGGGAGTGCCTGAAAGTAATGTTATTTTAAATTTGTTAGAAGGCCTAGTTTATACTGATGTCGATGGCAAAGTGACACCAGGTGTGGCAAAAAACTGGGTAAATGATAATTACATTACTTGGATTTTTACGCTCAGAGATGACGCAAAGTGGAGTGATGGAACCCCTGTCACCGCGGAAGATTTTGTCTATAGCTGGCAACGTCTCGCAGATCCAGCAACGGGCTCACCTTATTCAAGTTACCTACAAAACGCTTATATTTTAAATGCAGATGCTATTTTGGCAGGGAAAAAGCCTGTCAATGAACTTGGCGTAAAAGCCTTAGATCCTCATCACTTACAAGTCACGTTAAGCCATCCTGTCCCCTATTTTGTTGATATGCTATCCCATACAGCGATGAAGCCTGTTAATAAACAGACAATTGAAAAACATGGTGATAAATGGACTCAACCACAAAATTTTGTGGGTAATGGGGCATATTTGCTGGATAAATGGGTGGTTAACGAGCGCATTGTTGTAAAACGTAATCCGTTATATTGGAATAATGTGCAGAGCCAGATAGACCAAGCGACGTTCCTCGCAATTTCTTCTGAAGTTAGTGATATCAACCGCTATCGCAGTGGGGAAACCGATATCAGCAATTCCGCTATTCCGCCCGCGCTTTATCAAAAGATGAAGCAAGAAAAGCCCAATGAGTTATATGTAAGGCCTTATTTGTGTACTTTTTATTATGAAATTAATAATAAACGCCCACCATTTAATGACCCTAGAGTGAGGGAGGCTATTAAATTAGGGTTAGATAGAGAAACCATTACGAATAAAATCATCAACCAAGGCCAAACCGTGGCTTATGGGTTCACACCAACATTTATTAATAATGGCAATTTTGAGCCACCGCAGTGGGCCAGTTTACCCGCTGAGCAGCGTTATCAACGGGCGAGAGAACTATTGGCAGAAGCGGGTTACACCAAAGAGAATCCCCTGAAATTTTCGTTGTTATACAACACGTCAGACCAAAATAAACAGCAAGCGATTGTTGCCGCTTCTATGTGGCAAAAAAATATTGGTGCGAAAGTTACGCTACAAAATCAGGAATGGAAAACTTCACTGCAAAGCCGTCATGAAGGGCAATACGACGTTGCAAGGGCGACTTGGTGTGCTGATTACAATGAACCAACTGCATTTTTAAATATGATGTTAACGGACAACAGCAATAACACTGGTTTCTATTCAAACGCCACGTTTGACGCATTACTTGCCCAAGCGTTAACTGCACAAGATGAACAAGCGCGCCATCAGATTTATCAACAAGCTGAAGCCTTGTTAGACAAGGACTCTGCGTTAGTTCCTGTCTATTATCGCGTCAGCGCACGTATGGTAAAACCCACCGTTGGTGGATTTAAAGGTAAAGACCCCCTTGATTATACGGATATTAAACGGTTATATATAAGTGAACCTAATAAATAATATCCAAATAATTATAAAAAGTGTTTATCTCTAAGATAAACCTGCATCAACACACAATCATAATAAATATGTATGGGAGTAACCGATAAGATGAGTAAATTAATCAATAAATCGATTATTGCACTTAGCGTTACCGCTGGGTTAGCGATGGGGTCAATAGCAACCAGTTTTGCTGCGACGGTTCCAGCTGGTGTTGAACTTGCTGAAAAGCAAGTGATGGTCAGAAATAACGGTTCAGAGCCACAGTCTTTAGATCCACATAAAATTGAAGGGGTACCAGAGTCAGCTTTAGCAAGGGATCTATTTGAAGGGATTACTATTGTTGGGCCAGATGGGGAAATTTTACCTGGCTCAGCAACCAGCTGGGAAAACAAAGATTTTACCGAGTGGACGTTTAAAATTCGTGATGGGGCAAAATGGTCAAATGGTGACCCTGTCACGGCAGAGGATTTCGTTTATAGTTGGCAACGTTTAGCAGACCCTGATACCGCCTCTCCATATGCAAGCTACCTACAATACGCGCATATCAAAAATGTTGACGATATTATTGCGGGTAAGAAAAAACCGCAAGAACTTGGTGTCAAAGCGCTTGATGACAAAACATTAGTGATTTCGCTCAGTGAAGCCGTTCCTTATATTCCTAAATTATTAGCTCACTCATCCATGTCTCCAGTAAACAAAAAAGTGATTGAAAAGAATGGAGCTAAATGGACACAACCCCAAAATTTTGTCGGTAACGGAGCCTATAAACTGAAAGATTGGACTGTTAACGAGCGTATTGTATTAGAGCGCAGCCCAACTTACTGGGACAATGCGAATACAGTTATTGATCAAGTGACTTTCCTGCCAATTTCGTCTGAAGTCACCGATGTAAACCGCTACCGAAGTGGTGAAATTGATATGACGTACAGTAACTTACCTATTGAGCAATTTAAAAGCTTACAACAAAACATGCCCAATGAGTTACGTGTAAATCCTTATCTGTGTATTTACTACTATGAAATTAATAACGAAAAACCACCATTTAACGACCCGCGTGTTCGTGAAGCATTAAAACTGTCGATGGACAGAGACACTATCACCTATAAAGTGAAAGCGCAGGGGGATATCCCCGCTTATGGTTTTACTCCACCCTTTACCAGCGGCATGAAAACTGAGAAACCAGATTGGTACGCCAATATGACTCAGGAACAGCGTAATGAAAAAGCGAAACAATTGCTGGAAGAGGCGGGTTATAACAAAGCAAACCCATTAAAATTCAACTTACTATATAATACGTCAGATTTGCATAAACGTATTGCGATTGCTGCCTCTTCTATGTGGAAGAAAAATATCGGCGCAGACGTTAAACTCGAAAACCAAGAGTGGAAAACCTTCTTGGATAGCCGACATCAAGGTAATTATGATGTTGCCCGCGCAGGATGGTGCGCAGACTATAACGAACCATCTTCGTTCCTGAATATGCTGCTTTCCTACAGTAGTAACAACACGGTTCACTATAAAAATACGGACTTTGATGCTGTGATGAAGAAAACATTACAGGTGAAAACAGACGAAGAACGAGCGGCCTTATATCAACAAGCTGAAAAGTTACTCGATAAAGATTCAGGCATTGTTCCGCTTTACTACTACGTTAACACCCGTTTGGTGAAACCTTACGTTGGTGGTTATAGTGGTAAAGACCCATTAGATAACTTACATACTAAAGATTTATATATTATCAAACACTAATAACAATGCTCTGGCTCCGAGAGGGGCCAGATATTAGCCTAATGGGCAATAGAAGCAGGAACGAGCAATGCTGAAATTTATTTTGCGTCGGGTGCTTGAGGCGATCCCGACTCTTTTAATTCTCATTACCATCTCATTTTTTATGATGCGCTTAGCGCCGGGTAGTCCGTTTACAGGCGAGCGTAAGCTACCACCTGAGGTGATGGCAAATATTGAAGCCAAATACCATTTAAATGATCCGATGTATAAGCAGTACTTCAACTACCTTATTCAACTCTCACAAGGCGATTTTGGGCCTTCATTTAAATATAAAGACTATAGTGTCAATGACTTAGTAGCGAAAGCTTTCCCTGTTTCTGCGAAACTGGGGGCTACTGCCTTTGTGGTTGCTGTTTTATTTGGTGTCACGGCAGGGGTCATTGCTGCCCTTAATCAAAATACTAAATGGGACTTTACAGTCATGGGGTTTGCCATGACGGGGGTTGTCATCCCCAGCTTTGTTGTGGCACCTCTTTTGGTGCTGATATTTGCCATTCACTTGAAATGGCTCCCCGGCGGTGGCTGGGACGGCGGTAATTTGAAACATATGATTTTGCCGATGGTGGCACTGTCATTAGCCTATATTGCCAGTATTTCCCGTATCACTCGTGGCTCGATGATAGAAATTATGCATTCAAATTTTATCCGTACTGCACGCGCTAAAGGCTTACCACTGAGAACTATCATTTTACGCCATGCCTTAAAACCTGCGTTGCTCCCAGTGCTTTCTTATATGGGCCCTGCATTTGTGGGAATCATTACGGGTTCAATGGTGATTGAAACTATTTTTGGCTTACCTGGCATTGGTCAATTATTCGTTAATGGCGCACTTAACCGCGATTATTCCTTGGTGTTGAGCTTAACCATTTTGGTTGGGGTATTAACGATAACCTTTAATGCTATTGTCGATGTGTTGTATGCCGTCATTGACCCGAAAATTCGCTACTAATTGGAGAAGCGCTATGATTTCGAATCAAAAAAATAGTGAAGCTCTGGCGAATTTTTCAGAGCAATTGGATATTGAAGGGCGAAGTTTGTGGCAAGATGCACGTCGTCGTTTCATGCATAACCGTGCGGCAATTTTCAGTTTATGTGTGTTGTTTTTAATCACATTATTTGTCATTTTTGCGCCGATGCTATCACCATTCCTATACGATGATACCGATTGGGAGATGATGTCCATGCCGCCAGATATGGCGACAGGCCATTATTTTGGTACGGATGCGTCGGGGCGTGACTTGCTAGTGCGTGTCGCAATTGGTGGGCGTATCTCGCTGATGGTCGGCGTTGCTGCTGCGCTGGTGGCAGTAGTGGTTGGGACGTTATATGGCTCACTGGCAGGCTATGTCGGTGGTAAAGTTGACTCAATCATGATGCGTTTATTGGAAATTCTGAATTCATTTCCATTTATGTTCTTCGTTATTTTATTAGTGACCTTATTTGGCACCAATATCTTATTGATTTTCGTCGCAATTGGGATGGTCTCTTGGTTAGATATGGCACGTATTGTACGTGGTCAAACACTGGGGTTAAAACGTAAAGAGTTTATTGAAGCGGCATTAGTTTGCGGTGTCAGCACGCGCCATATTATTTTACGCCATATTGTGCCAAATGTGCTGGGTGTGGTGGTAGTCTATGCATCCTTGTTAGTACCGAGCATGATCTTGTTTGAATCATTCCTCAGCTTCCTAGGTTTGGGCACACAAGAGCCACTCAGTAGTTGGGGGGCTTTGCTCAGTGATGGGGCAAATTCGATGGAAGTGACACCATGGTTATTATTGATCCCTGCAGGTTTTCTGGTTATCACGTTGTTTTGTTTTAATTTTATCGGCGATGGCTTACGTGATGCCCTCGATCCGAAAGACCGTTAGAGGGAAATGTTATGTCAATAAATTCAACCAAAAGCCCTCTGTTATCAGTTAAAGATTTGAGTGTGACTTTTTCTACGCAAGATGGCGATGTCACTGCGGTTAATAAGCTTAATTTTGATTTACGCGCAGGGGAAACCTTGGGTATTGTTGGGGAGTCAGGGTCAGGGAAATCGCAAACGGCATTTGCTTTGATGGGACTACTGGCAAAAAATGGCCGAATCAATGGTTCGGTGATGTTTAATGGTCGTGAAATTCTGAATTTAAAAGAAAAAGAATTAAATCGGATGCGGGCTGAAGAAATCTCCATGATCTTCCAAGACCCAATGACGTCATTAAATCCCTACTTAAAAATTGGCACGCAGCTATCTGAGGTACTGATGCTCCATAAGGGGATGGGCAAAAGTGACGCTTTCGAGGCATCAGTGAAAATGCTGGATGCGGTTAAAATGCCTGAAGCGCGTAAGCGTATGAACATGTATCCCCATGAATTCTCAGGCGGAATGCGCCAGAGGGTGATGATTGCGATGGCACTATTGTGCCAACCAAAATTACTGATTGCAGATGAGCCAACAACGGCGTTAGATGTGACGGTACAAGCGCAAATCATGACGTTGCTGAATGAATTGAAAGATGAGTTTGATACAGCAATTATTTTGATCACCCATGACTTGGGGGTTGTGGCTGGCGTTTGCGACAAAGTGTTGGTCATGTATGCGGGGCGCACTATGGAGTATGGCACTGCCAAAGATATTTTTTATCAGCCATCTCACCCTTATTCTTTGGGGTTACTAGCGGCAGTTCCGCGACTCGATGGGGATGATGAAAGTCTCGCAACAATACCAGGTAACCCACCAAATCTATTAAGATTACCAAAAGGTTGTCCGTTCTCACCACGTTGCCAATATGCAACACAGCAATGTGTAGAAAGTGAACCTGCTTTATCATCCTTTGCGCAAACCCGCCTGCGTGCCTGCTTCAAGCCTATGGAGGAATTAGTATGACGACTCATGAAAATAGGCCTGTGTTACTGGAAGTTAATGATCTAAAAGTGCACTTTTCCATTAGGGATAAAAAGCAGTGGTTTTGGCAACCCGACAAAAGTTTAAAAGCGGTGGATGGCGTCACACTGCGCTTATACGAAGGGGAAACTCTGGGGGTGGTTGGTGAGTCTGGTTGTGGTAAATCCACCTTTGCTCGTGCGCTAATTGGCTTAGTCAAAGCGACAGATGGTACCGTTAGCTGGCTAGGTCAAAATTTATTAGGTAAAAGTGATAAAGAGTGGCGCAGTGTGCGTAGCGATATTCAAATGATTTTCCAAGACCCATTGGCCTCATTAAACCCGCGAATGACCATTGGTGATATTATTGCTGAACCACTAAAAACCTATCACCCGAAAATGCCACAATCGCAAATCACCGAAAAAGTAAAAGCGATGATGATGCGAGTGGGGTTATTACCGAACTTGATTAACCGCTATCCCCATGAGTTTTCTGGGGGGCAGTGCCAGCGAATTGGTATTGCTAGGGCGTTGATATTAGAACCAAAATTGGTTATTTGTGATGAACCAGTTTCTGCGCTGGATGTATCCATTCAGGCGCAAGTGGTGAATTTACTGCAAGAACTACAGCGTGAAATGAAATTATCGCTGATATTTATTGCTCATGATTTAGCCGTGGTTAAGCACATTTCTGACCGTGTACTGGTGATGTATTTGGGACATGCCGTGGAATTAGGTACCTATGATGAGGTCTATAATAACCCCTTACACCCGTATACTCGAGCGTTGATGTCAGCGGTTCCTGTGCCAGACCCTGACAAGGAAAAAAATAAAAGCATTGAATTACTCGAGGGGGAGCTGCCATCACCGATTAACCCTCCTTCAGGTTGTGTTTTCAGAACACGTTGTCCATTGGCAGATGAAGGGTGTGCGAAAACGCGTCCGTTGTTAGAAGGTAGTTTTAGACATGCAGTCTCTTGTTTGAAAATAGACCCTCTTTAATCATTTTTGCCAACAATTAACCTTAAAAGCAGAGTCAATTGGCTCTGCTTTTTTGTTATTAATCTTAAAAACCACTTTTTTAGCTGTGTTCAGATAATGACTGATAAATAATGGAAGCAAAACATGTTAATAAACTAATTATTCATTGAGGCAATAAAATAAAGGTTCAACATAAATGACGAATGATTTTTTACAGGATGAAGAGACGGTTTCGGTTTTACGCCAATGGCAGCAGATTAATGAACAGTATCCAAACGACGCATTAGCACGAATTCGTGAGAAAATCCCTTTAGTTAAACAAGTAGATAGCGAGTTAAACTTATTTGGTGCAGATAGCCATGAATATGAGTTAAACCCCGTTATTGCCTTAGCAGATATTGAAAAATGGCAAAAGCGAACGGGGGCGACATTACCGCAAGATTTTGTACAGTTTTTAACGCAAATTGGTAATGGTGGACTAGGGCCTTATTATGGAATTGTCCGTTTTGAAGATAGCGAAAGCCGCTTTGATCAAACCGCAGCATTACCCTCTATTTTAAGTCCTACGATGAGCCAAGAGGAATGGCAGAAACTGACTTTCCTTGATGATGATTGCAGTGATGAAGAATTCGATGAGCGAGAAAACTATATTCACCAAGGTGTTTTTTACCTTGGAACGTGCGGGTGTGAATATGATTTATTATTAGTGATTACAGGGGAATATGCAGGGCGAATTATTTATACAAACCATTGGTGTGGTTCTAATCAGCCTTTCTTCTTTTCTTACGAACTGAGTTTTTCACAATGGTATGAACGTTGGTTAGATGAAGTTATTCAAGGCTATGAAACTAGTTGGTTTGGTCACAGAATTGGCGGTGATGAGCAAACGTTATTTGATTTATACATCCAAATGGATAGTTCGGAATTAAGATGTCAGGTATTGTCAGGGTTGACTAAACTTAAGCTTTTATCTGATAAAGGTTTGGTGTTATTGACCGAAATTATTAAAGAAAACCAAGGGGAAGAGTCAAAACTGGCTTTGAGAGTTTTAGCGCAATATGCACCTAATATTGCTTCCTCATACCTTATGTCTGCGTTAAAAAGCACCGACCGTGCATGGCAAAATTTAGCGATTAGTACTATCTTTTTTAATCAAAAAGAGAACTTAGCCGATTATAAAGATAATATTTTGGAGCTAATCAAAAGTGTGGAAGATGCCGATTTTATTCGTTTTGCAGGGTACATACTTAAAGACTTAGCTGCCACGCAAGCTGAAGATTTTGCTCATTTATTTAAACATTCGAACCTAAACCTTGCGAGAACTGCTCTTTATGCAGCGAGTTCTGATACGAATGTTAAGGAAAAATCTGCACTTTTTTATCCAAGCATTACGTCAGATGATGGTGACATGGCTTGTCTGGCCATTCGAACGCTAGTTGAACTTAATACTGTAATACCTGATGTTATTCCTCTATTAGAATGTGCATGGAAAAAATTCCCAAAAGAGAAAAATGAATATGTCAGGACCAATATTCAGAATTATTTGCGAAAATTTTCAGTGACAGGCGACTTTCCTAAAGAAGATTAAGATGTGAAAAAGAGGGGGCTAATGCCCCTCAATCGTTATTTTTTCCAGAGAATAGAGTGGAAAGGTTCTGTAGGATGGCGGCTAATTAAGACGCGAGCAAAGATATCGTCGAGTTCGTCATCAGGGTTTTTCGCTAGCCCAATAATCACTTCACTGAACTGTGATAAATTTGCCTCACTCGGCAGAATACCTTGCCAATTATCAGTTAAATCAATGATTTCAGCTGCACCAGATTCTTCAAACTGTAAGGCAAAAATAAGCTGGTCAGCAGGTTCTAGATTATCCATTGCGCCTTCGAGAAAAAGGTCATAAGCCATTTCAATGATATCGTCTTCATCGATTAAATGTATATTGTGTTTCTCAGTCATGACCTTTCCTAATTCATTTACGCTATAACAGTGGGCTAAAGAAATAACAAACACGCTCAACTACGCGGTTCCAGAAGGGGCGTTGTTCCCATTCTTCAATTTCTAAGCGTGTTGATCGAGCCATGTAATCATACTGAACTAACGTCAGATCGCTACCAAAACTTTTATCATCAATAACGACGGTGATTTCAAAGTTAAGCCATAAGCTACGCATATCGAGATTAACGGAACCAACTAAACTGAGTTCGCCATCCACAAGGACACTTTTAGTATGCAATAAGCCATCTTCGAATTGATAAATTTTTACGCCAGCCTCAAGTAATTCGCTATAAAATGAACGGCTTGCCCATCGAACGAGGAAAGAGTCATTTTGTCTTGGCATGATAATGCTCACATCGACACCGCGCATGGCCGCGGTACAGATAGCATGCAGAAGGTCATCACTAGGGACAAAATAGGGCGTTGTCATGATTAACTGTTTGCGAGCAGAAAACATGGCGGTCATCAGCGATTGTTGAATCAGTTCATCAGGGAAACCAGGCCCTGAAGCGATGGTTTGAGTGGTGTGACCATTGGCTTGCTCAAACGGCATAATATTGCTGTCTGGTGGTGGTGGCAAAATACGTTGGCCTGTTTCCATTTCCCAGTCAAATGCATACACAATCCCTAAAGTGGTGCTCACAGGGCCTTCCATACGCACTAAAATATCAATCCATTCACCAACACCTGAGTCTTGTTTAAAATAGCGAGGGTCAACCATATTCATACTTCCAGTGTATGAAATATAGTTATCGATAATGATAATTTTACGGTGTTGGCGTAAATCCATGCGACGTAAGAAGAAACGCATTAAATTCACTTTTAGCGATTCGACAAACTCAATGCCTGCTGCGCGCATTTTTGCAGGATAATCACTGCGGAAAAAGTGCCAACTCCCTGCGGAGTCAACCATGATGCGGCATTTTACGCCACGTTTAGCGGCATTTAGCAGAGCCTCCGTTACGCCATCAACCAATCCACCAGGTTGCCAAATGTAGAACACCATCTCGATAGAATGCTGTGCATTATTAATGTCATTAACAATGGCTTTTAATGAATCTTCACAAGTGGTTAATAGTTGGATACGGTTTCCTTTAACGCCAGCGATGCCCTGACGTTTTTCGATCAGTTGAAAAAGCGGTTCTGCTACCGAACTGTTTTCATTTGCAAAAATATGTTTTGAATGGCGTAAGTTTTCGAGCCATGTGGCGACAGAAGGCCACATATGGTGGGCTTTATCAACACGGCGTTTCCCTAAATGAAGCTCACCAAAGGCGACATAGGCAATTATCCCAACTAAAGGAAGGATATAAATAATTAACAACCATGTCATTGCAGAGGTCACAGGCCTCCTTTTAACTAAAATGCGGACAGTAATTGCTGCAATAAGTAGCCAGTAAAGGAAAAATAGAAGCCAACTCATAAGGGTATAAACAGTTGCCATAATGGATTAAATGCCTCTCGCTAATAGGGAAATACCATCGAAAAAAGAAGTTTTACCTGAAAAAACAGTGAGCAATATATTAACTTAATAGAATTTAGCAAAATTTTGCAGTAAAAGCTTTGTGTAATAGATAATTCATGAGGAAATAATAATTTCAAATTGAAATAATAAACATTGAAATTAAATAATTATTATGAGATAGACCATAAAAGATCTTCTTGGCTCTTTTTTTCAAAGGAATATAATATTTTCTCACCGTATTTTTTCATAAAAAAGGGCAGAAAAATGAGACGCAGTAGGCATGAGGTCGGTCGTTGGAGAATGTTAAGACAAGTGCAACGTCGCCGTCGACGCTGGCTAGAAGGGCATTCAAGACGCAATATGCACATTTATGCCATGCGCAAAATCGATATTTATCGCCGTCGACACTCACTACTTTTTACTCAATGGGTTGAGTAGGGTTATTAGGGCGCACATTCACATTTTTCACTTTGTATGACAAACCTTATTGAATATGATTGCTATTTGCATTTAAACTAGTGACTATATTCTTTTAGGTCGACAGGTGTAGGGTAGAAATTGCATATGCGTTGGATCCGTTGGAGTTTAATTATCGTCATTTCGTTATCTATTCATGCAGGTCTTGCGATGGCATGGATTTTTAATCAACCTAATTTGGCTAGAGATCCTGAGCCAATGACGATTGCGATGGTTGCTTTTGCTGCCCCTGAACCTGCTTCAGAGCCTGTTCCTGAGGTTGAAACACCTGTCGAACCAGAGCCAGAACCGATTATCGAACCTGAACCCGAACCTGTGGTTGAGCCTGCGATTGTTTTGCCGAAGAAAAAACCTGAAGTGAAGAAGAAGCCAAAACCAAAGCAGGAAGAAAAGAAAAAAATTAAAGAAGATGTTAAGCCAGTTGAAAAACAACTTGCGATGAATAACATCAAATCAGATGCAACAGCACCGAAAACAAACAATAATCCAGTAACGACCGCAAAAAATACTGGGGCGAGTAATAGCCAGTCTACCGCGAAAAGTGGTCCAAGGGCTCTACATAAACAAGCTCCTGTTTATCCAGAACGTGCACGCCGTTTAGGGAAAGAGGGGTATGTTAAGGTGCGTTATGATATTGACGACGGCGGCCGTGTGACGAATATCGAGTTTGTTGAGGTTTCACCGAAAGGTTTGTTTGAGCGAGATGTTAAACGAGCAATGAACCGCTGGACATTCGAGAAACAACCCGCAAAAGGTTATGTCACCGAAATTTACTTCAAACTGGATGGTACGGTTAGCCAAGTGTAACTTGCTGATTAAGCCATTAAAAAAGCACCAAAACGGTGCTTTTTTAATTTAAGCGTGAATTAAACGATTATTCAGTGAGTTGCTCAGAGCTGGCTAATTGGAAATGCTGTTTTTCTGTTGGTAACTCTCGTGGCGTATTATCATCATTCACGGCTACATAGGTAAATACCGCATCGGTGGCACGGTAACGTTGGCCTACAGGTTCCGTTGCAACTTTTTTCACCCACACTTCAATATTAATGGTAATTGAGCTTTTACCTGTTTTTAAGCAGCGCGCGTAGCAACAGACCACATCACCGACTGCGACAGGTTTTTGAAATTTTATGCCATTCACTGCGACGGTAACAACACGGCCGAGCGCGATTTCTTTTGCAAGGATAGCACCGCCAATGTCCATTTGTGACATTAACCAGCCACCGAAAATATCACCATTGGCGTTTGTATCCGCAGGCATGGCGAGGGTTCGTAAAACCAATTCACCGTTTGGTAATTGCATATTTAACTCTTATTAAAAAGGGAATAAAAACGACTAGTTAGCATTTATAGCAAATTACTGATACTCAAGTAAACTCTAACTACAGACTTATTGTCCAAGTATCGCCAATAAAACGTGTTTAGCCAATAAAATCCAATAAATAGCGCAGAACATCGGCGTATTGTGTTTAAATTCGGCTGAAAGTTAGAGTTATGCAAAGAAAACGCTAGAAGTGTTTTTTGTATTTAGTCAATTGACTAGATTGCCTATACTTAAACCATAAACCGTTGATAAGTATTTGGGGAGAAAGTATGAGACTCATTTTGGCGATATTATTACCGTGGTTGCAATTTTTTACTATTGGTCGTCCATTTGCAGGAATAATTTGTCTGATTTTACAACTGACTTTAATTGGTTGGTTGCCAGCGGCTATCTGGTCTGTATATGCGTTATCACAATACAATACTGACAAAAAGATTGAAAAAGCGTTTGGTCAAAACCGACATTAGCTTAAAAACAAAAAAACCTGCTCAATCAGATAAAGCAGGTTTTTTTGTTTAGATATTCAGAAACATGACTACTCTTCGTGTTTTTCAACCGCTTCTTTGGTCATGTTTTTAAAAATATATACTACGCTTAACACAGTAAAAATCAGTGTTCCTGCCGTCAGACCGAATACTTTGAAATTGACCCAAATATCTTGTGCCATCCAAAATGCGACATAAATATTTAAAACTGCACAAAAAACAAAGAAGATAGCCCATGCACTATTAAGCTTATTCCAGTAACTATCCGCTAACTTAATTTCTTGGTTACTTCCTAGCATACGTTGAATTAATGGTTTTTCAGTAAACCATTGGCTGAATAATAACGCGATAGCGAATGCACCATAAATGATGGTGACTTTCCATTTAATGAATGCATCACTGTGGAAAATTAGTGTTAATGCCGCAAAACCCATCACAATAGCACAGGTGATCTTGGCTACTTTTTCAACTTTCTTATAAATAAGATAAGTGGCTAACAATGCCAGTGGTGTAGTGACCATTAAGGCACCACTTGCGTAAAAAATGTCGTATCGCTTATACACGATGAAAAAGATAATCAGAGGGATAAAATCAATAAGTTGTTTCATAACAGTGAATACAGCGCCTCAACGTCAAGATAATAGAGTAGTTTAACCGATATTGGCATTAATTGTTAAAAGTTTGCACCTTTTTACCAATAAACATGCCTTGTTACCAATCATATTTGCACAATTTTACTATTATTTGACTTACTTCTAGATAAACTTTATCAGTTCGGCTATAAATAAGGTTTTAGATAATTTAACTTACTAATTTATAGGTGTTTTTCCTCAATGATAAAGGCGAAGCTATTTGTCTGGATGCCAGGTTTAGAAACGCTGTTTAACTACCAGCTTTCAAACTTAGGTTCTGATGTGAAAGCTGGATTGTCCGTTGCGGCGGTGGCATTACCTGTTGCGATTGCTTATGCCGAATTAATGGGGGTGAACGCTATTGTTGGATTGTATGCCTGTATCCTTCCTATGTTTTTTTATGCGTTGTTTGGGACATCAAAGCAACTGATTATTGGCCCTGATGCGGCGACTTGCGCGGTTATTGCTGCTGCCGTTGCTCCACTTGCAATGGGGGATGAAAATGTTCGCTGGCAGTTAATCATTGTAATGAGCCTCATGACGGGTATTTGGTGTTTGATTGCAGCAAGATTCCGTTTAGGAACTTTTGCTGATTTTCTATCCCGCCCGATATTACAAGGCTTGTTAAATGGGGTGGCATTAACCATCGTTGTTAGCCAAATGGGTAAAATTTTTGGTATTACCACATTACCTGCAGGATTTATCGAGCGCCTTATTGCGTTTCCTCAATCAATAGCACAAACGCATATACCAACCTTATTGGTTGCGGCGGCAACATTAGCAGTCACATTAATTATTAAACGTGTGCGTAGTAAGTGGCCATCATTATTGATTGCCATGGTTCTCGCGACGGTTGCTAGTATCGTGTTTAATCTTGAACAGTATGGTATTAGTATTGTCGGGGATTTAGGAGACGGGTTGCCTTCTATTCCAATGCCCGAGTTCCCACCGGGACTGCTACGCGACTTAGTTATTCCTTCAATGAACTTGGCAGTGATCAGCTTTGTCAGTTTTATGATGACTGCGCGTAGTTTCGCTAGTAAAAATGGCTATGCTATTGATGCGGATCAGGAACTACGTGCATTAGGGATAGCCAACATCGCCTCTGCGTTTTCCCAAGGCTTTGCGGTGAGTGCGGCAAGCAGCCGTACTGCAGTTAACGATATGATGGGGGGGAAAACTCAGCTCGTTTCTATTGTTGCGGCACTAACGATTTTAGCCGTATTGTTATTTTCTATGGACTTATTGGAATATATTCCGATGCCAGCCTTGGGAATGGTACTGGTCGTTTCGACGTTCTCGTTAATTAGCTTTCGTAGTATTTTATCCATGCGTAAGCGTAATAGAGAAGCCTTCTTCTTATGTGTCTTTACGTTAGTTGCTGTGTTGCTAGTTGGGCTAATCAGTGGTGTGGGTTTAGCCGTATTATTGGGTTTATTGCAGTTTATCCGAGTGATATTTAGGCCAACCGATCAGCAACTTGGTGTGGATGAGCAAGGCATGTTGCATTCAATGACATCAGATAATGATATTCAACCTATTGAAGGTGTATTAATTTATCGTTTTAACTCTCCGTTGACTTACTTCAACGTGAATTACTTTAAAGAGCGGTTGAATAAGCACTTAGATAACCAATTAAAGAGACCTGCATGGGTGATCGTCGACGCCGCGGTAAGTTTTACCCATAATGATGTGAGTGTATTTTCAACTCTTAATGATATCGTCACATCTTTGAAAGCGAAAGGTGTCACGTTAGTGTTGGCAGGGCGTCGTACATCAATTAAACGTTGGCTAGAACAAAATAAAATTACACGCTCTGATGATGATTTATTAGTTGTCCCTGATATTTATTTTGCAATTCGTTTAATTCAAAGTAAGCAACAAATTCAAATTAAATGTGTTGAAGAGAGAAAAGCGCAAGAAGAGATGAACGCGTTAGAACAACAAAGGGATTGTGAAGATATTGATGAATCACTTAATTTGAAACCAGAAAAGAATTAAGATTTTTCTCAATTGATTGCATTAGAAAAAAGGAGCCACTTGGCTCCCTTTTTTAAATCGAAATTAAGCGTTTTTATTGACTAACATGTATAAACGGTAGAAATAAATTAAGGCGAAAGCAGCAACGATATTATTCAGCAGGAATGATATACCGTTAATGACAATGTGGTTCATCTGTAAGCTGCTTAATAATACACTCACCAACATTTGTGCAGCCATCCAAATTAAAATCATTGGCAGGGCAACACGCCAGTTTGCATACGCCATTTTCCAGCTTTTACCCATCGCACTAAACGGGTTTGTTTTTTCATTAATTAAGATAGCTGGTGCGAGAGAAAAACCAATCGCTAGAACAATCCCTGGGAGCACCATAATGGTGATGCCAAGTTGAATGAGAAGTGAGCAAACAACGAGTAACAAAAACATAGAAGGGGCTTTGCCTAATGAAGCGCTAAGTGCCTGCGTCGCATTCATGGCTTCACCGCGGGACATCCCTGCAATATAGGATAAAGTGCCACAGATAAGCACTAAGCTGCCTAGCGTTACAGAAAGAATTAGCCCAAAGGAAACACGTAGAATGCTGCTTTTGTCTTGCTCTGAAAGGCCTAATATCCAATCTTGTAAACCTGCATTCCCTGACTCAATCATTTGGTTTTGTGCTTGAGCAAGCACACCAATCATTTGTTCATTCGGGATCATCATTGCGTAAATCACGAGGCTCACCGCCGTTGCCAACACAACAATGGTGAAAAGGCCACTCAGTTGATTTTTGAAAAAATTAACGCTGTCACTGATGAGTGAGTTGGCCGAAATGGACATTTAACTGCTCCTATCTACAAACGGGATCAAAATTTTAAGGCAATTGTAACTGAGTATCAGACATAGAGGTAGAGAAAGATAAGAAATTTCGGGAAGTTAACGTAAGTATGTAAAGGGAATGATTCTCAATATTTAACCAAATTAATTGAGAGGGTTAATTAGAATTACTTAAATTGCATTTTAAATATATGTTTTATGTATAGGGTAAATATATAAATTTAAGGATCAAGTTTTTATTTTATTAGTTATTTTCCAAAAATTGATTTAAATCAAAATTAAAAAAAGAATAGATGGAATAATAAAACTATATTTATTGGATTACCTATAAATTGGTAAAAGATGTGATCTTGATTTGAACATCAATTTATATAATGCGGTATATTTTACTAAAATAAAAACACAGGAATGGGATTGATAATGAAAAAACTCACTGCGCTTGTATTAGCGGCTGCAACTTTAGCTCCAGCTGCTTCTATTGCTCATGAAGCTGGCGATTTTCTATTTCGCGCCGGTACTGCAACTGTAAGACCTAATGCAGGCTCGGATAATGCGTTAGGAGCATATGGATTAAATGATTCGTTTGGTGTTAGTAATAATACACAATTAGGTTTAACCTTTGGGTATATGATCACTGATAATATCGGTGTGGAATTATTAGCAGCAACGCCGTTTGAACACAAAGTTGGCACTGGTGTAACTGGTAATATTGCAACTGTTAAACATTTACCGCCAACCTTAATGGCACAATATTATTTTGGTAGTAAACAAGATAAATTACGCCCTTATTTAGGCGCAGGTCTGAACTATACGTTCTTCTTTGATGAAAAATTTAATTCCAAAGGTAAAGACACATATCAATTATCTGATTTAGACCTATCTAGCTCTTGGGGCTTTGCGGCACAAGCAGGTATGGATTATATGCTGACTGATAACTGGATGTTGAACGCATCAGTTTGGTGGATGAATATTGAAACGGATGTAAAATATAAAGCAATGGGTGAGCAACAAAAAGTAAGTACTCGCTTAGATCCATTTGTATTTATGTTTGGAGCAGGTTATCGCTTCTAATAGTTTTGATAGGATGCAATACAGGTTAATACCTGAATTCTGATGGAATAGAGTGCAGTAGGAAATCCGAGAGTATTTATATTCTCGGATTTTTCATTATATAAAGACAGTAAGATCAATTAAACATTTTTATAACAATAAAGCGCATATTGCATTACAATTACTTGGTTTTTAAATATTAAAAATATAGAGTTACCACTTTTTTTGTCTATTTTATTATCTTGATTGTTAAAGAACGAAATAAATGATAGCGCCATTAGGTGAGGGGAAATATTTACAGGGACATAAAAGCTAAATACCTCATTGTGATATTTAGCTTTTAGTCAGCTGATCTAAGCTGTCACATTACCAAAACCATTGAACATTTAATCCTGCGTTGACGCTATTGGTTTCGTACTCATCGGGTTTATAAAGTGGAGCGCCTAGAAATAAATCATAACTGAAGATATTGACGCTTCCACGCATACCAATTGCCGTTCCTAAAAGTTGGTCATCGGAATAAAGGCCAAGAGGATATACACCACCAAATATACGGCCGTAGTCAATCGCATAATAAGGATAGAAAGAAAAACCTGGAATATAAAAGTTAAATTCATTCCTTAAATAGAAGCCTTTATCACCAATAAGTGAAAATTCTTCGTCAAAACCACGTACTGTCCATCGATTACCGAGTGAAAATTGATCTTGAATTGTTAATCTGTCCTTGCTGTACTGAACAAAAAGCTGAGGATTGTAACTCATGACAAAATTATCAAAAGAGATAGGGATCATGCCAGACACATCCAGTGTAAAAACTCGGGCCATATGGCTTGCATCGCCGTATTTCATGTCCCAGCTCTGTTCCGCACCTAACCAAGGAACGTTACGCTGATAATTGATTGAGGCATCCAGTGTTGAATTGTCGATATTTTGTCGGTGATTGACTCCCACTTTAAAGGTGGTTAAATTCCTCTCCTGAGACAATAGTTTGACATCTTCAAGCTTATACTCTGATTTACGCTTTATTAACTGAATAGACGCGGTATCTTTGAATGTTTGCCCACGTAAAAAAACATTACTAGCAGTCGCATTGTAATATTTGCTGTCGCCATAATATTTATAACTGACAATATCTTTAATCGTTTGTTTATAATCACTTTTGCTAGCATAGATAGAAAAAAGCCAATAATTGTAGGGTACAGCATAGTAAATTGCGGCATTACTTGTACTGTATCGTTCTTGGTTTTTTAGGTTCTTACCTGCTGAAATATACACTGTGTCATTCAAACTGGTTAAGTTATTACCATAAATGGTTACACCAACTTGGTCTTTACCCGTTTGGCGGCTGCCTGAGTTATTGTAATATCCCCCGACATTAACATGGGGGGATTTTTCTCGTTGAATAGTGATATCTGATGTAGAGAAATCTTTCCCTGGGGATAATTCGATATTGGCTTTGGCTCCAGGAATGCGTTCCAAGTTTTCTAAGCCTTGTTCTATATCGCGAATATTCAGAATATCGCCTTCTTTTGCGGGCATGATTGCACCGAGCGTAATATAGGTATCGCTATCTTCAGATAATTTTACATTAGCGACTTTGCCGGGTATTATCTCTAGCGTCAAAATGCCTTCGCTAATATTTTGCTCAGGGATATTGACTCGAGTGGTGACATAACCTGATTTAATAATATTATCTTGTAAGCCTTTTGCTAATGTTTCAACCCCTTTAATTCCAATGCAGACTCCTACAACTTGGTTAGCATAAGTTTCAAGAGGGCGCATTGACGGTAATTTAGGTTCAGACACCAAAATTACTTTTTTCATATCAAAACATTGTTCTTCTTTATCAAAGATTAGAATATTGTTAGCGCGTTCTTGTTTTTTCCCTAAAACATCTTTAGCTTCTAATTGTATTTGTTGCTGGCGAGATTTATCTTGGCTTATTTGATTATTGATTTGTTGATCAACGGTCGAAGAGGGAGTCCCTGATGCATAAAATGGGAAAGCGAATAGGGTACTGGATAAAAAAATAAAACGAAAATTCATGGCCACCACTTTTATTCTTAAATGATCATTAAAAAATATTGGAAATATAATTAAGAATATTTTTATGATGAAGGTTTATTCTTTATTATATAAGATTGTTCTTATTGGTAATTAATTTTTTTTGAGTTTTTTTTCATGTATATCCCTATGGGCTTTCACCGAGAAAAATAGTCTTAAGTAAGTTTATAAACTTTTAGATTATGCGTTAAAATGGGATTTAAAGAAAATTAATTATATTAATTAAGTTATGAAATAAGTGAAAAGCCATTAGTTCGGTGTATATTATGATAATGATATAAAATATTGGTTTTATATTTTTTTTATTAAATATTAATTAGATACAATAAATCCCAAAATGGTGTATTTAGGTGTTTTTACTTGTTTTTTGAGTTTTTTAATTATGATTTATTTCAATGAGATATTAAATAGTTTTAACTGAATTTATATAGAGTAAGGAATAACAACTAATTAGGTTGAAAGAGGTAAATTTAATATGAAAAGGAGGCTAATTAGCCTCCTTTATGCTCTAATTAGTAATAATTAGGTGTGTTTAAAATGATCATGGAGCCTAAGATTTTTCCGTATGGGCTGTTATAAATTACAGGGCTTGTAATTTTAGTGGTTCCCATAGAACTTAAACGGCCATTATTATTATCAACACGAGTAAATGCATCAATGATTAAATCTTTACCTGCATCTACTAAGCCTGAATAAGTATTATTTAACTTGTTAACATCAAGCTTGACAGTATTTGCACCTTGAATTTTACCGTAACGGTTATCTAAGTCATTTCTCAATTTAATATTGATATCACCTTTGACTCCCGCTTTTTGAGATGCATCCGCAGCAATAATACCTGAGTAGTTGTTCAAGCTATTTGCGTTAATGTTAACCGCGCCGTCTTCAGCATAGATTCCGCCTGTTCTACCTGAAACACCGAACTTACTGGCATAAGCATTGAAGCCGCTTGCATAGCTGTTATCCAGAGAAGTCGTATTGATAACAACGTCGTTGTCAGCGGTAATCAGGCCACGATTGTTTGTTACATTCGTTGCTTTAATATCTAAATTAGTTCCTTTGATGTAACCATATTGGTTGATTAAGCTATAAACATTAAATTTAGATTTTCCCGAGTTAGAAACTAAAGAACCTTGGTTTTGAAGGATATTAGCCGTAATGTTTAGTGCTTTACCGCTATCTATAGCTGCATAACCATTGTTTACTAGGTTGTGAGACAACGTAATATTCGTTTGTCCATTGGTGGTTTTGATCAGTGAATTGCTGTTTTGCAATGTCTCAGCATCTATATCAATGCGACGTTTAGCTACAATCTCACTGCTGTTTTCATTAGCAATTAAAGTACGTGCATTAATCGCAATATCACGGCCTGAAATTGTTGAGTTACTATTGACAACTTTACCCGCATTGATAGTTACGTTGTTTCCTGAACGGATCCCACGATTATCTGTATTAATGACGTTATTACGTAAGTTATAATAGTTTTCAATGGTTCCCGTAGAACGAATATCGATATCACCACGGTTAGTTTTGATTGAGCCGTTAGTGTTATACAAGTTAGTTGATACCAGATTAATATTTTGTTGTGCATCAACAATACCACTTCGGTTATCAATGTTTGATCCTGTGGTTAATGTAACACTACCGCCATTGGATTTAATCTGGCCATTCACATTACTTAAAATGCCATTGTTAGTATTGATATCAATATCATTGTTACTCGCGATTGTGGAGTTGTTGTACAATCCTGAGTTAGTTTTGATATTAATTTTACCGTTGGCATTCATTTTGGCGTTTTGATTATAAACCAGGCCTTTTGAATCAATATTGATACCGCCCGAGCCTGCAACCATGCTGCCATAGTTGGATACACCAGTACCACTCTCTGTTGAAACTAATGTAATTTTATCGGCATACATACCCCCTAATGCGGACACATCAATACCGACTCGAGCTGTTGAACCTACACCTTGTACATTAGTGACATAGTTACCCTTTGCATCAACAAAGTTATTACCTGCAACAATATTAATTTCTTTTGCGTTAATATCACCACGGATCACTGCCGAGCGCGCAATAATATCTGTTGGAGAATCAGACTGTAAGCGGCTATTGATGATGATCTGGCCTTTTTCTACGTTATAGCCAAGTACTTCTCCCCCCGCAACAATAGGTTTACCTGTTGTTAGGGTAACGCGGTCGGTATTAATAAAACCACAGTTATTACATGTAATCCCAGATGCGTTAGCGACAATGACTTGTGCTTTCTGACCCGCCACTTCAACCATACCGTTGAGGGTACTTGCATTTGTGGAGTTAACTTCATTAAGAATCACTTTTGCAGGGCCGTTACCATTATTTAGGTTGAGGTTCCCATTGATTTGACCACCCAGAGTGGTATTTGTGTTGGTTGCACTGTTATTGAGAATAACGCCTTTCTGATCAACATCAAATTGGCTATAGATGTTATGAGAAACGCCTTTATCGCTTGCACCTTTGATATGAACGATAGTCGGGCCATTATTTTGGTTTATTACTCCAGCGCCATTAATATTAGTAATTGCAGCTTGTGAGACTGAAACTGATCCTAAAATAACGCATACACTTAAGAACAGAGGTTTAATCTTCAGCGTAGGCTGGCTGATAGATTTATGATTAAATTGTTTCATAAATATCCCTAAAATTGACTATAGATAAAATTAAAAATAGCTAATTAAAATTCCATTAAAGCGTAGGGATTATGCGTTATTATTATTTGCAATAAAATTTAATTGTACTTAAGTTGATTGAGTTAAATATTAAAAGAACAAAATAGCTTTATGTTTTTAATAGTGGTCTTTTATATTATTGTAAGCATAAATATGATATAAATCATCGAATTATATTTACTCTGTAATGGGTATCGTAAGGGATAGTACGCGGGTAGTAACACGTAACCATGATATTGATTTATAAATTGATAATTCAGAGTTATTTATGTTTATTAAGAAAAGGTACGTAATTTTATTATTAAGGTTAATAATTTAGATGGTTGCTGGAAATTTTTATTTAAAAAATTTAATAAATAAAAATAAGTTAGATAAATAAATAAGCAATTAATCCTAATATTGCGTATTTAATATTTTTTTTAAAAAAAAAAGCCACCCAGTAAAATAGGGTGGCTAAAATTTTAAATATATTATTTTTGTGTGGCTACTTTCATTTTAGTTACAAATTCAGTTAATGCTTTTAGCATGACATCTGGCTTATCAAGGTTATTTTCAATAATTTTAACCACAGCAGAGCCTGAAATGGCACCAGCGGCACCATTTTTAATTGCCTCGGTGACTTGTTCTGGTTCAGAAATGCCAAACCCTTGGAGTGCAGGTGCGGCTTGATATTGCTTAAGCTTATCGACCAAATGTGTTAATGGCATTTGAGCACGTTGTTCAGTACCCGTCACACCAGCTCTTGATAATAAGTAAGTATACCCACGGCTATGTTCGCCGATTTGTTGTAATAAGGCATCGTCACCATTAGGAGGGCAAATAAAAATAGGGGCAATATTATGGGTAAGGGCAGCTTCACGAAAAGGTTTTGATTCACTCATGGGAACATCTGCAACTAATACAGAATCAACCCCTGCTTTCTGGCAACGGATATAGAAATTTTCAATTCCATTTGTAAAAACGAGGTTTGCATATACCAATAAACCGATTGGCATGGTTGGGTGTTTTGCTCGAATGCGGCTTAATAATTCAAAGCAAATTGTGGGTGTAATTTCACTTTTAAATGCTCGCAGGTTGGCGTTTTGAATTGTCGGGCCATCTGCCAGAGGATCTGAAAAGGGAATACCAATCTCTAGCGCATCAGCGCCACCTTCAATTAAAGCATCAATAATTTTCAGTGATGTTTCAGCATCGGGATCACCTAATGTCACAAAGGGAACGAAAGCACCTTGATTTAGGCTGTTTAGACGTTCAAAAAGTTGGTTATAACGTTCCATTAAATTTCCCCTTTGTTAGCTAAAATATCATGCACAGTAAAAATATCTTTATCGCCGCGACCTGATAAATTCACAATTAATAATTGCTCTTTATTGGGTTCTTGTTCTGCCATTTTTAACGCATAAGCTAAAGCATGAGAAGATTCTAACGCAGGTATAATGCCTTCCTTGCGAGATAAAAGTTTAAAGGCATTTAATGCTTCATCATCGGTAATAGAGACATATTCAGCACGACCGATGCTATTTAAATGTGCATGCTGTGGCCCAACTGAAGGGAAGTCTAACCCTGCAGATATTGAATAAGATTCTTCTATTTGTCCCTCGCGAGTTTGCATCATTGGGGACTTCATTCCAAAGTAGATACCCACGCGTCCATGTTTTAATGGGGCGCCATGTTGCCCTGACTCGATACCTAAACCTGCAGGTTCAACGCCAATAAGATTGACATTTTCCTCAGGGATAAAAGACGCAAACATGCCAATGGCATTGGATCCACCACCAATACACGCAATCACTGCATCGGGTAAACGGCCTTCTTTTTCAAGAATCTGCTGTTTTGCTTCATCACCAATCATGCGTTGAAATTCACGCACGATGGTTGGGTAAGGGTGTGGGCCAGCGGCAGTGCCCAGTAGATAATGCGCGTTATCGTAGCTGCCAGACCAGTCTCGCAGTGCTTCATTACAAGCATCTTTTAGGGTGGCGGAACCACTGTGAACAGGGATAACTTCTGCGCCCATCAGTTTCATGCGAAATACGTTAGGGGATTGACGTTCAACGTCTTTAGCGCCCATATAAATACGGCATTTCATGTTGAGAAGCGCACAAGCTAATGCTGTCGCAACACCGTGTTGCCCCGCACCTGTTTCAGCGATAATCTCTGTTTTGCCCATACGTTTAGCCAGTAGCGCTTGGCCTAAAACTTGGTTTGTTTTGTGCGCCCCGCCATGAAGCAGGTCTTCACGCTTTAAATACAACTTTGTTTTGGTGCCTGCAGTGAGATTTTTGCAGAGGGTCAAAGCTGTCGGACGACCTGCATAGTTTTTAAGTAGGTCATGGAATTCTTTGATAAATTCTGCGTCGTCTTGTGCAGCAATAAAGGCATCTTCTAATTGATTGAGTGCAGGGATTAAAATCTCTGGCACATATTGCCCACCAAACTCACCGAAATACGGATCTAATTTGCTCATTATTTGTTATCCATCTCATCAGTTAAAACGTAATTATTGTTTAGCCTTATCTTATTGCTTTATTGGATTGTTGATTCAGCCAGCAACGTTGATAACACTAACTTAATTTTTTGCTCACTCTTAATACCAGGCTCAATTTCGACACCAGAATTAAAATCAAGCCCATTACACAGCAATTTCGCGGCCTGAAGGCAGTTTTGAGGATTTAATCCGCCCGCTATCATTAGCTTTTGCTTTGCAGTTGTTGGAATGGCCGACCAATTGAAACTTTTACCTGTTCCGCCTTGCCCGTTATCGAGTAATAGAACATCAATATCTTGAGTTTCGTATTCAGATACGTTTGCTTGCGACATATCCAGCGCTTTCCACACTTCACAATAACTTGGTAATTGAGAGCGAACTTCTTGAATATATTGTAGGTCTTCATTACCGTGTAGCTGCACGGCAAAGAGCGCTAACTTTTTCGCGATATGCGCGACAAAATCGGCCGATTGATTACGAAATACACCAACATATTTTAGCGGGGCGGAATGAACAATACGTTCAGCTTGTGACAGCGTCACTTTTCGAGGGGAGGATTCAGCAAATATTAATCCTCCAAAACAAGCACCCGCGTCGAAAGCGGTTTTTGCATCCTGTTCACGGGTTAAGCCGCACACTTTATGTTCACCAACGAGCAATTTTTGCAGTGCCTTTGCAAGGTCATCTTGTTCCATTAAAGCGCTACCAATCAGAAAACCGTTAGCATATTGGCTAAGAGATTGAATATGCTGGTGTAAATAAATACCGGATTCACTGATCACAATTGTTTCTGGCGCTAAACGCGGTGCTAATTCGCGGGTGCGATTTAAATCAATGGATAAATCACGCAAGTCCCGGTTATTAATACCGACCACTTTAGACTTTAATTTTATGGCTCGTTCTAATTCTTCTTCGTTACTGACTTCCGTTAGAATGCCCATATTTAATTGATGTGCAACATTCGCTAAGGCCACATATTCTTCGTCATTTAATACCGATAACATCAATAAGATAGCATCAGCTTGATAATGACGTGCAAGGTATATTTGGTATGGATCGATAATAAAATCTTTACATAAAACAGGTTGCTTAACTGTGTTACTGACAATCGTCAGATAATCCATATTGCCTTGGAAATATTTTTCGTCAGTGAGGACGGAAATCGCAGATGCGTAGGGTGCATAGGTCTTCGCAATCACTTCGGGATCGAAATTTTCTCGAATTAACCCTTTTGAAGGAGACGCCTTTTTACATTCTAAAATAAACACTGGGCGCTTAGCGCTTAATGCATCATAGAAGCTGCGTTGACTTGGCTGTAATGTGTCAATGAAACTGTCTAAGGACTGTTTAGCCTTACGTTCAACAAGGTAAACGGCTTTGTCATCAACAATCTTTTGTAATACAGTCGCTTTCATTTTACTGGTTCCTTGCCGCGAGCGCAGTGACTCGGTCGAATGATTTGCCGCTGCGAATAATTGAGAGAGCATGTTCGCTATTTTGTTTTAAATCTTCATGGCCATTAATCCGCATTAACATTGCCACATTAGCCGCGACTGCAGCCTCGTGAGCGGCTTTACCATGGCCTTGTAATAACTGGGTCAGTAGAATACGGTTTTCATCAGGAGTGCCGCCTTCCAAATCACGTAATTGATACGGTGTTAAGCCAAAATCGTCGGCGGTTAATTGGTAATGATGTAACACACCGTCTTTTAATTCAGCAACTTGGGTTGTGGCATGAAGTGAAACTTCATCCATCCCTCCACTGTGTACCACAGCTGCACGGGTAAAACCAAGCATATCTAAGGTTTCAGCGACGGGTTTTACCAGCGCTTCTTGATAAACGCCGATTAACGCGATGGGTGGGCGAGCTGGGTTGATTAATGGCCCAAGGACGTTAAATAATGTTCGTGTTTTCAGTTGTGAACGAACAGGTGCTGCATGGCGAAAACCACTATGGTACTGAGGGGCAAATAAGAAACACACGCCTAAATCATCCAAAATGTCCCGAGCACTTTGAGCGCTTAAATCAAGTGCAATACCAAAGGCCGCTAATAAATCTGATGATCCAGAACGACTAGATACGCTGCGATTGCCATGTTTAGCGACTTTAATTCCAGCTTCAGCGGCTACAAATGCGCTAGCCGTTGAAATGTTAATACTGTTTGCGCCATCTCCCCCCGTACCCACAATGTCACTGAATTGATAATCAGGTCGAGGGAATGGTTGGGCATTTTCTAAGCAGGCAAGGGCGGCACCTGCAATTTCTTGAGGTTGTTCACCACGCATTTTCATACTGATAAGTACGGCTGCCAGTTGTGGTTCGGTTAATTCACCTTGAATAATGGCATTAAATAAATACTGACTTTCTTGTTGTGTCAGTGGCTGCGCGTTGAATAATTTATCATAAATATTTTGCATAATTGGCTCTCTATATCCCGTTAGTGCGAATGAGTCGTGGTGCTTGCATTGGGTGTAGAAAGAGCCCATGCCACAGTATTTTCTAACAACTGTTTACCCTGAGTGGTTAAAATAGATTCAGGGTGAAATTGGAATCCACACACTTTGTCTTGCTCATTTCGCACAGCCATGACCATTCCGTTGGATTGCGCATTAATAGTCAGTGTTTCAGGAATTTGGCTACCCACTAAAGAGTGGTAGCGCGCGACTGAAACAGGATTTTCGAGATTAGCAAACATCGCTTGCCCATCGTGGGTAGCAAGTGAAGCCTTACCATGTAGTATTTCCCCCGCGGAAGAGACAACACCACCGTAAGCCTCAACAATAGCCTGATGGCCTAAACAAATACCAATCACAGGAATTTTGCCGATAACCTGTTTTAAGACTTCAGGCATAGAGCCTGCTTCACTCGGTTTTCCTGGCCCTGGTGATAACACTAAAATTGGTGAGTTCATTTGGTTTAATACAGATAAAATATGTTCTGAGCTCACGGTATTACGGTAAATAACGACTTGGTGGCCATTCGCACGCAGTTGATCGACCAAGTTGTAAGTGAAAGAATCCACATTATCGAGCAGTAAAATATTCGCCATTAGAATAACTCCTTCACTTGGTGGGCTTGGGCAATCGCACGGATCACGGCGCGTGCTTTATTGCGCGTTTCATCTGCTTCAGCTTGAGGGAACGAATCCAATACGACGCCACCACCAGCTTGCACAGTCGCAATGCCATCTTCTACATAGGCTGAGCGGATCACGATACAAGTATCGAAATCACCTCTGCCGTTGAAATAACCCACCGCACCGCCATAGGAGCCACGACGCTGTTGTTCATACTGCGCAATTAATTGCATGGCTTTCACTTTGGGGGCTCCCGTTAATGTGCCCATATTCATACAGGCTTGATAAGCATGAAAAATGTCTAAATCGTGACGTAATGTTCCCACAACATGGGAAACGAGATGCATCACAAAGGAATAACGATCGACTTTGGTTAAGTTAGCCACATAGCGGGTACCTGCTTCACAGATACGGGCAAGATCATTACGTGCAAGATCAACAAGCATGATGTGCTCTGCTAGCTCTTTTTCATCTGTACGCATTGATAGTTCAATGCGGCTGTCTAAATCGAGGTCGATATCCCCTTGTGCATCACGACCGCGTGGGCGAGTACCTGCGATAGGGTAAATTTCGACCTTCCGGTCGCTGGTGGCATATTTCAATGCACTTTCTGGTGATGCGCCAAATAACGTAAAATCCTGATCTTGCATATAAAACATATAAGGACTTGGGTTTTGCGCTTTTAATTTTTGGTAGGCAATCAGTGGATGTGAACAAGGCATGGTGAATTTTCGTGAGGGCACTACTTGGAAGATATCTCCACGATAAATCGCCTCTTTTAATGATATGACAATAGCGCCATATTCTTGGTCGTTTTTGCTCAGTGTAACTTGAAAGTTAGGCTCGCTTTGCAAAGGGAGTGCGGGCAAAAATGGACGGCAAGATGCAATAATTTCATTGTGACGTTGTTTAACTGACGCCAGCGTTTGCTCATCTTGATTGAAAACACAGCTTTTAATGCGAGCCGCTTGGTTTTGATGGTCGATCACTAAATAGTGTTCCGCGACGAAGAAACAATAATCAGGGCACTGATTGACAGTTTTAACGTCAGGGATGGACTCAAAGTTTGCCACAAGGTCATAGGCAAATAAGCCTCCTACAAATACCGTTTCTGGCTTAGTCGAATAAGTTTGAGCTAAGGCAGGTAATGCACGTAACACGTCTAAGCATGATGCTGCTTTTAAACGACTGTCTTCATCTAAAGCAGGGTTAGGTTGCTCGAAGGTGACAACTAATAATGCCGTTTCAATGGTATGGGTGGAAATTACCCCAGAAAGTTGCGCTAACAATAATGGCAGCAAGGCTTGGCCGTTTAATGTTAACGCTTCAACTTCAACGCGTTGGCCAAAAGCGCGAATACGCAATGCGCTGTTAACAATCAATAAGCTTTGTAAGTTAGCTTTATTATTGATTTCAGCTGACTCCAGCAACATGGTTGATGGAATTGCATGGCATAAGTGATTGAATAACAACGTTGGGTCTGGCTGATAGTTAATTGGGCTATCCAGATACGTAAAATGTGCTAATGTGGTGTTTTGTTTGTTCATTTTGTTGCCTTACGCTAATTTTTGACATTAAAAAACCCGCCGTATGAAGGGCGGGTTTGGCACTGAGGCATGGTTTAACTATGCGCGTGCGGCTTCCGCCCAATTTGGGAAGTCACGCCACCAACGATTTGTTAAGTTAATTAAAGCCATAATGTGCCTCACTGGATAAACTGAATGTTATTGGCTGTAAGCCATCTTGCGTACTAGTAAACTGGATCGCATTTGAAGTGTCAAGTATTTTGTTAATTTATTAGGAAAAAATAGCTATTTATGGAAATTGGAGACGATATCACCTTGCAACCTGTATCCACACCGCTACTGACTCGCTACGACTTACACAGCCATACGACAGCCTCTGATGGGGATTTAACGCCAGAGGAATTAATCGAGCGAGCCATTGAAAAAGGCGTCAATGTTCTAGCTATCACTGACCACGATACGTGTGATGGCTTAATACAGGCAAGACAGTATATACGCGATAACGAAAAGCCGATTGAGTTAGTGAATGGTGTTGAGATCTCAACACTTTGGGAAAATATTGAAATCCATATCGTCGGTTTAAATTTCACCTCTGAACACCCAGCAATGGTTGCGTTACTTACGGAGCAATCGGCTCGTCGTGAAGCTCGGGGTATTGAGATAGGCCGCCGTTTACAAAAAGCGGGCATTGAAGATGCGTGGGAGAACGCCCAAAGTATATCGGGTGGCGGGCAAGTTACCCGAGCGCATTTTGCGCAATATATTATGAAAATAGGCAAAGAAAAAACCATCAACAATGTATTTAAACGCTATTTGTCTAAAGGCAAAACAGGTTATGTGCCTGCAACATGGTGTAGTATTGAAGCGTCCATTGCGGCGATTCATGCCGCTGGCGGCGTGGCTGTTTTAGCGCATCCATCTAAATATCAGCTTTCAAATAAATGGTTAAAACGTGTGATTGCTTATTTTAAAGAGCATGGGGGCGATGCGATGGAAATTTCCCATTGCCAGCAACCCCCTAATGAAAAACAATATTTAGCTGAATTGGCTAAAATGGCGGATTTACGAACATCTGTGGGGTCTGATTTTCACCGTCCTTGTTCTTGGATTGAATTAGGGCGAAACCTATGGTTACCAAATGATGAGCAAGCAGTTTGGACATTGTGGCAGGACGTAAAAAATCGCTAATTCATTGATGTATTGGTCGGTCGGTGTAAAATAATACTATACATAGAGTGATTAGATTAAAATCAATCATTCGATTGAGCAAAGAGATAGTGCCATTTTTAGGTATTTTGCCGGGTGATGCTGTCGATACCAAATTGTTGAGGTATATATGAGCCAGTTTTTTTATGTCCATCCGGATAACCCGCAAGCTCGGTTAATCAGTCAAAGTGTTGAAATTCTAAATAAAGGCGGTGTGGTTGTTTATCCTACTGATTCGGGGTATGCCATTGGATGTCGTTTAGAAGAAAAAGATGCATTGCAGCGAATTTGTCGTATCCGTCAGTTAGATACTAACCACAATTTTACATTAATGTGCCGTGATCTTTCTGAGCTTTCTAACTATGCACACGTAGATAATACAGTTTTTCGTTTAATTAAGAATAATACCCCAGGTAATTATACATTTATCTTAAAAGCCACCAAAGAAGTCCCTCGTCGTTTAATGAATGAAAAGCGTAAGACAATCGGCCTGCGCGTACCATCAAATCCGATTGCACGAGATTTACTTGAAGCGGTTGGCGAACCACTGATGTCAACGAGTTTAATTATGCCTGGTGATGATTTTACCCAATCTGATCCAGAAGAAATTCGTGATTTATTAGATAAACAAGTGGATTTAGTGATCCACGGTGGTTATATCGGACAGAAACCTACCACAGTCATTGATTTTACTGATGATACACCTGTTGTAGCCCGTGTTGGCACAGGGGATCCATCACCCTTTGAATAAATAAGCTATTTAGGTAGCGAATGTGCGATAAGGTGATAAAAGATAGGGGTTCAGGGGAAACCTGTGTATAATGCGCGGGTTTTCAAATTTATGACTTTTTGCACTCGTTTTTTTACTCGATGAAAAGTTATTTGACGCCTGTGAAGGCGACAGTAGAGGGTTACATGAGCGCTAAACCGCAAAATACAGAGAAATTACAAAAAATCCTTGCCCGTTCAGGGCATGGTTCACGTCGTGAAATCGAAACCTTCCTGCAAGCAGGTCGGATCAGCGTAGACGGTAAAATCGCCACTTTGGGTGACCGTGTCGAAGTCAAAGCATCAACCAAAATTCGTTTAGATGGTCGTTTATTAGCGATTAAAGAAGCGGAAAAAGAAATTTGCCGTGTGATGGCCTATTACAAACCTGAAGGTGAATTGTGTACTCGCCACGATCCTGAAGGGCGTCCAACCGTTTTTACGCGTTTGCCAAAACTGACAGGGGCAAGGTGGATTGCGGTAGGTCGTCTTGATGTGAATACTAGTGGGTTACTGTTATTCACAACCGATGGTGAGTTAGCGAACCGTTTAATGCACCCAAGCCGTGAAGTTGAGCGTGAATACGCAGTGCGGGTTTTTGGTGAAGTTAACGATGCAAAAATTCGCCAGTTGACCCAAGGTGTTCAACTTGAAGATGGTCCTGCGTCCTTTAAAACTGTCTCTTATCGTGGTGGTGAAGGGATGAACCAATGGTTCAATGTTACGTTAACAGAAGGGCGTAATCGTGAAGTCCGTCGTTTGTGGGAATCGGTTGGTGTACAAGTTAGCCGTTTGATCCGAGTGCGTTATGGTGATATCGATTTGCCAAAAGGGCTACCGCGTGGTGGTTGGACGGAGCTGGGTTTAGAGCAAACTAACTATTTGCGTGAATTAGTTGAGCTGCCAGCTGAAACAGAAAGTAAAGTGGCGGTTGAACGTGATCAACGTAGAATCAAAGCGAATCAAATTCGTCGTGCTGTGAAACGTCATACTCAAGTGGCATCACGCCCTGCATCTAAGCGTCAATCTTCAGGCCCGACAGCGAAGCGTCGTACACGCATCTAATTACTGCGTTATCATTATTTAAGAAGCGATGGCATAACACCATCGCTTTTTTATTGCCTAAAAATTACAGCTTACTGTTTGTATGTGTCTGTAAATTGCGGGTTTAGGTCACAGAATCACAACACTTGTCTGTAATAGATAATTGAAATGAGATTTAAGTCTCATTTTAATGTAACAAAAAAACTTAACATCAAGCTCTATGTGAGATTTAACTCACATAATTGCTGCAAAATGTACTTATAAACATCTGAACACGATAAGCAGCAATGTCTATTACTTACATATAAAAATGTGGTTTATCCAAGTGAATAAAGAATGGTTTCTAAGTGGGTAAACTCGATAAGGATAAAAGATGAAAAAAATAACACTGACGCTGAGCGCGGTTGCATTAGCTTTAACGTTTACGGCAACGTCTCAAGCCAAAATACCAATGCCAGAAACTGTCAGCCCAGGCGTTACCGTTGTTGAATTAGCGCAGCAGCAACCTATTCATTGGGTTTCTATTGAACAAATTAAACAAAGCCTAGAAGGTAAAGCGCCAATGGCAGTTGGCTTTGATATCGATGATACAGTGTTATTTTCTAGCCCAGGTTTTTACCGTGGTAAACTCGAGTTTTCCCCAAATGATTTTAGTTATTTGAAAAATCAGCAGTTTTGGGAGAAAATGAATAATGAGTGGGACAAATTCAGTATGCCAAAACAAGTGGGTATTGATTTAGTCAAAATGCACTTAGACCGAGGAGATACCGTTTATTTTATTACTGGCCGTACTAAAACGAAAACTGAAACTGTGACTAAGTACGTTCAAGAAGGCTTGGCGATCCCAGCCGATAAAATGCAACCTGTTATTTTTGCGGGTGATGAGCCTGGCCAAAATAATAAAGTAAGTTGGATGCGTGACCATAAATTAACTATTTATTATGGAGATGCAGATGCGGATATTGCAGCGGCTCATGAACTAGGTATTCGTGGCGTTCGTATTTTACGTGCAGCCAACTCATCTTATCAACCGCTGCCAAAAGCAGGGCGTTTTGGTGAAGAAGTGGTGATTAATTCTGAATTCTAATTGAATTTTGAATATGAAAAAGGCGACTTGGAGGTCGCCTTTTTTAATACTTGAATGACAGTTAGTTATTCACAATTGCGTCAATAACAACACGGTTACCCGTGATAGAACCTGTTGTTCCACTTGTTACAATTGGACTAGTGACCTTCGTCGTATTGTTAGAGCTAATAGTTCCATATTGGTTATTCACGCGATTTTTAGCTTCAATGGTCATGTTTTTGCCAGATACCATTTTTCCTGCATAATTATCGAGTGTACCAGCACTCACATTATGGTTATTAATCCCCGTAATTTGGCCATAATTATTGTTCAGGGTTGCTTTTGTTTTAATATCAATATCGCTGCGTGAGGCAACGTTATTATTCGCATTGGCTGCGATTGAACCATATACGTTATAAAGGTTATCACTTTTAACTTTGATAGTACCATCATTGGTTTGCAAACCACCATTTTGGTCTGTTAAACCAAATTGTGCGTTTACGTTTTTAAAATCAGCACTATAGTTATTGTTTAAATGGCTAGTTTCAATATCTAAGTTGCTTTCAGCGTTAATTAAACCAGATTGGTTATCAATATTATGCGCAGTTATTGTTAAGTTTTTACCTTTAATATAACCAGAACGATTACTGAGTATATTGGACTTTATTTCTGTTTTGCCATTATCAGAAATAATTGAACCTGAGTTTGTTAATTGGTTTGCATTGATATTCAGTAGTTTACCACTATGAATTTTTGAACGAGGGTCATTAGTCAATGCGACAGAAGCATCAAGATCCATACGGCCTTTAACAGCATTTAACTCTGAATTAGACTGTGTTAAATACATGGTATTCATCTCAGCACGTCGCTGTGCCACAATCTTACTGTTAGCCATGTTTTCGATAGAGTTTTGTGCGTTTAAGGTGATATCACGACCCGCAGTGATGTTGGAGTTCTCATTCACAATACGAACGGCATCAATAGTGATATCTTGACCAGCAATAAAACCCTTCGCTGGATCATTTGGATTCCCCATATTATCGCGGTTATAGATTACATTGGTAGAATGGACGTTGAGGTCACCTCGAGTGGCTTTAAATGACCCATTATCATTGACGATAGTATCAGATAACGTGGTCACATTTTGTTGGGCTTCAATGGTTCCGTTGTTATTTGACAAAGTACCTAACGTCGTTAAATTTACATCGTTGTTCAGGGACGTAATGTGCCCACGATCGTTATTAATTGCACCTGTGCCTGCAGCCTGAATGTTGACACTTTTTGCTGCGGAAATAGTGCCGCTATTTGTCAGCCCAGTCGCATTAATTGAGAGGGTATTTGCTGAGTGAATGTTGCCATTAATATTATTGACGGTGCCTGCGCTATCAATGGTAATTGCACCATTATGTGAAGCGATATCACCTGCGTTAGATACGCCAACACCTGTTTCGGTCGCCATTAACGAAATTTTATTCGCATACATGCCGCCTAAGGCGGAAACGTCAATACCAATACTTGGTTTTGCACCAATGGCTGTTGTCGTACCAATAACATCACCAGCGGAATTCACACGGTTATTCCCTGCAATAACGTTTAGACGTTGAGCTGTGACAGCACCGTTAATCGCGACAGAGCGTGCAATTATATCAGTAGGTGAGTTTGCATTGAAACTACCATTGATGGCAATTTTTCCTTGCTGCACATTGTAGTCATTGACTAAGTTATTGCCATCTAAGGAAACTTTACCCGTAGTTAATGTGGTGCGGTTGGTATTAATAAATCCGCAGTTATTACAGGTGATACCTGATGCATTTGCGACAATCACTTGCGCTTTACCGCCAGCGACTTCAATCATGCCGTTTAATGTTGTTGCCGTATTTGAGTTGACCTCATTTAGGATCACTTTTGCGCGTTTACCTGCGACATTGCCATTACCGCCAATTTTACCCCCTATTGTGGTATTAGAAAGGCCTGCACTATTGTTTAAAATAACGCCTTTTTGGTCAACATCAAATTGGCTATAAATATTGTGAGAAACACCGCTTTCAGACGGTTTATTAATATAAACAATGGTTGGACCATTACCTTGAACCATTACTCCAGCGCCATTTGTTGGAGTAATAGCGGCTTGAGCAACCGTTGTTGAACCGACAATCATTGAAACACACAGAAATAAAGGTTTGAATTTCAATTTAGGTGCATTGAAAGTATTCATTGAAACGTTTTGCATATATATCCCTTAAATTAAAATAGACAATATCTAAAATAACTAACAATCCATTATTGCAATTTAATTATGCGGAAATATAAAATTAAATAAAATTAATAATGTTAACATGAGTTAAGTTTTTATTCGGTATTGAATAATAACTTAGTATGAATAAAGCTAGAATAAATGCGTTATTTTGTATTTAACTTGTTTTTTATCAGTTGGTTAAATTTCTTTCTGTATTGTGATTTTCGGTATGTTTACTCAAGGGGTAACACGTACTAGTTTATATTAAATAGGGAAAAGGCGAGTTTAATCATTAGAATAACTTATGGTCTGAATTTATATTGTAAAAATGGTCGATATAATTAAAGCCGTATTGGGAATATATGCGAATGATTAAATTAACACGCAAGATGGTTTGATTAAACTTATCATGCATAAAAAGAGAACTTAGCAATAGTCTTATTTTAGCTTATAATTGCTAAGTTAACTTTTATCGTTTACCAGTCAATGCCTTTTTGCGCTTTAATACCAACATCAAACGCATGTTTAACAGGGCGCATTTCAGTAACTGTATCCGCTAAATTAATTAAATCACGGTGGCATCCTCTACCTGTAATGATGACGGATTGGTTGGCAGGACGATCTAGCAAGGCTTGTATAACGTCGTCTAACCCAAGGTAATGATAGCTGACCATATAGGTTAGCTCATCTAAGACAACCAAATCATATTGAGGATCACTTAAAAGTCGTTTTGCATGATGCCAGGTTTCAAGGCAGGCTAGTGTGTCCGTCTCTTTATTTTGTGTTTCCCACGTAAAGCCAGTGGACATTACAAAAAAAGGCGCTCCAAGCGGCTCTAAGAGTTCACGTTCACCATTATCCCAACTTCCTTTAATAAATTGCACAACAGCCGCTTTTTTACCATGGCCGATGGCACGACAAACCGTACCAAATGCGGCGGTCGTTTTACCTTTGCCGTTGCCAGTGAAGATGATGATAATCCCACGCTCAATTTGAGCGGCTTCAATACGCGCATCGACTTTTTCTTTTAAGCGTTGTTGACGTTCTTCATGTCGGCTTTGTGACATAATAAATTACTCCGCTGCACCTGGTTTACGGCCTGGTTGTGCATCATAACTGCTGCCTGTTTTACGGATGCTATCATCACCCATTAAATAAATGTAAATAGGCATAATATCTGCTGGGGTTTTGAGTTTTTCGGGGTCTTCTTCGGGGAATGCGCTGGCACGCATACTGGTTCTGGTTCCTCCAGGATTAATGCAGTTAACGCGTAAATGACTATTTTTATATTCCTCAGCAAGCATTTGCATTAGACCTTCTGTTGCAAATTTAGAAACAGCGTAAGCTCCCCAACCAGCGCGGCCTTGTTTCCCAACACTCGAACTTGTGAAAACTAATGATGGATTTGGCGCTTTCAAGAGTAAGGGGAGTAGGGATTGCGTAAGCATAAAGGTCGCATTGACGTTGATCTGCATGACATCATGCCATAGTTGAGGTGGTTGTTCTGAAATGGGGGCGACAACACCAAGAATACCCGCATTATGCAAGACGCCATCTAGATAAGGAACAGTGTTAGATATTTGCGTGGCTAATGATTGGCAGTTTTCATTGGTTGCTGTCAATAAATCTAAAACATAACATGGCGATTTCTTGCCAGAAATTGCAGTGATTTCTTGGCTAACAGCGTCTAATTTATGTTGCGTTCTTCCGACAAGAACCAATGATGCACCGAATCGGGCATAGGTTAGGGCGGCTTCACGACCAATGCCATCGCCTGCGCCAGTTATGAGTATCGTTTTGCCTTTCAATAGGTCTTGTCTAGGCTGATATTGAAGCATATTCTTTCCTATGATTGTGAATTAAATGTAACGGTATCATCGCACTGATTTGGTTTTTTGGCTAATCTAACATAGATATCTACGTAGTTTATGGTGTGAAATACGATTTTTTCTGGTTGTTTACCCATAATCGTGAGATTATTTTTGTGTTGAAGATAAATATCAGAAGGATCATGTTGTGGAGTATTTCTCTTTGTATGGATTATTTTTAGCAAAAGTTGTCACTATCGTGGTGGCTATCGTTTTGCTGGCTGTTTTTGTCTTTGGTGTAGGTATGCGTCGCCAAAGTGCTAAAGGTTCGTTAAAACTCACTGATTTGGGTGAGAATTATCGCGAACGCCAGCGTCAGATGCAGCAAGTGAAAATGAATGAATCTGAGCATAAAGCATGGCTCAAGGCATTCAAAAAACAGCAAAAAGCAAAATCAAAAAGTGAGAAATCAGGGGCTAAACTTGGGCAAACATCCATTAAAAAGCCCTGTTTATATGTCTTAGACTTTAAAGGCAGCATGGATGCACGCGAAGTGGCATCTTTGAGGGAGGAAATCAGTGCAGTTCTGGCTGTTGCTGATACACAAGATGAAGTTTTGCTGCGTTTGGAGAGCCCTGGCGGTATGGTCCATGGTTATGGGCTTGCAGCATCACAATTACGTCGTTTAAAAGAAAAGAATATTCCGTTGACGGTTGCTGTTGATAAAGTGGCAGCAAGTGGTGGCTATATGATGGCCTGTATTGCAGATAAAATTGTTGCTGCACCATTTGCTATTATTGGCTCAATTGGTGTTGTGGCACAAATTCCTAATATTCATCGCTTATTGAAAAAACATGATGTTGATGTTGAACTTCATACGGCAGGTGAATATAAAAGAACGCTGACATTGCTCGGGGAAAATACCGAGCAAGGCCGTAAAAAGTTTGTGGAAGATTTAAATTCAACGCATGATCTTTTCAAGCAATTTGTTCATCAAAATCGTCCGTCATTAGATATTGATAAAGTTGCAACGGGTGAATACTGGTACGGGTCACAGGCGTTAGAAAAAGGGCTTGTGGATAGCATTGGCGTCAGTGATGACATTATTATTGATGCAGTTGATGCTAAAGAGATTGTTGGTGTCCGTTATGTTCTAAGTAAAAAAATGGTGGATAAAGTCATGGGAAGCGCAGCAAATAGTGTTGATAACCTTTTATTGCGTTGGTGGCAGCGTGGCCAAAAACCAATGTTATAAATGAATAGTCGCCTCGCAAATATTCTGTTTTAATTCTACTATTAATTACCGGCACTGAAGCCGGTAATTTTTTATCAATTATTGAATGTTAATTAATCATTTTCACGTAATTGGTATTGTTCTGAAAGAACATGGGCAAGATGTTTGTACATATTAAAAGCAGCGGTACTTTTTAATGTTGGGATACCATTTTCATCGAGAAAGAATTCCCCTTTAAAAACCAGCGTACCACGATGCTGCTCCACGGTGTCTACAAACATACCGTGAATATATTCGTCATGTTTCTGTATGATATCGTTAGCTTTTTCAAGTAACTCTGTTTTTGTAATGTACGGTAGATCGTCTTGCATAATAGGGCTCCCTTGAAAAAATAATTGGTTGCTTCTCGCATTTTATCAGGTAGAGTGTGTGGTTTTCAATTATGGCTTAATGCCTTTATATGGTTAAAATCAGTCAGCTAGAAGACTTTCATGACTTGTAGAATAACGTGATTGAGATTATAAGTTTTGTTTCAACACAAATAATTGATTGAAAATATATTGATATATTGTGATTGTGTCGCAATATAAAAAACAGATTCTCATTTTACGCATTTTAATGTAAAAGTGCGTCATAGTTGATATTTAGGTAAAGGTAAATATGGGTAAAGCTCTTGTTATCGTGGAGTCCCCGGCAAAAGCCAAGACAATTAATAAATACCTTGGCAGTGGCTACGTTGTGAAAAGCAGCGTCGGCCATATTCGTGATCTGCCGAAAAGCGGCTCTGGTTCACAAACCGGCTCACAAAAGAGTACAGGCTCATCTACCGAGAAAACAAAGAAAGTTAAAAAAGATCCACGCGATGCATTAGTGAATCGCATGGGTATCGACCCTTATCATGGTTGGAAGGCGAATTACCAAATTCTACCAGGTAAGGAAAAGGTGGTTTCTGAGCTGAAATCTCTGGCTGCGGATGCCGATCACATCTACCTCGCAACGGACTTGGACCGCGAGGGGGAAGCGATCGCATGGCATTTACGTGAAGTGATTGGTGGTGATGATTCGCGTTTTAGTCGTGTTGTATTTAACGAAATCACGAAAAACGCCATCACCCAAGCATTTGATAGCCCAGGTGAGCTAAATATTGATCGGGTTAACGCGCAGCAAGCACGTCGCTTTATGGATCGCGTTGTGGGGTACATGGTATCTCCATTATTGTGGAAAAAAGTGGCTAGAGGTTTGTCTGCGGGGCGTGTTCAGTCTGTTGCAGTGAAACTGATTGTTGAACGCGAACGAGAAATTAAAGCGTTTGTTCCTGAAGAGTATTGGGAATTACACGCGGACTTAGCAGATAAAGATATTGCAAATTTACGCATGGAAGTGACGTCGCAAGCAGGTAAATCGTTCAAACCTGTTAATAAAGCGCAAACTACCGCTGCGGTAAAATTACTTGAAAAGGCGCGCTTTGAGGTTATTGACCGTGAAGACCGCCCTACATCAAGTAAACCAAGTGCACCTTATATCACTTCAACATTGCAACAAGCGGCAAGTACGCGTTTAGGCTTTGGGGTGAAGAAAACCATGATGATGGCCCAGCGTCTGTATGAAGCGGGTTACATTACTTATATGCGTACTGACTCAACTAACTTGAGTCAAGATGCGTTGGATATGGTTCGTGGTTATATCAATGACAACTTTGGGGCGAAATATCTGCCGAAAGATGCCAATGTATATAGCAGCAAAGATAATTCCCAAGAGGCGCATGAAGCCATCCGTCCTTCTAGTGTTGATGTATTACCTGATTCGCTAAAAGATATGGAAAATGACGCAAAACGGTTGTACCAATTAATTTGGAACCAATTTGTTGCGTGTCAAATGACGCCAGCGAAATATGACTCTACGACCTTAACAGTGAAAGCGGGAGACTTTGAACTGAAAGCCAAAGGGCGTACGTTACGTTTTGATGGTTGGACGAAAGTAATGCCTGCACTGCGCAAAAACGATGAAGATAAAACCTTACCGCCAATTCAAGTGGGTACGGAACTATCATTAATTGAATTATTGCCAAGTCAGCACTTTACTAAACCGCCTGCACGTTTTAGTGAAGCTTCACTGGTTAAAGAACTCGAAAAACGTGGAATTGGTCGTCCTTCAACTTATGCGGCAATTATTTCGACTATCCAAGATAGAGGATATGTCAAAGTTGAAAACCGTCGCTTCTATGCGGAAAAAATGGGGGAAATCGTTACTGATCGTTTAGAAGAAAACTTCAACGATTTGATGAACTACGATTTTACCGCACGCATGGAAAACCAGCTCGACCATGTTGCAAATCATGATGCCGAGTGGAAAGCTGTTCTTGATGAATTCTTCTCTGATTTTAGTACCCAGCTTGATGTTGCGGAAAAAGATCCAGAAGAAGGGGGAATGCGTACCAATCCGATGGTTATAACATCAATAACCTGTCCTGATTGTGAACGCCATATGGGTATTCGCACTGCATCTACAGGGGTATTCCTGGGGTGTAGTGGCTATGCATTGCCACCAAAAGAACGCTGTAAAAAAACCATCAATCTGATCCCTGAAGATGAAGTACTTAATATTCTTGAAGGGGATGATGCAGAAACTAACGCGTTAAGAGCAAAACGTCGTTGCCCTAAATGTGGTACGGCGATGGATAGCTACTTGATTGATAACCAACGTAAATTACATGTTTGTGGTAATAACCCTGCATGTGAAGGTTATGAAATTGAAGAAGGCGAATTCCGTATTAAAGGCTATGATGGCCCTGTCATTGAATGTGATAAATGTGGCTCTGAAATGCACCTGAAAATGGGGCGTTTTGGTAAATACATGGGTTGCACCAATGAAGAATGTAAAAACACACGTAAAATCCTAAGAAGTGGTGAAGTTGCGCCACCGAAAGAAGATCCTGTTCCGTTGCCTGAATTACCGTGTGAAAAGTCTGACGCTTACTTTGTATTGCGTGATGGTGCCGCTGGGGTGTTCCTTGCTGCCAACACTTTCCCGAAATCCAGAGAAACACGTGCGCCATTAGTGGCTGAGTTACAACGCTTTAAGGACAGATTACCTGAAAAGCTTGCCTACTTGGCAGAAGCACCTGCTGAAGATGCTGAAGGTAACCCAACAGTTGTTCGTTTTAGCCGTAAAACCAAGCAACAATATGTTTCTTCGGAAAAAGACGGTAAAGCAACAGGTTGGAGTGCTTTTTATGTTGATGGTAAATGGGAAGTCAAAGAGAAATAATTCGTTAAGGTTATTTTTCAGATAAAAATAGAAATGCCAATCTGTTATTGATTGGCATTTTTTTGCGTTAAGCAGATTGTAATTGATTCACTTTAATCGTTTTCTTTGCTAAATCTTCATCAATAAAATCAAAGATTAATATGCCTTTTGGCGTAGCCTGATCTAACGTAGCTAATTCATCGCGAATAATAGGGTTAATGATGTTTGCATACGCGATTGGACTGCCCAGCTGACCATTCGTTGCACTAATATGATTGAGAACGAGTTGATGCTCTTTGGTATTATCATCGCCATGAATTAACGCCATTATGTCATTGATTTTTTCCTGGATCTCAGGGCCATTCCAGTTATCTTGTAATAAAATTAAGGGGTTTTGATGCCAATTATGCGCCCAACGAGTGCCATCCTTTAACGTTGAAACATGCAATTCTGGTGGTGCACATTCAATCACCAAGATTTTGCCTCTTAACTGTTTTACACTGGGCCACTTGAATGTGTTTTCATCAACTCGCTCAGGCAGTAAAAGGTGTTTTAGGTAAGGCTCAATAAATGGGATAAGAGCCTGTTTATAGGCCTCAAAGTCATTTTTTTTCTCATTGGCATTTTGAATGCGTAAAATGACAAATTCAGTAGGGTGTGTATCAAGGAAAGAAATAAAGCAGTGAAGAAGGTCTTCTGCCATGATGTCGCTATGCCATTCACGGTGTGCAATATTTAGATTGCGAGTTAGCCTTAAATCAAAAAAACGCACGCCGCAGTTAAGCTGCTCCACTAGCGATAATGTCTGGGTTTGGTAATAAGGCAGATCACAGGTTGATGTAATGGCATCATGAGTTCCTGGGATCAATAAATCAGTTACGGATAATTCATCTGCAATGTATTTGAGCCAATCAATATAATTATTATTTCGCATAGTGCTTACCTAATCCATTTTCTAAATAGACAATAAGCCGTTATTACAACGGCTTATGTCGTCATAATATCAATGTGTTATTGCGCTTTTTTCATTTTAATAACGGTCCAAGACAGTAAGGCGGCGATTAATGTTAAGACAGATAACCCAATAAAAACATTACCAATAATATTCGTTGGAGTCAGAATTTCTTTGACGACTTGCCCTTGTTCACCTAATTGTGGACTAAAAATGATCTTACCTAAAATTAATGGCGCTAGCAGTGCAGGAAGGTATCCAATCGTGATAGCCAAAGACATTGCAGCGGAAGCATGCTTTTTATCAATCCCAAACTCACCGATCGGGGCATAGTAGACGCCTCGGATCATAAAGCAGCATGCGGAGGCACATAACATCAGGATCATTATAGTGTTACGAACTGCAGGGCTAATGATATTGTCAGGAGCTTGGCCAGCCATAAATTCCGTGATAGAAGCTGGGTTCATATAGAACAAAATACCAATAGCGGCGAGTAGGAACACTAAAACGAATGACATAAAACGCATAAAGTGGGCGGTGGATTTAAACGCTAATGTGACCAGCAATGTGGATATTAATGGCAACATTCGCAATGCAATAACAACAGAAACAAATACTGCAGCGACGGTTGCAGATGTACCATAACCTGCTTGTAAGAAACGGGCAAAGTAGGTACCCGCTGCAACAAAAGTACCGTAAATACAGAAAACGTTGAGGCCTGTTACCCAAACAATCGGTAATTTGATAACTTTTAATACACCAAGCAGCGCTTCTTTCACTGAGTTTACGGTATCAGCGTCCTCACTGACTCGCGCGTCCTTCGGTACAGCCAAGAAAATGAATATCGCAGTAGCGAGCACAATAATGGATGATGTGATCATCATGGTGCGGCTACTTGCTTCGTAATAAACCATTGCAGCCCATAATAGACTCATCAAAAATGCTAATAAACCTCGTCCAAATTCAAACATACCAAAAGCAACACCTTGGTGCTCTTTGGTGGTAGATAAACTCACCGCCTTAAAGTTGGCGGGCTTAAATAACACTTCACTGAGTAATAACATGGAGAAAAAACACAGTAATAAAGTTGGCATGCTTAACCCTGGTGAGTTTAAGGCGATAAAGAGAGAAATAAAGCCAACTCCGAGTGTGGTGATTAACATAATCACACGGACTTTAAATCTATCACCGACCCAACCCAGAGCGAGAGTGCCTAATAAGATAACTAATCCTTGCATGGAATAGAGCTGGCCTGCTTGCGCATCAGTGATCCCCATAGCGACAGGAAAGCCAAGGGGTAGGGAGTTCCGCAAGTCCCAAAAGGCATACAATAGCTGGGCGTTTGCAGTAATAAATATCAGTTGAATAATGGTGTGTGCTGAAAAACCAAACTTTTTGGCAAGAGTATTCATAATCTATTTTCCACTTATTATAAAAATTAAAGAAAACATAGTGTTATATTTTGTTAACTTGTTTTTGTAAGGTACAGCCAATCTCTTTAACGTTATTTTGCTGGGTGGGATTTTATGAAATTTTTATTTCCTATTTATTTCATGTGAAATGAATAGTCTGAAATGTAGGCGAAATGAAAATAATATACTGTGATCATTTTCACAGCATGTTAACATTTTTATCAAAGAGTTATTTTACGTAAATGTACTAAAATGAAGTTTTTATAATAAGTCTATAACGGCATAAATATTCTTAATTGAGTGATTTTTGAAGATTAAGTTAACAATATTGATTGTGATATAACTATCATTTATTAACTAAAGCTAAATGCAGCACCAAAGTGATAACAAATTTGTGTTAACTTAAGTACAGTCATTGGTACTAATGAAACAACAGTAATCGTTCTTACCTTGTTTATCATAAGGTAATTGGATGGAATGATTGATAAATGTTATCCACTGGAGGCAATATGAAGTTAAAGATGTGCTTATTTGCTGCATTACTGACTGCGGGCACTGCCTATGCAGCACAATCCACTGTGGTATTAAAGGAAGCAACGCCAACGGGTGAGGGTAAAACGATTGGTGAAGTTGTTATCTCTGAAACTGAGTATGGGTTATTGTTCACACCAAAACTTTCAGGTTTACAATCTGGTATTCATGGTTTCCATGTCCACGAAAACCCAAGCTGCGAGCCAGGGGAAAAAGATGGCAAATCTGTTCCTGCACTAAAAGCGGGTGGGCATTTAGATCCAGCAAAAACGGCTGTTCACAAAGGGCCATATGATAATACTGGGCACTTAGGGGATTTACCCGGTCTCGTTGCAGATAGCCAAGGTAATGCCGATTATGCGGTTTTAGCGCCACGTTTAAAAACACTGAAAGATGTGCAAAACCGTGCGTTAATGGTGCATGTGGGGGGCGATAACTATTCCGATAATCCAGAAGCGTTAGGTGGTGGGGGGGCTAGGATGGCCTGTGGCGTCATCAAATAACTTTGCTCGTCATATTTTACGGTGTGGCGTTGTTGGCTTCATTCGGTTATGTGGGTCACATACTGGAGTATGCTCCCCACGATAACCTCATTTGCCGCCTAGCCACAACGTAAACTATTTAGAGCAAGGTCTTAATTGTCCAAAGCAATACTTAATAGCGTAGTATTGCATTGGGTATTAAGTAATTTAAATGATGATATAGCGTCATATATTGCCTAGCCACAACGCAGACTATTTAGAGCAATATCTAATTGTTCAAAGCAATACTTAACTGATGATGTGGTTTGAAAGCTCGGAAATATGCCGAGCTTTCTTTTTATCTATTTATCAATCGACTACCAAATACGAATACGCTTTTCAGGTTCCAAATAGAGAGCATTGTCTTTATCGACACCAAAGGTTTGGTACCAATCATCAATATTACGCACAACGCCATTGGCACGGAATTGGTTTGGACTGTGCGGGTCAGTCATAATTTTATTACGCTCAGACTCTTTATTCGACAGCTCTTGCCATGTGCGTGCCCATGCGATGAAAAAACGCTGTAAGCCGGTTGTGCCGTCAATAATCGGTGGTTCACCATTTGGGTAATTTTCTTTGGCGAATTGTTTATAGGCACTCAACGCGATATTTAGTCCGCCTAAGTCCCCAATATTTTCGCCTAGAGTTAATTGCCCATTAACTTTCAAACCATCGACATCAAACGCGTTGTATTGTTCGACCAACTTCTCAGTTTTTTCTTTGAAGTGCGTTTTGGCACTTTCACTCCACCAATTACGTAGTTGCCCTGTACCATCATATAAACTGCCTTGGTCATCAAAACCATGACCCATTTCATGGCCTATCACTGCACCAATTGCCCCGTAGTTATAAGCGGGGTCAACGTTAGGGTCAAAGAATGGGGCTTGTAAAATCGCAGCAGGGAACACGATTTCATTTTGTACAGGGTTGAAATAGGCATTCACCGTTTGTGGTGTCATTCCCCATTCCCATTTACGAACAGGCTGGCCCATTTTGCTAATCATGTCGTTGTAGGACCATGCAACAACTTGTTTGTAGTTATCAAACAGTGAATCTGGTTTTAAATTAATGTCACTGAAATCATTCCATTTGTCAGGGTAGCCCACTTTTACGGTGAACTGTTCCAGTTTTTTCAGGGCTTCTTGGCGTGTGCTATCATCCATCCAATCGTTGTCTTTTAAACGTGAATTAAATGTGCCTCTGACATAGCTCACTAAATCTTGAATTTTTTCTTTGGATTGCGGGTCGAAATATTTTTCAACATAGATTTGCCCTAATGCTTCGCCCTGAAGGGAGTTTACTGTTTGTAACGCACGTTCTTGGCGGGTACGTTGTTTCTCGACACCGTTGAGTTTTTTCGAATAAAAATCAAAGTTGGCATCAGAAACAGCTTTATTTAAATAGCGTGCATGATCGCTAATATATTGGAACGTTAAATAATCTTTTAAGGTTGAAACAGGTGTTTGCGCGAAAATTTTTGCGGTTTGTTCAACGGCGCTGTCTGTTTCTACTACCACTTTTTCAAGCTGCTTATCGGTGAGTTTGTAGCGGCTGATAAAACTGCTCCAATCAAAGCCTTTGGTATGATTTTTCATTTCAGCTAATGACATAGCATGGTAGTTTTTGATGGTGTCACGGCGCGCTTCAGGACTCCAATGTACGGTTGCAATGGCTTTTTCTAAATCGAATATTTTTTGCGCTTTTTGTTCAACGTCTTTTTCACCCGCCAGTTTCAGCATCGTTGCGATATAAGCGATATAACTTTTTCGTATATCTTGCATTTGTGGGGTGTCATCGAGGTAATAAGTCCGATTAGGTAATCCTAAACCCCCTTGGCCAATATACAACACATACGTTTCAGGGGATTTTGCATCTAAATCTACCCAATAAGAAATCAATGAATTGAAATCTGGGTTAGTCATTAGCTGACTGATATCCTGATGGTTTTTTGCTTTTGCAATCTCGGCTAAATCCTGTTTGATAGGTGAAAGTCCAGCCTTTTCGATGGCGTCTTCATTGAGAAAACTTTGGTACAAATGACGAATATTGCGTTGATTATGGTTTAGTTCGCTTTCTGGTTTTTTCTGTAGTTCATCAATGATAGCTTGGGTCTGTTTTTCGGTATTTAAATACAAATCAACAAAAGAGTTAATGCGGGGCATACCCGTTGGGATTTTTGCCTTGCTTATCCAATCCTCATTCACGTAGCGGTAGAAATCATTACCAGGGTTAATTGTGTCGGATAAAACAATTTTCTGTTGTCCGTAAGTCACTTCCTTTGCAAGTAGTTGAGGTGCAAAGGAAACCGTTGACATACCAATAAGCAGTGCCAAAATATTTATACGCATGTAAAAACCTCTCTTCGTTGAGAATCTATAACTCCACTTTTTCAAGCTTATACTGAAGTGGAAATCCTTCAAATTACGTTTTATTCATTGAAACATATCACGAATTAAAGATAACCCGTCTTTGCAATACATTACGACGTTGAGGCAGGAAAAATGCACCTTAGATGAAATTTTGTCATCATACTGTTTATTCTCGTTAGAATAATGTTATATTGGTTATATCGATTCAATTGTATATAATTTTTAGTTATAACTAATGTTTTTTAGCTATAGCGACTCTATCGTGATCCAGTAAGGGGTAGGCAGAAATATGAAATTGCAGCAATTACGTTATATTGTTGAAGTTGTTAATCATGACTTAAATGTCTCCTCTACGGCGGAGGGGCTTTTTACTTCGCAACCAGGTATTAGTAAGCAAGTGCGGATGCTAGAAGATGAGCTAGGCATTCAGATTTTTGCTCGCAGCGGTAAACACTTAACGCATGTCACCCCTGCGGGAGAAGAGGTCGTTCGTATTTCAAGGGAAGTGTTGTCGAAGATTGAAGCAATACGTTCAGTTGCGGGGGAGCATACCTACCCAGATCGCGGTACGTTAAATATAGCAACGACCCACACGCAAGCGCGTTATGCATTACCGCCGGTTATTAAAGGCTTTATTGAACGCTACCCACATGTGTCTTTGCATATGCAGCAAGGCACACCAACCCAAATAGCGGAAGAGGTATGCAAGGGGAACAGTGATTTTGCAATCGCCACGGAGGCACTCCATCTGTATAGCGACTTAATTATGCTGCCTTGCTACCATTGGAACCGTTGTGTGGTGGTGCAAAAAGACCATCCGTTGGCGACGAAAAAGAATGTGACCATTGAAGATATTGCGGAATACCAAATTGTGACATACACCCATGGCTTTACTGGGCGTTCAGAACTGGATGTCGCTTTTCAAAAAATAGGCCTAGAGCCGAAGATCATTTTTACAGCAACAGATGCGGATGTGATTAAAACTTACGTCAGGCTGGGATTGGGTATTGGTATTATCGCCAGTATGGCGGTTGATGCGGTAAATGATTCTGACCTTGTTGTCATTGATATGCGTGATAAGTTCAGCTATAGCACCACGAAAATTGGCTTTAAACGCACCAGTTTCTTGCGTAGCTATATGTATGATTTCTTATGGCGTTTTGCCCCACATTTAACGCGTGATGTGGTGGATAAGGCGATTGCCATTCGCAACAATGATGAAATTGAAGCTTTCTTTAAAGATATTCAGTTACCGATTATTTGATTTTTGTATTATTGCCTGCCCATCTAATGGTAGCCACATGATGAACAGTGGCTACCATTAATCATCTATTCACCGCAATGCGGATAAAACTGTGTGCTTCATCAGTTAGGCGTTAACCATTGCGATGCAAAATACATGTGATAATGATACGGTGCTTACACGTTCATCATTGAATTTACGAATTAAATTAGAAGATAAAATTCTGATTGACCGAGCTGCTAACGCTGTTGGGAAAAATAGTACTGAGTTTGTACTCGAAGCGGCTCGTCGTGCTGCGGAAGAAACATTAGCCGATCTCCATGTGATTAATGTGAGCCCTGAAGTTTATCAAGAGTTTGTTGCTCAATTAGATGCCCCGCCGAGCAATAATGAGGCGCTCAGAAAAACCATGATGTCCAAATCTCCGTGGGAGAAATGACATTGAACCTGACAGCTCCTGAGCCGCTCAATTTAAACCACCGTCTGGATGTATTCTCTTCGGGTGACGAAACGTTGGATCATTGGTTAAAAAACCGCGCGATGGGAAATCAGAAAACGAGTGCATCCCGCACTTTTACGCTTATACTTTCCATTCTTATCTCAAATTTCCTATGATAAATAGGTCTAAACTGCAAATTTGGCACAAAATCTATAAATCAAATTTATAAAGCAACTATGATTACAATTGGTTAACAAAAAATAATGGTGGTAAATAAAAATTATTGCCATAGCCATAAAAACCAAGGAGGAGTTATGTCGTTGAGTCTAAAAACAACGAGTGCCTCAACACTCGCTGTCGGAAACAAGCAGTATAATTACTTCAGTTTGGCGCTTGCCGAGAAAAAAATCGGCGATGGTTCAAAGCTGCCCAAATCCCTCAAAGTGTTACTTGAAAACCTGTTACGCCATATCGATGGCACTTCTGTTGTTGAACAAGACTTACAAGCCATTATTGATTGGCAAAAAAACGCTCATGCAGATAGCGAAATTGCCTATCGTCCTGCTCGTGTACTGATGCAAGATTTTACTGGCGTCCCTGCGGTTGTTGACCTTGCAGCAATGCGTGAAGCGGTGAAATCGTTAGGGGGAAATGTTAATCAGGTCAACCCATTATCACCTGTTGATCTGGTGATTGACCACTCGGTGATGGTGGATGAATTTGCCACACAATCTGCGTTTGGTGAAAACGTGGAAATTGAAATGGAACGTAACCACGAACGCTATTTATTCCTGCGTTGGGGGCAAAAAGCGTTTAACCGTTTCCAAGTTGTGCCACCGGGCACTGGGATTTGCCACCAGGTTAACTTAGAGTACCTTGGAAAAGCGGTTTGGCATGAGGAAATCGATGGGAAGCTATACGCTTATCCAGATACGCTAGTGGGTACCGATTCTCACACAACCATGATCAATGGGCTTGGTGTGCTGGGTTGGGGAGTGGGTGGTATAGAGGCTGAAGCAGCGATGTTAGGTCAGCCTGTTTCGATGCTTATCCCCGATGTGGTTGGGTTTAAGTTAACAGGCAAATTATCGGAAGGTATTACGGCAACTGACCTTGTATTAACCGTCACACAAATGCTGCGTAAACACGGCGTGGTCGGTAAGTTTGTGGAATTCTACGGTGATGGTTTGGCGGATTTACCCTTAGCTGACCGTGCCACCATCGCCAATATGTCACCTGAATATGGTGCAACCTGTGGGTTCTTCCCCATCGATGATATTACGTTGTCCTATATGCGACTAACAGGACGTAGCGACGATGAAGTGGCGCTGGTGGAAGCGTATAGTAAAGAGCAGGGCTTATGGCGTCACGCAGGTGATGAACCTATCTTTACCAGTACCCTTGAATTAGATATGTCGACGGTTGAATCTAGCTTAGCTGGGCCAAAACGTCCACAGGATAGAGTGGAGCTAAGTCAAGTACCAAAAGCGTTCCGAGGTGCAGTTGAACTCGAAGTGAATAAACAAGATAAAAATGCACACCCAGAAGTGAAATATCAAAATCAAACCTTTGAACTCACTGATGGCGCGGTCGTGATTGCGGCGATTACATCTTGTACCAATACTTCAAATCCGAGTGTTTTGATGGCGGCGGGGCTGTTAGCGAAAAAAGCGGTTGAAAAAGGGCTGTCTCGTCAACCCTGGGTTAAATCATCCCTTGCACCAGGTTCCAAAGTGGTCACGGACTACCTTGCGGTAGCGGGCTTAACACCTTATTTAGATAAATTGGGATTCAATCTTGTTGGGTATGGATGTACCACCTGTATCGGTAACTCAGGTCCATTACCGGAACCAATTGAAGCGGCGATTAAACAAACCGATTTAACCGTTGGTGCAGTGCTTTCGGGGAACCGAAATTTTGAAGGGCGGATCCATCCTCTGGTGAAAACTAACTGGTTGGCATCTCCGCCGTTAGTTGTGGCCTATGCCCTTGCAGGAAATATGAATATTAACTTGAAAAATGAACCGCTTGGTGTAGATAAACACGGTAATGACGTTTATCTGAAAGATATTTGGCCAAGCAGTGCTGAAATAGCCCAAGCTGTGCAACAAGTTAAAACAGAGATGTTCCGCAAAGAATATAATGCCGTATTTGAAGGTGACGATGCGTGGCGTGCTCTCGAGGTTGAAAGCTCATCAACTTATCATTGGCAGGCGGACTCAACGTACATTCGCCATCCACCATTCTTTGAAGGCATGCAAGCCCAGCCTGCGCCAGTTAAAGATATTCGCGGCGCCAATATTTTGGCTATCCTTGGCGATTCAGTCACTACTGACCATATTTCTCCTGCAGGGAATATTAAGAAAGACAGTCCAGCAGGGCGCTACCTTCAAGAGCATGGTGTTGCTGTTGCAGACTTTAACTCTTATGGCTCACGACGAGGTAACCATGAAGTGATGATGCGCGGCACCTTTGCGAATATTCGTATTCGTAATGAAATGGTACCAGGTGTTGAAGGTGGTTATACCTTACATATTCCAACAGGGCAGCAAATGGCTATCTATGATGCAGCAATGTTGTATCAGCAAGAAAAACGCCCATTGGCGATTATTGCAGGTAAGGAATATGGTTCAGGTTCGAGTCGTGACTGGGCTGCAAAAGGAACTAATTTGTTAGGCGTTCGCGTGGTGATTGCAGAGTCTTATGAGCGTATTCATCGTTCAAATTTAATCGGTATGGGGGTTGTACCTCTGGAGTTTAAAGATGGTATGTCCCGCAAAACCCTTGGACTAAAAGGAGACGAACGCATTGACGTTGTTGGTCTGCAATCCCTGACACCAGGGCAAGACCTGAAGGTGAATATTACTCTGGGTAATGGTGAGGTCAAGGAGATCACTACCCGTTGTCGTATTGATACGGGTACTGAAATGGAGTATTACCGCCATGGCGGTATCTTGCATTATGTCATTCGACAAATGCTTCATTAACACAGGTTAACTAAAAACGTCTGTTTGGTTAATCCAGCAGACGTTTTTTTATTCCTATCTTATTTCTTAATCTTGTTTTTTCTCAATATTTTCGATGTGGATCTACGTTATGGTGTTAGGTAGATGGTTAAATATAGGGGAGAAAACCATTCTTAATTCAGTGAGTACTGAATTAAGTTCGCCATAAATCAGTTTCTTTGTTTGAATTAGTATCCATGTAATGGATTCGGGCTCGCTAAATTTATCGAAAACAACGTAAAGGAAATATATATGGCAGATATCAATGAAACCGATTTCTATAAAGGGGCATTGTGGGCAGCAGATATCTTATTAACAACTTCTCATTTTGATGGGTCGAATGAAGAGGTTCGCGATATTTTAGAACATATTCCTAATTTGTATTCTATTGTGATGAGAACACCTGAAACGGAAGTTCACGACTTACGTCTCTATGCGGACAAAGAATTCCCACTTGGCTTAAATGCAGATTACACTGCAATTACTATCGCACCATTAAAAGAGTATTTTGATATTGTGCCTATGCCGGATCAAAACCCGGAGAGTATTACTTTTGAGGTGGAATTTTGGGGCGTTGTTGCCAAGACAACTGCAGGTAAAGACGATTTATTGATAGCGGGCTTACCTTCGGCAGAAGTTGCTCAGCATTATGCAAAAACATTAACGCATCAGCTTGAAATTCAGCGTGGTAAATAACCGATTGATTTATTTTTAATCTGTTTTGGCTTACTTTTTAATCTAAAATGCCAAAAAACCGCAATACTGTGTTTATATCCAGTATTGCGGTTTTTTTTATAAGCTAAAAATTATAAAGCCTTACTTTCAGCCAGTTGTAGGGCAAAGTAAGTGAAGATAAGGTCAGCACCTGCGCGTTTAATTGAACCTAATGTTTCCAGTGCCACACGTGTTTCATCAATCGCACCCGCTTGTGCTGCAAATTTGATTTGCGCATATTCGCCACTAACTTGATACGCACCAATCGGTAATTGTGTGTGTTCACGTAAATCACGAATGATATCAAGATAAGCCCCAGCGGGTTTGATCATCAGCGCATCTGCACCTTCGCGCTCATCAATCAGCGATTCATGTAGCGCTTCGCGGCGATTCATTGGGTTCATTTGGTAGGTTTTTCTGTCACCTTTTAAACATGAGCCAGCTGCATCACGGAATGGGCCATATAATGCGGATGCAAATTTTGTGGAATAGGACATAATGGCCGTATCCGTAAAACCTGCTTCATCCAGTGCACGGCGGATCGCCGCAACTTGTCCATCCATTGCAGCGGAAGGGGCGATAAAGTCTGCACCTGCTCGGGCAGCAGCAACTGCCTGCAGACCTAAATTGTGAATAGTGGCATCATTATCAACAACATGGTCATGCATCACCCCGCAGTGACCATGGGAAGTATATTCACAAAAACAAGTATCCGACATCACAATCATTTCAGGAACTGTGTCTTTACAGATACGGGACATACGAGCGACTAAGCCATTTTCCTGCCATGCATCACTACCATTATCATCAAGGTGGTGGGAAACGCCAAATGTCATGACTGACTTAATGCCTGCATTTGCGATGCGTTCAATTTCATACGCTAAGCGTTTTTCAGGAATACGCATAACACCAGGCATGCTATTGATCGGCATATAATCGTCGAGTTCTTCTTCAACGAAAATAGGTAAACAAAGGTCATTAATCGATAGATGGGTTTCTTGGAATAAAGTGCGGAGTTTTTCAGTTTTACGCAGTCTTCTCATGCGTTGAATAGAATGCAGGTTGTTCACAATATCTCCTTGTAGTTTGATGAATAAGCAAAAGATAAAGGTCATTCATCAAAGTCATAATATTGAGAACAGTATAAACCTTATAGAAAGAAAGTGAATATAACCATCAAGAAATGGCACACATTGAGAGGATAATTGAGAGAAAAGGGAAGAACGTAGAAACTCTCCCCTTATTGCGTAGCTTACTGGTGTTTAAACAGCATATGACCCATCTTTTGTGCTTTAACATCCAAATAATGTTCATTACTTGGATTACGCCCAACGATCAAAGGCACACGTTCAACCACATTTATACCCGCTTCACGCATGATATCGATTTTTTTCGGGTTATTCGTTAGCAAACGAACTTCGTTGATCCCCAGTAATTTGTACATATCTGAGCAGAGGGTAAAATCACGTTCATCGGCTTTAAAACCCAGTTTTAAATTTGCCTCGACAGTGTCTAAACCTTGGTCTTGTAGCGCATATGCACGGATTTTATTGAGCAAGCCAATATTACGGCCTTCTTGGCGATGGTAAAGTAACACCCCGCGGCCTTCTTTACTAATCTGAGAAAGCGCGGCTTCTAATTGGAAACCACAATCGCAACGTAAGCTAAATAGCGCATCACCCGTTAAACATTCAGAGTGAATACGGCTAAGAACGGGGGTATCCCCAGAGATGTCGCCAAAGATTAACGCGACATGGTCATGACCCGTTGCAATTTCTTCAAAACCTACCATCAGAAATTCACCGAACGGTGTTGGGAGTTTTGCTTGAGCAACACGTTTTAGCTGCATATTTTCATTCATTAGTTAAAGTAACTCTTGCTTAATGTAATAACGTAAATCGATATAAGGTACATGAGTATAATATATCGAAGCTATATGACGTTTTGCATATAGAGGCTGGTAATCTTTGCACACAACCAACACTGTATTACTATAACAGAGTTAATCGAGAGTGAATGGAATATTTCTTCATAAGGTGGATTAATATTTATGGAATGCATTAAATGAGAAAAACTATTTTCGTCGTTAGCCTGTTTGCTATTTTATTAGCATTACCACCCATGATAATGCTAATTTCGGGGTGGCAATGGACGCCAGAAAATCAATTTAAATCAATGAAATGGCTATTATGGCTGACCGATACAGCAGGTGTACCATACAGTATTATTACGTCATTAGCACTTATGGGGATAATCATATTCAGACTACGTGCAGAAAAAAGTATGGTCTTGAAGATTGTGATTATTGTTGCTAGCGCTTTGTTACTGCAACAAGGTACCAAAACATTACTTAAAAACCATTTTCAAGAGCCTCGACCTTATGTGGTTTGGCTCGAAGAGCAATATGATGTGACTCATTCGGATTTTTATGAATTAACACGAGCCGCTCGAGCCAAGTTGATTAAAACGGTCGTTAAACAACATGATGATATTGCTAAGTGGCAAAGAAAGCATTGGCAAGCAGAAACAGGGTACTCATTTCCATCAGGACATATGTTATTTGCTGCTGGCTGGGCACTCTTGTTTATCGCCTTTTTTTGGCAAAGGGGCTACTATGGCTTTTCGATTGGCCTAGCACTCTGGGCTGAGGGGATCGCATTTAGCCGCATGTTATTAGGTATGCATTGGCCAATTGATGTTATTACGTCAGTATTTATCAGTGCCATTTTTGCCATTTTGGCTTACGGTGTATTTCTGTTTCTTAAGCGGAAAAAAAAGTCGGTTAATCTTTCATCAAGGGAGTGATTGTTGCGACAAACTCTGTGAATTTTCGAATTTGTATAAAATAAATTGCTTTGTCTGGATGCGCGGGAAATGCTACCTTATCAGGTAGATATTATTGAATGGATAAGAACTGATAACGGGAACAAATGTGAAATACTTTCTGATTTTATTACTGGCGGTCGCATTTTTTATTATCTCGATTACGCTAGGTTCAAGCAATGATCAGGTTATTACATTTAACTACCTGATTGCAAAAGGGGATTTTTCTTTATCAACCCTTCTTGCATCACTTTTTGGTGTCGGTTTTGTGCTGGGATGGCTGGTGTGTGCGGCATTTTATTTACGTACAATCGTTAGCCTGAAAAACGCACGTCGTAAAATTAGACGTTTAGAATCACAATTAGGTGCTGGAGAAAGTAATATTTCTGACTCAACCTCATTAGTGACGACTCAGAACAAGGAATAATCCTGTATGTTCGAGTTGCTGTTTCTGTTGCTTCCTGTGGCTGCCGCTTATGGTTGGTATATGGGGCGCAGAAGTGCTCAACAAGATAAACAACTACATGCTAACCGCTTGTCCCGTGATTATGTGACAGGCGTGAATTTTCTTTTGTCAAATCAGCAAGATAAAGCGGTTGATTTGTTTCTAGATATGCTTAAGAATTATGATAGCTCTGCATTTGAAGCACATTTAACCTTAGGGAATTTATTTCGTTCTCGAGGTGAAGTTGAACGTGCTATCCGCATTCACCAATCGCTGGTGGAAAGTGCTTCGTTATCCTTCGAACAACGCCTCCTTGCAACCCAACAACTTGGCCGTGATTACATGACCGCTGGGGTGTATGATCGCGCCGAAAATATGTTCCAGCAACTCACTGATGAAGTGGATTTCAAGCAAAGTGCTTTACAATCTTTATTAAATATTTACCAGTTAACCAGTGAATGGTCGAAAGCTATCGATGTTGCAGGTAAACTGGTTAAATTAGGCCATAACGAATTACGCGAGCAAATTGCACATTTTTACTGTGAGCTTGCGGTACAACAATTGGCGAGTGATGATCTTGATGATGCACAAGCCTTATTAAATAAAGCAGAACAAGCCGATAAAAACTGCGCGCGCGTTTCGATTATGAAAGGGCGTATTTTTATTGAGCAAGGCGTTTATGAAAAGGCCATTCATGTTTTAAAGCAAGTATATGATCAAGATAGAGAGTTGGTTACTGAAACGCTGCCACTGCTCCATGATTGCTATCAACGCACCGGTCAATTGGATGAATGGGAAGATTACTTGCGTCAATGTGTAGCGGGTAATTCAGGTGCAATTGCAGAGCTGTATCTCGCCGATATTATTGTTGAAAAGCAAAATCATGAAGCTGCTGCAAATTATATTAATGACCAAATTCAACGTCACCCAACCATGCGACTGTTTTATCGTTTAATGGATTACCACCTTGAAGAAGCCGAAGAAGGCCGTGCAAAAGAAAGTTTGATTTTGCTAAGAAAAATGGTGGGCGAACAAATCCGAACAAAGCCTGATTACCGTTGCCATAAATGTGGCTTTACTTCTCGTTCATTATATTGGCACTGCCCATCTTGTCGTTCTTGGGATACGATTAAACCCATTCGTGGGTTAGATGGCCAGTGACAACGTCACTTTTTAACCTCATAACAACTCATTAAAGGCTATGAAATGATTTCCTCAACTGAGAACCAGACACACTCGCCAATCATTGTGGCACTTGACTATGAAGATGCTAATGCTGCACTGGCGTTTGTTGACCGCATTGACCCGCGTGATTGCCGTCTTAAAGTAGGCAAAGAAATGTTCACGTTCAATGGTCCTCAATTTGTCAAATCACTCCATGATCGCGGCTTTGATGTTTTCCTTGATTTAAAATTTCACGATATTCCAAATACGGTTGCTCGTGCCGTCGCCGCTTCTGCTGAAATGGGCGTCTGGATGGTCAATGTGCATGCGGGCGGTGGGGTTCGAATGATGGAAGCGGCTCGTCAATCACTCGAAGTTTATCGTAAAGATGCGCCTTTATTAACGGCAGTAACTGTTTTGACCAGTATGGATGAGACAGATCTAGTGGGCGTGGGGATCCAAGACTCTCCTGCGGTTCATGCAGAACGTCTTGCATTGCTGACCAAACAGTGTGGTCTTGATGGCGTTGTCTGTTCTGCCCATGAAGCAAAACGCTTAAAAAGTTTATGTGGCAAAGATTTTAAATTAGTCACACCAGGTATTCGCCCAGAAGGTAGTGATGTTGGCGATCAACGCCGTATCATGACACCACAAGATGCTGTCAAAGCAGGGGTTGACTATATGGTGATTGGACGCCCGATCACGCGTAGTGAAAACCCAACGTTAACATTACAGCAAATTAACCAATCTATTAAAGGTCTCTCATGAGTGATTCAAACAGCCGTCTAGTATATAGCACAGACGTTGGGCGTATTGATGAAGAAAAACCGAAGGTAGAAAGGCCAAAAGGTGATGGCATCGTTAGAATTCGCCGTGAAACATCAGGTCGTAAAGGCAAGGGGGTTTGTGTGGTAACGGGGCTTGACCTTGATGATGCAGAGCTCACAAAACTTGCGGCTGAATTGAAAAAAAAATGTGGTTGTGGTGGCGCAGTAAAAGATGGAAATATTGAAATTCAAGGGGATAAGCGAGATGTCATTAAGCAACTTCTTGAAGCAAAAGGTATGCAAGTCAAATTAGCTGGTGGCTGATTAAAATAATTAAAGAAAAAACGGTGATTGCAGATGTAATCACCGTTTTTTTATGGTTTAAATTGCAGCAAGTTCTTTGAATAATTCAGGGTTTCTTTTTATCGCGACTAACACTTTTGCCGCTAGCCCTGTTGGGTTACGTCGCTTTAATTCCCAGCTTTTAATGGTATCGACGCTAGTTCCTAATGCGTGAGCCAATTCGCTTTGTGAAACATTGAGTTGTTCTCTAATCGCTTTGACATCAGCCACTTCATAACGGGTGACCTTAGCGGCTTTTTTCGTACCATTTTTGATTTCAACCGCTTCTTCTAAAGAGGCTTTTAACTCATTGAAAATACCCATGTTATACCTCTCCTTTAAGTATTGTTGTGATTTTTTTTAATTCTGCTTTTTCTTTGTCAGTGAGTGTGTCTTTTTCACTTTTAGGATAAGCCATTATAAAATATATAATTTCTTTAGTAGCTAAAAAATAAATGACCCTTGCACTGCCACTTTTTCCTTGATTACCCACCGCCATTCTAATTTTGCGTAGCCCACCCGTTCCTTGGATGAGGTCGCCTTTGTCTGGCCATGCAATGAGTTGATTTTGTAGTGCTCTAAGTTCTTCCGCTGTGGCAATGGTTTGTATTTGTTTGGTGAAAAAAGTGGTTTCAATAAATTCAATAGCATGGCTCATCGGGCTCCCTCCCTAAAATAGATTTAATCAGCGTACATTGTACACTTTTATCGGTCAAGTATTATCTCTGATAAGACTAGTTTTAGGTAACTTAAAATAAAATAGCGCCAAAAGAATGGCGCTATTTAGAGAATGTGGGGAGAGTTTATTGTGAGTTATTTGCCAACTTGGTGACCAATGATCCCACCAATAGCAGCACCGCCTACCGTACCAAGTGAACTACCCCCAGTAAGCACTGCACCACCGACGGCACCGACGCCAGCACCAATGGCAGTATTTTTATCGCGCTTAGACATGTTGGAACAGGCACTCACGCTAATAGCGACGGCTGCGATAACCATAAATGATAAAATGCGTTTGCTGACAGTATTCATTTTTTAATCCTTAACACGTATTAAACAAATCATAAATTAGCATGATAGGTAAATTTACGAATAAGAATAATCAGGAAAAAATAGCGAATAGCATATAAATTTTAACGTAAAATGCGAATTAATCACTACTGATTAGGTTGCGAACGAAGAAAAGACCATAAGCATTAACTTATGGTCTTTTAAAGATAGCACAGAAAGTATTATTCTGCAGGGCGAGCAACGATATTACGTGTTTCCATACGAACTTCCGCAATGGTGACATTAATAATATCATTGAGTTGATATGCTTTTTCGCCTTTAACCAGAACGCTGCCAGTTTCTTGGCTACACTGAATTTCATCACGAACACTGTGAATAAATGGTGCAGGAACAAATGCCACCGCGCCATTATCCACGAGACGTACACGTACACCGCCACGGGTAATATCAATAATTTCTGCGGGGAATTTAGTGTCGGTGCCTTCAAACGGTTTTAAGTAACGTGAATAGAGCCAATCACCCACATCGCGTTCCGCCATACGGTTTGCACGGCGACGTTCTGCCAATTTAATGGAAAGCTCTTCAGTGGGTTTATCCGTTGAAGGCTTGCCCGCAATAATGGATTTTAATAACCGATGGTTAACGATATCGGTGTATTTACGAATGGGGGATGTCCATGTTGCGTAAGCGTCAAAACCAAGGCCGAAGTGAGGGCCGGGATCAGCTTTAACTTCGGCAAAAGTTTGGTAGCGACGAATTCGGCTATCTAAGAACTGGGTAGGTTCGGCATCAAGCTTACGACGTAATTGACGGAAACCTTCCAGAGACAATAATGATTCTGCGGTGGTTTCAATACCATTGTCTTTTAAGGTTTGAACAACCTGGTCAATTTGCAATGGCTCAAAGCCCATATGCACATTGAAAACGCCGAAGCCGAGTTTTTCTTTTAACACGCTGGCTGCACAAAGGTTAGAGGTGATCATCGCCTCTTCAACAATGCGGTTAGAACTGCGGCGGCTTTCTGATACAATATCAACGACATTGCCTTTATCATCAAGCACAAAGCGGTAATCAGGGCGGTCTTTAAAGACTAATGCATGAGTTTCACGCCAATGTAAGCGTTTATCAGCCATTTCTTTTAACAGCAATATTTGTTGTTTGTCTGTGTCATTGGCGGGTTGCCAATTTCCAGTTTCTTCAAGCCAATCAGAAACTTCGTCATATACTAATTTGGTTTTTGATTCGACCCAAGCACTGAAAAACTCAATGTGACTATCAAGGCTGCCATCTGCAAGAATTTGCGCCACACATACTAAAGCAGGGCGACGTTCATTTGGGCGCAAGGAGCATAAATCATCTGACAATTGACGCGGTAACATTGGGATATTGAAACCAGGTAAATAGTTAGTATAAGAACGTGCAAAGGCCAGTTTATCTAATTCACTGCCTTCGCGGATATAGCTGGTTGGGTCAGCGATAGCGATGAATAATTTGAGATTGCCTTCAGCGGTTTTCTCAACATACAGCGCATCATCCATATCTTCAGTACTAGCGCTATCGATGGTCACAAAATGTAAGTCAGTTAAATCAACGCGTTCAATGCCTTGATCATCACGCTCGCTTTCCACCATTTGAGGTTCATCACGGTCTAATTGGTGACGGCGTAACGTTACCCACCATGGTGCAAAGTGGTCATCGCCTTCAGTGATGTATTCTGTAATATCTGCGTAAAAGTTTTTATCGCCTTTTAAGGGATGACGGCGCATTTGAGCGACGACCCAATCATCTTGCTTAAATTCATGGGTAATACCATTCACAGGACGACATAAAATCATGTCTTTGAGTAACGGGTGATCGGGGATAACAAATAAGCGATTGTCGTTTTCTTTTTTCTGAATTTTACCGACAAATCTCTCTAAAAAAGGCTCGACAAGTTCTTCTGGCTCAGCAAACTCACGGTCTTTATCCGTATGTACTGCGGCGATGACACGGTCACCGTGCATCACTTTTTTCATCTGAGGAGGCGGAATGAAATAGCTTTTTTGGCCATCAACTTCTAAAAAGCCAAAACCTTTTTCAGTGCTTTTTACCAACCCTTCAACACGAGGTGTTTGGGCATGTAATGTCTGTTTAAGTTGTGCGAGCAGTGGGTTGTCTTGAAACATACTTACCGTTTTATTAAGTTTGAATTTGGCTCTATTGTTACGTAAGACAAAGTCCTAGAGCAAGGAAAAAATGCGTTGTGCTTATGATTAGCACGATGACCTATCTTTTTCGTCATCAAAAGCACGATATATAGTTAATCCTCTGGGTAGACTTTGTCTTTAAATTCACAGAGGTCTTCGATGATGCACGAACCACAGCGGGGTTTGCGCGCAATACAAGTATAACGCCCATGTAGAATAAACCAGTGATGGCAATCGACCTTAAATTCAGCAGGGACGACTTTCAGTAACTTTTCTTCAACAGCGACAACGTCTTTACCTGGGGCAAAGTTGGTACGATTACATACGCGAAATATATGAGTATCGACGGCAATGGTTGGCCAACCGAAGGCTGTATTAAGAACGACATTGGCTGTTTTACGGCCAACGCCTGGAAGCGCTTCAAGGGCCTCACGGTTTTCGGGAACTTGGCTATTGTGCTTTTCAATCAGTATTTTGCAGGTTTTATAAACACTTTCTGCTTTAGTATTAAATAAGCCAATAGTTTTGATATATTCTTTAATACCATCAACACCCAGCGCCATAATTGTTTCAGGTGTGTTTGCTACGGGATAAAGCTTTGCCGTGGCTTTATTAACGCTGACATCAGTCGCTTGAGCGGAGAGTAACACAGAGATTAATAGCTCAAACGGGGAGCTAAACTCTAGCTCCGTCGTTGGGTGGGGATTGTTGTCCCGTAAGCGAGTTAAAATTTCAATACGTTTTGATTTATTCATTGCTCACATTAATTTGTTTATTAAGAAAGATGACCGCCGCAACCTTGTTGTTTTTCATATTCGCGTACTGACTGATGATCAGCTTGCAAAGCCGCTCTTTTTTTCATTTTTTCATCAATTAAATATTTTGCAGCTAACAATAGGGCAAGGCCAATAAAGGCACCTGGTGGTAGCATAGCGAGTAAAAATGGAGAATCAAGGTGAATAACTTCAATGCGTAATGAAGTAGCCCATGAGCCTAACAGTAAATCAGCGCCATCAAATAAGGTACCGTTACCTAAAATTTCACGAATTGACCCCAAAACAAACAATGTCGCCGTTGCCCCTAAGCCCATCGCTAAGCCATCTAATGCTGATAACGAAACGGGGTTGCGAGATGCGTAGGCTTCTGCACGGCCAATGACGATACAGTTCGTCACAATCAACGGAATAAAAATCCCGAGCGATTCATATAAACCAAAAGCATAGGCGTTGATTAGCATTTGTACCGCACTCACAACCGATGCAATGATCATCACATAAATTGGGATACGAATTTCAGATGGCACCCAACGGCGCAGGGCAGAAACAGCTACGTTAGTGCATATCAGCACAAGTGTTGTTGCAAGGCCAAGCCCGAGAGCATTCGTTGCTGTAGAAGAAACAGCCAATAGCGGGCAAAGCCCTAAAAGCTGGACTAATGCAGAGTTATTTTTCCATAACCCTTGGACTAATAAATCTTTAGATTCACTCATTATTCTTCCCCACAATTTGGGTAAGTTGCTAATTCTTGCGGAATAGTTTGCATAAAGACCGCAGTTCGTTTGGTGGCATTGACCACCGCTCTTGGTGTGATGGTGGCGCCAGTGAATTGGTCAAACTCGCCACCATCTTTTTTTACAGCCCATTTGGGGTCATTTGGCGATTCGATTTTCTTCCCGCTTAAATGGGTGATCCAATCTGAAATACGCGTTTCAATTTTATCACCAAGCCCAGGTGTTTCATGGTGTTCGGTCACACGGACACCTAAAACAGTGCCGTTAAAATCAGCGCCTACCAACAAGTGGATAGCCCCTGAGTAACCATCTAATGCCGTGGTTTCTAACGCCGCAGCAACGGGTTCACCATTTTTACGGGCTATATATAAACGCCGTGGCTGTTTATTACCTAATATAGCCTCATTGGTGACTAGATAACATTCTTTAGTTAAATCATTATTATAGAGGTCACTGGGGATGACTTGGTCGAGCAATTTTTTCTGCACAATGGCGGCTTGCTCTGCAATAATGTCTTTCGTCAAAGTATAGACCGCTGCACTCAATGCCGTGGTTCCTGCGGCAAATATGGCAAGGATAGTTCCGTGACGTCGCATTGTATTTAACATGTTGGCTCCTTATTTATGTCCATATGCACGCGGTTGAGTGTAATAATCAATTAACGGCACGGTGATGTTTGCCAATAATACAGCGAAGGCAACGGCATCAGGGTATCCGCCATAAACACGGATCACCCACACTAAGAAACCAATAATCATTCCAAAAATAATTCGCCCTTTTGGTGTTGTTGAAGCGGTAACAGGGTCGGTTGCGATAAAAAACGCACCCAACATGGTGGCACCTGACAGTAAATGAACCAATGGCGGCGCATAACGGCTATCATCAATCAGGTAGCTGATTATGGAGAAAACAGCTAAGGTTCCTAAGAATGACAACGGAATATGCCAGCTAATAATACGGCGGTTAATCATAATTAAACCACCAATAAGATAAGCAATATTTACCCACTGCCAGCCAATCCCAGCTAATGAGCCTTGTAAAATAGGTTGTTGTAATACGTCAGAAATAGAGTGTGTTAGTAAGCCTGTTTTAAAGCTATCCAGCGGTGTCGCTTGGCTCATACCATCTATGCCCGTTCGTAACTGATCAAGCGTCACTCCCGAAGAAGTCTGCCCACTGAAGATCACTGACAAGCTATCAATGGCAGAGATATGCATGTTTTGCAATTCTTGTGGTGGCAGCCAGTTGGTCATATGTACAGGGAAGGATATTAATAATACAACATAACCAACCATTGCTGGGTTGAATGGGTTTTGCCCTAATCCACCATAACATTGTTTGGCGATGGTAATGGCAAAGAAAGTCCCTAATACAATCAACCACCAAGGTGATAACGGGGGTAAGCTGATCCCGAGTAATAGGGCAGTGACAATGGCAGAATTATCTTTAAGCACAGGAACAACAGGCTGCTTGCGTAAGCGTATGGAAACAGCTTCAGTTACAACCGCTGTGAGTATCGCTAAAACAATTTGATAGAGCGTACCTATACCAAAAAAGTAAATTTGTGCTGCTATTCCTGGAATGGCAGCGAGAAGCACCCAAAACATCACTAAGCTGGTGCTTTGGTTATTATGAGTAAATGGTGCGCTTGCAATTTTTAGTCGGCGATTTTTCGCATCAATTGGCCTAAATTTCATTTCGTTATCACTTACTCTGTTATCGTTTGTTCATTGTGCTTTTCAGCTTGTTTTGCTTTAACGCGGGCAATCGCAGCAGCAACCGCAATTTTCCTAGGGTCGGTCTCTTCATCTATAGGGTGCTCAGCCGCAGGCGATAACTCATCAATTGTTGCTTGTTT